>JAYVEV010000117.1:0-15741 GCA_043773745.1 Burkholderiales bacterium | reverse complement strand
TGGCATGAAGGGGGAAAGTGCGGTGGACTTGGCGCGTGAATTAGTAACCAACTTTGGTAACCTCAATGGTTTATTCTCGGCCAGCAAAACTGACCTTTGCGCTATAAAAGGAATGGGCGAAGCCAAATATGTACAGCTACAAGCTGTCCTAGAAATGGCTAAGCGCGCTCTTGGCGAGGATATGAAATTAGCCGACGCGCTCTCTTCACCCAAGGCAGTGCGTGATTATTTGAAATTGGCCTTATCGCGCTTGCCGCATGAAGTATTCGTTGCAGTGTTTCTGACGAGTCAAAATCGCGTTATTGTGGTTGAAGAAATATTTCGCGGCACATTGACGCGAACTAGCGTCTATCCACGTGAAATCGTCAAGCGAGCGCTTGCCCACAATGCCGCTTTAGTGATTTTTGCGCATAACCATCCATCGGGTGAAGCTAATCCCAGCCAAGCAGATCGGTCGTTGACGAAAATACTGGCCGAGGCATTAGCGCTGGTGGATGTAAAGGTGCTGGACCACTTCATTGTCGCGCCCGGAGCGTCGCTGTCATTTGCCGAGCAGGGTATTTTGTTGTCTTGAAATAGGTTATGCCGCGAAGCAATTCTTAGTCAGGCAAACATTACCTTGCGCTAAGTGCTTGGTTTTGGTTATAATTTTGGGCTTAGCCAAGTTTTTGCTGGGGAAGAAATTAAAATCAATGGATTCGGTAGCTACGGTCCGCGTTTCTAACTGTATTTTTCGTCTAGTGAGGTGTGCCATGGCACGCGTATGTCAAGTAACGGGCAAAGCCCCGATGGTGGGTAACAATGTTTCCCACGCCAACAACAAAACCAAGCGTCGTTTTTTGCCTAACCTGCAATACCGCCGCTTTTGGGTTGAATCTGAAAATCGCTGGATTCGTCTTCGCCTAACCAACGCTGGTCTGCGTACCATCGACAAAAAGGGCATTGATGTTGTGCTCGCCGATTTACGTGCTCAGGGCATGGCTATCTAAGCCGCCCGACTGGATCAAAGGAAAAATCATGCGCGACAAAATTAAACTCGAATCAACCGCTGGTACTGGCCATTTTTATACCACCAGCAAAAATAAACGCACCATGCCTGAGAAAATGGAGATCATGAAATTCGATCCCAAAGCCCGCAAGCATGTGATGTACAAAGAAACAAAGCTGAAATAATTTCAGGTTTCTGCCCAATAAAAAACCCGCTGATAGCGGGTTTTTTATTGGGTCTTAATAACTGAAAATATCAGGCGTAGGCACGTAAGCGCCGTGAAAAATCACGCAATGCCTGAATCCCCGAAGCTTCGGCACGTTTGCACCAATCTTCCAGATTGGCGACTAATTCTTCTTTAGAAACAGTCGAGCGCTCCCAGGTTGCCATTAATTCTTTCTTGAAGCCGTACACAGTTTTAAGCACGTTGCTGCCTTTGAGCGCTGCGTCTAGGCTTTGCTGATAGTCTTGGGCGAGTGCCGCGCGGTCAGCGTACATCCACTCCTTGAAGCGCGACCATGCATGGCTTGAGCGCATGTCACTAAAAGCCGTGCCTTCGCTACGCAAGCGTCGGATTTCAGCGCGACAGGTGGACTTCAAGGTGCGCGCATAGCCGGTGGTGATTTCATAGCGGTGTGCGATCACAGCTTGCACGGTTTCCAAATCGCATGCGACTTTATTTAAATTAAATTTTGGTTTGGGCGCTACTTTTTTTACCTTCGCCAAACCAACGGTTTCCATCGCGCGGATGTACAACCAGCCCAAATCGAATTCATACCAGCGCATCGAGAAGCGCGCCGAGGTAGGGAATGCATGGTGATTGTTGTGTAGCTCTTCGCCGCCAATCCAAAACGCGATGGGGGTGATGTTACGGCTGGTATCGTTCACCGTGTAATGACGATAGCCCCAGAAGTGGCCAATGCCATTGATGATGCCAGCTGCATGCACGGGTATCCAAGCCATTTGCGCTGCCCAGATGGTGGCGCCCAACGGCCCAAATAAAATCAGATTAGTAACCAACATCAGCCCGGCACCCTGCCATGAAAAGCGTGAATAGACATTGCGTTCTATCCAGTCATTCGGTACACCATGGCTATATTTATCGAGTGTTTCCTGATTTTTTGATTCGGTGCGATAAAGCTCGGCACCTTCAGTCAACACTTTTTTAATGCCAAAGTGAACGGGCGAATGCGGATCTTCTACTGTTTCGCATTTTGCATGATGTTTGCGATGAATCGCGACCCATTCTTTGGTGACCATACCAGTTGTCAGCCAAAGCCAAAAGCGGAAGAAATGCGCCACGATCGGATGCAAATCGAGGCCGCGGTGCGCCTGTGCACGATGCAGGAAAATAGTCACTGCCGCGATCGTGACGTGGGTCAGCGCCAGCGCCACAACAATATAGCCCCACCACGGTAAATCGATCAGGCCTGTTAAGAAATTAAAGTCCAAAGAAATCTCCTTCAAGTAAGCCATCTATTTTACATCGATTCGATGAACCTCGCTTTGATATTTAAGCGTTTGAATTCACTGTTCTTTTTTAACAGTAGGCGTGCTTTCGCGGTGGTACTTTAGTGGGGGCATTGGCATTGAAATATTAGCTTCGCGAAAGTGGCGCAATACATATTGCAAGATATCTGAACGAAGACCCGCTTGGCCTTGATCCGGGTCGTGAATCCATACCGTTAACTCAAGCTCAACCCCGTTTTCGCCCAATTGCTTGATGAGCGCGGTGGGCTCGGGTGATTTATGGACCCGAGCTTGGCTCAGTGCGGCGGCAAGCAAAATCTCGCAAGCGCGTTCAATATCACTTTCATAGTCCAAAGTGAGACTGATTTTGAATGAGACTAGAGGATCGCTATGAGTGTGATTCACCACCGTATTAGTGATGAACGTATCGTTGGGAATAATCGCTTCGGTGCCGTCCAGACTTTTGAGTATGGTGTAGCGCGAGTTAATACCTTTAACCACGCCATGCCGATTATCTACCGTGACCAGATCGCCAAGACGAATCGAGCGGTCCAGTAAAATAATAAAACCGCTTACATAATTGCTGGCGATTTTTTGCAACCCAAAGCCCAGTCCCACACCGAGCGCACCGCCAAATACCGACAGCAAGGTGAGCGGAATGCCCACCAGTGGAAGCGCTATCAGCAGCCCCACCATTAACGCCATGACACGAACAAATTTACTGACAACCACGCGTGAACTGATATCAATTGAGGTGGCGGCCATAACCCTATTTTCAAACAAACTCGATAGCGATAGCGCTACAAAAATCGTAATCACCGCGAGGACCAAGGCCTCAACTATTTGCCTGAGTGAAACCTGATGATCGGTCAGCAGAATTTTGGTTTCGTCCAATGCGCTGAGCATTTCAGGCAATACGCCCGTCAAATAGAGCGCCAACACAATCCACACCGTGTAAGCGATGAATCGCTCGGAAGACTTCAGTAATGCGCTCGGGGGAATTAAATGCCGCAGCAAATACAGCGCCAGCCTGATCGCGACAAACGACAAAATAAGCGGCATGGCAATGTTTAAAATTGGCACGGGCTGAAATTTAACGAGGGCTAATCGGGTAAGCCAAGCAAGGATTAAAAAGATGACCGGCAGCATGAGTCGAGCGGCACTGCCGGCACCAATTTTGGCGATACCGGGCTCGAGGTTATCAGGCAGACGTGGGCGTACCGCTCGCGCCAGTAGCCAGGACAGCAAGAATGCAAACGCCAGTGCGATAATTTGTGTCGCCCCCGTGGTCGATAACACGGCTTGAGACACGGCTTCAAAATTAAAGTCGAGAACTTTCATTTCGCTCAGTTTAGGCGCGTGATTTGTACTTTGAGTCGGCTGTACGGCAAATATTCAATTTAGCGTGCAGCAATAGCAGCAGCATCCTGCTTCCGCTCCAGGACCGCGGCGAAAAAGCCATCCGTATGATGCTCGCGCGGGGTCAAACGTAAATTAGGTTGCATGCCCGTCAACGGAATTTTCTGCCGCGCTAAAATTTCATCCGCGGGCACCGCTATAAATTCGGGATGCGCAGTTAAAAAAGCATCAACAATCATTTCATTTTCTTCGCGCATCAAACTACAGGTGGCGTAAACCAAACGCCCGCCGCGCTTCACCAGACGGGCTGCCGACGCCAAAATTGCGGCCTGTTTAATATTTAACTCTGCAAGGCCCGCCTCGGATTGCCGATACTTTAAATCCGGGTTTCGGCGCAGTGTGCCCAGGCCGGTGCAGGGCGCATCAACCAGCACCCGATCAACTTTGCCGGCCAGACGTTTGATACGACTGTCATTTTCATTCAGGATGCGCTGCGGGGTGATGTTTGAGAGGCCGCTACGTTTTAGTCGCGGCCCCAAATTGGTGAGACGTTTCTCGGATACATCGAACGCGTAAACACGCCCGGTGGACGCCATCGCTGCGCCAATCATTAGTGATTTGCCGCCTGCACCCGCGCAAAAATCGACCACCATTTCGCCGCGCTTGGCCTCAAGCAAGATGCCCAGTAATTGACTGCCTTCATCTTGAACTTCAATAAACCCCTCGATAAAGGCGGCATGCTTGGTTAGCGAAATTTTGCTGTCAAGCCGAATGCCCAGCGGCGAAAAAGGTGTGGCTGCGCATGCAATTCCTTCCTGCTGGAAACGCTTGAGAACCGCGTCCCGCTTGGCTTTCAGGGCATTGACCCGCAAATCGAGCGGGGCTGCATTCATCATACTGCGACCCAATTCAATGATGTCGGCGTCCGTCATGAAGGGCTGCAGTTTTATAACAACCCAATCGGGCAATTCTGCTTCAATGCCCACGGACAAATTCGTGGGTTTGGCGGCCTTTATTTCGCTTAACCATTTGTCTTCACCGCCGCGCAGTACGGGGTCCAACTCGCGACGGCTGAGACCCTGCACCCGCGTGAGCGCGACCAGCGCCATCAGGCGCGGCGTGCCTTCGGGCACCAGATGCTCAATCAAACGACGGTGTCGGAGGACGGCATAAATAGTTTCCGCAATAAAACCACGGTCACGCAAACCCAACTTAGGATGGTCACGAAAGAAAAATTTCAGGCTCACGTCAGCTGGCGAGGTCAGCGGCAAAATAGCCGTGAGCGCGGTAACCAAAGCATTGAATAGAGGTGTTGTCAGTGGGGGATGTAATTGCATGGCGCAATTATCGCCTATTACCGCCATGACGCACCGCTTTTTATGGATTATGGATCGCTTGCACTAATTGAGCTTACTGTCTGTTCGACCAAAAAACGGCCCATGTAAAACTTCGCCTTGACCGGCAAATAATAGTGCTTGGGCGAGAGCCAGACCTCATAGGCATCTTCGGGGTCGGCGGCATCGCTTTTCACATGAAGCGTGGTCAACGGACCCATACGGGTTTGCAGCGTCTCCTCGGCGATCAGGCGAAACTGATATTCATAAAGCTTGCGCGCGTTGGTCAGCGCTACTTTTACCCGATCATCGGGGGTTTTAAATTTATACGCGTCCTGCGCCAGCTGGAATAAAAAACTTTGCGTATCCTGCATGCGTGGTGGCAGTGGAAAGAGGTGGGTTTCACCATGCTTGATAATTTTTAATTCGTTTTTGCCACGATTAAATTCTGCGGTGTCGGCCGGTGCTTCGCCACGCTGCATACTGAAAAATATGGGGCATATACCATCGGGCATCAGCTCACCGCGACTGGTCTGGCGAAACGTGCCGACGAATAAACCGACAAAAATTCCTGTTGCCTGGATGGTGCTGCTGAGTTCATAGTTCGTGCCATTTCGTTTCCATGAAAAATCAGCAATGCCGTCAGCGACGCTGGATGAAATGCGGTAGGCCATGCTGATTTTTTCAGGAAACGACAAGGGCGGGATGGTGATCGCGGACGTTGCTAGTGGAGAATTTTGTGCGCCGGCGTTCAGATTGGTCGTGACGAGTGCGCTATTGTTTTCGGTTGCTGCAGTGGGTGCTGCAGTGATTGCTGAAGCGGCAGGCAGATTGGCACGCTCATTGACGGTGTTGGATACGGCGTCGGCTGGTGTTGTTGCTGGCGCATCAGATGGGCCCAGTTCAGCATTGGCGCTTGTGGTCGGCGCCATCGCAATGGCGTTCTCCGGCGCAGCAAAGGTTGCGGCTGATTTTGTCAATGCGCGCGGCGCGGCTGGTCCCGATCGGATATTTTTTGGTTTTGCCGCGACGGCAGAAACACCTGGTGTGTCCGTCTCGATATTGCTGGCTGACGGCAGGAGCACAGCTTTAAGTGAAAGATCAGCGTGAAGCCCAGCCTCATCTAGTGCAGCGTTCCCACCATGCCAAGGAGACGCCCAATCATGCGACGCCATATAGGCTACCAGATGGGCAAATACCGACAGTGCCAAAGCGATGAGAAGGGCGCGTTGTGAAATCCAAAACGGCCGCAGACTGTCGCGTTTTTGGCTGATCATTACGGCCGCGCTACTGCACGCTCAAACTCGCCAAGACTTGCTCAAATGAACCATTCTTATCTTCAAAAATAATGCGCACGGGCAAATGAAATTTATTTTTTGCTAACCAGAGCTGGCTTTTGGGCTCGCCGCCTTGTGTGCTGCGGGCGTAGTACACCGTTTCAAATTCACCGACGGGTGTTTTGATGATGGGCTCGCCTTGTTTTTGATAAATGTATTTTTCGCTACGTTTGCCCTGACTCATCCAAACCGTCAACTGCGATGAGCGTGGAACCGCGAGCATGAATTGATACATAGACGACAAGCGATCTTGCGTACCATCGGGTAAATCAAAGGTTTCGGTATTGCCGTTGCGTACCGAAGTGATATCTTTTTTTCCCCAGTCAAATTTGGCATAAGTGCTACGACTCTCTTCGCCACGTACCTGCTCGAAGGCTGAAGGCTGCAAACCCCGCGGGCCAATCAGGCCTTCGCTTTTGAGTCTGATGTGCTCTTTAAAAAACAGGGCGAGCGGACCTTCGGCGCGGGTTTCCGAAACGATGCTATAACGCGCACCTTTGCGCTCGAAAATTTCATCGTTTTGGCCAATTAGCAGGCTACCTTTATAAATTTTGTACGATGCCTTGACGAGCGTGGGCAGTTCGGCGAGTGCTGTTTCAGCATGCGCTGCAACGTTCGCAGCTAAGCTAACGGCGGCAATCAGTGCCAGAGTGGTAAAAAATTGTTTCATCGTTTATTCCTTCGGGACGAAGAAAGTGGGTGTCCCGCTTGGCTCTAAAACGTTTAAGTGCTGTATGTGGACGACACCGGCCACCGACAGTTCAACCCGGTCTGCCGCCAACCAGCGCAGGGCTTGCGGGTAAATTTGATGTTCCGCTGCCAGCACCCGATTCGCGAGAGTGGCAGGTGTGTCGGTTGGCAGTACCGGTACTGCGGCCTGCACGATGATCGGCCCATGATCCAGTTCAGGCGTCACAAAATGCACGGTTGCCCCATGAATTTTGACGCCTGCCTTGAGCGCCTGCTCATGGGTATGCAGCCCCGGAAATGCGGGGAGCAGCGAGGGATGAATATTGATAATCCGGTTTGGATAGCAGGCGATAAAACTTGGCGACAAGATGCGCATAAAGCCGGCCAGCACCACGTAATCAGGCGCATATTTATCGATAGTGCGGCTCAGTTCGGCGTCAAATGCTTCACGGGTTGCAAAGGTTTTGTGGTCCAGTGCAACGGCTGCAATGTCTCGCCGGGTCGCGCTTTCGAGGCCTTTTGCATGCGGACGGTTTGAAATGACCGCGCGAATTTCCAGCGGCAATTGGGCGTCGAATATCGCCTCCATATTGCTGCCACGACCAGAAATAAGAATGACAATGGATTTCATACTGGCCGTGAGGTTGGCAAAAGAGACATAAAAATAATTAAACTCTAAGCTGGCAGGGCGTTTACAGGTCTTTTTGCCCAAAGGTCCCCGCCGTTGCTAGGGTTTTTATTTTCGCAGATGGTGATTTCACACGACAATCGTCTGTTTCTCATTTTCAGTGCGTTCGCGAATCAAGCCAATCCTAAAGACAGTTTCGCCCGCTTCGCGCAGTAATTTCATTGCTGCATCGGCGTTATCTGGTGTCACGATGACCACCATGCCAATGCCGCAGTTAAAAGTCCGCGCCATTTCAGCATCATCGACCTGACCATGCTGTTGCAGCCATGCAAATACCGGTGGCGCGGTCCAGCTTTTGCGGTCAATTACCGCGGTCATGTTATCGGGTAATACGCGCGGAATATTTTCAGTGAGGCCGCCGCCAGTGATGTGGGCCATACCTTTGACCACGCCGGTTTGCATGAGCGCCAGTAGGGGCTTCACATAAATGCGTGTCGGCGCCAGCAAGTCCGCCGCCAGTTGCTGATTGGGAGCTGCGTCTAAATCCACGCCGCTGCGCTCAATAATTTTTCGTACCAGCGAATAGCCATTCGAATGCGCGCCGCTCGATTGCAAGCCGAGCACCACATCTCCTGCCGCAATGGTTTTACCCGTAATAATCGCATCGCGCTCGACGAGGCCAACGGCAAACCCGGCTAGGTCATATTCTCCCGCGGGATACATTGAGGGCATTTCGGCGGTCTCGCCACCAATCAAAGCACAGCCCGCGAGCTCACAGCCATAGGCAATGCCTTTCACCACATCCGTTGCAACCGCGACATCCAGCTTTCCGCAGGCAAAATAATCGAGAAAGAAAATCGGTTCGGCACCTTGCACCAAAATATCGTTCACGCTCATCGCCACCAAATCCTGGCCGATGGTGTCATGCTTTTTCAAATGAAAGGCGAGCTTAAGCTTGGTGCCGACGCCATCGGTGCCGGATACCATCACTGGATTCTTGAATTTTTTAGATACTTCAACCAATGCCCCAAACCCGCCAATACCGCCCAGCACTTCGGGGCGCATGGTACGTTTGGCAAAGGGCTTGATGTTTTCAACCAGCTGATCGCCAGCGTCGATATCAACGCCAGCGTCTTTATAGGTCAGTGGCGTCAGTGGGGAATGTGCGGTCATGATAATGGTTTGTCTTTCAAAGCACCTTCCTGCAAAAATGCATCCCTGCAAATAGGTGATTCGGTTACGATTGGATAAATTCACTCGGATTTTACTTTATATGACAGACAAAAGCTCTGATTTGCCGCGTAGCTCTCCGCACAAAGGTGTACACCACCAACCATCGCGTCCGCAATGGCTGGTTCGAGTACACGCTCGTTCAAGAGCGCATCCGCTGGCATGGCTGGATTTATATTTTCTGACGGTGATCATCGCGCTGATATGTACAGGGTTTTTTTTGTGGGCACTGTCGCCGATTTTGGCCCCGTTTCTGGCAGCCACCATTTTGGCTTACATCTTTAACCCCTTCGTTGACCGGCTTGAAGCCAGAGGTGTGCCGCGGGGGATCGGCACCGCCATCGCCGTACTCGTGTTGATATTCGCAGTTGCGCTGCTGCTCATCATCATTTTGCCGCTTTTTTACAAAGAAATTGCGCAACTTATTCAGCAAATGCCCGCGTTTGCAGAGCATCTAAAAACGACCATTCTGCCCTGGGTAAACCAAAAGTTTGGGCTTGATATTTCGCTTGATCCTTCGGCTTTTCGCCAATATGTGGCTGATAATTTGCAGGATGCGGGCGGCGTAGCAAAAAAAGTTTTTGCCACAGTCGGCGTCGGCGGTCTCGCCGTTGTGGGATTTTTGATCAACCTGCTGTTGATTCCCGTGGTGTTGTTTTATGTGTTGCGTGATTGGGGAAAGTTGGTGATCAGCGTTGACGCGATGGTGCCGCGTCGCTTCCATGGCACCGTTCTTAAACTGAACAAAGAGATCGACGCGGTTCTGTCGGAATTTTTACGCGGCCAACTCAGCGTGATGGTACTGATGGCCCTATTCTATGTCAGTGGACTGTGGCTCGTCGGCCTTGAGTTCGCCTTGCCGGTAGGTTTGATTACAGGGCTATTGGTGTTTGTGCCCTATTTGGGTAGTGGCACCGGTTTGTTGCTCGGCACTGTTGCTGCGGTGATGCAATTCCTGCCATCCATGAACGGCGTGTTTCTGGTTTGGCTGGTATTTGGCGTAGGTCAATTACTGGAAGGCTTTGTCGTCACACCATGGCTGGTCGGCGATCGTATCGGCTTACACCCGGTAGTGGTGATTTTTGCGTTGCTTGCATTCGGTCAGGTGTTTGGATTCTTCGGCTTACTGCTGGCGCTACCCGCCAGCGCCGCGATATTGGTCGGGCTTCGTCACCTACAGCGTAACTACCAGGATAGTGATTTGTACTGGCACTAAGCTGCTATGCGGCTCGTTTTATGGCGAGCCAGCGAGTCAGGGCTCATCACTTTGCAACAGCTTGATCGCTTCTTCGGTGCTGCGGCGCATTCGGTTAAACGCCACGGCCAATACACCCACCTCGTCTTTTGTTTCGGGTTTGAATTCTGGAATCGAAAAGTCGCCAATTGATACCGCATCAGCCTGCCGTGACATTTCCGCGATGGGCCTTACAATCATTCGATCAAGCATCAGGTTCAACACAAAAAACACTGCAAAAAACACCGCGCCCAGCGAGCTCATCAGCGCGATCAACGCTGTCTTCACATTCCCCAGCACCGGTAGCAAATCGATCAATGCAATTCGAATTTTAGGGGTATTGTCAGGCCCGCTAATTTTGCGCGCAATCACCAAACGTCGGTCACCGGTGGTGGATGTGAAAATATCCGACACCTGATTGCTGCTGTTGTTGGCGAAGCGGGCAATGGCCTCGCCCTCGATACCACTTTGAACCGGACCAATTGGAAATTCGCGAATCTTCATTTCCACCAAGCGCGAGCCGAGCGCAGTGGCAGACCTGGCGTCAATATTGCCCAACACAGCGGCATCCAGGGTGAGCAAAGCGGCACGCTCTGCTTCGTCAATAGCCTGACGCTCTAGGTAGCGCTGGGCGACTACGCCGACCGTGACAAAGCCCGCCGTAAAAACGACCAATAAAATTAGATTAAATTTGAGGCGTAACCCCATGTTGCTCTCCAGGATTAATAATGCGATTGCCGTGTTTGTTTAAGTTTTGTTGGCAGCAGTGACTTGGTGCTTTTGTACTTGATGCGAGTCAGCCCGTGTTTTTGCAGGCTGGATAGAGCTGCCGTCAAAATCAGACGAGCGAACGCAGCAAACCGTTACGGGTACGAATGTTTTCAAAAAATGAAGCACGTTCCTCGGAGGTGCGCAAATGCGTGGCAAGGCGTTCAAAGAAATCGCGTGAGTTATCGGTTGCGCGGGCGTAGCGCTTGACCAAAACGCCTGCGAGCGGGCCAATAATAGGTGCTAGGGCGGCTTCACCGTGCTGCATGAGTTCGGCCGTAATAGGTACCGCGCCACGTGCACTGTTGGTCTCCTCATCCGTGGTTTGCGGCGCTGCGCTCGCAACCGTACGGGGAATTGGGGCAGCTATTGCTTGCTGATATTCCTTCAGAATTCGTTTCGCACTTTTACTGAACAACTCGCGCTTGCCCGGCTCGTCAATATGGCTTGCGATGTTGAGAATCACCTCATCCGGATTGTGGCTCATGCGACTGGCACGTTTGACGGTGGTGATCGAGTAGGGGCCCAAATAGGGCAACAGCGCGCGAGTCAATTCAGCGAGGAGTGCAGGCTCTAGATCACCTGTCTCGATACGGTTAGTACTGCTGGACGTTTTATCGCTCATCGCGGCGGCGCCATGTTAAAAAAGTTTGATAACAGTTTAAAAAATTCAGGTTTACCTGTACTCATCGCAGTGGGTTCAGGCAGGACGTCTCAAATAATACCAACTACAGTTGATGGTAGTGTATCGCAAATGTGAATGTTTGCGCCTATGGAAAACCGCACAAACTGGCGTGCTTATAGCTATACAAGTAGCTACCAATGGGTAATTCAGCAAATTTGGTTTCGAATTGACACATTTTAACGATTGTACTGTTGCTCGCTAGGCTGGCCCCATCCCATGCTGTCCTGTACCCGGCACCTGCACAACAGCTTGGGTCAAATTTAATCCCTGTGCAAAGTCGAGCATGCGCTGAATCGATCGTTTGGCGCGTTGCCCGATAACGGGGTCAACCTGAATTTCATTTTTGCCGTTTTCCAACACCTCGGCTAAATTAGCCAGCCCGTTCATTGCCATCCATGGGCAGTGAGCACAACTTTTACAAGTGGCCGAATTGCCTGCGGTCGGGGCTTCAATAAATATTTTCCCCGGCGCGGCCGCTTTCATTTTGTGAAGAATACCTTTGTCGGTGGCAACGATGAATTCAGTGGCGTGCAGTGTTTGCGCGGCTTTAATAATCTGCGTGGTTGAACCCACTACATCTGCCAGCGCCACGACACTCGCGGGAGATTCGGGGTGCGCCAATATTTTTGCGTGAGGATGAAGTTTTTTTAGCTCGATCAATTCTGCCGTTTTGAATTCATCGTGCACCAGACAAGAGCCCTGCCATAGCAGCATGTCAGCACCGGTTTTCGCTTGGATATAACTGCCCAAATGACGATCAGGCGCCCAGATAATTTTTTCGCCCTTGGCATGCAAGTGCTCGACAATTTTGAGACCAATTGATGAAGTCACCATCCAGTCAGCGCGCGCTTTTACCGCTGCACTGGTGTTGGCATAAACCACAACCGTGCGATCAGGGTGAGCGTCGCAAAATGCCGTAAATTCATCGGGCGGGCAGCCCAAGTCAAGCGAGCATTCAGCTTCCAGTTCTGGCATCAGCACCCGCTTTTCAGGGTTCAAAATTTTTGCCGTTTCACCCATGAAACGCACCCCGCACACGACCACAGTTTGCGCGGGATGATTAAAACCAAAGCGCGCCATTTCAAGCGAGTCAGAGACGCAGCCTCCCGTTTCTTCGGCTAAATCCTGCAGATCGGGATGCACATAATAGTGCGCCACCAACACTGCGTTTTGTGCTTTGAGCAAGCGTTTAATGCGAGCCTTGAGCTCAATTCTTTCGGCAGGATTGGGCTCGGTCAATACCTTGGCCCAGGCATGATCAACCGAAATGGCAGCGCCGGCAATATTTGAACGCGGATGATCAAATTCAATTCGTATCGGTGTGATTGTAGACATGTGTCATTCCAATTAGGTAACGGTGTTTCGGTGCTGATATTTTTTATCCTGCCAGACGGCCGCTTGCATGACGTCGAGGATAGTCATGACTGCATTCCATACATCGACATAGCGGGTGTAGAGCGGTGTAAAACCAAAGCGCAGCAAATTCGGCTGGCGAAAATCGCCGATCACACCACGATCAATAATGGCCTGCATAATTTCGTAGGCATGGTCATGCGCAAACGATAGCTGGCTTGCGCGCAGCGCATGATCCGATGGTGAGATGCAGGTGAAGCCGTATGACGCACAGTGCTGTTCCATCAATGCCCCAAACAGATCACTTAAGGCTAATGATTTGGTTCGAATGGCCGATATTTCAATGCCTTCAAATGTATCAAGGCCACAATCGAGCGCCTGCATAGCCAGCACCGATGGTGTACCGCATAAAAGCCGTTCAATACCCGGTGCTGCCACATAATTTGGCGCGAATAAAAAGGGTGACTGGTGCCCAAACCAGCCCGCCAGTGGCGTTGTAAAATTTGCCTGTAACGATTGCGCCAAATATAAATAGGCAGGCGCACCGGGGCCGCCGTTCAGATATTTATAGCCGCAGCCGACTGCCATCTCGGCACCGCTGCTGTGGAGTGCAACCGGAACCGCGCCTGCACTGTGGCTTAAGTCCCACACGATATGCGTGCCCGCATGACGGGCTTTCGCGTTGAGTTCCGTCATATTGTGTAAATGACCGCTGCAGTAATCGACTTGGGTGACTAGAGCGACGGCCACCGTATCATCTAGCGAAGCCGCAAGCTGATTGGCGGTCACTAACTTTAATTCATAACGGTTATTAAGCAGCGCGTTTAGCCCCTGGGCTATATAAAGGTCGGTAGGAAAATTGCCGATTTCCGACAAAATGACGCACCGTTTGGCATCATCACGAACATCTGGCAGGTTCAACGCACCTGCCAGAATTTTGAAAATATTGACTGAGGTTGAATCAGTTGCCACGATTTCGCCCTTGCCAGCACCCAGCAGTTGTGCGATTCGATCACCAATTCTTTGCGGAAAATTTACCCAGTCATGGGTGTTCCATGAGCGAATTAAATCTTGGCCCCATTGTTCGCGAATACAGGTCTGCAGTTTTGCCGCAGTCATGCGCGGCAATGCGCCCAGGGAGTTGCCGTCCAGATAAATCACGCCGTCCGGCAAATCAAACCGTTCGCGGGCGTAACGTAACGGATCATCGGCATCCTGCTGCGCGCACATGAGCCTGGTGGTGCTCATGGTGACACTAAAAGTCATTTAACCAGCTCGCGCAAAACGGCTCGCACGGGGGAGGCATCCAAAGTGGCGAGCTTCAAAGGCAGCGCAATCAGCTCGTAATCACCGTCAGGCACACCATCAAGAACCAACCCCTCAAGAATCGCCATCCGGTGCCGCCGCACAACATGATGCGCGTCCATGGTTTTGGATTCTTGGGTGTCCAGCGATGGCGTATCGGTGCCGATCAGCATAACGCCGTTTTCTGCCAGCAGTTCAATTGTGGCGGGGGCAATGGCCCGAAAGCTTTCATCCCACGCGCCTTGTGGTGCGGTAATGTAAGTACGCAGCAATACCCGCGGTGGTGAGTCCTTGAGATAGGCGCGAATCATTTCGGGTGTGATGTCGCCAGCCGATGCTGAAACATCAATAATGCGGCACGCGCCGAGATACGGCGTTAAATCGACCTCACCAATCGTGGCGCCGGATGCGTCGTAATGTAGCGGCGCATCCGCATGGGTACCGGTATGAGTGGACAGAGAAAATTTTGAAACATTCACTGGGCAATTATCGGTAAGCGCCCAGGTGCGCGATTCGGTAAACACCGTATCGCCGGGCCAAACGGGAATGCCCGTCTGCAAGCGCTGTGAAATATCCCATATTTTGGGCTGTTGTGGTGCGTGTAAAGTGATCATCATGAAATTATCGCAGACGCCGCCCTGCTTCGTGCATAAAATGTCGTTATGAATCTGAATGCAGGCCAAAATTTACCCCACGAAAGGCTTCCGCCATCGCCCTGGGTCGTACAGTTTGCGGAACAGATTCCGCAAGGCGGTTCCGTGCTTGACGTCGCCTGTGGAAGTGGTCGACATAGCCGTTTTTTAGTGGCTCGCGGGCATCGTGTTGATGCGGTTGATCAGGACGATGCCGCGTTTTCGGATATTCCCGCCGGGGTCAATTTTGTGTGCGCTGATATCGAGTTTGGTCCGTGGCCGTTTGCGGGCAAGTGCTATGACGGGGTGATCGTGACAAACTATTTATATCGGCCGTTACTGCCGTTATTGATGGAATCAGTAGCGCCTGACGGACTATTGATTTATGAAACATTCGCGGTAGGCAATGAGCGCTACGGGCGCCCCAGCAGACCTGATTTTTTGCTGCGTCCCAATGAATTGGTTGATCTCGTCATGGCCGCATCGGCGGATTTTGACGTGCTCGCGTTCGAAGAAAAATTTATTGAAAGCCCCAAGCCTGCCGTGGTGCAGCGCATCGCTGCCAGAGTAACCGGATAGCGTTCCCGGACAAAAGATAAGTCATTTGACATCCTCCCTTCCCTCAGCCCGACGGCTGCCGCTCTTTAGAGCGGAAAGAAAGGGGATTCCTACGGCGCTACGCATGAGCTAGCTCACGCACAGTCGCTTCGGTGGGTTCCTGTTGCCGG
>JAYVEV010000116.1:0-119700 GCA_043773745.1 Burkholderiales bacterium | reverse complement strand
TATGCGCATATCCCGATGCCGCGCATGACCAACACTTATATGCTGGGCGGCGATAAAACGCAGGATGAAATCGTGGCGTCAATTGAACGTGGTTTATATGCGGTTAATTTTGGCGGTGGGCAGGTCGATACCACTAGCGGCAAGTTTGTGTTTTCGGCTTCCGAAGCCTATATGGTTGAAAACGGGAAAATTCTTTATCCCGTGGTGGGCGCCACCTTGATTGGTAACGGCATTGAATCGTTGAAACAGATCACCATGATCGGCAACGACATGCAGCTCGATGGCGGTCTGGGCGTATGTGGCAAAGAGGGGCAGAGTATCCCGGTTGGTGTTGGCCAGCCTACCTTGCGTATTGAAGGTCTCACTGTTGGTGGCACGGCCTAATTGTCAGGCCGACTCTTGTCCCATATTGCCAACAAGCTATGACTGTCTCCAACGCTGAATTAACTGCTGCGGATAATGCTGTCGAGCGAATTCCTTTGCGATTCGCCGACGGTTTCGCCCATCGTGCGGTGATGACGGTGATTGCCGAGAAGTTCGGCCTGCGTGGACTGCGAATTGCCGCCATGATCGGGTTTATGGTTGGCTATTTATGGTGGCGCGGCTGCACCTCGATCGTCTGCACATTGTTGTACGGTTTTGTGGTGGTGTGTTTGATATTCTTCATTGGTGTTGTTTGGGCGGCGAAGGAGTCGCTGGATAAATTTGTTGCCCAGTATCAAAACAATGCCTGGCTAACTGTGGACGAAAGCGGATTGGGCGCTGATGCGTCCCATGACCGCTTTCATATTCCCTGGGAAGGCTTTCGGCGTATCGTATCGCGCTCCGAATTTTGGCTATTGGAAACCCGCAAGGGCGGTTGGCTGGTTGTGCCGACTACCATGTTTACGGCGCGGGCCTGGACGTTATTCCGGCAGCGAGCCACCCGCTAAAGCAGGGCCTATCGAATACCAAACCGAAGGCAGAATTATTGACTTCAAACAACCGCTAGAGTTTCGCGTGTGACCTTAAAATCTGCGATGATTAGATTATTGTTAATCCGATCCATTGCTAATTTCTGCTGCCTGAAAATACTGCACAAAAAATGAGTGCTGACTTAATCCTCGAAACCCAGAATCTCACCAAAGAATTTCGTGGCTTCACAGCTGTGGATAGCGTGAACCTGAAAATTGTGCGTGGCAGCATACATGCGCTGATTGGCCCGAACGGTGCAGGCAAGACCACCGTGTTTAATCTGCTCACCAAATTTTTGCCGGTGACTTCCGGGCACATTATTTATAATGGCCACGATATTACGGCTGAAAAACCCGCGCAAATTGCGCGGCGCGGCGTAATTCGCTCGTTTCAAATTTCTGCTGTTTTTCCGCATTTGACCGTGATGGAAAATGTACGCGTGGCGTTGCAGCGAAAGCTCGGGACCAGCTTTCATTTTTGGAAATCAGACGCAACCCTTTCCCACCTGAATGATCGCGCGATGGAACTGCTCACCGATGTTGATCTCGCCAGTTTTGCCGACACCGAAACAGTCGCGCTGCCGTATGGTCGCAAGCGCGCTCTGGAAATTGCCACGACGCTGGCAGTTGATCCCGAACTGATGCTGCTTGATGAGCCCACACAAGGTATGGGCCACGAAGATGTCGGTCGCGTGGTGGAACTGATTCGTAAAGTCTCGGCCAACCGGACCGTACTGATGGTGGAACACAATATGAGTGTGGTTGCCAATTTGTGCGACACCATTACGGTATTGGCGCGTGGATCGGTGCTGGCCGAGGGGCCTTATTCACAAGTGTCAAAAAACCCGCAAGTGCTTGAAGCCTATGTGGGCTCCAGTGAAATGGAGGCGGCATGAGTGCTGTTCCCGTGCCGGCATCCGAGGCGGCTTTATCAATTTCAAATTTGCATGCCTATTACGGCGAGTCGCATATTTTGCATGGCGTTTCGTTGCAAGTTGCACGCGGTGAACTGATTACCTTGCTGGGCCGCAATGGCGCGGGCCGTACCACTACTCTGAAAGCTATTCTAGGCTTGACGGGAAAGCGTGCGGGCTCGATCAAGATCAATGGGGTGGAGGCGATTGACATGCCTTCACACAAGATCGCCCGTCTTGGGCTCGGCTATTGTCCCGAAGAGCGCGGTATTTTTTCGAGTTTGAGCTGCGAAGAAAATTTGTTGCTTTTGCCAAAAGTGGGCAAGGCCGCCGGTAGCGGAAAAACAACTGCTGGCATGAGTGTCGATGAACTGTACGCAATGTTCCCCAATCTGAACGAGCGTCGTAGCAGCCAGGGCACGCGTCTTTCAGGCGGTGAACAGCAAATGCTCGCGATGGCGCGCATACTGCGTACCGGTGCGGATATTTTGCTGCTGGATGAAATTACCGAGGGTTTGGCACCAGTGATTGTGCAGGTTTTGGGGCGTGTGATTCGCGAGCTCAAATCCAAGGGTTTCACCATCATTATGGTTGAGCAAAATTTCCGCTTTGCGGCGCCGTTGGCAGATAGGCATTATGTAATGGAGCATGGACAGATTGCAGCAGTGGTAGAGAAGCATGAGCTAGCGGCGAAGACCGATATGCTTCATGAATTTTTGGGTGTCTAGTGTGAATCAACGAACGAGCCAACGAGCAATAGCTCAATATAACGAGGAGAAATCATGATGAAACGCAAACTAATGACAACTTTGGTGGCCGCTGCGCTTGCATGCGGTGCGGGTGTTACCGCCGCTCAGCAGGGCAAGGCTTCTGACGATGTTGTGAAAATCGGTGTGCTGACCGATATGTCCGGTGTTTATGCCGACTACGGTGGGCCCGGTGCGGTGGCGGCTGCCCGTATGGCGATTGAAGATTTTGGCGGCAAGATGTTCGGTAAAAATATCGAACTCGTGAATGCAGATCACCAAAATAAAGCTGACGTTGCTAAAAGCATCACGCAGCAGTGGTTTGATCGCGATAAAGTGGATGCCACATTTGAAAACCTGAATTCTGCAGTTGCCATTGCAGTACAGGGTCTGGGCAAGGAAAAAAACAAGATTACGGTCACCACCGGTGCGGCTTCTTCAAAGCTCACTAATGAAGAGTGTTCCCCGAACTCTGGCATTCATTATTTGATGGATACCGTTGCGCTCGGTAATGTGGTCGGCAAAGCAATTGTAAAAGACGGCGGCGATAGCTGGTTTTTCTTGACCGCTGATTATGCGTTCGGTCATTCGCTTGAAAAAGATACAGGTGATGTGGTGAAAGCTGCCGGTGGCAAGGTGCTGGGTGCGGTGCGACATCCCTTGTCAACCAGCGATTTTTCATCCTTCCTGCTACAAGCACAAGCATCCAAAGCTAAAATTATCGGCTTGGCTAATGCCGGGCTTGATACCGTTAACAGTATTAAAGCTGCATCAGAATTTGGTCTGACTAAAAACCAAAACCTGGCGGCGCTGCTGATGTTGATTACTGATGTGCACGCCGTTGGCCTCAATACAGCGCAAGGACTCTATCTTACCGAAGGCTGGTATTGGGACATGAATCCAGAAACCCGCGCATGGGCCAAACGCTATGAAGAGCGCATGAAGAGAAAGCCAAACTCAAATCATGCCGCTGTTTATTCTTCGGTCCTCCATTATTTGAATGCAGTCAAGGCCGCAGGGACGGATGACACGGCAGCAGTATTGAAAAAAATGAAGGAAACGCCCATCAACGATATGTTTGCCAAAGGCGGTAAGATTCGCGAAGATGGCCGCATGGTGCACGATATGTATTTGTTCCAAGTGAAGAAGCCTTCAGAGTCCAAAGGTCCATGGGATTACTACACGCTGAAAGGCACTGTGAAAGGCGACGATGCGTTCCAGTCGTTGGCACTATCGCGTTGCGCTGCACTCAAGAAATAAGCTTGACGCGGCAAGAACATCGCCATTCTGGGGAACACTGTCTTCGACAGTTTTCGGTTGTATTTTGGTTCCCCCAGAATGGTTGTGCGAAAAAAATGATAAATAAAAATGACCTTGATTTAACGCGTACTCAATGACAGAAATTTTTGGCGTTCCCACCCAGGCACTGATGGGTCAGCTCATGATCGGGCTGGTCAACGGCTCGTTTTACGCAATGCTCTCGCTGGGGCTTGCCGTTATATTCGGCATGCTCAACGTCGTTAATTTTGCGCATGGCGCCTTTTACATGATGGGCGCATTTTTTTCATGGATATTGCTGAATTATTTCGGCATTGGCTATTGGTGGTCGTTGTTACTGGCACCGCTTAGCGTGGCGGTGGTGGGCATTGTTATTGAAAAAACGATGCTGCGCTGGCTTTATCAGCTCGATCATTTATATGGCCTGCTTTTGACCTTTGGTTTGGCGCTGATTATCGAAGGCATTTTCCGTGATCAATATGGGGTGTCCGGCCAGCCTTATGACTTGCCCGAGGTTTTTAAAGGGGCATTTGATTTGGGCTTCATGATGCTGCCTAAATATCGGGCATGGGTAATTGTTGCCTGTTTGTCGATTTGCCTCGCTACCTGGTTTGTGATCGAGCGTACGCGTCTGGGCTCTTATTTGCGCGCCGGTACTGAGAATCCAAAACTGGTTCAGGCCTTCGGTATTAATGTGCCGCTGATGGTGACATTGACGTATGCGTTTGGCGTCGGTCTCGCTGGGCTTGCCGGGGTGCTCGCGGCACCGGTGTATCAGGTAAATCCGTTAATGGGCTCGAATATCATCATCGTCGTATTTGCCGTTGTTGTCATTGGTGGCATGGGCTCAATTTTGGGCGCGATTTTTACCGGCCTAGCGCTTGGCTTGATCGAGGGGCTGACTAAAGTTTTTTACCCTGAAGCCTCAGCGACGGTGGTATTTATCATCATGGCGATAGTGCTGCTGATTCGTCCCGCCGGTTTGTTTGGGCGTGAGAAGTAGAAAATAAATTATGGAAAAGCGGATAAAAATTCTTTACAGCATCTTGCTTCTCGGTGCGATCGCAGCCCCCTTTCTAGGCGGCTATCCACTTTTTATGATGAGCGTGATGTGCTTTGCGCTGTTTGCGTGTGCCTTTAATCTGCTGATTGGTTTTACCGGTTTACTGTCATTTGGGCATGCCATGTTTTTTGGTATGGCAGCCTATTTCTGTGGGCACGCAGCAAAAGTATGGGGACTCACCCCGGAGCTGGCGGTTTTGTTTGGCACTCTCGGCGCGGCTGCGATGGGTTATTTGGTGGGCTGGCTGGCGGTGCGGCGTCAGGGTATTTATTTTGCGATGGTCACGTTGGCGCTCTCGCAAATGGTTTATTTCATCTGCGTGCAGGCGCCCTTTACAGGGGCGGAGGACGGTCTGCAGAGTATTCCGCGCGGCAAGCTGTTTGGCTTGATCAGCCTGCAAGGCGTACCGCACGATCCGTTCTTTGGCGTGATCCCGATACCTGACGATATCGCGATGTATTACTTTGCGCTTGCCTTGTTTGTATTTGGCTTCTGGGTGATTTATCGGACCATTCATTCGCCTTTCGGCCAGGTATTGAAATCGATCCGCGAAAATGAGCCGCGGGCGCTGTCACTGGGCTATGATGTCGATAAATACAAGCTGGTTGCATTTGTCATATCGGCAGCTTTGGCAGGGATGGCGGGCGCCATAAAATCACTGTCGATTGGTGCCGCCAGTCTCACCGATGTCAGCTGGCAAATGTCTGGCGAAGTAGTGTTGATGACGCTTTTGGGCGGCATGGGCACAATTCTTGGTCCCGTATTGGGGGCCACCACCATTATCACCATGCAGCATTATCTGGCTGGTTTTGGCTCGTGGGTGACGATCATCATGGGTGTTACCTTTGTTGTGTGCGTACTGGCTTTCCGGCGCGGTATTGTCGGCGAAATCGCGCATCGTCTGAAGCGCTAATCACTAACGGCGCAGCTTTCCCGCTGGGCTGCGATAGCCGCTTAGCATGCGGAGCTTCTGTCACTCTGCATGCCACAACCTTTAATGTGATGCAAATAAATTCCTGCTAAAACGCTTGGTGTAAACGGTTCTCGTCTATAATTCAAACGCTCGTTTTAATCCCGATTTTTTAAGATTAAGGTCTCTGTTCCCCATGAAAATTCTCGTCCCCGTGAAGCGCGTGGTTGATTACAACGTCAAAGTCCGCGTCAAGGCTGATCAAAGCGGCGTTGAAATTGCTAACGTCAAAATGTCCATGAACCCCTTCGATGAAATCGCTATCGAAGAAGCGGTGAAATTAAAAGAAGCCGGAATCGCCACGGAAATTGTGGCCATTTCAATTGGCGTAACACAATGCCAGGAAACGCTGCGTACTGCGCTGGCGATGGGTGCTGATCGCGCGATTTTGGTTGAAACGGCTGCAGAAATTCAGCCCTTAGTCGTCGCAAAATTAATCAAGGCGATCGCCGCTAGTGAAGCACCACAACTAGTGATTCTCGGCAAGCAGGCCATTGATGACGACTCGAATCAAACCGGCCAAATGCTTGCCGCATTGCTTAACTGGCCGCAAGCCACATTTGCCTCCAAGGTCACAATTGCAAACGGCGAAGCAGAAGTAATGCGTGAAATTGACGGTGGTATGGAAACCGTTGCGATCAAATTGCCCGCCATCATCACCACTGATTTGCGTCTGAATACACCGCGCTACGCAACACTGCCGAACATCATGAAGGCCAAGAAAAAACAGCTTGATATTGTCACGCCGGAAAGCCTCGGGGTTGATATTACGCCGCGCCTTAAAACCCTCAAGGTCGTTGAGCCTGCTAAACGTAAAGGTGGCGTGATGGTCGCGAATGTGGCCGCATTGATAGACAAGTTGAAAAACGAAGCGAAGGTGATTTAGATGGCAACTCTTGTTATTGCAGAACACGACAACGCAGCGTTAAAGCCCGGTGTGACCAATACCATTGCGGCCGCGCATAAATTAGGCGGTGAAATTCATGTGCTTGTCGCGGGCAGTAATTGTGCAGCCGTCGCCAATGCCGTCGCCGCTGTGGCGGGTGTGAGTAAAGTTTTGGTCGCCGATGCGCCGCATTACGCGATGGGTGTGGCTGAAAATCTGGCACCGCTGGTGGTAGGACTGGCTAAAAACTATTCGCATGTACTCGCTGGTGCGACAGCATTCGGCAAAAACCTGATGCCACGCGTTGCTGCATTGTTGGATGTGATGCAAATTTCCGACATTATTAGCGTTGAGTCAGCCGATACCTTTGTTCGCCCCATATATGCAGGTAATGCATTTGCGACGGTGCAATCATCCGATGCCATCAAAATCATTACGGTGCGCTCCACCGGTTTTGATGCCGTTGCCGCATCGGGTGGCAGCGGCGCGATTGAGGCTATCGCTGCCGGTGTCGATGTCGGTATTTCCAGAGTGGTGAAGCAAGAGCTCAGCAAATCAGACCGCCCTGAATTAGCCGCCGCCAAACGCATTGTTTCGGGCGGACGCGGTTTGGGGGACGGTGATAAATATCGCGCCGTGCTTGAGCCGCTCGCCGATAAATTAGGCGCAGCACTTGGTGCTTCGCGCGCCGCAGTGGATGCAGGCTTTGTGCCCAACGATTATCAGGTAGGGCAAACCGGCAAGATCGTCGCGCCTGAACTGTATATTGCCATCGGTATTTCCGGCGCGATTCAGCACTTGGCGGGCATGAAGGAAAGCAAGGTCATCGTCGCAATTAATAAAGACCCGGAAGCGCCCATTTTTCAAGTGGCTGATTATGGATTGGTCGGCGATTTGTTCACACTGGTGCCTGAATTAACCGCCGCCATTTAATTAATTTTCTGGAACATCCATGAGCGAATATATAGCGCCACTTAAAGATATTGTCTTCCTGCTGGAGGACGTAATTGGACTTGAGCAGATCGGTAAGTTGCCGGGATGCGAAGAAGTAACTGATGATCTGGTGACCGCTATTCTGGATGAGGCCGGCAAGCTCGCAACCAATGTGCTTTCACCGATAAATCGCTCGGGTGATAAAGAAGGTGCGAAGTGGAATAACGGTGTGGTCACAACGCCCGCTGGTTTCAAGGACGCATATTTACAATATAGCCAGGGCGGCTGGAGCGCTCTCGCGGGGCCGACAGAATTTGGCGGGCAAGGCTTGCCACACACGGTGGCCATTCCGGTGAGTGAAATCATTGGTAGCGCCAATATGGCGTTCAAGCTTTGCCCGCTGTTGACTAATGGCGCGGTAGAAGCGTTGGCACAACACGGCTCAGCTTATTTGCAGGAGACATTTTTGGCAAAGATGGTATCCGGCGAATGGACCGGCACCATGAATCTGACCGAGCCACAAGCTGGCTCCGACCTCGCGCTAGTTCGCACCAAAGCGGTTCCCCAAGCGGATGGTTCTTATAAAATTTTTGGCACCAAGATTTTTATCACCTATGGTGAGCACGACTATACCGAGAATATTATTCATCTCGTGCTGGCCCGTGTCGAAGGTGCGCCAGAAGGCGTGAAAGGTATCTCGCTCTTCGTGGTGCCGAAGACATTGGTCAATACCGATGGCACGCTGGGTGCGCGAAACGATGTGAAATGCGTATCGATTGAACACAAGCTCGGCATCCATGCGAGCCCGACCTGCGTGATGATGTATGGCGAAGATAGCGGTGCGACCAGCTATGTGGTGGGTGAGCCAAATCGCGGTTTGGAATACATGTTCGTGATGATGAATGCCGCCCGTTTGGGTGTTGGCTTGGAAGGCGTCTCGATTGCCGAACGCTCATATCAGCATGCCTTGGTATGGGCACGTGAGCGGGTGCAGGGCCGCCCCACCACGCCGGTGCCCGCGTCGCTGGGCGAACGACCAAAATCGGTACCGATCATATTTCATCCCGATGTCAAACGCATGCTGCTGACCATGCGCGCTTACGCCGAGGCAACCCGTGCCTTAATTTATTGGACAGCAAGCTGCTTGGACATCGCCGAAAAATCAGCCGATGCGCGCGAGAAGCAAACCCATCAGGCGCTGGTCGATTTGATGATTCCGATAGTCAAAGGCTGGAGTACCGAAGTAGGCATTGATGTCGCCTCGTTAGGCATACAAATTCACGGTGGCATGGGCTTTGTCGAGGAAACTGGCGCGGCCCAGTATTACCGCGATGCGCGCATTTCCACGATTTATGAAGGCACCACAGGCATTCAGGCCATCGATCTGGTGGGCCGCAAAGTAGGGCGTGAAGGCGGCGCAACCGCGCTGGCGCTTATTCAGGAGATGGAAAAATTATTGCCCATGCTGGATGCCGCCAATGATGTAAATTTAACAGCGTTCGGCAAAGCATTGTCCGCAGGCATCAAGGAATTTAAACGCGCTACTGAGTGGATTGCTCTCACATTCCCCGCCAATCAAGGGGCTGTAAACGCAGGTGCCGTGCATTATTTAAAGCTCGCTGGCACGGTTTGCGGTGGCTGGATGATGGGTCGCGCGGCCCTAGTTGCTGCGAAAAAATTGACGGCTGGCGATGCCGATGTTGATTTCATGAAAGCCAAAATCATCACAACGCGTTTTTACGGCGATCACATCATTACGCTTGCCACAGGCTTTGCCGATGCGATGATAACCGGCGCGGATAGTGTGTTGCAGATGGAAGAATCCTATTTCTAAACCCCAGCATTGGCGGGCATTTTGAAGCCTAAACGCTCCAAAATGCCCGCCAGTAATAGAGATTTGTATTTTATAGTTTCGACAATTTAAAAGCCGTCTTGCCTAGACGGCTTTTAAATTTTCACTTTTCGTCATTCAGCTAGAGGCTCGTATGTCATCCCAAGCAATAGATCAACCGGCGCTCACCATTACGGGTCTTGTCAAACATTTTGGCGGTAAATACGCGGTTAATAATCTTGATCTCACCATTCCCCGCGGCGAATTCCATGCGCTGCTGGGACCTAACGGCGCGGGTAAAACCACCACGCTGCGCATCGTGGCGGGTTTGCTAAAGGCCGACGCGGGAACGGCCTCCGTACTGGGCCATAACATAGCGACACACCCCGCCGAAGCCAAGCGACTGCTCGCCTTCCTGCCGGATGATCCGCTCTTGTATGGAAAATTAAGGCCACTGGAATATCTGGAATTCGTGGCTGGTTTGTGGAGCATTGAATCCGCGGTAGCCGCACCGCGCGCCGAAGAATTATTGCGCTGGCTGGATTTGTGGGACAACACCAATGAGTACATCGAAGGCTTCTCGCGCGGCATGCGCCAGAAATTAGCGTTGGCGGGCGCGCTGATTCACGATCCGCAAGTATTGATTCTTGATGAACCGCTCACCGGGCTGGACGCCGCTGCCGCGCGGCAGGTGAAGGATCTATTGCTGGAGCGCGTTAAACAGGGCAACACGATTGTGCTCACCACCCATATTCTGGAAATGGCAGAACGTCTGGCGGAACGCATCAGCATTATTCAAAAAGGAAAAATCATTGCGCAGGGCTCACTCGATGAATTGCGCGAGCTGGCAGCAGCAAAAGCAGCGCCGGGCCAAGGCGCAACCTTGGAAGATGTGTTTCTGGAATTGACCGCTGATGCCGGTGTTGAGCGCATCACCCATACCAACCAGCCAATGCAGGCCGTATGAAACTGACAACAGCAACCTGGCCCTGGCTGCTGCACCATGAGCTGCGGCTTGCTTGGCGCCGTGTTGGCAGCACAAAATTATGGGTCGTCCTGATTGGTGGCGGTTTTATTTGGATGGCGTTGCATTTGGCCGCATGGGGATTATTGAGGGGTTTGAGTGGCGTGAATTTTCCGCCTTTCATTACACTGATATTAGGCGGCATGACGTGGCTTGCGCTGTCGTTGATGCTGTCACAGGCAATCGGGCTTTCTGTCACGGTACTGTTTGATCGCGGCGATTTTGATCTGCTGCTTTCATCGCCGGTATCCGCCCGCACGGTTTTTATCGTGCGCGGTATTGGAGTGGCGATTTCCTCGGTCTCACTATATTTATTGATACTCGCGCCGTTTGCGCATGTCGGGCTACTGGCGGGGCATGCGAATTTGTTGGCGATTTATCCTGCGCTTATCTGCTTAGGGCTATTGGTTTCGGCGCTGGGTATGCTGCTCACCTTGACGCTGGTTCGGACCTTGGGCGCGCGCCGTGCGCGCGTGGTCGCGCAGTTGTTCGGCGCATTAGTTGGAGCGGCGATGTTCTTGCTAAGTCAAATACAAAATATGCTTAGTCGTGAAACCCGCGTGGTCATTACTGACCATTTCAAGCAATGGATTTCTCCCGATGGGCCGCTCGCGGCGGATAGTGTCATCTGGTTTCCCTATCGTGCGATGCTAGGCGAATGGCTGCCGTTATTAGTGATCATGGCGATGGGCCTGGGAGGATTTTGGCTGGTGGTAAATCTGACTTACAAACGGTTTTTGTTGGGTACCCAGGAAATGGTGACAGCAACTGTGAAAAAAAAATCCATCGCCGCCAAACACGGGCGAACGTCGTTCCATCAAGGTCTGATGGCAAATGTGCTGATCAAGGAGTGGAAGCTGATTGCGCGCGATCCCAATTTAATTACCCAAACGCTGTTGCAAACACTTTACTTGCTGCCCATGATTTTTTTACTGTTCAGGCGACAGGACATGGCGCTGCTGGTGGTGCCATCCAGCGTCATTCTTGCCAGCACGCTGGCAGGCAGTATTGCTTGGATCACTATCGCGGCTGAAGAAGCGCCCGATTTGATTGGGGTGGCACCGGTTGAGCTATCGCGCATCCGCTGGATGAAAGCGTTCGCTGCCGTGGTGCCGGTTTGGATAATGGTTTCGCCTGTTCTTTTCTATTTGCTGTTTACGCATGCATTTTATGCAATGGTCTTCGCATTTTGCATCGCAGGCGGCACCCTCTCGGCAGGACTTACGCAGATTTGGTATCCCCGGCTAGGTGATCGAAAAAATCTGAAAAAGCGCGCGCAAGGCAGCATGGCGATGAATATGGTGGAAGCGTTTAGCGCATTTGGCTGGGCAGGGATGGCTTATGCCCTGCTGGCAGCGCCGCTATGGACACCGGTAGGTATGG
The DNA here is from genome assembly GCA_043773745.1 of Burkholderiales bacterium. Lineage (GTDB taxonomy): Bacteria > Pseudomonadota > Gammaproteobacteria > Burkholderiales > Usitatibacteraceae > UKL13-2. The sequence continues at coordinate 107,719 of JAYVEV010000116.1, read as the reverse complement.
TGGTGGCGCTGATGGGGCCCGCGGGCGCATGGTTGTTTGGAAAGACACGGCGCGAGCAGGGAATGCTGGCTTAGGCTTTATTACGCGGCGCTTATTTCAGCTGGCGATAAACATCCAAGAGGCCCAGGTAAAACAAACGATGTGCCTTGACCATGCCTACGTTGGTGGTGAGAAAATGCATTTTTTCACCGTCATAGCCAATTACCACAACTTTATCGCGAAATTTTTCTTCTAATATTGCGCGGTTTATTTTGCCGTCTAGCAGTACGGCTAAAGGCACATAGTCCGGCAGCGCAACGGAAGCAAGCTTCAATGAAACCTGATTATCATCGGTTAGCGCCACTGACCTTTTACCCAAAGTGATGCGCGTGCCGCCTTCAATTTTTGCGGTTTCGCCCAATGCTATTTCGAGCGCAGCCAAGGTCAGTGATTTTACCGGTTTGTTTTGATAGCTTTCGATCATGGGCACACTGTCGGGCGAGGCAATATCCACAAACCCGATATCAGATGCTGCAGCAGCAAAAGGGGCAAGCGGTACCCAGCCGCTGGTGCCGGTCAGCGAGCTTTTGAAATTGCCTGTCACCGCACCCGTAATGAATCGCGCGGGCAGAGGATTGGCCTGAAGCTCAGCCTCGTCAATGCGCGCCTGTAGCAGGGTTTTAATGCTGCCAATTGCGGCTGTTAGTGCTTTGTCGCTTTCCGGTGATTGGCCAGGCTGATCATAAAAAAACTTCAGCACTACTGCGCGTGCGCCAGCTTGTTTCAAAACGGTAACGGCTTTAGCCATGATCGCGCGATCAATCGGAAAGCCGCCGAACTGTTTTTCGCTGGCGCTATCAATCAGTACCAATTCAAACGGTGAGGCTGCAGATATCGCTGGTGCATTAGTTATTGATGCGGCAGGCTGGGCAAACGCAGCATGGGTTATCGCCATTAAAAAAAGTCCGCCACCAAAGAAACATGCGCCGCATAAATCACGGATGCTGATAGTTGTTAGATGAATAATTTTACGGAGCATGGTATTTTCAATAAGAGCCAACGGGATTCCGCATGATACCAATACCTTCAATTTCAGTTTCCAATAAATCGCCCACAGCCATCCATTCGGGTGGTGTGTGCGCGAAACCCACGCCTTCAGGGGTGCCGGTGGAAATAATATCGCCCGTTTCCAGCGTCATACCTTCAGACAGATCATGAATCAGGCGCGGAATTTTGAAATAGAGATGCCGGGTATTTGATTTCTGCTTGATCACGCCTGAGACGCGGCACTCGAGATTCAGATTGGTCGGGTCAAGTGAATCGGCGGTGACAATACAGGGCCCCATCGGGCATGTTCCATCCAAGCTTTTGCCTTTGAGCCATTGCCCGCCGTGACGACGCTGCACATCGCGCCAGGTAACGTCATTGATAATGGTGTAGCCAAAAATATGCTTCATTGCATCGGCTTCGGCGATGTTTTTCCCCGTGGTGCCAATCACGACGCCCAGCTCAACCTCCCAATCAAGCTGGGTGGAAACGGTTTCGTCAAACGGAATCACATCAAATGGGCCGTTAACCGCCGTTGGTGTTTTAGAAAAAAACACCGGATATTTTGGTAGCTCGCGGTTGTCCGCGGACATCGAAGCGCCTTCCTGAAAATGATCCAGATAATTCCAACCCACACAAAAGATGTTCTTGGTCGGACGCGGAATCGGTGCTTTCAATAGCGCTTTGTTGAGCATCACAGGCTCAGTTTTGGGTGCTGCTTCAATGCGGCGTAACAGTTCCATCGTCTCGTCACCACCGGCAATGATCTCGAGCATGGTGGCAACTTTTGCCCCACTGCCATGCGTAGCAGCTTCCCTTGCAATATCGAGCACTTCATCTTTGCTGATCTGAATGCCGGTGCGCAGTTCGGTGGTGTTGAGTAGTTGATAAGTGACTAGACGCATAAAGTTCTCGCTAACAATGTTTGATGGATAAGTGCCGCAATGGATGGCTCTCGGCTGTCCACGGGCTTTCAAAAAAATGCTCGAGCGTAGCGGCACTTACTTGCGGCAAGGTCGCGGGTTTGAATTTGGGTGATTGGTCCTTATCGATGAGCAAAGCGCGAATTCCTTCGACCACATCGCCGTGTTCAAAGGTGCGCGTAATCAAATCCATTTCCATGCGAAAGCAATCCGCAAGCGAAAGCGTTGCCGCCCGTTCAATCTGGCGTTTGGTGACTTCCAGCATGGTGGGCGAGCATTTTTTAAGCAGCCCAATGGTATGGCGTGCCCAATCGGTATAGGCTGTATCGAGCTCGGTTTCCAATGACGCCACAATCGCCAATACATCATTCTTTTGGACAAAGTGTTTTTCAATCACGCCGCGCAAGGGTGGCAAGGTGGCCGGTTCAATCGGTGTACTTGAAAATTTCTTCACAATTTCATTGATGGCCGGTACGGTGCCGAGCTGCCAGTCGATAAGTCCATCCAGCGCGTAATCAAACTCAAATGCTACTTCAGTGGCAATGTGATGCGTCGCCAGTCCTGCATACATCGCATCGGCCGCTTTGATGGTTTGTCCAGTAAGTCCCAAATACAAGCCAATCGCACCGGGGCAGCGTGACAGAAAATAGCTGCCACCTACATCCGGGAATAATCCAATGGTCGTTTCGGGCATGGCCATCTTGGTACGCGTGCCAACGATACGAATCGGTGCGCCCTGGGCAATGCCCATGCCACCGCCCATGACAATGCCGTCAATCCAAGCAATGTAGGGTTTGCCGGTATTAACCAAGTAACGATGAATGGCGAAATTGAGTTCATACTCGCGCACAAAAAAGTTATGCTCGCTGCCATCGGCGCGTTTGCCCGCTTCATATAGTGCGCGAATATCACCACCCGCACAAAACGATTTTTCTCCGGCACCACGCACCATGATGGCCTTGATATTCGGGTCTGCTGCCCAGACCGCCAGCAGGCGCGACATCTCCTCAATCATTGTGTGCGATAGCGCGTTCAATGCCTGTGGGCGATTGAGCGTGAGATGCGCGATATGATTGCGAATATCAACAAGCAGTTCGGGGGGGGTAGACAATGACATGCGGCCTAACCATTTTTCCACTGGGGTTTTCGCTTTTCGAGGAAAGCAGCAACGCCTTCGGCATGATCTTCAAACTCGAATAATTCCATGAAGCGTTCGCGCTCAAGCTGGATGCCCTCATTACGCGGGATGCCATTGCGGGCGTTATGCATAAGCGATTTGCAGAACTCAACCGATTTCGGTGACAAGCCTGCCACGCGTTCCGCCAAGACCTTGGCTGCTTCCAGTGACTTGCCTTTTTCGGTGACTTCTTGCACCAGGCCGATACGCAATGCCGTCTCTGCATTAAGCTGCTCGCCGGTGAGCAGGATGCGTTTCGCCCAGCCTTCGCCCACCAACCATGGCAAATTTTGAGTACCGCAACCGCCGGGCAGGAGGCCTACTTTTGGCTCGGGCAATGCCATGATGCTATGCGCCTCGGCGATGCGTGTATCACAGGCAAGCACCGCTTCCATGCCGCCGCCCATCGCGTAGCCGTTAATGGCCGCAATGGTGACAAAGCGGGCATTCATCCAGGCTTCAAACGCCTCACCAAAAATGGTAATGAATTCACGTGCAGCTTCTTTGCCCCCCTGAAAGCGCTTCAGATCGGCACCGGCCGAGAAAAATTTCTCGCCCTGACCGGTGATGATGGCCGCATAAATATTTTTATTGGCATCCAATTCATGCGTTAAATTTTTTAACGCCAACAGCGACTCTGGTGTCCAGGTATTTACCGGCGGATTGGCGATGGTGATGATGCAGGTATGATTTTCAATGGTGTGGGTGATCATTAAATTAGTCTTTTTTGTATAGCTTGATGATGCTGGAAAAATCCAGTGCGCCGTCGCCGTTGCCCGAATGCATTTGATACAACTGTTGCGCTGCTGCGCCCAGCATGACCGGGTGCTTGGCCGCTTTGGCGGCTTCTGTCACCAGAGTTAAATCCTTGAGCATCAAATCTGAGCCGAATCCGCCGGTGTAGCCACGTGAAGCGGGTGCGTTCTCTAGTACGCCGGGATAGGGATTGTAGGTGTCCGAGCTCCAGCAGCGTCCGCTTGAGGTGTTGGCAATACCGGCAAACACTTTGGGGTCCATGCCAAGCTTTGCAGCCAGCGACATGCCTTCAGCGGTGGCAATCATTTCAATCGCCAACATCATATTGTTACAAATCTTGGCGACTTGGCCGTTACCTGCACCGCCGCAATGAACAATATTTTTGCCCATACATTCCAGTATGGCTTTGGCTTTTTCAAAATCTTGAATGTCGCCGCCGACCATGAAGGTTAGGCTGCCGGACTCGGCGCCACCGGTGCCGCCAGACACGGGCGCATCAATCATATTGAAGCCTTTTGCTTTTGCATCAAACGCCACATCGCGCGCTGTGTGTGGATCAATCGTGGAAGAATCGATGAGTAGCGTTCCGGCTGCTGCCCCCGACAACACGCCAGCGGCATTCAGATAGACCGAGCGAACATGGGGCGAAGAAGGCAGCATGGTGATGAGTACCTCTACATCTTCCGCGCATTTCTGCGCAGAGGTGGCATGTTCGCAACCCAGATCAGTCAGCTTCTTGACCAGCTCCGGCATGACATCAAACACTTTTAAGATATGACCGTGCTTCAGCAAATTACGCGCCATGGGATTGCCCATATGGCCCAGGCCGATGAATCCGATTTTCATTTTCTTATCCTTTATCCTTCGCAGGTTCTTGAATTAAGGTCTGAATTTACCTAATAAAAACATGACCAATGCACCCACATAGCAAATCCACATCAGCAGCGTGAGATAGCGATGCGCGCTGATGGCAGAACTGGTTTCAGACTCGTACAAAGCCTGGTCGCGGAATTTCCGGAACACCATTTTGGGATTCACGGTGGTGGCCAGCATGGAAAAAACAAATCCCAAGCTCATGGTTGCCCAAGCATACTGGCCTCGCGCCACGCTGAACAGAAATAAACCAAAGGCTAGTACACTGCCGACGGCGAACAGCCAAAAAATTACTTTCAGCCGCCCTGGAGTGGCTTCCATCGGCACTATTTCAGGCTAATGGTCGTATTCACGCCTGTGTTCGTTAGCGAATCATCAAACCAGCGTTCGGTCACGGTTTTCACTTGTGTGTAAAACTGGATGGCCTGTTTGCCGTAAGGGCCCAAATCACCAAGCTTCGAGCCGCGTGATCCGGTGAAGCTGAAGTAGGGGACCGGAACCGGGACGGGAACATTGATGCCGACCTGGCCGACGTCAATTTCATTTTGAAACTTGCGCGCGACCGCGCCTGATTGCGTGAAGATGCCAGTGCCGTTGCCGTAGGGGTTGGCATTTACCAAGGCGATCGCTTCATCGAGGGTATCAACGGTCACTACGATCAATACCGGTCCAAAAATTTCTTCGTCATAGACTTTCATGCCGGGCTTCACGCCCGAGAAAACCGTTGGCGCAATAAAATTGCCTTTTTCATACCCAGCTACGACCGGATTGCGGCCGTCGAGCTCCAGTTTCGCGCCTTCGGCTACACCTTGTGCGATCAAACCTTCGATGCGCGCTTTAGCTTGTTTAGAAATGACTGGGCCAACATCGGTGCCCGCTACAATACCCGCGTTTACTTTGAGTGATTTTGCTTTGGCGACAATATCCGGAATCCACTGCTTGGCTTCGCCGACCAGCACGGCCACAGAAGTTGCCATGCAACGCTGTCCTGCCGCACCAAAGCCCGCGCCCACTAATGCATTCAGCGATTGGTCTTTGCTGGCATCGGGCATCACCACGGCATGATTTTTTGCGCCCATCATGCACTGCGCGCGTTTGCCATGCGTGCTTGCAAGCTTATAAACATGTTCGCCGACATGGCACGAGCCGACAAACGAAACGGCCTTGATGGTGGCGTGAGTACAGAGCGCATCGACCACATCCTTGCCGCCGTGAACGACATTCAGCACACCGGCAGGCACGCCCGCTTCCATCGCCAGTTCTGCGAGCAGCATAGTGGTCATGGGGTCTTGCTCGGAAGGCTTGAGCACGAAAGTATTGCCGGTAACGATGGCCATTGGGAACATCCACAGCGGAATCATCGCCGGGAAGTTGAACGGCGTGATGCCGGCGCAAACCCCAATCGGCTGGCGCAGGAAATAGGTATCTATACCACCGGCCACGTTCTCGGCGAATTCACCAAGGGTGAGGGTGCCAATCGAGCAGGCATGCTCCACCACCTCAAGACCGCGGAACACATCACCTTCCGCATCGGGCAATGTCTTGCCTTGTTCCGCAGTCAGACACGCGGCTAATTTTTTCATGTCACGACGGATCAGCTCTTGCAGCTTCAACATGATTCGCGCGCGCGCGCCAATCGGCGTGTTTTTCCAAGTCTTGAATGCTTGTGCAGCGCCGTCAATAGCGGCGTTGATTTCGTCTTGAGTGGCAAACGGCACCCGGGCCAGAACTTCTTGCGTGGCAGGGTTCACCACGTCTTTCCAGACCTGAGTTTTTGATTCCACCAATTTACCGTTAATTAACAGTTTCACGCTAGCGTGGTTGGCGGAAACAGCAGACGGGTTTTCAAGTACGGCAGCCATGGGTAATCTCCTAAAAAGCGATGAGTAGCAAATTGCGAACAATCTATAATTTTAGGCTTATTCGACAAAAGATGCTCAATACCATCTTGATGAAGTCCTCATAGTCTGGGTTTACAGCACAATCTTCAAGAACCTCGACTGAATGTGAGTTTTGACACGATTTTGTCGTAGTGTGCCGTCAACCCACTCCAAAGCGGCCGCGTTTCTCGAATGCAGTCAAACCATCAGGAGTCCATATGAAACGAGTAGCTATCGCGACTAAGCGCATTAGTATTATTGCAGGCTTGTCGGCAGCCGGTTTTTTTGCAATTGGTGCTCAAGCCCATGATTTTAATGACACCGCCCAAGTGATTTCATCCACGCCGATATATGAGCGCGTGTCTTTCCCCCGGCAGCAATGTTGGACTGAACAGGTGGCGGGCTATGAAGAGCGTCGTGTAAATCGTGTGGCCTATGATGGCAACTATGATGATCGCTATCAGGATCGTCGCTATGAGGACAGGCGCGAATATAACCGCGGCAGCTCCGGCATTGGTGCGGGCACGGTACTTGGTGCCGTGATCGGCGGCGCGATTGGCCACCAGTTTGGTAACTCAAGCGGCGGACGTGATCGCGGTACCGCGGTCGGCGCTATCCTCGGTGGCATCGTCGGCAATAATGTTGAAAACAACGGCCGTAACGATAGTTATTATCGTGACAACAACTACCGCCGCGCTTCTGCTTATTCGCAGCAACGTGAATACGGCGATGTCGAACGCGTTCCCGTAACCCGTGATGTGCAGCGCTGCCAGACTGTTTCTGACACACGTGATGAAGTGCGTGGCTATGATGTGCGTTATCGCTATCACGGCCGCGAATATACTTCGCGGCTGCCCTATGATCCGGGCTCAACTTTGCAGGTAGACGTCAATGTGCGCCCGGTATCAAACCGTGAGGCGCGTTACGATTCACGCTATGGATCACGCAATGATTTACGTAACCCCACACCGATCTATTCGCGGACATATTGATCTGCGGTAGGTGTTGAAGAAAACGGCCACGTAGAAATACGTAGCCATTTTCGATTTTCACGTTGATGTTTAAAAGGAAAGCCCCGCATTCAGCTTGCCGTTCCGGGCATTTGCTTGTGAAAGCCCGTTGATTCTGGCGTTTTGTTTTTAGTGATAAAGCGTTGTAATAAAAAACGCTACTCCGCAAACGCAAACAACACCGCATCCGCAGGCACCATATCGCCCACCTTGAATGCAACCCGCTCGACCACGCCGTCACGCGGGCTGACGATGGTGTGTTCCATTTTCATCGCTTCCATGATGATGAGTGCCTGACCTTTTTTAATTTTATCGCCAGCATTGGCCATCACTTTCACCACCCGACCGGGCATCATCGCGGTCAAGCGGCCATCGTTAGTGTCTTCACTTGGCTCGAAATGAAACGGGTCGACCAGCCGCAAGTGGTGACGAGAACTGGATAGCAGCACAGAAAATTTTTCCTGATGCGCCAATACGATGGCGCGATGGGCAATACCGTTGGCCGTGAAGCGAATCTGTGTACCAGCAACAGTATGCTCGGTTACATTGAAATCAATGCCGCGGATTTTGAGTCTGCAGCCTGAGGCCAAGTTATCAATACTGACCATCTCGATAACGGCATCGTCAGCCGTATGAAATTCCAGCGTGCGGGTTGCGCCGCGATTTAACCACCAGCCATTTTTGCTATCCCAGACGCCGTTACCGACGTTTGAATTTTCGCGCGCCAACTCGAACAGCGATGCAGCGATCAGTGCTTCGGCTGGGCAATTGTGTTCATCCATCATCAACATCTCACGATGCCTATGGATGAAGCCGGTGTCGGTTGCGCCATCGATAAAAGCCTGATGCCTGACGAGCTGCTGCAAAAAACCCAGATTGGTTTTAACGCCGATGATATCTGTCTCGGCCAGCGCGCTTTGCATGCGGCGAATTGCCTCATCGCGATCGCCGCCCCAGGTAATCAGTTTGGCAATCATCGGGTCGTAGTAAACGCTGATTTCATCGCCTGCGAATTTGCCAACCCCGACACCCGTATCCAGCCGCACATCACCTTCGGCATCCAAGTGCGGCGTGGCGAAGACATGCATTTTGCCGGTCTCCGGCAGAAAATCATTGGCGGGATTCTCCGCGCAAATACGCACCTCAATCGCGTGACCGCCGGTGATTATTTCTTTTTGCTTGAGCGGCAGCGGCTCGCCAGTGGCAACGCGCAATTGCCATTCCACCAAATCTTCACCAGTAATCATTTCTGTAATGGGATGCTCCACCTGCAAGCGCGTATTCATCTCCATAAAGAAAAATTCGCGATCTTCCCCTGCGATGAACTCAATGGTGCCGGCGCCGCGATAGGCAATAGCGCGCGCGGCGGCAACCGCAGCATCACCCATTTTCTTGCGCATATTCTCATCAATGGATAAATACGGAGAGGGCGTTTCTTCCAGAACTTTCTGATGACGTCGCTGGATCGAGCATTCGCGTTCATACAAATGCACATAGTTGCCGTGCGTATCGCCGAATACTTGGAATTCGATATGATGCGGACCCAGCACGAAGCGCTCAATCAGCACATCATCATTGCCAAATGCGCTTTTGGCCTCGCGTCGCGCAGCTTCCAGTTGCGGAATAAAGTCCGCAGCCTTTTCGACAAGGCGCATGCCTTTGCCGCCACCCCCCGCAACCGCTTTGATCAGCAGCGGGTAACCGACAATATCAGCCTGCCCTGCCAGAAATTCCGCATCCTGATTGTCACCGTGATAGCCGGGAACAACGGGCACTTTTGCGGTTTGCATTAGCGCCTTTGCAGCGCTTTTGGAGCCCATTTTTTCGATGGCTTCAACGGTCGGGCCAATGAAAACAACCCCGGCCTCGTCACAGGCACGCGCAAATTTTGCGTTTTCAGACAGAAAACCATAGCCGGGGTGGATCGCCTCAGCGCCCGATTTTTTGGCGACCTCAATAATAAAATCGCCTTTGAGATATGAATCAACCGGCCGCGGCCCGCCAATCAGGAAGGCTTCATCGGCCTGCTGCACATGTTGTGCACTGGCATCGGCTTCCGAAAAAACAGCAACCGTGCGAATACCCATGCGCTTGCAAGTTCGTATGACGCGGCAGGCAATTTCGCCACGATTGGCGATTAAAATTTTATTGAACATGAACAACCTAAGCGATAAAAAGAAGCTGATAGCCGATTAACAGCCAAATGCACAGTGCCAGCGTTAAGCTGCTAATGAACGCGTAAAAGCGGCGCATCACATTATTATCCGTGCATTGAATAAAGCTATGCCCGTAACGCGCGGCGACATATGCCCATGCCATCCAGAGGTGCGCAGTGGTAAGCAAATTAGCGGAAAAAATCGTCAGCATGGCCGCATAAAACAACACGGGTGTTTCAAACAAATTGCGAAAATTATCTGACGCGCGGGTGTCTTCAATGAGCGCCGCCATCTGTGTGGAGAGTGCCACTTTTTGCGGATGAATACGTTTGGTTTTGAACGCGGAAATGCGGCGTTTCAGCATGAGCATCGCCACCATAATCGATAGCAACACCATCGCAAGCATCGGAAATAAAATTAGTTTGGCTGACATGATTCCACCTTCAGTTATTTTTGTTGGTCCATCTCGCTGCACGTTTTTGCAAAAATGCGGACAACCCTTCCTGTCCTTCCGAACTTACCCGAACACGCGCAATACGCTCCGCTGTGTCGGCCACTAACGAATCATCAATTGGTCGGTTGGCAACCGCCGCGATCAGTGATTTTGCTTCGGCAATCGCGTGCGGACCCGCATTCAACAGCGATTCGCAAAGGGAATAAATTTTCGCATCCATCGCTTGTTCCGTCTCGACAAATTCATGAAGCAATCCAAGACGATAAGCTTCGGCTGCATCGAATCTTTCAGCGGTCAGAAAATAGCGGTGCGAAGCACGCTCACCGATGGCGGCAATAACATACGGCGAAATCACCGCGGGAATCAATCCCAGCTTTACCTCCGATAGCGAGAATGCGGCGGCCTGTGTGCCGACGGCGATATCACAGCATGCAATTAAGCCCACACCGCCGCCATAAGCTGCGCCTTGCACCCGCGCTATAGTCGGCTTCGACAGTCCGTGGAGAGTCTGCATCAGCGCGCCAAGACCCATCGCGTCGCGCACATTTTCCGCCTGTGAGTAAGCAGCGATGCGCTTCATCCAATTGAGATCAGCGCCGGCAGAAAATGATTTGCCCGAAGCCGAGAGGATGACGATGCGAACATCTTCAGCAGTATCCATCGCATGCAATGCAGCGGTGAGGTCAGCAATCAACACATCGTCAAACGCGTTGTGCTTGTCCGGGTTGTTTAGGGTAATGATGCCAAGAGGGCCATCAATTTTGGAGAGGACGTGACTCACTTCAGTTGCTCCTTGAAGGGCAGCTCGGCAGAAAGCAAATGATCGTAATTAGTAAACACCATCACATCCGAAATACGCCGTAATCGGTCTTCTCAATCGGCGCATTCATTGCTGCCGACAGTCCCAATCCCAACACCGTTCGCGTATCTTTTGGATCAATCACTCCATCATCCCAAAGCCTGGCGGTCGCGTAGTATGGGTTGCCTTGATCTTCATATTGTTTGCGGATTGGCGCTTTGAATGCTTCTTCTTCATCCGCGCTCCAAACGCCGCCTTTGCCTTCAATACCATCACGCTTCACGGTGGCCAATACAGAGGCTGCTTGCTCGCCGCCCATCACCGAGATGCGGGTGTTTGGCCAGGTCCACAAGAAGCGGGGATTGAATGCGCGGCCGCACATGCCGTAATTGCCTGCGCCAAATGAGCCACCGATGAGTACGGTAAATTTTGGCACCTTTGCGCACGACACGGCCGTGACCATCTTCGCGCCATCTTTGGCGATGCCGCCGGTTTCATATTTTTTGCCAACCATGAAGCCGGTAATGTTTTGTAAAAAAATCAGTGGCGTGCCGCGCTGGTTGCATAGCTCAATAAAGTGCGCGCCTTTCAGGGCCGATTCGGAAAACAGAATGCCGTTGTTCGCGACGATGCCCACCGGATGACCCCAGATATGCGCAAAGCCGCACACCAGGGTGGTGCCATACAGCGCCTTGAATTCATGGAAGTCCGAGCCATCAACAATGCGCGCGATGACTTCACGGATATCAAAGGGCTGCTTGGTGTCTTTGGGAATAATGCCGTACAGCTCATCAGCGGCGTAATTTGGTTCAACCACGGGCTGCATCGCCACGGGGGCCGATTTTTTGCGGTTCAAATGTGAAACAATTTCGCGGGCGATGCCCAGCGCGTGCTTGTCGTTTTCGGCCAGATGATCGGTGACGCCCGAGGTGCGCGAATGCACATCGCCGCCGCCCAATTCTTCAGCAGTGACCACCTCGCCGGTAGCCGCTTTGACCAGTGGTGGGCCACCCAAAAATATTGTGCCCTGATTTTTGACAATGATGGATTCATCGCACATCGCGGGCACGTAGGCACCCCCCGCGGTGCAGGAGCCCATCACGCAGGCGATTTGCGGAATGCCTTTTGCGGAGAGATTGGCCTGGTTATAAAAAATGCGGCCGAAATGCTCCTTGTCTGGAAACACTTCATCTTGCAGCGGCAAAAAAGCGCCTCCCGAATCGACCAGATACACACAGGGCAAATTGTTTTGCATCGCCACTTCCTGCGCGCGCAAATGTTTTTTGACCGTCAGCGGGTAATAGGTGCCACCTTTGACCGTTGCGTCATTGGCAACAATCACCACCTCTTGTCCCGAGACACGACCGATGCCGGTAATCACCCCAGCAGCAGGCGCATCATGCCCTGTTTTGCCATACACGCCCCAGGCCGCAAGCGGCGAAAACTCCAGGAACGGTGAGCCCTGATCCAGCAGCGCCTTGACGCGATCACGCGGCAGCAATTTGCCACGCGCAGTATGTTTGGCATTGGCTTCCGCACCGCCACCCTCGGCAACCTTGTTCGTGTGACTGTTCAGCTCGGCAACCAGAGTCCGCATATGTGCGGCATTGGCCGTGAAAGCGGGGGAGAGGGTGTCTAGTTTTGATTTGAGTTGAGGCATTTTATCGTTCTAATTTTGTTGAATAAAAGCGAGCATTATTCCACCAACCAAGCAGCTCTAAGCAGCCAAATCACGCGCAATCACCATCCGCTGGATCTCGCTGGTGCCTTCGTAAATTTGAGTGATGCGCGCATCGCGGTAGTAGCGCTCAACCGGATAATCTTCAAGGTAGCCATAGCCGCCGTGAATCTGGATCGCTTTTGAGCAAACCCATTCAGCCAGCTCGGATGCATACAGCTTGGCCTGCGAGGCCTCGGACAAGCAGGGCATGCCTTCGGTGCGCATACGGGCAGCGTGGAGGATCAACATCCGCGCTGCGTTGATGCGGGTGTGCATATCGGCGAGCATATTGGCAATGGATTGGTGCTCGTTGATTTTCTTGCCGAACTGGGTGCGCTCTTTTGAATAGGCGAGTGCGGCTTCAAACGCGGCGCGGGCAATGCCCAGCGCCTGTGCAGCGATGCCGATGCGCCCCCCTTCGAGGTTTGACAGCGCAATGGCCAAGCCTTTGCCGCGTGGGCCGAGCAGGTTGGTCTCATCTATTTTGCAGTTGTCCAAAATAATCGCGCAGGTGTCGGAGGCGCGAATGCCGAGTTTGTGCTCGGGGCGCTGCACATTGAAGCCGGGCGTATCGGTTGGTACGATAAAGGCAGAGAGTCCTTTTTTACCCAGTTCCGGGTCGGTCACGGCAAATACAATCGCCAATTTTGCGCGCTTGCCGTTGGTGACGAATTGCTTGTTGCCGTTCAACACCCACTGCCCGTTGCTGTGTTTGGCCGTGGTCTTTAGGTTGTTTGCTTCCGAGCCCGCCTGTGGTTCGGTCAGGCAAAAGCAGCCGATCTTTTTGCCGGTCGCTAAATCAGGCAGATAGGCACGCTTTTGATGCTGACTGCCCCAAGCCAGAATCGGTCCGCAGCCCACCGAGTTATGCACACTCATCAGGGTCGAGGTGGAGGCATCACCGGCGGCGATTTCTTCCTCAGCCAGCGCGTAGGCAACATAGTCAGAATAACTGCCGCCGTATTCTTCCGGCACGATCATGCCGAGCAGACCCAGGTCGCCCATTTGGTTGACCACCGCATCGGGAATCCATTTGTCGCGTTCCCATTGCGCGGCGTGGGGCGCTAATTCGTTTTGCGCAAATTCGCGAGCCATGTCGCGAATCATGCGCTGATCTTCGGTATAGAAGTGGGACATCGAATCAGTCGCGGTTTTCATGAGCATCGTGTGCTCCTCTCGTCAAAATCAGAAGTTATTTTGTAGCTTCGTCAATTTTTTTTGCTTGTGCTTCAGCTTGTGCGTCGACGGTTTTTTGCACATCTTTGGCTTTGTCGAGCGCTTTTATTTGGTTGCCATAGACGACGTTGTCTCGCACGGCTTTATCAGTCGCGGCTTTTTCGGCTTGCAGTTGTTCGGTGGTTTTGGGTTTGTCTTCCGCTTTTTTGCTGCAGGCGGTGATGGATAGTGCCGCCAGTATGGCCACCATCAGGCGTAGAAAAATTACCATTGAATGACCTCACCTGTGTAATCAAAAAATCCGCCATTGTGGTTTTTTGCGGGGCCAGCAGCGTCTGCAATCACCTTGCGCATGCCGTTTATGCTGACTTCGGGTGTGATGTCGGCATCAGCGCCACCCATGGCGGTTTGTACCCAGCCCGGGTGCATTACAAATGCGCTGATTCCTTTGTTGGCATATTCCAGTGATGCGGCTTTAACCACCGCGTTTAATGCAGCTTTGCTGGTGCGATAGGTGACGCCATTGGCGCTCGACATGCCGGCGATTGAACCCATGCGACTTGAGATGAATGCGAAGGTGCCTTTGTTTTTAATCAGACGCGGCGCAACCAGCGGGATTAATTGCATCGCACCGAATACATTGGCGTGCATTACTTCGTCAAACGCCTCGCGCGACGGTGCGATACTGACGGCTTCGCGCGGACCAAATACACCTGCGTTGTAAATCGCCACGTCCAGTGATCTTGGTTTAATCGCATTGGCAAATGCCGCAACAGATTTGGCGTCAGTAGTATCAAGGACAAGCGTTTCAGCGCCCAACGCCGCCAGCTTTTTACCGTCCACCGCGCGACGGTGCGTGGCGATGACTTCCCAGCCGTCATGACGATACTGGCGAACAAACTCAAGGCCGAGCCCGCGTGATGCGCCGATGATAAGGATGGTCTTCAATTTAATTTCCGAACAATTGATGGAGGCAACGAAAAAATAAAACCCTATATCCAGAGAGGCTTTCAGAGCATTTTTGCTCCATTCGCCGCTCCAGTCCTGGAGTTTATCTAAATAATTTCTACTGCCAATGCTGTGGCCTCGCCGCCGCCGATGCAAAGCGAGGCAATGCCGCGCTTGCCGCCGCGTGCTTTCAAAGCATGAATCAGGGTCACAATCAGCCGTGCGCCCGATGCGCCGATCGGATGACCCAGCGCGCAGGCGCCACCATTCACGTTTACTTTTTCGTGTGGCAGGTTCAAATCTTTCATCGCCGCCATAGTCACCACGGCGAAGGCCTCATTGATTTCGTAAAGGTCCACATTGTCCGGCCCCCAACCCAGTTTCTTGTGCAACTTGTCGATCGCGCCGACGGGCGCGGTGGTGAACCATTCTGGCTCATGCGCATTCGAGGCATGGCCGGCAACACGGGCAAGCGGGGTGATACCCTTGGCTTTGGCGTCGGACTCTTTCATCAAAATCAGAATGGCAGCGCCGTCTGAAATGGATGATGACGATGCCGCCGTCACGGTGCCGTCCTTGTTGAAGGCGGGTCGCAGCGACGAAATTTTTTCAGGTTTGCATTGACCGGGCGGCTCATCGGTTGCCAGGACCGTATCACCGCCTTTGCCAGAAACCGTGACGCCCGCGATTTCGGCCGCGAACGCGCCACTGGCGACGGCTGCCTGTGCACGTTTCACGCTCTCGGTTGCGAACGCATCTTGCATTTCGCGGGTGAAGCCATATTTGGCCGCTGTCGCATCGGCAAAAATGCCCATTGATTTTCCATCGTAGGCGTTTTCAAGACCGTCAAACGCCATGTGATCCAGCGCCTTGAAGCTGCCATAACGATAGCCTTGGCGCGCCTTGGGCAGCATGTGTGGTGCGTTGGACATGGATTCCATGCCGCCCGCCACGATCACGTTTGCCGAACCGGCGATGATCGCATCATGCGCCATCATCACGGTCTTCATGCCGGAGCCGCAGACTTTATTGACGGTCGAACAGGCTGTTGATTTCAGCAGCTCAGCGCCCAACACGGCCTGACGTGCAGGTGCCTGGCCGAGGGCCGCCGGCAGCACGCAGCCGATGATGGCCTCGGTGATGTCTTCGGGCTTCAAGCCGGATTGCGCGACCGCCGCCTTGATGGCAACAGACGCAAGCTGCGGCGAGGTCATTGACAGTAACTGACCATTCATGGACCCGATAGGGGTACGCTTTGCAGCGACGATTACGATGGCATCTGACATGGTGTTCTCCTGAAAAAAGTGGATGTTGAAATTTATAGCGCGGTGGCAAGAAGCAGATTGAAAATACTGAATACTGATGTATTAGCTCGATTCTCCAAACAATTCCCGCCCAATCAACATGCGGCGAATCTCATTGGTGCCCGCGCCGATGTCGTACAGTTTTGCATCGCGCAATAACCGGCCTGCAGGATATTCATTGATATAACCATTGCCGCCGAGCGCCTGAATAGCCTCCAGCGCCACTTTCACGGCTGATTCGGAGGCATATAAAATACAGGCCGCTGCGTCCTTGCGGGCGGCGCGGCCGCGTCCCTGATCGAGCATTTCGGCAACGCGGTAAGTGAAAGCGCGCGATGACTGCAGGGCGACGTACATATCCGCCATTTTTCCCTGCATCAAGCCGAAGGTGCCAATCGCCTGGCCAAACTGTTTGCGCTCGTGCATATAGGGCAGCACCAAATCCATTGCCGCCTGCATGATGCCGATCGGCCCGCCCGATAACACGGTACGTTCAGTATCCAGGCCACTCATCAATACCTTTGAGCCGCCATTCAGTGTGCCCAAAATATTTTCTTCTGGAATCTCGCAATCTTCAAACACCAGCTCACAGGTATCCGAGCCGCGCATGCCGAGCTTGTCGAGCTTTTGCGCAGTGCGGAAACCTTTGAATCCTTTTTCGATGATGAAGGCTGTCATCGCTTTCGAGCCCATTTCCTTGGGCGCGGTACGCATGTAGACAATCAGGACATCCGCATGCGGCCCGTTGGTAATCCACATCTTGTTGCCGTTGGCGATATAGCGGTCGCCTTTTTTCTCTGCCTTGCAAGCCATGGAACCCACCACATCGGAGCCTGCACCGGGCTCGCTCATGGCGAGGGCGCCGACAAACTCACCCAAGCATAATTTGGGTAAATACTGGTTGCGCTGCGCTTCATTGCCGTTCAGGTACAAATTATTCACGCACAGATTCGAGTGTGCGCCGTAGGCCAGGCCAACAGATGCCGATGCGCGAGATACTTCTTCCATTGCCACGGTGTGTGCCAAATAGCCCATGCCAGTGCCGCCGTATTCTTCGGCAACGGAAACCCCAAGCAAACCCAAATTCCCGAATTTTCTCCACATGTCCATCGGGAATTTATTGTCGTGGTCGATGTCGGCGGCGCGTGGTGCTAGCTCCGCATCGCACATGCGCTTTACCGTATCGCGCAGTGCATCAGTGTCGTCGGTGATATGGGTATCAAAAATCATGGCTTCTCCAAATTGGCGGTCTTGCCCGGCTCGCTTGGGCCGAGTCTTGCTTTTTATGAGTGCAGGCAGTGATTTTACTGCTTTACTTCGCTCCCATCCGAATCGCGCCATCAAGTCGGATTACTTCACCATTTAATACTTCATTCTCGATGATGTGTTTCGCCAGCGCGGCATACTCATCCGGGCGACCCAAACGGGCCGGAAAGGGGATTTGCGCGCCCAGCGATGCGCGGATTTCTTCGCTCATGCCCTGCAGCATGGGTGTATCGAAAATGCCGGGTGCAATGGTCATTACGCGGATGCCAAATTTCGCCAGTTCGCGCGCAATCGGCAAGGTCATGCCATTCACGCCTGCTTTTGATGCCGCGTAACCGGCTTGGCCGATCTGCCCTTCAAATGAGGCGACGGATGAGGTATTAATAATGACGCCGCGCTCGCCGTTTGCAGCCGGTGCCTGCGCGCACATTGCGGCGGCAGCGAGGCGTATCACATTGAAAGTGCCGATTAAATTAATGCTGATGGTGCGTAAAAAATTGGCGAGTGAATGCGGCCCCGTTTTGCCCACCACCCGCTCACCGGGCGCGACACCTGCACAGTTCAATACTCCGTGAATGCCGCCAAAAGCAGAGGTGCAAAGATCAACCGCTGCCTGCACACTGGCTTCGTCGGTAACATTGGTTTCAATGAATTTCGCTTGTTTACCCAGCTCGGTGGCCATTTTTTCGCCGCCTTCTTTGTTGATGTCGGCGAGCACCACGTTACCGCCGTTTGCAATCAGCAGGCGCGCGGTCGCCGCGCCCAAGCCTGAGCCGCCACCGGCGACTAGAAAGGTGTGATTTTGAATTTGCATGATGTTTAGGTTCCGTTTGCGAGGTAAAGAGACTGGCTTTGTGTTTTAACTGCGACACTAATTATAACTGGCGCGGTTCGCGCGCCCGCGTCCCGCGCTATTCCTTCGTCTTTATAACGATGGGTCACGCTTGAAAGAGAACGTGATAGGGTTGGGCTTATCCTTCAATACCAATGCCCTGACACCTGAGAAATGACTGAACAATTTCATTCAATAATTGACGATGTCACCGTGATCGAACGCGGTTGGCTTAATTGCAACCAAATTCTGATGACTGCCGCCGATCAAAATGTGCTGATCGATAGCGGCTATGGTCGGCATGCCAATGAAACATTGCGCCTGGTCGTCAAGGCGCTTGACCAGCAACCGCTACACCGGCTCATCAATACCCATTGCCATAGCGATCATATGGGTGGCAACCGCAGGTTGCGCGCGCACTATGCCTGCCGCATCACCATTCCGGCGGGCGAAGTTGAGCACGTAACGCCGTGGACGGCGCAAAGCTGCTGGTCGCTAGAAACAGACCAGTACGCCGAACAATTTGAATTTGATGACACGATTGCGGCGGGTGAAGATTTTGATGCGGGTGGCTTGAAATGGCAGGCCATCGCCGCGCCCGGACACGATATGGGCGCGCTGCTTTTTTGGTGTGAAGCGGAAAGAATTCTAATTACGGGTGACGCACTGTGGGAGCGGGGAATGGGTTTTGTATGGCCTTCTGAAGCCGCCGATTTATCCGTTGAAAGTGGCTCAAACACGCCTATCCACGCGGCGTTTGCGACACTTGACGTGATTGAAGCGCTGAACCCGCGGCTGATAATCCCGGGCCATGGGGCGCCATTTGTGAATGTAGCCAAAGCGTTGGAGTTTACCCGCTCAAGACTCATTGCATTCGAAAAAGATCCGGCAAAAAATGCACGGCATGTGGTCAAGACGCTGTTTGTTTTTGCGCTGCTGGATAAAGGTGCAATAGCGTTTTCTGCACTGCCTGAATATCTGGCGGACGTGCCAGTTTATCGTGATATGAGTGAACGGTTTTTGGGACAGAGCTATGATCAGATGGCCGCTATGCTGATGAAAGATTTGATCGCCAATGGAGCAGTGAAGCTGGATAATGTCAGCGGTCTGTTGACGCCGATGATGCAGGCCTAGTGAACCGGTTGCGGTACTTTATAAACGTATGGATTTGAGAGCAGGAAAATCATGGTTAATTGCCGCCGTTATTATTTCAATGAACTTTCTTATGGCCTGGTAGCGGTAGTGACGCTATGCCTGAACATCGTTTGGGCGCAGCCAGTTTTGCCCGCAAAACCAGCTGCGGCACCA
Source organism: Burkholderiales bacterium (assembly GCA_043773745.1). GTDB lineage: Bacteria > Pseudomonadota > Gammaproteobacteria > Burkholderiales > Usitatibacteraceae > UKL13-2. Next base: position 88,111 of record JAYVEV010000116.1, on the reverse strand, counting down.
CAAGCATCGACTAGTCTGCAACCCGTGCAGGCCGGCGTGAATTCAACGACAGCCAATACGCCAACGCCACCACCTGCTAACGAGCCAAAAATAGTTGAGGTAAATGATGCGGCCAAGGTCGCTCTGGTCGAAGGCGACGTGACGGTGATTGCGGGTAAAAATCAACGTCGAAAAGTGAAAATTGGTGACGTGTTAGCCGAGGGTGATTCGATCGTCACAGGCAAGGATGGCGAGCTGCATCTGGATATGGAAGACGGTGGCTACATGGCAATACGCCCCAACACTAAAATGAAGATCGTGAAATACCAGGCCAAAGGCAATGATTTGGACGCGGGCGTTTTTGGCTTATTGCAAGGCAGCTTTCGCTCAGTTACAGGCTGGATCGGCAAATTCAATCGCGAAAAATATATAGTGCGAACGCCGAATGCAACCATTGGTATTCGCGGCACTGATCACGAGCCATTGGTCATTCCGGCGGGCTCAGCTGATGGCGAGGCGGGAACGTATGATAAGGTCAATGCCGGAGGCAGCGTGATCAAAACGCCGCAAGGCCGTGCCGAAATAGCTCCCAATCAAGCTGGATTTGTGCCGCACGGTGGCAATAGTGCGCCGCGCAAATTGCAAGAAGTACCGGCTTTTTTTAAAACAACGCGCAACGAGCGACTATTAGAGGGCAAGCATGACGCTGTACAAAAACTGATCACGCAACGGCGCGAGACGCGCAAGGCGGAAATCATGAAGCGACGGGATGCAAATGCAAATGCAAATGCAAATGCCAAGGCTAACGTCAAGAAAGCAGCTCAGGCTGATCGTGCTGCTAAAAAAGCTGCCAAGCAAGAAGAAGCAAATAAGACCAGAGCTGACGCTCAAGCAGCTAGAAAAAAAACCAAGCAAGAAGCAGATATAAAAAAAGCTGAAAAGAAAGCGGCATTAGAAGAAGAAAAGAAAGAAAAGCTTGCTAAAGAAAAAGCGGAACATGCAAACAAAACGCATGCGTTACGCCGTTAACAATTTTGGTATGTTCAAGCATGCCAAAAATATAGTGGCTTAGTCAGCGAGTCAGTCAGTTCTAGCAATGTATAGACAGCCCAGGTAACTTCAGCCAAGACTTTTGTCAGGAGAAAAGCCGCATGGATACCAACAGAGCCACTCATAAAAACTCGATGGTCTATCCATGGCTGGTGGTGGCGATTCTGATGTTCGCTTACGTATTTTCTTTTGTCGACCGGCAGATTCTGAATCTGTTAGTTGGGCCGGTTCGTCGTGATCTCGGCATCAGTGATACCCAGATGAGTCTCTTGATGGGGTTTTCGTTTGCGATTTTTTATACCATTCTCGGCATCCCGCTTGGTCGCCTCGCTGATAGCCGGAACCGTCGAGGGCTGATTGCGGCCGGGGTGGTGGTCTGGAGTCTGATGACGGGGCTGTGCGGATTCGCAAAATCCTACGGGCAATTATTTATGTGTCGCGTTGGCGTGGGCGTGGGGGAGGCAACCTTGTCACCGGCCGCCTACTCGATGATCGCCGATTATTTTCCGCCGGGACGACGTGCCACTGCCATCAGCGTTTACTCGATGGGGATTTTTCTGGGCTCAGGCCTCGCCTTTCTGATTGGCGGCTTGGTCATAAAGTTCGCGGACGCGCAGGGCGTGGTCACGTTGCCATTGATCGGTGATGTGCGGCCATGGCAAATGGTGTTCTTTGTGCTCGGTGGTAGTGGCCTCCTGTTCAGCCTGGCTTTTTTGCTGGTGCGCGAACCACCTCGTGATAGCGGGCACGTTTCGGCTGGGGTGCCGTTCGGCACGGTGCTTGCACACCTGTGGGAAAATCGCCGCACCGTGCTGTGTCACAACATGGGCTTCGCGATGCTTGCATTCTGTTCGTATGGCACATCAGCCTGGGTGCCCAGTTTTTTCATCCGCACCTTTAATTGGAACGCGGGCGAGGTTGGTATCACTTATGGCCTTATCGTGATGGTATTCGGTTGCGCTGGCATTCTCTTCGGTGGATGGCTAACTGACCACTGGCTCAAGCAGGGAAAAACGGATGCTGCGCTGCGCGTGGGTATTCTCGCATCCGCTGTCGCGATGCTCGGCGGTGTTTATCTGCTCGCTGATAGCGGCACGCTCGCCGCAGTCTTGATGGTGCCGGCGGTGTTTGCGCTCGGTATGCCGTTCGGCGCAGCGCCCTCGGCGATACAGGAAATTGTCCCCAACCAGATGCGCGGTCAGACCTCGGCCGTTTATTTATTCATTGTTAACCTGATCGGGCTTGGCGTTGGTCCAACTGCAGTTGCACTTGTGACTGACAAAGTATTTGCCAACGATCTCGATCTCAAATGGTCGATGTTGATTGTGGGCACCATTGCTAACTTGGTGGCGATCGGATTTCTCTCTGCCGGATTGAAACCGTATCGGGAAACATTGAAACGAATGCGGACGCCTTAAACAGCTTACATGGCTTGAGTCTTTCGGCGCTGCATTTCAAGCACATTGTCAGCGCTTTGCCGCCTGCGGGTTCTGAGCTATCCAACTACAAATCGCCATTAACAAAACTAAATTGCTAAAGCGGTTTGGTGACAGCGTCAGTGCTACCGTCAGCGCCACTGTCAGTGTTGTGCCACCCGCCACCCAGCGCCTTGATCAGCCCGACTGAAGCAGTCAATCGTCGTCCTGTTAGTGTCATGGCCGTTCGTTCGTTTGATAGCAGTGCAGTTTGTACACTCACCACATTCAGGTAACTCACGGTTCCCGCTTTGTATTGATTCAGTGTGAGGGCTACCGATTCAAGGGCAGCTTTTACAGCTTCTTCCTGCACTGTCGCTTCTGTCTCGAGAATGCGCAGTGCGGCAAGGTTGTCCTCAACCTCTTGAAAAGCCTGCAACACAGTTTGGCGATAAGTTGCGACGCTCTGATCGTAGACTGCCACGGCTTGATCTGTCACGGCACCGCGTTTGCCGAAGTCAAAAATGGTTTCGGCGAGTGATGGACCAAGCGACCAGAATCGATTGGGTGCACTGATCCAATTCGCCAGGCTCGGGCTGCTGTAGCCGCCATTGCCAGTAAGGGAAAGCGTGGGGTAATAAGCGGCCTTGGCGACTCCAATTTGGGCGTTTGCAGCGGCGACACGTCGCTCTGCTCCGGCGATGTCGGGGCGGCGCTCAAGCAAGCTGGATGGCAATGCCAGCGGGATAGCCGGTACTGCAATATTCCATTTTAATTCCGGCAACGAAAAATTGCCGGGCGCCTGGCCAACTAAAAGTGCAATAGCGTGCTCTAGTTGAGCGCGTTGAACACCAAAATCAATCGCTTGCGCCTGCGCGCTTTTGAGTTGTGTTTCTGCCTGCGCGACGTCAACCTTGCCGGCGACGCCAACGTTATAGCGGTTCTTGGTCAGCTCCAGCGATTTTGCGTAGGCATCCACGGTATCGTTGAGCAGTTGCTTCTGGGCATCGTTAATGCGCAACTGAAAATAGTTGAAGGCCAAATCAGATTGTGCCGATAAGCGGGCCGATTCCAAATCAGCCGCGCTCGCTTGACGACTGGCATCGCTGGCTTCCACCTGTCGGCGAATACGTCCCCATACATCCAGTTCCCAACTAAAGTTAGCGCTTAAATTATGGTTGGTTGAGACGGGGAAAGTATTGCCGGAGGCCACGCCAGTGTTGGTGCTTGAGCCAGTTGTGCTCGCAGTTCTGTTGGTGTTTCCGGAAGCGGCGCGGCTGCGTGTTTCGCTGGCATTGGCAGAAATCGTGGGGAAAAAACTGGATTGCACCGAGCTGCTTAATGCTTGTGCCTGACGATATTTGGCCTCGGCGATTTTCAGATTTTGATTATTGATATCGACTTTCTCGACCAGCGCGTTTAGCGGGGTATCGCCAAATGCCTCCCACCATTTGCCGCGTGTTATTGCATCATTGGGAGCTGCCACTTTCCAGCCAAGCGCCTCTTTGAAAGTGGCTAGTGTTGCTTGTGTGGTCATATCGGGACGCTTGTAATCGGGGCCAACCGCGCATGAAGTTAATGTCATTAGCAGCACTGAGACTGAGGCAGCGCCAGTTAATTTTTGACGATGATTCATTGGTTCTCCAAAACAATATTGTCGGCATTGCCGGTATGGGGGACTGCATTTTCTTTATTGCGCTTGAAGCGGCGCAGACCCCAATGCCGAAAACGATCCAGATATAAATACACCACCGGCGTGGTGTATAGCGTCAATAACTGGCTCACCAGCAAGCCGCCCACAATCGAAATGCCCAGCGGGGTACGCAACTCCGCGCCATCGCCGAAACCAATGGCTAGTGGAATAGCGCCCAGCAAGGCCGCCATGGTGGTCATCATGATCGGGCGAAAGCGCAGCAAGCAGGCCTGGAAAATCGCATCATGCGGCGAGAGGCCCAATGTGCGCTCGGCATCCAGCGCAAAATCGATCATCAATATCGCATTCTTTTTGACGATACCAATTAACAAGATCACACCAATCAGCGCGATGATTGAAAGCTCGGTGCCGGTGGCCAATAGCGCGAGCAGCGCACCCACACCCGCTGAGGGCAAGGTGGATAAAATCGTCAAGGGGTGGATATAACTTTCATACAAAATGCCGAGCACGATATACACCGTAATTAGCGCTGCCAGGATCAGCCATGGCTGGCTATCCAGCCCCTGTTGAAAGGTGCGAGCGGTGCCCTGAAAGCTGCCGGTAATGGTGCTGGGCATGCCAATTTTCGCCATTGTATCCCGCATCGCTTGTACGGCTGTCGATAGCGATACGCCCTCGGGCAAATTAAACGAAATCGTGGTCGCAGCAAACTGGCTTTGGCGATTGACGGACAGCGCTGCGGTGGTCGGTTCGTAACGCGAAAAGGCAGAAAGTGGGACCTGCCCGCGGGTGGGCGAGAGCACATAAATACCGTTGAGTGATTCCGGGCTTTGCCAATATTCAGGAGCAACTTCCATCACCACTCGGTATTGATTCAGTGTTGCGTAAATAGTCGATACCACGGCTTGCCCATAAGCCAGATAAAGCGCGGTATCGATCGCGCGCGTGGTCACGCCAAGACGCGAAGCGGTTGGGCGATCAATCACCAGACTCATTTGCAGACCGCGTTCCTGCTGGTCGGAGTTCACATCGGCCACTTCTTTGACGTCCTGCAAAGCTTGTTGCAAACGTGGTGTCCAGGTTCGCAACTCGGTCAGATCATCGGCCTGCAAGGTGAACTGGTAGGCTGAATTTGACTGCCGGCCACCGGCCCGAAAATCCTGAACCGGCTGCAAAAATAAATTGGCCCCCGCCACTTTTGAAAGCTTGGGACGCAGTCGTGCCACGATCGCATCGGCCGAGTTTTTGCGCTCCTTCAGCGGCTTTAAGGCGATGAACATACGCCCACCATTACGCTGGCCGCCACCGGTAAACGCAATCACGTTATCCACGCTGGGGTCTTGCATGACGATATCGACAAATTCTCCCAGCTTGCCCTGCATCGCCTGGAATGAAATGCTCTGGTCGCCCTGAATGCCGCCAATAATTCGCCCGGTATCTTGCTGTGGCAAAAAGCCTTTGGGCACGATCACATAAAGATAAATATTGGAACCGATGGTGGCGACCAGCGTAATAACAACGAGCAACGGATGGCGCAGTACCCAGCCAAGGCTGCGCTCATAACCGCGCAGTATCGATGCAAAAAAAACTTCGGTGCCGGTCGAAATCCTGCGCCCCAATTTGGCCAGACGATGTTGGGATTTCGCGGGCTCAATCTCGTTCTCCGTCTTTTTGGCTCGCAGCAGTCGGGCGCACATCATCGGTGTGGTGGTCACCGACACCACCAGTGAGACCAGAATCGCGACAGAGAGCGTGACCGCAAACTCACGGAACAGACGGCCAATTATGCCGCCCATCAAAAGAATGGGAATAAACACGGCGATCAGGGAGATGGACATTGACACCACCGTAAAGCTGACTTCGCGGGAGCCTTTGATGGCCGCCTCGAATGGGGTCATGCCTTTCTCGATATGACGGGTGACGTTTTCCAGCACCACGATGGCATCGTCAACCACGAAACCAGTTGCGATGGTCATGGCCATTAAAGATAAATTGTTGAGGCTGTAACCGGCGGCATACATGATGCTGAAGGTGCCGATCAGTGACACGGGCACCGCCACTGCCGGAATTAACGTGGCGCGAAAATTCCGCAAAAACAAAAAAACCACCATGATGACCAAGCCCATCGAGATTACCAGCGTGCGCTCCACCTCGCGCAAGCTGGCGCGAATGGTGGTGGTGCGCTCAAGTGCAACCTGCAGATTGATCGAGGCGGGAATGGAAGCACGCAATTGCGGCAACATTGCCTGGATACGATCAACCGTTTCGATAATATTTGCATTGGGTTGCCGGTTGATCAGCAACACCACGGAGGGTTTGCCATTGGCGGTGCCGTAGTTTCGTATGTCTTGTACTGAATCAACGACGCCGCCCACATCACTCAGTCGCACCGCCGAGCCATTGCGGTAGGCGACGATAATCGGTAAATAATCTGCCGCTTTTTTAGCTTGATCATTGGCGTAAATTTGCCAGCTTTTATCGCCATCTTCAACCAGTCCTTTAGGACGATTGGCGTTGTTATTGGTGATGGCGGTACGCACTTCATCGAAGCCAATGGCTAGCCGGTTAAGCGCGGTGGGATTGAGCTCAACTCGCACCGCAGGGAGCGACGATCCGCCCACCGTTACTTGGCCAACGCCGCCGACCTGCGATAATTTTTGCGCCAGTATGGTCGATGCGGCATCGTACATCTGGCCCTGCGTCAGCGTATCCGAGGTAAGCGCCAATATCATCACCGGCGCATCCGACGGATTCACTTTCCGGTAAGTGGGATTCGAGGGCAGGCTGGTGGGTAAATCTGCGCGCGCTGCTTGAATCGCGGCCTGAACTTCGCGTGCGGCGCCATCAATATTACGGCTCAAATCAAACTGTAATGTGATGTTGGTACTACCCAGTGACGATGAGGAAGTAATTTCGGTCACACCCGCAATGCGCCCCAGCGAGCGTTCCAGCGGGGTTGCCACGGTTGCCGCCATTACTTCCGGGCTCGCCCCCGGCAGTCCGGCTGAAACCGAAATCGTTGGAAAATCCACCTGCGGTAGCGGCGCTACCGGCAGTTGCTTGAATGCAACCGCACCTGCCAGCGCCACACCGATCGTGAGCAGTGTGGTAGCAACAGGTCGGCGGATAAAGATTTCGGAAAAATTCATGCTTTGCGTGTTGATTGAATTATTTAAGAAAAACGTTTAAATAAAGTGTTTAAGCCAACTTCACCTCACGGTGTATCCGCGACCTTCAAGGCAGGCTGAAACAGCGCGCTGATAATCGTTACGTCGTTGTGCGTCGCCAGCTGTCTGCCCCGCTGAGGTCGGATTAAAGCCGGTTTGGCCGTTGCCCCAGCGCTCGCACTCGATCCGGTCAAAGGTGCTTTGCGTAGCGGTCTGACCGTTTTTGGGATACGCGTAGAGCTGGCCTTGCGGTGGTTGGGCGTAGGTCGGGGTGGGCGTGCCTGCCGCACCCATGTCCGGCGGCGCAGCTACCACGGGTGCTGGCCCCGGCTCGTCCTTGACGATGTACTCGGTAATGGGTGGCGCAACGACACGATAGCCGCGTCCAGGAACGCCAGTGTAATAAACATCATCTGCATAGTAGTAGGGCGCGCCGCTATACCAGATGGTCGAGTAGCCAAACGGTAAAAATGGCACCATCAGCCCGAGTGATAATCCGCTATAAAAGCCGCCCCAGCCAGCTGGACCATACCAACCATACGGACGATACCAGCCGCTGTCATATCGATAATATGGGTAGTAGCCACGGCGGTAGTAGCCATGGGCAGTTCCATTGCTATGCGTACCTTGCCGATGAGAAACACCAACGGCTGCTGCATTTGATTTCGGTGATCTCGTCTGCGCAGCCTGTGTCGCGATCGACGTGGCCCCAACAGCAATTGCCATAACCGTGAGCAGGGCGATGTTTAACGCGGGGCGTACTTTGATGACTGGCGTTTTCATATTGAATCCTTCCATGAGGAACTGACACGCTGTATTCCTTGTTTACGCCGAACACATTTGCATGTATGCAGCGCAATCGGATAAGTCATGCGCTATTCCGTTAGTCTCCCTGCACTGTTGAGTCCTGTTGCTTTGTAGCTGAATTATGGAGCTTGTCGTCTGATGAAAATCTCCGTGCCAAGCGATCAAACGCAAGGTAGATAACCGGCGTTGTAAACAGTGTCAACACCTGCGAAACGATCAGCCCGCCTACCATGGTGATGCCTAAGGGATGACGCAATTCAGAGCCGACGCCGCTGCCCAGCATAAGCGGCAGCGCGCCCAGCAAGGCCGCCATGGTGGTCATCAAGATTGGCCGGAATCGTAATAAACAAGCCTGGAAAATTGCCTCGCGCGGCGACTTGCCCTCGATACGTTCGGCATCGAGCGCAAAGTCGATCATCATGATGGCGTTTTTCTTGACGATGCCGATTAATAAAATGATGCCAATGATGGCAATGATGCCCAAGTCGGTTCGGGACAATATCAGTGCCAGCAGCGCACCCACACCGGCCGAGGGCAGCGTGGATAAAATAGTGATCGGATGAATATAGCTTTCATACAGCACTCCCAACACGATATACATGGTGACAATCGCGGCCAAAATTAACAGCAGGGTGCTGGTCAATGATGCGCTGAATGCCAAAGCAGCACCTTGGAAACCGGTGCGAATGCTGGCGGGTACGGCAAGCTCTTTTTGCGCCGCTTCAATCGCTGTTACGGCATCGCCCAGCGAGTAGCCGGGAGTCAGGTTGAAGGAAATCGTGCTCGCGGGAAACTGGCCGATATGATTGATCGCCAACGACACCGGCTTTTCAGTCACCTTGGCGACACTTGAAAGGGGCACTTGTCCGCCGGTTGGCGAGGCGACGTAAATATCATTCAGTGCCGAGGGCCCGCGTTTGAATTCCGGTTTGACTTCCAGTACTACACGGTACTGGCTTGCCTGTGTGAAGATGGTGGAAATAAGCCGCTGGCCGAATGCGTTGTAAAGCGCGTTATCAATCGCGGCAGGTGTGATGCCGAGTCGGGCAGCGGTGTCGCGGTCAATGGTTAAATATGCCTGCAAGCCCTGGTCCTGCACATCAGACACCACGTCGGCTAATGCTGGCAGCGTACTTAATTTTCCCACCAGCTTATTGGTCCAGATTGATAATTCTTCGGGGTCCGAGTCTTCGACTGAGAATTGATACTGTGTGCGACTGACCCGATCCTCGATGGTTAAATCCTGAATCGGTTGCATATACAGTGTGATGCCTTCGAGCTTGGCAATGTTCGGCTTCAACCGCTCGATCACTTGCGATGCCGTTACATCGCGCGTTTGATGGGGTTTTAAATTGATCAACACACGACCCGCATTTAGCGTGGTGTTGATGCCATCAACACCAATAAACGACGATACGCTGGCCACCGCCGGGTCTTGCAAAATAACCCCTGCCAGTGCCTGCTGCCGCTCAGCCATGCTTGCGAACGAAACTGTTTGCGGACCTTCAGAAATACCCTGAATCACGCCGGTGTCCTGCACGGGAAAAAATCCTTTTGGCACAAAAATGTACAGCAGCACGGTCAGCGCCACCGTGCCGGTTGCCACCATCAGCGTGGCGAATTGACGATCAAGCACCCAGGTCAGCATTTCGCCATAGCGGCGAATAATCGTGTCAAACCATTGACCTGTGACGCGATAGAACTTGCTCTGCTTTTCTTTGGGCGTGTGTTTCAATAATTTCGCGCACATCATCGGCGTCAGCGTTAATGACACTACCGCCGAAATCAGAATGGCGACCGCCAAGGTAATGGCAAATTCCCGAAATAAGCGGCCCACCACATCGCCCATAAACAACAGCGGGATCAGCACAGCGATAAGCGAAATCGTCAGCGAAATAATAGTGAAGCCAATTTGTGCCGAGCCTTTCAGCGCGGCATTAAGCGGCGTTTCGCCTTCCTCAATGTAGCGGGCGATATTTTCAATCATCACAATCGCATCATCGACCACGAAGCCGGTCGCAATGGTCAGCGCCATCAGGGTAAGATTGTTGATTGAAAAATCGACCAGATACATCACGCCAAAAGTGCCGATCAGCGATAACGGCACTGCAACGCTGGGAATAATGGTCGCCGGAATATTGCGTAAAAATACAAAAATCACCATGACCACAAGTGCGACCGCAAGCAGTAATTCAAATTGCACATCCTTGACTGATGCCCGAATCGTGACAGTACGATCAGTCAATATCATCACTTCCATCGAAGCGGGTAACGCGGAGGTCAGCCCGGGTAATAATTGCTTGACGCGATCCACTACTTCGATCACATTCGCGCCCGGTTGGCGCTGGATGTTGAGAATAATCGCCGGTGTTTCGTTCATCCATGCAGCGAGTTTGGTGTTTTCAGCATCTTCAATGACATCGGCCACATCGCTCAAATAAACCGGTGCGCCGCTTTTGTAAGAAATGATCAGCGATTTATAGTTGGCTGCCGAGCGGATCTGGTCGTTGGCATCAATGGTGTAAGCGCGCGTCGGGCCATCAAAGCTGCCCTTTGCCTGATTGACATTCGCCGCAGCAATGGCAGTGCGAATATCGTCAAGGTTAAGGCCTGCTGCGGTCAGCGCCTTGGGGTTTGCCTGTATGCGTACTGCTGGCCGCTGGCCGCCGCTCAGCGTGACCAAGCCAACGCCGGGCAACTGCGAAATTTTTTGCGCGATACGCGTATCCACCAGAGCCTGCACCTGTGGCATCGGCATGGTTTTAGAAGTGATGCCCAAGGTCAATATGGGGGCATCAGCCGGATTCACTTTGCTATAGATGGGCGGCGCGGGCAGATCGTTCGGCAATAAATTACCGCCCGCATTAATCGCCGCCTGTACCTCTTGCTCGGCAATATCGAGCGATAACGTGAGCTCAAACTGCAGGGTAATAACCGAAGCACCGCCCGAGCTGGTGGACGACATTTGTTTTAAGCCGGGCATCTGTCCGAATTGGCGCTCCAACGGTGCCGTGATGCCGGAGGTAACAACATCCGGGCTCGCGCCGGGATAGAGCGTGACAACTTGAATGGTGGGGTAATCAACTTCCGGCAGTGCCGATAACGGCAATTGCCGATAGCCCAGCACCCCGCCGAGAATCACCGCGACCATCAGCAGCGAAGTAGCGACGGGGCGTTGAATGAAGAGGCGCGAAATATTCACGTGGTGAACCCGATGCCTTTCTTACTGCGCATTTTGTTGAGCACGTTCGCGCATTTTTTTGCGGAACTCGGCTTTCTGCTCATCGGTCATGTTTTCCATTTTTTTGCGCAGTTCAGCTTTTTGCTCGTCCGTCATATCGCGCCAACCACCACCCTGGCCACCTGCTGCTTTAGGGGGTTCAGGCGGCGGTGCTGTTACTGTTGCTGTGGCGGGCGCTGTTGTTTTGGTAGTAGCGCTACTTTTTGATTCTCTTGACCCGGTAGGTGCAACAGGTGAAGAAGGCGCTGAAGGCGTAGGGGACGCAGAAGGTGCAAAGGGCGCAGCGGCCGGTGTTCCTGCGGGAGCGCCTCCCGCTTTTGAACGATCACCACCACGGCCGCCGCCTGCCCTTGGTACGTATGGCGCTGTTACTTCGACCTTGGCGCCCTCGCGCAAACGGTCAATGCCATCGACCACCACCATCTCGCCCGGCGCTACGTTACCTTCAATGGCGACCATATCGTTTTCGACCGGGCCCAGCGTGACCGGCCGCATGGAAATTGTTTTGTCCGCTTTTACAACATAAATAATTGTGCCGCGCGCGCCGCGTTGAATTGCTGCCATCGGAATCACTGTCGCGCCTTTTTTGGTATCCACCACCATGCGGATATTGACGAACTGGTTCGGAAACAGCATGCCGTCCGGATTCGGAAACTGAGCTTTCATCTTGATGGTGCCGGTAGCCGTATCGATCTGGTTGTCTGAACTCAACAGAAAACCCGATGCCAATTTATTTTTTTGGTCACGATCCCAAGCATCCACGCCCAGTTTGGCGCCTGCCTTCAATTGCTTCAGCACGCGCGGCAGATTATCCTGCGGGATGGTGAACACCACGGTAATGGGATCAACCTGCGTAATCACCACCAGCCCGGCGCTATCGTTGGCGCGAATAATATTGCCGGCATCCATTTGCCGAAGTCCAAGCCGTCCGCCAATAGGAGCGGTAATACGTGTGTAGCTCAATTGCAGTTTGGCATTATCGACTTGGGCCTGATCAACTTTGACTGTTCCTTCAAACTGTTTGACCAAGGCTTCCTGCGCATCCAGTTGCTGCCTGGCGATGGAATCCTGTGCGAGCAATGTGCGATAACGCTCAACATCAAGCCGCGCATTGGCAAGCTGTGCCTGATCACGCGCAAGCTGACCTTCAACTTGCGAGAGTGCTACTTTTTGCGGTTGCGGATCAACCTCCGCCAGTACCTCACCCGCCTTCACAATCTTGCCTTCCTGAAAACCAACATTCAGCAACAAGCCATCGACGCGCGACTTGACGGTAGCAACTTTGAGTGCGGCAACCGTGCCAAGCCCGGTTTGCACAATATTGATATCACCCAATCTGGCCGAGACAGCTGCAACGGGTTGTGTGCGGTTAGGATCGCTGCCGAAACGACCGCCGCCTGGCCCGCCCGCTTTGCCTGTTACGTTGCCTGCCGGGCTTTGAGCATTTGATGCGCTATCGGTGCCAGCGGGCGCAGTAGCGGGGCGGAACCATTGATACCAAATGCCTCCGCCAATGAGGGCAACTATTGCAACCGGTATGAGTACCTTGGTTACCCAGCCCGGAAGACGTTTTAGTTTTGATGAGACTGGGCCAATCGGGTTTTGCATATTGATTTTCATTTTTTGGTCGGGAACAATTTGGCAACAAGTCAAGCTGCTTCAATGTGCTGTTCCATAGCGGGAATGACACTTTAAAACATTATGACTATGGGCAAATGAATTCCTCACGACGGCGCTCAAGGACTGGCAAATTAAGTTGTAACAAATTGCAAGACGCCACGTTAATCATGCCTTTACAATAGGGGCATTCTCAACACATTATAAGACCTCACCAGCATGGCTGAATCAATCAACCCCGCAACCGTTCGCGCACACTCGTTCCGATCGCTTTCGTATACTGGCATTGCGTCCGGGCCACGCCTTATTGTCACCGGTGCGGTGCACGGTAATGAAACCTGCGGCACCCAAGCCATTCGCCAGGTGCTGGATGATATTGATAACCAGCGTTTAAGTATCGTGGCGGGCACCGTTACTTTTGTGCCGGTGACCAATCCGCTTGCATACGAGAAGGGGGAGCGGAATGGCGATCGCAATCTGAATCGCAATCTATACCCCGTCGCTGTGCCGCGTGATTTTGAGGACCATGTGACCAACTGGCTATGCCCGTTGTTGGCGAAGCATGAGGTACTGCTGGATTTGCATTCCACGCGCGCACAAAACCCGCCGTTTGCGATGCTGGGGCCGGAAAATAATGCCGGCGAATTGCAGCCATTTATGCATAGCGAAAAAGAGCGAGCCTTGGCCAAGGCGCTTGGTGTGCATCGCTTTGTGGATGGATGGTTGGCAACTTATGCGCGCGGTGTGACACGTCGCGTTGCGGACGCCGCCGCGACTGGTAAGCAGCTTAATCTGCTTAATACTGACCCGCGTTATGGTGTCGGCACGACTGAGTACATGCGTTCGGTCGGCGGCTATTCGATTACCCTAGAATGCGGTTCGCATGACGACCCAGAATCGCCCGAAGTAGGCTATCGCGCGATTCTGAATGCGCTGGCACATCTGGGTCTGACGAATGCGCCAAAGCCCGCGCCAGTAAAAGAGTTTGAGGCATTACGTATGTACGAGGTACATGATAAAAATTACCCCAATGATATGTTCAGTCGTGATTGGTCCAGTTTCAATCCGCTCAAAAAAGGCGACTTAATCGGTACGCGTCATGATGGTACGCCGGTGCTGGCCGAAGCAGACGGCTGTATTTTATTTCCCGATGCCAAGGCTGAGCCGGGCAATGAATGGTTTTATGTGGCCAAAGAGATGGATCATATTTAAAAAGTTCTGGCTTGCGCTTGGCTTTGATGGATAGCTTTTAGGGCACGTCCTACGGCAGTAAAGGCCGAATGATGACGTTGATATTGATGTGAACATTCAAAACTAATTCGTGCTGCGTGATCTGTACTGCGTGCTTGGCACCAGTGGTTATATTGGTACTTGTATTGGCGTTTGCATTGGTGTTTATCTCAGTCGCTCAATTTTTCTTAACTTGTCCCACTCTTCGTTCCACCACTCGCCCCCAAGAGCAAACCATGAAACGCATTTTGTTGCAGGCCTCACTAGTCGTGATATCCAGTACATCGCTTTTAATGAGCGGATGTGGCGGCAGTGGAGGTGGAAGTTCGCCAACGACGCCCGTCGTGCCGCCAACGGTATCGCCCATTGTGTCGCCCTTACCGTTGCCAGGTCCCTTCGCGGTGGCATGCAGTAATGTTTCGCAGGACTTCAACCGCGTAGCAGCCGGTGGCGATGCTAAGAGCTATTGGGAAGGGACACCGTCCAGCAGCGGCACGCCGCGCTATGTGACAGACTTGCTGTCAGAGCCCGCCAACACTCTGTCGGTGACCGTCACCGCGCCAAACGATAGCAACTTATACGGCTCCTACGTCGGCCGCAACGTTGCCTATGTGGTGCTAGCTTGCTATCCAACGACGGCGAATAATCCAAATGCGAATTACGCTTTGCCCACGGGGATCTCCGTACCGCACATGCAAACCGGATCAAATCCACCGCTGTTTGCCGATGCGGCGGCACGCTACCCGGTGATTTTGTTTTCGCATGGTTACAGCGGCAGCCCGATTTCCAACGAATACCTGTCAATCATGTCGACCTTCGCGAGTTATGGCTATGTGATGTTGGCACCATTCCATGGCGACCCACGGTTTTCTGATTTAAAAATCAGCAGTTTTTCAGACGCTGTCGCGGTGTTGGCACGTTTTTCGGATGTTACTGCGCTGCAGGCATTGCGGCCACTGTCGATGACCGCCACGCTCGATCTGATGCTTGCGCACCCACAATGGCGCGACCATCTTGATGCGACTAAAGTCGGCGGTTTTGGCGCGAGCATGGGAGGCGAAACGCTCATGCTTATGGGTGGTGCAGCCTTGACCTCCACGCTGGGCTTGTCGTCCACGCGAGTCACGATCGATCCGCGACTGAAAGCAGCGGTAGGCTATGTGCCGTATTTCGGGCAACCATTTTTACCCGCATTTGGACGCGACCAAAAAGGGCTTGATAGCGCGATGCTACCGTACATGGCGATCAGCGGGACTGCGGATACCACGGCTCCTATCGGTTCTGCCCAAGAGGGCATGACAAGGCTAACCGGCACGCGCGAAATGATAGCGCTGCAAGGTGTGGCCCATACCTTTGATGTGCCCTCTACCGGCGATATTTTCACATGGTCGCTGACGTTTTTTGATGCGATGGTGAAAGGCTCGGCAACCAGCCGCAAACAGCTCACAACGATGACTACGGTGGCCGGTGGCGGCGACGATCGCGTGCTGATTCCCTATAACGGCCCTGCACAATAACTTCGACTAATTTTTAAATAAACACGAGTTTGGGCGTGCCGTTTGAGACATTTTTGCTCTGAGGGCCGCTCTGGTGCTAGGGTTTCGTTTTTAAAGCTCACGGGCTCGCGTCAGCGAGTCCGTATGGGCGCAATGTTAGGCTGCATCTCTCGTCGGGCGGCAAAAAGAATGAACGCCCCAAAGCAAGCTTCAATTGCCGCGCCGGTTAAGGCGCTGAAAGCAGGTTGAACATAGGCGCTGCCGAGCAGGCAACCGGCAAAAGCAAGAACTCCACCGCACGCCCAGTAAATTCGCATGCCGTACAGCGGTGCAAACGTGAGGTAGCGCCCCCCAATAATAAAGAGCATTGCGGGGAAGAACCACTCTATACGCAGGAGCGACACCGCATAAGCAAGGGGCAACGACAACATTAGCCAACATGTGTTCGCTGCCGCCAAGCTGCTCAACGGGTTGCCCGGCGTGTGCTTTCCGGATCGACCTAAAACCTTCGCCAACAGTATGCCGACCGGATGAATAAACATACCGCCGACGAACAGCGTCCACACAGCAGTTTTTGGCGACACCTGCAGAGCGACTACGCCGGCAACCAGCCACGCTATGGCAGAGGCAAGCACGCCGGGCGCGCCAGATAGATAGCCAAAGCGCATATCAGCCTGTGCATCTGAAATTTTGTCCAATATGGGTTCCTGTTGTGGTGGCGAAATTAAGTGTGGGCTAACGTCCGCTCGATTGAATAGTCAGGCGCGCTGTAACCAGCCATTGCGGATGCAATAGTCTGCTTGGCATGGTGTTGGCTAAGCGAACAAACCATAACTCGCCGCGATGGCCAGTAACGATGCGACGAGTGGAGCCCAGAATGGCGACTTTGGAAAAGCCGTGATGCCAATGACTGAGGTGATGAGCATGTAGAAGCCAATAATTTTGAGTAGCGTTAGGTCGCCGCCTGCAACGGCGCGGATTGCTATTTGCCCTATGCACATAAGTGGCAGGCCGAAGATGGTGAACCAAAATGCGGTGCGACGAAGTTCAGGTTTCCAGAACTGGTCAAAAAAGCCCGCTGAAACAGCATCGCTAAACGAAGACCTGAATCTAGCGAGGCCATAGATGATGTGAGCAACACCGATTGCAAAAATGAACCAGGCCGCGAAAGTTACCATGCTCTGAAACTCCTTTGTTATGAACGTCTAACAACTAATAACTAACGTCAGCGGCTGCTGCAGGTAGTTTGCTGGAAGTAAATGTTAGGCGGCGCCAAGCACCTCTTGAACCCTGATCTTCAATTGAGGCACCAGTTCTTGCTCAAACCAAGGGTTACGTTTAAGCCAAAGGTTATTGCGGGGGCTTGGATGGGGCAGAGCCACCATATTGGGCCAATACTTACGCCAAGCCAGAACCACCTCAGTCAGTGATGCTCCGGCATTTGGTAAATGGTAGGCCTGCGCGTACTGACCGATGACTAGCGTGAGTTGCACCTTTTTTAAGTGCGAGAGCACAGCCTCCCGCCATTTGGGCGCACATTCCGGACGCGGGGGGAAGTCTCCTGATTGGCCTGTACCAGGAAAGCAAAATCCCATTGGAACAATAGCAACAGACCGTGGCTCATAAAAAATCTCTCGAGATATTCCGAGCCAAGATCGTAGTCGCTCGCCGCTGGCGTCGTCGAACGGCACACCTGATTCTTGCACCTTTCTGCCCGGGGCTTGGCCGGCGATCAATATGCGCGACGCACTATGAACTTGAAGAATAGGGCGCGGCTCATTGGGAAGATGCTCCGCGCATAGCGTGCAGGCACGAACCTCAGTGAGCAGTGTCAGGAGTGATGCCATTGCTTAAGCGTGGAAGAGCAAGTAAGCGACCAACACAGCGGCAATCACGCCAGAAAATTCAGCCACCAAACCCAGCGGAATGGCATAACGTGTTTTCTTGATGCCGACTGATCCGAAATAGAGTGCCACGATATAAAAAGTGGTGTCGGCAGAACCCTGAAAAATACACGCCAAGCGTCCCACGAATGAATCGACACCGTAGGTTTTCATCGCATCAATCATCATCGCGCGGGCACCACTGCCGCTGATCGGTTTCATCAGCGCCGTGGGCAGGGCGGGCGTGAAGTCGGTATTCATGCCGAGCTGTGTGAACAGCCACGTGAAACCGCTGACCACAAAGCCCAGTACGCCGGAGTTGCGCAGCACGCTGATCGCCACCAGCATGCCAACCAAATAGGGAATGATGGTCAGCGAGGTTTGGATGCCGCCTTTTGCGCCATCGATAAAGGCTTCATAAACGTCCACTTTTTTTCTCAGCGCCGCGACGATGAAGCCAAAGATGATCGAAAACAAGATGACATTGCTGGTGACTTTGGAAAAGACCTCGATTTCTGATTTGCTGAGAAAATGGGTGAGATACCAAATCAGGCCGATGATAAATGCCGTAATGCCGCCCAGCCAACCGATCACAACGGCGTTGAATAAATTGATGCGCTGTTTAATAGCCACGGCGATCATGCCGACCGCGGTGGCGACATAGGTTGCGATCAGGCAGGGAATAAAAATATCCGACGGATCTTGCGCGCCGAGCACGGCGCGCTGCGCCATGATGGACAGCGGTATCAGGGTCAGGCCAGACGCATGCAGGACCAGAAACATGATCTGCGCATTGCTGGCTTCGTCTTTTTTCGGATTCAGCGTATGCAGGCTTTCCATCGCCTTTAATCCAAACGGTGTGGCCGCGTTATCGAGTCCGAGCAAATTGGCGGAAAAATTCATCACCATATGGCCAGTGGCAGGATGATTCTTGGGCACCTCGGGAAAGATGCGTGAGAAAAAAGGTCCGATGATTCTGGCGAGCAGATTGATGGCGCCGGCTTTTTCGCCGATGTTCAGAATGCCCAGCCACAATGTCATGATGCCCGCCAGCGGCAGGGCGATCTCCATCACCCCAACTCTGGCTGATTCAAAGGTGCCATCAACAATCTTTTTGAAGATCTCGACGTCCCCCAGAAACAACCATTGCGCCAGCGCAGCTGTAAAACCAATGATAAAAAACGATGCCCAAATATAGGTGAGTGCCATCAGCTTAACGCCATATTATTTTCCCTGTGGTGCATTGAAAATAGGTTGTGGACTTATTTCATCTTGACCCATATTGGTACGAGTTTATTTTCCGAGCTGTGGACCAGCGTTACATTCGATGCTGAAACCCAAGGGATAACCTGACGGTGCAACGGGATCACCAGCACTTCTTTTTGCACCAGCACAACTGCCTGATTAATCAGCAGCTGGCGCGCTTTGGCGTCCATTTCGACTTCCGCTTTTTCGATCAGTTGATCCAACTCGGCGTTCTTGAAGTTGCCGTAGTTTGATTCGCCATAGCCGGTAGTACTAAAGCTGTGCAATACCGGCTTCAGGGTGTACATGGCGTCGCGATTTTTATCGCCCCAGCCCTGCAGACAGGCACTGAATTCCCGCTTTGGGGTGCGCTGAAAATATTGCGCTTTCGGCATTGCTTCAACACTCACGTTCAGCCCGATTTTGGCCCACATGCCCGCGAGCGCAACGCAGATTTTTTCATCGTTCACATAACGATCATTGGGGCAATGCAGCGTGAAGCCGAAACCATTCGGGTAGCCCGCATCGGCAAGTAATTTTTTGGCGCCCGGGATATCCAGTGGCGGGCGCTTTTCCATTGCAGTGGGAATGCCTTCGCCCTTGGGGTCCGGCTGCGCAATCGCGGTGGGGATGGATAAGCCGCGCATGATTTGCTTTTGAATCGCGTGGATATCGATGGATTGATACAACGCTTGCCGAACACGTTTATCTTTGAATGGATTTTTGCCTTTCACGTCAGAGAATAGTAATTCATCACGCGCCTGATCAAGCGCCACGGCGATGAAGCGGGTTTCTTCACCTTCCCAAATCTTAAGTTTGGGTTCGGATTTCAGCAATCCTATTTCTTGCGGTGCCGGGTCTTGCACGAAATCGAGTTCGCCAGATTTCAACGCCGCCATGCGGGTCGCGGCACTGGCAATGGGGCGGTATTCCAGAGTGTCGATATTGCCCTCGTAGCGCCCCTCTTTGAGGCCCCACCAGCCCAGATTTTTTTGATGCGTGGTTTTCACGCCCGGTTCATAGGCCACCAATTTATAGGGGCCGGTACCCATGGCATTACGTGAGGCGAAGGTAACTTCCTTGGTGGTGAAATCCTGCGGGACAGTCGCGTTATTTTTTTCGGCCCATTTTTTGCTCATGATCGGCACTTCGCCCAGGTTGACGAGTGTGGTCGGGGTTGGTACGGCCGTGGTGAATTCAACCGTGTAGTCGTCAATTTTGCGTGGTGTGCCAGCAGGAATCGCGTAGCTTTTGAACTGTTTGGACTTGGCGGCACGCTCAAATGAAAACACCACATCGTCGGCGATGAAGGCGCTGCCGTCATGAAATTTCACACCTTTGCGCAGAGTAAGTACCCATTTTGTCGGGCTGGTATTTTTCCAGGATGTGGCTAGCCAAGGCGTTGGCGACATATCCTTGCCGGGCTGTATCAGGCGTTCGTATACCAAATTGTTGACTGATTTCGTAAACGATTCATCCTGACCGTGCGGGTCCTGAGTAGTGGCGTCGCCTGATGAGGACCAGCGGAAATTTTTTGCTGTTGCCTGCGGCGCGGCGATTAGCGGCAACATCGCACCCGTTAACAACAACGCACCTAACAGCTTGCGAGAATTCATTAACGCCTCCAATGATTGATGATTTTTTGCGGGTTTTGTTTAAAGCATATTCACGATGACGGGCACCAGTGGCCAGATGGTACGGTGCCGGTATACATGAGAATGGTGTTATGGCGATGTTACTGGTCTTTGAGTGGCTTGATCGAATCATGCGCGACTGGAAATTGATCAATTGATTTCAAATTATCAAACGGTATTGTGATGAGTAAGGGGTTTTAAGGCCAAAAACAAGTATTTTGCAGCATAGTTTAAATTTACGCGCTGTTCATTTGGTATCAAATTGGTTTTATACTTGCCATTGAAAATTCTACCCTCAATTCATGTTTTTCAAATTGCCCGTAAACGAGACTTTCCATGAAAAAAAGCATAGTGCCTGAGTTCGCGCCAGATGCTGATGATGCTTCGCCGCTGTATTTACAGCTCGCACGCCAGCTTGGTGATGCCGTGCGGGACGGGCGCTATCAGGTTCACGAGGCGCTGCCATCGGAGCGCAACCTGTCAGAATCACTGGGCGTTTCGCGAGTAACAGCACGCAAGGCGATTGATCAGTTGGTCGAGCAGGGTTTAATTGTTCGCAAGCGCGGCTCGGGAAACTATATTGCGCCCCATATTGAATTGCCGCTGTCACGCCTGAGCAGCTTCTCAGAGGAGTTGGTACGGCGAGGCTATCAGCCCAGTTCGCGCTGGCTGGCTCGCCACATCACCGAGGTGGCACCAGACGAGCAATTAAGTTTGGGATTGTCATCGGGTGCCACGGTGGCGCGCCTGGAACGGCTGCGCCTGGCGGATGATGTGGTAGTCGCCTACGAGGTCAGCGTGTTGCCATCCAGCGTGCTGCCGAATCCTGAGGAAGTGGAAAAATCACTGTATGAATTCTTGACGCGCACCCGGCAAGCGCCTGCACGTGCGTTGCAGCATTTGAAAGCGCTGAATGCCTCCTCAAAGCTTGCCGAGCAGTTGGCGGTGCCCGTCGGTCAGGCAGTGCTGTTTATTACCCGTATTGGCTATCTGGAATCGGGGCAGGCGGTTGAGTTAACCCACTCGTATTGCCGCAGTGATTATTATGATTTTGTCGCCGAAATGAGGCGCGAGGGATGATCAAACTCGATGGCCATATTCTGACCCCGACCGGTTTTGTGCGCGGGGCTATGGAGTTTGCAGAGAGTGGAAAAATTACCCGTATCACCGGTGACACGACGACTATCGCTTCAGTGCGCGATGCTACATTGCCGATTATCCTGCCCGGTTTTATAGACCTGCATGTACACGGCGGTGGTGGGCGAGACATGATGGAAGGCGGCGATGCTGCCGTCGGCATTGCACAAAAACATGTGCAGCACGGCACCACCTCGTTACTGGCAACCACCATGACTGCGCCGATGAGTGATCTCAACACGGCTTTCAAAGGCCTCGCGCCGTTTTATAAAACCCGTCCCCAAAACGGCGCGCGCATTTTGGGTGTCCATCTTGAAGGGCCGTATATCAATGCCGGTCAGCTTGGCGCCCAGCCAGATTTTGCGCGTCCAGTCTCTTTGGATGAATTAAAGCAGCTCAATGATATTGCGCCGATTCGCCTCATCACGCTCGCGCCGGAAGTGCCCGGCAATATGGAGATGATTGAGCCGCTCTGCGCTGTAGGTTATATCGTGCAGATTGGACATACTGCGGGCAGTTATGAAGACGGTGTCGCTGCCATGGCACGAGGGGCAGCGGGCTTTACCCATTTGTTTAATGCCATGACGGGTATGCATCATCGCAGGCCCGGCATGGCCGGCGCTGCACTCGCGCATGCGGAATTTGCGGAAATTATTCCCGATATGTTGCATGTTCATCCGGGTGCCATTCACGTCGCGCTAAGGGCTATCCCCAGATTATTTTGCGTAACCGATTCAACCTCGGCTACCGGCATGCCTGATGGTGAATATCGGTTGGGTCGCAACACCGTCATGAAATGTTTGGGCGGAGTCAGACTGGCCGACGGCACCCTAGCGGGCTCGACACTGACGATGGACCAGGCGCTGCGCAATTTGGTCAACGAGATCGGGCTGGATTTACAAGAAGCTTCGCAGCGTGTTTCAACCCATGCCGCTGATTATTTGGGCGTCGCTGATCGCGGGCGACTGGTGGCTGGCGCATGGGCCGACGTGGTCGTGCTCGACCGTGACTTAATGCTGGACGAGGTCTATGCCGAAGGCGTGGCGATTAACCGAATGGGAATAGGAAGAGGCAATTGAACACATATATGCTGGATGAGGCGCATGAAGCGCCTGCCGTTATCGCCGAACAATTATCGCAAGATCAAAAAGCCTACGTCGATTTTGGTGAGCTGCTACGCGGCCAGGCTGACAGTGCGACGGCGAGCTCGATTTTAACCGTGGCGCGCGGCAGTTCTGACCATGCCGCGCACTTTATGTCGTACATGATCATGGCACGGCTGGGCCGACTGGTCACCTCGTTACCGATGTCGCTGGTCACACTGTATCAATCAAAAATTCAATGCGCCGGTCTGGTATCGATGGCGTTTTCGCAATCCGGCCAGAGCCCGGATTTAGTTGCGCCGATGCGGTATTTCACCGATGGTGGCGCGACGACTGCCGCATTTGTGAATGATGCGCGCTCCCCGCTGGCGCAAGCCTCGCAATGGGTTTTTCCGTTGCATGCGGGTGCTGAAAAAAGTGTCGCAGCGACTAAAAGTTTTATCGCACAACTGGTCGCTGGAGCGCGTGTCGTGGCCGCCTGGCAGGACGATCTGGTGCTAAAAAATGCATTGTCGAACCTGCCCAGTGCATTGACCCGCGCCTCGCTTGCGGATTGGTCGACTGGCGTTGAGATATTGCAACAGGCCGATCGTTTATTCGTCATTGGCCGCGGTACCGGTTTGGCCGTGGCGATGGAAGCCGCACTCAAATTCAAAGAAACCTGCGCTATTCAAGCCGAGGCGTTTTCAGGTGCCGAAGTAAAGCACGGGCCGATGGCGTTGATTGGCGAAGGCTATCCCCTGCTGATATTTGCGCCGCGCGGCCCGGCACAGGCGGGGCTGCTGACGCTGGCTGAAGAAATGCGCGGACGTGGCGCTACAGTGCTGCTGGCTGCGCCGCTCGGTACGCCCGGCTGTAATTTGCCCATTACAGAAACATTGTCGGTTGATCTTGATCCCATTTCGATGATTCAGAGCTTTTATCCGATGGTTGAAGCATTATCTCGCGCTCGCGGCTTTGATCCGGATCGGCCACAACATCTGGCCAAAGTAACACGGACAAATTAGGGTTTTATTTTTTTCACCACAGGCTAGTATTGGCGCGGTGTTTGAAGCACTTTTGCTCGTTGAGGCGCTCCAGCGCTTGACCATGTTTGAGTAGTGTTTAAGTTAGTGTTTGTGTATCTGCATCAATAATCAAGAATAACAATCGATGTTCAAGTCTCAAAACTCCTTCAATGGCTAAAAATGAGAGTGCAAAAAATATGAAAAATAACGAGCATTTTACTTTTTCGCGGCGGACATTTTTTGGCATAGTCGGGGCGGCGGGGGTACAGGTGGTGTTCAACCAGTTGGCGGAGGCGCATCCGGCACGGGCGCCATTGCTGGCGGCATTGCCCACGCCCAAATCAACGGCAGAAGCACCGGCTACCGGATGGTCGGGAGAGCCGGGCAAGGCGCGCTATCGAATCGAGGGTGTGCCCAAAGTGACGGGGCAAAAAATCTATGCCCGAGATTTTCGCGCGCGCGACATGACTGGTTGGCCTGCGCAGGAAATGATGGCGTGGGTGATACGTGCCACTCAGGTAGATAAAATTTTTACGGGGCTCGATTTATCTATGTTGCCCAGCCAGCTGCAGCCGCTGCGAGTGGTCACACAGGCAGATTTGGTGCGCGATCATATTGTGTTGCCGTTTGGTATGCAGTCGCCTGCTGCATGGCCCAGTGGCTTGCTGGTGGCACCGGGGACGCGGCCGATTTTTTTTGGCCAGCCGCTGGCGATTTTGATTTTTGCAAACTTTGATACCTTCCGCCGCGCCAAGCAGGTGCTGCAATTTAATCCAGCTCTGGTTCTGTATGGCGCAAAGGTGCCGGTGCCGCCGGTGACTGAAGCTTACTCACCGAGCGTCTTTTTGACGCGCTATGAGGCGCCGGGTGTTCCCGGCTTCTCGCAGGTACAGGATGGTGAGAGCAATCCGTATGCACAGCCACCCTCGCCAGTGGACAAAGCAGCGATTGCCAAACGCCAGCAGATTGCCGGCACTTTTGCGCAGCCTGGGATGAGTGTTTTTGGCGGGACTTACACCACGCAGGTACTGGACCCGATGTTCATGGAACCCGAAGCCGGATTGGCGTGGCTTGATCGCTCCAACCCACAGGGCGGCAACCTGAATTTAGTACTCGGCACGCAAGCCACCAACGGCGACATGACTGATACGCTGGGTCTGTTTTCTGATTCCCAATGCCCGATCAAGGTCAGCACGGTGGTGCTTAATTCCTGTTATCCCGGTGGCGGCTTTGGTGGCCGTGATGTGTCAACCTTTCCGCCGTTGCTGGCGATTGCCGCTGCGTATGCCGATGCACCGGTACGTATTGCGCAGGATCGTTATGAGCAATTCCAGTCGGGCCTGAAGCAGCTGGATTCCCGCATCGAGCAGCGTATCGCGGTGGATAGCCAAGGCACTTTTGTGGCTTTTCAAAGCAGCCAACAACTGAACGGAGGTGGCAACAATAATTACAGCCAGTTTATCGCCATGCTGGCGGGCTATTGCGGCCTCAGTGGTTACAACATTACCAAGGCCTCCGTGGACGCGAAAGCGATGCCAACCCCCGGCGTTATCGGCGGCTCAATGCGCGGCTTTGGCGGGCCGCAAGCCAGCTTCGCGGTAGAAACACTGGTTGATGAAGTAGCGGTATCGATGGGTGCCGACCCGATTCAACTGCGCCAGCGCAATGTATTGCAGACCGGCCAGCGCACCATCACGGGCGCGCCTTTAACGCAGCAGATGACGCTCGCGCGGATTTGCCAATTGGCCCAGCAACATAGCTTGTGGACGCAGCGTCGTGCGACGCAAAAGTCACACGCTGCCGAAGGGCTGCTTTATGGTGTCGGCTTTGCCTTGGCCAATCAAGCCTACGGCACCGGTACGGATGGGGTAATGGCCGAGGTCTCGATCGCGATTGGCGGCGCAATCACGGTGCGCACCAACTGTGTGGATATGGGCAATGGCTCGGCCACCACTTTGGCGATCAGCACCGCCGGTTTTGCCGGGAACAATGCCACTCAGGTGATGATGGGTGATGCGGGTTATTTTGCCGGGCCGCTGGGGCTGCAAAGCAATCGAGGCGGCTCGTGGAGTGACCCCACCTGGACAGCTTCGTTCGCGATGTCATCTAGCGCCTGTCTTACCGCTTTTCACCAAGTACATGTGACCCAGCAAGCGACCCGTGCGCTGTTTGAAACCGGTATCTTGCCGGCCGCTGCACAGCTGTGGCGAATACCGGTTGAAAATATACGTGGCAAAACAATATGGCGCGCAGGCAAGCTGACGGCGCCTAACTTTCCCGCGCTGGACATTAGCGCCATCGCCCAGCAAATCTATGCGGGCGGCTTGTGTACCGCCGCCATGACACACGGCCTGTACCAAGGCCGGTGGGTGCTTGCGGATTACACCGTCGGTGGCTGGATGGCGCGCCAATGGCCAATTGATGGCCTCTCGACATTGCAGGCGGGTAGCAGTGTCTGGCAGGCTCATTCCCGTTTAAATATTGTCCCGCCCGATCCAAAAGCCTCGTTATACGGGCGCAGCCTGTTCTCGCCCTCCGGCGCATTGGTCGCCGTGCTGATCACACCGTCAACCGGCCAAGTGCAGGTGACGGCGGTAGAGCTTTTTGTTGATGCGGGCAAAGTGCTGCAACCTGATTTGCTGGCCGGTCAAGCGCAGGGTGGCGTGGCGATGGGTATCGGCTATGCGCTGCTGGAAAATCTGCCCCTGCTTGGCGAAGGGGCGGGTGATAGTCGCTGGAATCTGGACCGCTATCAGGTGGCACTGGCGGGTGATGTGCCGCTGGGTCGGCTGGGGCTAAATATTCTACCTACTACCGAGACCACCGGAAAAGGCATTGCTGAAGCGGTGCTGTGCCCCATCGCGCCTGCCATCGGCAATGCGGTGGCCGCCGCCACCGGTAAACGCTTTCGCAGTCTGCCGATTACACCTGCCAACATTCGCGAGGCATTGAAATGAACTCCAATACCCCAGAAGTAAAATCCCTGCCGATCAGCCTGCGCATCAACGGCCAGTTGGTACAGCGCACCGTAAGTGATGATCTTGCGCTGGTTGATTTTTTACAGGAAGAGTTGGGGCTGACCGGCACCAAACTTTGTTGCGGTATCGGTGTCTGCAAGGCCTGCACGGTGGCGGTCAAACTCACGCCGCAAAGTATCTCGCAGCCACTCCTAGCTTGCTCGACGCCCGCAGTGCTGTTGGATGGACAAAGCATTACCACCATCGAAGGCGTGGCGCATCCAGACAAGTTGAGTCCTGTGCAGCAGGCATTTCTGAATCACTTCGCTTTTCAGTGCGGCTATTGCACGCCGGGTTTTGTGATGGCCACCAATATGCTCATTGAGCGGCTGCGCATAGCCCCAGTGCCGTTTGATCTGCTCGACAGCGCAATCGCTGATGCTGTGGGTCAACACATTTGTCGTTGTACCGGTTACGAGCGATATTACCGCGCCATCCGCGCGGTGATTTTGGCTGAACAGGGATTGGTTACCGGTGCAGGTGTGGCAAAAAATAAAACCAATAGCGGGGTGGCGAAATGAACAGTTCACTTCGTTCGATGATGGTTGCTGTGTTTGTGATTGCTGAAGCGATAGTTATAGTCGGCGTATTTTCGAGTATCGCGCAGGCTGCCGCGCTATTACCCCAGCTGCCGTCGCAAACCGCGCTTCAATATGGCCAGGAATGCGCCGCCAAAGTTTCTCCCGTTCCCGCCTTTAGTTGCATGGATGGTGTTTTGATTCCCATCACCGTCAATGGCAAGACGCCCGCGACCTACACACCGCAGATGGTGTGCGATAAGCCGTCTCTGCTGGTCGAGCCCGCCTCACAACAGACCGACGGGCAGTGCGTTCCGTACTCGCGCGTGCTGCTGTTGCGCGACGACAATGTGGCGCAGATCAGCGCCATCTGCCGCCAAAAGAAAATCCGCCCGGCAGCATCAACACTGTTCGACGAGATTGACATCGTCGCCCACAATGTGCGCTCGGGTAGTACCTGCTGGTTTCAGGCGGTCGCGGCCGCGCCGTTGAGTGCCGCACACGGTATTGACGGACGCAGGGTGTCTTCGCCAACAGAGGCACCGGTGGCAGGCAACATCTGGAATCCACCCGCCGTAACAGCTCAGGCGCAGTGCGTGAATTGCCACGACAGCGGCCCGTTCATGTACAGCCCGTTCATCGCTCAAGCCAAGCTCGTGCCGGGCGACCCATTTGGTAAATACAAAAACGATATCGGTGCTGATTTTCAGCGCTGGCAGAAACCCTTCGGCATCACCACCCGCGGTAATACCTGCACCACCTGCCACCGCATCGGCAATATGAATTCCTGCCACGTTGCGCTGCTTGAATCTACCGGTCAGCTCGCCAGTCCCGGGCAAGACGCTGCCGCGCAGCAATATCCGCTGTCGCACTGGATGTCGCCGGGAAATATGCACAGCAAAATGCAGTGGGATCAAATTTTTGCCGAGAGTGCAAAAAAGCTCGCGGCCTGCTGCGAGAACCCCGGCGGTTTGGGGTGTCAGGTGGTGGATTACAACGGGGTTAAGCAGCGGCGGTAGCGCAATCTTTGCATCTTCCTGTCAATGACTGGGCTGCTCGTGGGCAGTTTTAGGGGCAGTTTGCGGGGCGGACAATACGGCTGAATTTTCATTGGCAGCAGAGTCAATTTTGATGCCGATCACATCCACTACGGGTCGCTCAATCGCTATCCCCATTGCTGCTCCTGTTGCGGTCAACAGCTTCAGGCTTGATAGATCGGATGGTTGATTGATGATCGAGAAGACGCCGGTGCCGGGATCTTTGAGTACCAGCGAGGTGCTGCCGCCGCCGTCAAGATTAATGGCGCTGTCTGCTTCATAGCGCTGGAATATTGCGGCCAGTTCACCCAGCGTGACACCACGACTTTTCTCCTGGCGACCATCAACGGCAATCATGATGAGCGTCTTGCCATTTTTGCTGATGCCGACCGCACTGCGCGGATGGCGCACAAGATCGACGGCGGGAGGTGTGGCCATACCATTGCTGAGGATCATGGCATTGCCGCTGACGGCAAATTGGGTATCGGGCGGCAGACTTTTAACCTGATCGCTGAAAGTCACTTTGCCATTGGTATGCACAATGAGGGTTGCGCGCATCCCCTTGTTGGCTGGCGATGAAATGAGCTTTCCATCGGAAAAATGCCAGCCAACGGGATAGGCGCCGTTGCCCACAAAATAGCGAATTTTTTGCCCGCCGAATTCCCTTGCAAGGGGCGCTGCGAAGTAGCTGGCGTTCAGCGTGATTTGAAAATCCTGCTTACGTGCGACGTTGCTGGGCGTGTCCAGCAAGCCGACGCTGGGCCCGGCACCATCAGGATCGCGATTGTCGGCAAGCGCAACCTGCACATGTACGCGCGGATCATCCAGATCAATTTTTACGGCCACGCCAGCGACCGGGCCGGGGAGATTGAAGCGTTCAACCGAGAACGGCTTGGTTTGAGTTGTTGGCGCATTGACAACAGGCGGCTTGGCGACGTCTTGCGCCCAAGCGTTGAAGGTGACCGTGAAAAACAGCAGCGCTGCAAAAATTTTGATATTCATTGATGTGGAAATAGAGTGGAAAGGTTGGGGAGCTTGGGGAGCTAAATGGGGGCTAAGTTAGTTCACCGAGCCAGCGCTAGTGTTGCGTGATTTTTTTATATCTTCCCGCCGGTCAATCAGTAGTTCAGCTTGTTGATAGTGCCCCGGCAAATAAAAATAAACCCGGCTGTTGACGCTAACATTGCCATCAATCGTCTGGTCATTCAGGTATTCCCAACCTCGGCCATCAAACGCAATCATACGATAGCGGCCTCTTGGTAAATCGGCTGCGAACCATGCGGTGCGACCATCCTGTCCGCCCCGTTCGGCCAGTGGCGCACGGTAAAGTGAAATGGCAGGCTTGCGCCATCCAGCGGGGAAATAAGGTGAAGTTGCAGGACCGCTGGCCACGTAAAAATGAGTCAGCTCTTTCGCATAAAGATCGGTTACACCGCGACTGAACCACAGTACATGCCCGCCATTGCCCGTGTTGCGGGCTAGCAAAATCGAATCACGCAATTGTTGCCAGCTCGAATCCGGGCCCTCACCCACAATACGAATGCCGGCGATTAAATCTTGCTGCCGGTCAGCACCCAAAGCCTTCATGGCGGCGACTTGTGCCAGCCAGGTTTTTTCAAAATCGACATAGCCAAGCCGATAAGTCTGCGGGATGAATTCATCCCAGCGGGGAGTCGTCTCTGCTGCCTTTGCTGTTAGGGATGGCAGACGATCCTGCGCGGTCCATGCGCTCCAGCGCGGCCACTCCAGCAAATAATTTTCCCATGACCATGGATACACCGCCGGGCTCAGGGAAATGAGCAGGCCTGGACGTTTGGCGCGTATTTCCTGCACAAATTGTCTGGCGTATTCCGTGACTTTGTCAGCGCGCCAGCGCATCCACTCCGCGTCTTGATAATCGGCTGGCGGCAGTTTGCCGTCATGCTCGCGGGCATACATTTTTTGGGTGTAATCGTCATAGCCCATCGTGATGTGCGGCCAGACAATCCGGTCATCGAGCTGTACGCCATCAATATCGTATTTGTCGATGGCTTCCAGCACCAGATCGAGCAGCAGCCTGCGTGCCTCTGGATGCAGCGGGTTAAGCCAGACAAATCCGTTCGGGGCAACTTCGCTGCCCTTGATATCGCGGCTCAGCCAAGTCGGTTTTTGGCGGCGTAAATGGTTCATGGTGTCTTTGTGGGCGGCCATAAAGCCATACTCAAACCAGGCGATATAAAGCAGGCCATGGCGGTGCGCTTGAATCAATGTTTCCTGCAATAAATCACGGGATGAGGTTGAGCCTGGCAAGGTGGTGCTTGCCGGGTTGTCGCGACCCTCAACCCCAATAGCGCGTTTCAATATTGCTGAGGGAAATTGGGTATAACCGTTTTTCCATACCTCGACATAGACGGTGTTCAAACCGATCTCGCGTAAGCGCTGCATGGTGCTTGCGGTATTGGCGGGAGTCGCGATAGCGTCGTTCGCAGTGGTCGTTATCCAGGTGCCGCGCACTTCCGTTGTACCAGTCGTCCCGCGTACAGTTGAAGGCGAAACAATCGCTGCGCAGCCTGAAAAGCCAAGAAAAAACGTGCAAAGCAGGACGTGCTGAGTCCGCTTGAATAACTGCAATAATGGGTTTCTCACCGATTTGAATAATCGTAATCGCGATGTGCCCAAGCTGATCACCTCAAGTTGCAGTTTTATAAAAGACATATTGCATTTTAGCCAGAGTGGTAGCAAAGTGTTGGAATTGGTACTTTATTGGTATTAGTATAAATTTGGGCTAGTTTAGCGTGGTTCACCTCCATTTTGTCTAATCTGTTTACTAAAGACCTGCTTTTATTTCAAAGCGTGTTTCCTTCAATTAACTGCATTACTTAAGGCCTATTTTGACCCTTAATACTGAAACGCCCAGCACCCAGCATGTACTTCTGGATGAGTATCCCGTCATGGATCTCGTCTATGCTTTTATTGATGACCAGACCAATGCTGTCAATGCGGTGCGCGCCGCCGCCACGCAAATCGCGGCCGCAGTCGAGGCGGCGGTACCGAGGCTTGAGGCAGGAGGCCGTCTTATTTATGTCGGTGCTGGTACGTCCGGCCGCTTGGGGCTTCTCGACAGCGTGGAGCTTTACCCAACTTTTTCATGGCCGCAAAAACGCGCGGTGTCCTTGCTTGCCGGTGGCCGCGAAGCAGTTTATGTGGCCATTGAAGGTGCCGAAGATAATCGCGACCAAGGCGCAACAGATATTGCTGCTGCCGATGTGGGGGTGAACGATGTGGTGCTGTTGCTGGCCGCTTCCGGCGCGACGCCCTATGTGATGGGGGCCATCAAGGCGGCAAGAAGCCGTGGTGCGCTGACGATCGGCATGGCCAATAACCCGGACGCGCCCGTGACCAAGGAGGCTGAGATTGGCATCACACTGGATACCGGTGCTGAAGTTATTTCGGGCAGCACCCGCCTGAAAGCTGGCACGGCACAAAAAATTGCGCTGAATACATTTTCAAGCTCGGTGATGGTGCGTTTGCACAAGGTCTATGGCAACCTGATGGTGGACGTTAAGCCGACCAATGCCAAGTTGATCAAGCGGACGATCAGCCTGACGATGTTGGTAACCGACGCCGACGAGGCAACCGCGCACCGCATACTGGAAGCCTGCCAGTACCAAGTGAAGGTTGCGATTGTTTCCATCAAAAAAAATATCAGCATTGACGAGGCGATTACTTGCCTCGCCACCGCCCATGGGAGTGTGAGAGTCGCCTTGAGCAAATAATGCTTGAGATAATTTCCCAAGGCGTACTTTAGATTGGAGCAATGAGTGAAATCACCAGCACTACCCGCTGAGCAGCAATCGAAAAGCCCATGGCGCTGGATTCCCACGCTTTACTTTGGCCAGGGTATTCCCTATGTCGTGGTGATGACGCTCTCGGTCATCATGTACAAAAATCTGGGCATTTCCAATACTGATATTGCGCTCTACACTAGCTGGCTGTATTTACCGTGGGTCATCAAGCCGCTTTGGTCGCCGTTTGTGGATATGTTTCGGACCAAACGCTTCTGGATTGTCGCGCTGCAATTGGTGATTGGTGCGGCATTGGCGTCGGTGGCGTTTACATTGCCGATGTCCGGATTTTTCCAGATTTCGCTGGCAGTATTTTGGCTGATGGCGTTTAGTTCGGCCACACACGATATTGCCGCTGATGGGTTTTATATGCTGGCCCTGAAGCAGCATGAGCAGGCTGCATTTGTCGGGGTGCGCAGCACTTTTTATCGGGTGGCAACCTTGGCGGGGCAGGGCGGTTTGGTGCTGCTGGCGGGCAAGCTAACTGAGAACACCGGCAATGTGACGCTGGCCTGGCAAATCGTCATGTTTGTGCTGGCGGGAATGTTTCTTTTATTGTTTGTCTATCACCGCTTTGTGTTGCCCAGGCCGATCAGTGATTACGCGACTGCCAAAGACAAGAACGCCATCAAAGAATTTTTGCAAACCTTCGCATCGTTTTTCAAACATAAAGATATTTTCCTGGTGCTGGCTTTTTTGCTGACCTTTCGGTTGGGAGAAGCGCAGGCATTGAAATTGGTGGCACCTTTCATGCTCGACCTCACCGCAAAAGGTGGGTTAGGTTTGACGACCACTGATGTGGGCTTTGCCTACGGCACGGTTGGCGTAATCTCACTCACGCTCGGTGGCTTGCTTGGCGGCTATGTAATTTCTCGCGGCGGGCTAAAAAAATGGTTGTGGCCGATGTTGCTGGCGGTGCATATTCCCAATCTGGCATTTGTGTTTTTGGCGTACACCTTGCCGGCCAGTATTTCGATTATTTCTGCGGCCATTGCCATTGAACAATTTGGTTATGGCTTCGGTTTTGCTGCGTACCTGCTGTTCATGATCATGGTCGCCGATGCCGACGGTGCCAATGAACATAAGACCGCGCACTATGCGATTTGTACTGGCTTCATGGCGCTCGGCATGATGTTGCCCGGCATGGCCAGCGGCTGGATTCAGACACAACTGGGTTATCCGCACTTTTTTATATGGGTTTGTATTTGCACATTACCTTCACTTGCGGTTGCCGCATTCCTGAAAATAGATCCAAACTTTGGCCGGAAGATTGAGGAATGAGTGGGATCAAAGCAGCGGACAGCCTTCCGCCCCCCCGCCCCAACAACAGACTTATCTCGCTCGACGCTTTTCGCGGCTTCACCATCGCCGCTATGGTGCTGGTTAATAATCCCGGTGATTGGGGCAATATTTATTCCCAACTAGGCCACGCCGAATGGAATGGCTGGACATTTACCGATTGGATTTTCCCGTTTTTCTTGTTCATTTGCGGCGCGTCGATGACGTTTTCGCTGGGCCGCCGTGCCGAGGCGGGCGATGATAAAACGCAGTTGTTGATTCAGCTGTTCAAGCGTGCGGCGCTCATTTTTTTGATTGGCTTGGCGCTCAATTTTATTCCCAACTTCAATCCTGAAACCCTGCGCATTCCCGGCGTGCTGCAGCGCATTGCCATTTGCACCATGCTGGCGGCGCCGATCGTCATTTATTTCAATTGGCGGCAACAGTGCTACTGGATTGCGGCATTACTCACGCTATATACCGGCTTGATGTTATGGGTACCGGTGCCCGATGTGAATGGTGTAATCGGCGCTGGCGTGCTGGAGCCGGGACGTGACTTTGGCGCGTTTGTGGATCGGATTTTTTTACAGGGACACATGTGGGTCAAGTCTAAAACATGGGACCCGGAAGGCTTGGTGAGCACCATTCCCGCGCTGTGCAGCCAATTATTCGGTGTGTTGCTGGGCCGCTGGTTATTGACCAGCGTGGGCAAGATTGAAAAAACTGTTTGGATACTGTTGGCGGGGCTTCTTTGTCTTTGGCTGGGCGTGATGCTTGGGGCAGTCGTTATGCCGATCAACAAAAGCCTGTGGAGCACGTCATATTGCATTTTCATGACCGGCTGGGCGTTGATTATTTTTGGCGCGTTTTATTGGTTCATGGATGCCATTGAATCCACATTGCTTCGCGAAAAATCGCGCCGGCTTTTTCTGCCGTTCACGATTTACGGCATGAACGCGCTGTTCATTTTTGCACTATCGGGACTGATTGCCAAAATGTTGGGCTTTATTAAATTCACGCAGGCCGATGGCAAATTGTTATCGCTGAAAGCGCTTATCTATGCGCCGCTGCAAGCGCTGCCGGTTGCGCCGGTGAATGCATCAATCCTATTTGCGCTGGTATTCAATGCGCTAATGTTTTTGGTTGCCTGGTTTATGTGGAGAAAAAAATGGTTCGTCAAGGTTTGAGAAAAGCGGAACACGCCGTTTCTGTTGCAACGCTATGTGCGATTTCAGCGTTGGCGCTGCTCGCCGGTTGCGCGAGTGTGGGGCCCTCCGCATTGTTGTGGCAACGTCCATTAATTACGGCTGGCGCATCGGCTGTGGATACGCCGCCCGTTGCGCCGCGTGAATTTCGCGCCGCATGGGTTGCCACTGTTGCCAATATAGACTGGCCCAGCAAGCCCGGTTTGACCGTCGCGCAACAGCAGGCTGAAATGATCAGCATTGTGGAGCGCGCCAAAGAGCTGAACCTGAATGCTCTGATCCTGCAAGTACGCACCAGTGCCGATGCGTTTTATCCTTCTACGATTGAGCCTTGGTCGGAATATCTGACGGGGGCACAAGGCAAAGCGCCGGTGCCGTTTTATGATCCGTTGAAAATGTGGATTGAAGAATCACACAGGCGCGGCATTGAACTGCACGCCTGGTTCAACCCGTATCGTGCGCGCCATAGCCAGGCCAAATCGCCGTTATCGCCCACCCATATTGCCAATACCAATCCGTCAGCGGTCAAGTCTTACGGCGGTTATCTGTGGATGGATCCGGGCGAAGTTTCTGCCTCCAATCAAACCCTGAATGTGATTCTGGATGTGGTGCGCCGTTACGATATTGATGGTGTGCATATCGATGATTATTTTTATCCCTATCCGGTGCCGGTACCCGGCAGCATTGCGCCAGCCCCTTCGGCTGACGATACGCCCGTACCGGTTGCAGAGTTGCCATTCCCTGATGAGCCGTCATGGCAGGCTTATCTTGCGAGTGGTGGCAAATTAGCGCGTGCTGATTGGCGTCGGCAAAACGTCAATGACTTGATTGAGCGTATTTACAAAGGCATCCACCGCGAAAAAAGTTGGGTCAAGTTTGGCATCAGCCCTTTCGGTATTGCCAAACCCGGCCAGCGCCCGCCCGGTATTTCGGGCTTTAGCCAGTACGACAAACTGTATGCGGATGCAGAACTGTGGCTGCAGCGCGGTTGGCTGGATTACTTTACGCCGCAGCTTTACTGGGCCATCAACCAGCCCGCGCAAGCTTACGGCACGTTGCTCGATTATTGGCTTGGTCAAAATACTTTAAGCCGCCATGTTTGGCCAGGCCTGTTTACCAGCCGCATCAAAAACGCCAACAGCACTGAAAAATCTTGGCAGCCTGATGAGTTGCTCAATCAGATTGCATTAACCCGTACACGCGGGAATCAAAATGAAATGGTGCGGGGTCATGTACATTTCAGCATGGTCGCGCTGATGGAAAACCGACGAGGCATCAGCGATCAACTTAAAGCTATTCCCTATGCCGACGCCGCGCTGATGCCACCCTCACCGTGGCTGACGACAACGATACCCGCGGCACCGCAAGTCAGTGTTGAGATGAGCGGGGCGGGCCGCGCGAATATTAAATTGAGACTAATCCCTGCTGTCGGCAATGCCGTGACCGCATACGCGTTATGGATGCGCTACGGAGCACAATGGCGCTTCTCGGTGCTGTCGACATCGGCTTCATCCGCCACGACGGAAATGGATTTGTATATTGAGTCGCCCGCCGGGGCGCTCAATATGTTGGCGGTTTCAGCGGTTGATCGGCTGGGCAACGAGGGGCCGCGTATCTTTGTGCAGCCTGCCACCACAGCGGGACAATAAGGGAATCATGCATTTGCAAACGATAAATCCAATCGGCCTCGGAATTGATGCCGGTGGCACTTCAACCCGCTGGGCGTTGGCCTCTGCGGACGGTTCAATTATCACTGAAGGGCAGGTTGCAGGGCTGAGTGCTTTGCAAATGAATAGCGAAGGCGGTCGGGAAGCGCTGCGCAGCACACTTGCACAACTGGCAGATGATGTGCGGGCTGCGGGAGAGCCTGCCTATGTTTGCGCGGGTATGACAGGATTTGATCAGGGTAGCGAAGCGGGCTACGGCATTGTGAGTATGCTCGCCGGCGTAATCGGCGTGGGCCGTGAGGCTATTCGGCTGGGCAATGATGTTGAAATTGCCTATCTCGATATTTTCGCACTCGGTGCCGGTTATGTTGTTTATGCGGGTACCGGTTCGATTGCGGCATTCATTGATGAAGAAGGTGAAATGCATCGGGCGGGTGGTCGCGGCAATTTGCTTGACGATGGCGGTGGCGGTTACTGGATTGCACGTGAAGCGCTGCGCCAGATATGGCGTGCCGAGGATGAGCATCCCGATAGCTGGCGCGATTCACCGATGGCGGTTGAAATGTTCGCCCGCATTGGCGGGTCTGATTGGGCTGCGTCGCGGGATTTTATTTATGGTGGTAGCAGCCGGGGCGATATCGGCAAGCTGGCGATAGCGGTGGCTGCCGCCGCGCGCACTGATCCGGTTGCGCTGGCTATTTTGCAAGCCGCCGGTGTCGAGCTGGCGCGTTTAGGACACGCCATGATCGCGCGTTTTGGTGCGCGTCCGATTGCGTTGGCAGGGCGTGCCATTGAGCTTCATCCCGCGATTGAGCAATCCTGCCGCGCCCATTTGCCAGTGGACACGGATATTAAAGTAGTAGTGAGCCAGGCGCATTATGCTGCCGCCCGAATTGCAGCCCGAACCGCCGCCAATTCATGCGGCCAAAAATCCAGCGAAATTTGAAGTTAATGAAGTTGAAACAATGCTTACCGTTCTTTGAAAGAAAATTCATGAAAAAATTGTTTCTAATCCTTGCTGTTTTAATGCTTTCCGGTTGCGCCACGCCGTACATAGACCGAACTTACACAGCGGTGAGCCAAGACAGCCGCGCCCAATTTTTAATTTTGCATTACACGGCGGGAAATTTTGAAAGCTCCCTCAAGACCCTCACACAGGGGCCGGTCAGCAGCCATTATTTGGTGAATCAGGACCCGCCGACGATCTATCAGCTGGTTGATGAAACCCGCCGCGCTTATCATGCCGGTGTGAGCTATTGGAAGGGCGCGACCCAGCTCAACGCCAGCTCCATCGGTATTGAAATAGTCAATCTCGGCTATCGCGATCTGCCGGAAGGCAGAACCTATTTTGATTTCCCGCAGCCACAAATAGACGCGGTCATAGCGCTGGTCAAAAAAATTGTCAAAGAGCACGGCATCAAACCGGAACGAATTTTGGCACACAGCGATATTGCGCCCGGCCGCAAGCCTGACCCCGGCCCGCGTTTCCCCTGGAAACAATTCGCGGATGCCGGTTTGATTATCTGGCCGGATGCCGCTGCCGTTGCGGAGCGAAAAATTGGCTTTGAGCAACAGTTGCCCGACATTGTGTGGTGGCAACGAACCCTTGCCCAGCACGGTTATGCAGTGCCGCAAACGGGTGTACCAAGTGGCGAACCGAATGGTGTACCTAATGGCGTACAAAGAATTGAAATGGATCAAGCCACCACCAGTGTGATCGCTTCGTTCCAGATGAAGTATCGCCCTGCCAATTTTGACGGCAAGCCTGATGCCGAAACAGCGGCGATCCTGGATGTGTTGACGTCGCCGACTGTGGCGACTAAATAAGCGGCGAATAAAAATTCGTTGGACCCGCTACATACTGCATTATGAAAAAGGCCACACATGACCATGAAAACCAAAGCGGCAGTTATCTTGCTTGCTGCCATGAGCGCTAACCTTGCTGGCCATGAGGCGGTTTCGGTGAAGCCGGCGGCAGCGCTTGACGCGGAACTTGCATCAGTCGTGAATGATCCTGCCTATCCGCTCGCGAGTCTTTCTGTATTGGCGGTGCGCGACGGAAAAGTCGTGTATCAAAAACAGTTGGGTCATCGCTTCATTGATGTCACAACGCCCGCCAACAGCAAGCCCGCGAATGAGGCAACGATGTACCGTATTGCTTCGATCTCAAAACTGGTGACCACCCTGGGTGCGATGAAACTGGTGGAGGAAGGAAAATTAAAGCTCGATGCTGATATTGGTGATTATTTGGGTTACAAGGTACGCAATCCCCATTTTCCAGGCGACAAGATTACCCTGCGAATGTTGCTCACCCATCGCTCTTCGCTACGCGACGATGCGGGCTATTACTGGGACAATAAACATCAACTGAAAGCGGTGTTGATTCCCGGCGGCACCTTGTACGGCAAGGGCACTATGTGGGCTAAAAACGCGAAGACCGGCAGTTATTTTCAATATGCCAATTTGCCATGGGGTGTCATTGGCACAGTCATGGAGCGCGTGAGCGGGGAGCGCTTTGATCGGCTCATGGCAAGGCTCATACTCAACCCGATGGGCCTGCGCGGGGGCTTTAGCCCGGCTGATATGCCATGCACAGATATTCAAAATATTGCCACGTTGTACCGAAAGCGCACCGAGGTAAACAACAAGGAAATCTGGAACACGGCAGGTCCGTGGGTCGCTCAGGTTGATGATTATTCAATCACCGCACCGGTGCCACGCGCTGGGCCTGATTACGAAATTGGCAGCAACGGCACGCTCTACGGCCCTCAGGGCAATGTGCGGCTGTCGGCCGCCGACCTCGGCAAGTTGATGCTTATGCTGATGAACGATGGCAAACACAATGGCAAGCAAATATTAAAAAAAGCCACGGTCAATATGATGCTGAGTGAACAGTGGCACGCGGACGGTAAAAACGGCGAAAGCAATTTTGGTGGCAAAGAGTTGTTCTTCGCGTGGGGGCTCGGCAACCAGCATTTTCTGGACAAAAGTGGCGTGGGCAAGGGTGATCGATTGGTGGAAGCAGGCGGCTTCACCGGCGTTGGTCATCTTGGCGATGCTTGGGGGCTCACCTCAGCTTTCGTTTTCAATCGCAGCACCCGCAACGGCATGATTTTTCTATCGGGTGGCCCCGGCTTTGATCCGGAAACATACAAAGGCAAATATTCCGCCATGTATCGTTACGAAGAGCGGATTCTGGATGCATTGTACCGGCGGGCGATTATGGGCGAGGCTGGCGCTACTCCATAGCGCGGCGCCGTAAAAAACAAAACACCAGCAGGGACGAGGTACTTGAGCTGTTTTGGTCCAAACGCCTCGTCCCTGCTGGTGTTTGACATTTGATGTCTATCTTTCATGCGGCCAATGCCCTTAGCTTTTTACTACTTCGTTCCATCCCAAATTTCATCTTGCTTTTAAACTAAATTGGTAGCAAAGTGGCATTTGTTCTCGATGCATTGGTATTGCTTTGGGTTAAATCTTGATATGCAATTGTATAGGGTGCTGTTAACAGTCTAATGACCAAAAACAAACTGGAAAATAAACGGCAGTAAAGCCGCAAAAATCGCCAGAGCCAATGGTGCCTCGTCTTCATTTTTGATCATAATTTTTGAACATTTTCACAGGGGGAAATAACATGCAGTTCCATAAAAAACCGATCGCAGTTGCTGTCTCACTCGCACTGTTTAGTTATGCAGTACCGATGGTCGCGCACGCGCAAGCCGTAGCGCCGCAAACAGCGGAAGAAACAAAAAAAGCCGAAGACGCCAAGAGAGCCGATGAAGCCGCCAAAAAAACACAGCAAATTGAAACCGTCACGGTAGTCGGTATTCGCGCCTCGATACAAAAATCCCTTGATGTCAAACGTGAGGCCGGTGCGAACATTGAGGTCGTTACTGCCGAGGATGTCGGCAAAATGCCGGATAAAAATTTGGCGGATTCATTGCAACGGCTGGCCGGTGTTGCGGTACGCACGGATTATGATGAAGCGGAAAAAGTGTCAATACGCGGCACCAACCCCGATATGAGTTTGATTCTGTTTAACGGGCACACCGTGAGCGGTGGTGATTGGTATGTGGCCGACCAGGGTTCCAGCAGCCGCAGCACCAGTTTGAGTCTGATGCCGTCATCGGTCCTGAATCAGGCCCTGGTTTATAAAACTTCGCAAGCCAATATTGCCGACGGTGGCTTGGCAGGCACCATCAATGTGACGACCCGCAAGCCGCTCGATGAGAAAAAAAGTTTTGGCGGCGTGATCAGTGCGGGCGGGGTCTATGCCACCTTGCCCGATAAAACATCGCCCAATTTGAACGCCAGTTTGAATTGGAAAAATGAAGATAATACAGTCGGCCTGATCGGCCAAGTGTTTGCTGAAAAGCGCTATTTGCGCCGCGACTCGGTGTCGCGCCTAGCTTATGGCGCGAGCAGCGGCTGGGGTGAAATCAATACCGCCACCATGTTGGGTATCACCGATGCATCGCTAGCCGGCACCGGGCTCAGGGCTGCTGATCTCAACGGTGTACGTATGCCGGGTAGTCTCAGTTCCGAGTTTGTAGAAAGTGTGCGCGATCGTAAGGGCGGCATGTTCTCGGCACAATGGCGACCGAATGCAAGTTGGGATATCACCGCAACCGGTTTTTATTCCTCGATGGATGCAAACAATTTTGGCCGCCTGACCTCCGGCGCCATGTACAGCATGTTGCTCGGCAAGAACGAACCGTTTGGCGCCACCGGTTCGACGGCGCTCAATACCTCATCTGGTGGCCAGCGTGTTTATGCGCAGATCCTGAATCCCGTGATTGTCACCGAAACCTCGAACTATGGTTTTCCTTTGCGTGTTTTGAAGAGCGCTACGATTGTGTTCCCGAACGGCACCACGCCCCAGTATGTGGGTAATTCGGAAGGCTTCTATCGCGATGGGGCAAACGCCACGAGCGGTTTTTTTGATGTTGATGCCAAGTGGCGTGTGAGTAATGATCTGGTGGTGAAGGGCCTGTTCAGCACCACCAAAGGCGAGGGTGAAACCGCGCTGGACCAAGGAATTACATTCGCCCGCTACGGCACCGGGATTTCTTACGCCCTGAACGGCGTCAATAGGGCGCCTGATGTGCGCTATATTGGCGCGGGCAGCAATGTCCCGGGGCTCAACCCCGATGGTAGCGGCTACCGAGTGGTGAGTCGCGGCGCATCAAGTGTGAAGACCATCGATAAGGAAGAGAGCTTTGCTTTAGATAGCGAATACACAATTGCATCAGGTATTTTTACATCACTCAATGCTGGTGCTCGTTTTGCCGACCACACGCGGCTACTCAAACGCTGGGCGCCGAGCTTACGTTCGTCCACCATTGGCGCGGTGTCCAGTAACGGCGTCGTGCAATATCCAGGCAACTTTGGCAGCCAGCTTGGTGGCAGTTTTGACAACACCGGGTTTTATCTGACGCCGGAAGCAGTCAAGGCATATATTGCGTCGCAATTTAGGTCTGTGTCGCCCGAGTTTGACCGCCGTGTCGCCGGTGAGATTGATATGCGCGAGCGTCAAACGGCTGCTTATGTGATGCAAAATCTGGAAGGCGAACATTGGTCAGGCAATGTGGGTTTGCGCTTCGTGCAAACTCACATCAATGCGCAAATCGTGACCCCGATCTCAACGGCGCTGTGCCCGAAAATTGAACCGGGCCAGCCAGCCACTCCCTGCGTTAAAGTGCCGGGTGCGATTAACACGGCGGGTGACGGCAGTACCTACTACGAAGGCGTACCGTTCAATCCATTGCAGGGTGCGGTTTATTACAAAACCCCAACTGATCGAAAGTACAACGATTTGTTACCGAGCCTGAATTTGCGTTTTGAGTTAATGCCACAATTGATTGGACGATTTGCGCTGAGCAAAACGATTGGCCGACAAAACTATAATTCATTGGGTTCTGGCTTTAGTGGCGCCACCTGCGCTGCCGCAGGCTGCACCGTAAATGGCCCCAATCCTGATTTAAAGCCGCTCTACGCCAAAAATATTGATGCCTCCCTAGCATGGTACTTTGCGCCGCGCTCAGTCGCGCAGGTGAACCTGTTTTCCTCCAATATTTCAGGCTATGTGAAAACGGGCCTGATCAAGCAGGATGCCACTATCGACCTGGTTGACGCCACCGACAACACCGTGAAGACGTATTTCATCAACACGAGTTCGCAACAAGGCGCGAAAATCCAAGGTGTAGAGTTGGTGTATGAGCAACCTATCGGGGCGGGCTTCGGTATCCAAACCAATTTTAGCCGCGCCAAAACAAAGGTCGATGATGGTCGTCCGCTGGTGGGGGCATCGGAGTACTCAGCCAATCTGGGCGGCTATTTTGAAAACGATACCTTTAGCGCGCGGCTGGTCTACAACTATCGCGGCAAGTATGTTGCCAGCTCCACCGCACCCGCACCAACATCAAATAGCCAGGGCAATAGCGTGATTAACGGCGTGGTGCAACCGGTGGCATTGACTTGGGCGGCGCCGGTATCCAATGTGGCGTTTTCGGTGAACTACAATCTCAACAAAGATTTGCGTGTGTCGTTCGATGCCACTAACCTCACCAACCCCACCCGGGCGCAGTATCGTTATTCAGAGGAAGAGCAACAAAAGCTGGATGTGAGTGGACGACAGTACTATGTGACCATCCGCTACCAGTTTTAACCTGGCCAGCGCGATATCAAAAAGCACCGGATGTATTTAGTTCGGTGCTTTTTTGTGGGCGAATATTGTGGGCACAACAATGTGATTTTAAAAATGAAGAACGCCTATCTATAAGGCTTTCCAGCCATTTTGCTCCAAGATGCCGGCTGGTATTGGACTTTAACTATTTTGTATCTCCTTCACCCTGATACTGCAGGCTCCAACAACATCAAGGTCTGAGTCTCCGTATCCAGCCTCGCCATTACCCCAACGGGAATCGTGAAATGGTGCGGGATGTGGCCGAATGAGTAGCCGTAAACCGCCGGAACCGGCAGCGACTTGAGATGATCATCGATGACTTCCTCCATGCTCAGCGAGGCGTCGCCAGCGGGAATATTGCCCCGGGTGAACACCCCCAACATCACGCCTGCAGCGTGACGCAGTGGGTGATTTTCCTGCTGATCCAGTTGCGTGAGCATGCGATCAACTTTATAAGGCGGCTCGTGCACATCCTCCAGAAAAACGAGATTGTTGTGGAAATCGGCCGCATACGGTGTGCCGATCAGTGCGGCGAGCACACTCAGGTTGCCGCCAATCAGGCGGCCGCTTGCCACGCCTGGTCGCAAGGTGCGCAGGGTGAACTCCGGCTGTGCCAATACTTTGCGGCTATTCTCAATTGACATGCTGATTTCAGTTTGGGCTCTGGGCTCCATCAGCACCGCAGCGAGTTGCGAAAGCGCGTAATCGTTTTGCGTCGATGGTGCAACGGGGCCGTGAAAAGTAACCAGGCCCGTCATGCGGTGAATCGCCAAATGCAGCGCGGTGATGTCCGAATAGCCGATGAGAATTTTGGGATGCTGGCGAATCAAATCGTAGCGAATACCCGGCAGCAAGCCTGAACAACCGGAGCCGCCGCGAGCGGCCCAGACCGCTTTCACTTCGCTATCGACAAACATGCCGTGCAGATCATCGAGGCGCTGCTCAACCGTGCCGGCATAACCGCCACGAGCCGCGCGAATATTGGGACTGAGCTTTACCTTGAACCCGAGCGCTTCCATATTATTCACGCTCTTTTGAATCGTCGCATCATCCATCACGCCACTGGGCGCGATCAGCCCCACCAGATCGCCATGCTTGAGTTTGGCGGGCTTGATGAGGACAGGTTGACGTCGTGGGCGCTGCACAGCGGCATTGATCTGATGGGCCCTCGCTTCGCCACTGCCGATGGCGGCGCCTGCTGTTGCGATAAAGCCTGCCGCGCCAACTGCGCCAGTCGCCAAACGCCTGCCAAAATTTCGCCGGTTCATGGTTGCTCCGTTATTTATTTGCTCATTTGTGAGGCGGGAAATGTTGCAAGGGATAATAGTCGTCAAAAAAAACAGGGTGCAATCGAAATTGCACCCTGTCTCGTTTCTACCCATCAAACTTCAGCGAGGCTTAGGTCATTATTATGTGCTGAAGTTATTGGGCTTGCCGCTTTTCTGGACCGGTTTAGAACTTGTAGGTTACGCGTGCTGTATATGCGCGGCCACGTGGGTCGCCTACACGAGGATCCCAACCTGCGCCTGCCGCAAAGTCAACATTATGGGCGGTAAACGGCGGGTCGGTATTGAGCAGATTCTTGACGCCGAGTGTGATCGTGGTGTTTTTGAAGCCGCTGTAGGTACCAGAGATGCCGTAAATAATATA
Source organism: Burkholderiales bacterium (assembly GCA_043773745.1). Classification (GTDB taxonomy): domain Bacteria; phylum Pseudomonadota; class Gammaproteobacteria; order Burkholderiales; family Usitatibacteraceae; genus UKL13-2. Next base: position 43,565 of record JAYVEV010000116.1, on the reverse strand, counting down.
AGCCTTCACATCAGGATTAAAGCCGGGCGGAACCAATCCAGCCGGTACTTCGTCCTTGTAGCCTCGGGTATAGCTCTGAGAGAGAGTTCCGCTCCACGGGCCTTGGCTGTAGTTGAAGCGAGCCTGATGCTTCCAGCGCACAAACAAATCCCGCGAGTTCCATTGTCCTACCGTCTCAATATAAGGCTGAGTGCTGAACACACGTGACTTGAAACTATCGATGTAGGTGCCATCGATATTGGCATTCCACTTGCCGGCCCAGAGCTTACCCTGCGCTGTTAGCGATACCTCATAGCCACGAGTAATGTCGCCATCCGCATTGACAAAGCCCGCGCGAATATACCCTCCCTGACCATCAAGACGACCACCGGCACCACGTACCAGGTTTTCCGGGAAGGTGGTGTAATTGGCAATAACTTGCTGCGGTGTTAATTCATAGATACGGTCGGTGCGGATGATTTCCCAGTAATCAAGACTGGCAGTGAGCCAATCCGTTGGCGTGATCACGCCACCGAATGTCCACTGCTTGGATTTTTCAGGCTGCAAATCTCTGTTACCGCCAAATCGTGCATTGGGTCTGATTGCGCATACCGACAAATCGGTTGGGTTCAGAGGGCACAAGATCGGGTCGGCAATATTGCCCGGTACCGGTGATTCTGAAGTAGCCCCATAAAGCTGGAAGAAGCTTGGCGCGCGGAATCCTGAGCTGGTGGAGCCACGGACCAATAGCTCATTGAACGGTGTCCACTTGAATGCAAACTTCGGATTGGTGGTGCCGCCGAAATCGCTATAACGGTCATGACGAACAGCAACCGTCGCCTCGAAATTCTTGGCAACCGGGATAGCCAGTTCGCCATATACTGCGCGAATATTACGGCTGACTTTTGCAAACTCCGCATCAAACGGCGCGTCACGAACGGTCACTGTCGAAGTGGAGCCGTCGCTAAATTTGTAGCTTTCCTTGCGAACATCAAAGCCTGCTGCAAACGCCAGCGGACCGGCGGGTAGAGCCATGAGCTCGCCAGAAATAGCACCGTCGAACTGCACCAATCCCGCCTGGCCACCAAACAGTTTTGTACCTGCAGCTTTGGCACCATTGATGAGCGCCATTGCTGCGGGGGTTTGGGTTTGGCCCGGTAATAACCACGGATTAATTAGACCGGTGGCGAGTGCAGTATTGAATTGTGCGTCTTTTAGGTATCCATCGCCCAATGTGGATTCGGCCTTGTTACCGGCTGTCGACAAGCCCAGCTTGTAATCGTACTTGCCGATGAGTCCTTCAACACCGACCAGTAAGCGATAGCTGTCCGACACGGAATCGATGGTGCGTTTGCCACATTCCAAACAGCGCCAGCGATAGGCAATAGGCAGGTTTCTGTTGAAACTGGGAATAAACGCAGAAAGATCCTGATAGAAAGGTCCTCCTACTGGATAGGCGTTGCCAGGAATGCCAGTCGTTGTGGCCGCGGTCAGATTGGTTGTAACCTGGCTTTGCTCAAATTGTTTTTCTGACTTGCTGCGTGAAGCAACGGCCTCAACAAATGCCGTGGTGTTTGAACCTAATTGCATAGTTCCGCGTGACACGAAATTGGTGCGGTCGACAGGTTGGATGAGTACCGCTTGGCCAGTGTAGTCATATGCACAGCCATAACGGAATCCCGGGCTGTCCCACAGCAGATATTGATACTGAGACATTTGTTGGCCAGTATCACATTTGCCCTGAAAGCTCAGCAAGTTTGCGCGGTTAAATGTCTGTGTTCCTGTCCCCAGATTGGGTGTTCGGAAAGATGAACCAATAGCCGTGCCCGCTCTGCCTGTTTGCGTTGCAAATGGCGTGCCGGTTGTATCGGGAGAAAGGCCGCGGTCAGGCTGATATCCATTGACGAAGGGGCGTTGTTTGGCATCCAGCCTTTCGTTACGGTCGAAGGTCAAGCTGGCCATAAGGTTGTAGCCGTCTTTTGCCAAGTCACCCATGCCGCCGAGGATGGAGCCGCGATAGATATTGCCGCCCCCATCAGCCGTTGTATCGGAGAATGCCGTTACCTCAACACCTCGATAATCTTTTCTCAGGATGAAATTAATAACGCCGCCGATTGCATCCGTGCCGTAAATGGCGGAAGCGCCGTCTTTGAGTACCTCAACACGCTCAACCGCCGCGAGCGGGATGGAATTCAAATCTACGGCATTACCTTTTGCGCCATGGGTCGAAACCCGGCGCCCGTTCAGCAAGACCAGTGTGCTGGCGGCACCCAGACCGCGCAAGTTGGCGCTTGAATTGCCGTTATTGTTGCGATCCGTGGAGCCGAGTTGAATGCCGGTGTTGGATGAAAGATTATCAGCGCCAGTGCCATTGGCTGAAATGCTGGCGATTAATTGTTCGGCGCTGGTAATGCCTGCGCGATTAATTTCTTCTTTGGTGATGACCTGTAAAACTTGTGCGCTTTCATCCTGAACGCGTTTGATGTTACTGCCCGTAACGGTGATTCTCTCGACGGATTGTGGCTTGCCGTCCGGCGTTTTTGGTGAGTCTGGTGCTGTCTGCGCGAAGGTGGGACCCGCGATACAGATGAGCGAGATAACCTGTGCAAGTTTCTTGAGTTTCACGGTGCGTTCTCCCTTTTATATAACGTTCAGATTTACAGGTAATCAAACTAAAATCGCGCTTAAGCAGTTGCTAGATGCATGGGTAAAAGCCGGTAGTAAGGTATCGATACAGGGAAGGGTTTTTGCCTGTATGGAAGTTAAGCGGTGAAATTTTTTGGATTGCATCGCTTAATACCAATAAACTACCAATGTCCTCCACTTTGCTACCACTTTTCTCGAAATGCAATGCCCTTGTCATGAAAATGTATGCTTATGCTCTACATACCACACAGACTGATGTTGCGTTTTTGCAACAAACAAGTCTCGGCAGCATAGTCAGTCAAATTGCGCATCAATCGCTAGCCTGTTTCAGGAGTCTTTATGTTTAATCGCCATGTCTGCGCCGTGATCGCGGGTTTCATTTTGTTGTTTTTGCCACCATATGCGGCTGCGCAAAAAACAACACCAACCATTATGTCAGCCAACTCCTTGCCGTCTAATGTGGTCAGGGCACTACGTGAGGCAAACATTCCCGAGGATGCGATCGGTGTGGCGGTCACGCGCCTTGGGGATGGTGCGACGGTTATCTCGCACGGCGCAGATAAAAGCTTCGCACCCGCCTCCACAATGAAGCTCGTTACTACCTTTATTGGCTTGGAGCGACTTGGCCCGATTTATCGCGGGCGTGCCGAGTTACGGACCGATGCGCCACAAGTTGGCAGCGCATTAGCAGGTAATTTGGTGCTGCGCGGGCTGGCAGATCCTGATCTTGATTGGGAGGGATTCCAACGCATGCTACAGAGCCTCCGCAATAAGGGCATTCAGCATATTCAAGGCGATCTAATCGTTGACCGGCAGTTGTTCCAGCCAACACGTTTTGATATTGGCGTGCCACCTTTTGATGAGGCCCCCGAGTTTCGTTACAACGTGATTCCTGACGCGCTGTTGATCAATATGAATTTGCTGCAGTTTGAACTGCAATCCGATGCCAGCAGCGTGCATATTCGTGTAACGCCCAGTCTCGACCAGGTCGAGGTTGTTTCGAACATGGCCCTGATCGATGGACCCTGTAATAAATGGGAGGATGGCTGGGTAATGCCAACCCAACTACCGTCGCAACTGGGTTCTACAAAAGCGGTCTCTGGTGGTGCCGTGCAAATTCAACTAAACGGCACATTCCCCAGAAATTGCGTTATTACAACTGACATTAATATATTGGATCGGGCTGTCTATACCGATAGATTGTTTAGATCATTGTGGGCAAAACTGGGCGGAACCTACGGTGGAGTCACACGTGAGGCACCAACCCCCAATTCCGCCCTCACGCCCGCGGAGGGGCGGCTATTGGCAGAGCATCGCTCGCGCCCGCTGGCTGAGGTATTACGTGATATCAACAAGCCATCGGACAATACTCTGGCGCGCATGTTGTATCTAACTCTGGGCGCTCTTCCAGATTCGCCTGAAAGTAAAACCCCCACGCTGGCCAAAGCTGATCAAGAGGTACGCGCATGGTTTAACCGCCAGGGGATCAGTCAAACGGGTCTGGTGATTGAAAATGGCTCCGGACTTTCCAGGATTGAACGGATCCGTCCATCGCAACTTGCGGCGTTGCTTATTGCTGCCAGCCGCAGTAATTGGGCCCCCGAATTTATGGCCAGCCTGCCGATCGCCGGCATTGACGGCACCATGCGAAACCGTTTGCGCGATACGCCCGCAGCAGCGCATGCACGAATCAAGACGGGCACCCTAAAAGATGTTGTGGCGATAGCGGGCTACGTACCCGATGCGATGGGACAAATGTGTGTGGTGGTGGCCATCGTCAATCATCCACGGGCAAGCGGTGCGGTCGGTAGGCCCATTGCGGACGCGCTGATTAATTGGGTTGTGCAGGCTGATACCCGGCGCGATGCGACAACCGACTGGCTGATTGAGCAAATGAAAATGTGAGGTTCTCGCGGTTGGTTCGGAAAACGCGCTACAGAATGCGGTTGTATTGAGCGCGAACGATATCCCGGTCACCAAAATCAAAATGCCACCATTCGCTGCCAATGCCGGCAAAGCCAGCATGGTGCATGGCATCGCGAAGCAGCTGTCGATGGCTTATTTGTTGCGCCGTGATCTCGTTTTTAGCCAACAGGGCATTCTCCAGCGCAGGATGAGAGCGTTCGCTTAAATCATCGAACGGGGTGCCCATATCCAGCTCGTTGCCATCCCGGTCAACCAGCGTGATGTCGACGGCCATGCCAAATGAATGGATAGAGCCGCGCACCGGATTGGCCAGATACATCAGCAGGTCTGTCCCCTGCAGTGACGCCCACAGCGCTTCTTGCACACGCTGCGGGCGCAGTGCATCGAGAACCCTGAGCGATACTTCACTGCGTTGCCCTTTAAGCCATGCCACTGCACGTTCCAAGCCTGCAGCTGCATGCTGATGTAGCCACCCACAATCAACAGGCGCATATAAGTCGCGCCCGACAAAATTGTTTGGGCTGGCGTAACGTAAATCAACACTAATGCCGTCGATGGTCGTTAAATGCCTAAAATCAGGATGGGTTGCAATTGACTCGATGGGTAAGGTTTTAATCATAATTGCTGGGTAACTAACAGGAGTCGTTAACAGTAGTTGCATAGCGTAACCAAATTTTTGCAAAATAGGTGTCAGGATGTAGCTGACTCATGCTGTAGTGCCATTTCAGCTACCCATCAAGCTGGGAATTGCCATGGGAAGTTCGAGTAAAAAATAATTGCATTGTGTTTGAAAAATGCTTTCAGTACACTTACGCGTTTTTCATAATTCTGGATACGAGCGCGTTAGGCTCAAAACCCAGTTGAATTCGGACGCTTGCTTTAGGAGAAATGACGTTGGCCACTGTAAAAAAAGCTAAATCCGTCGCGAAATCCAGCGCTAAAGCTGTCGCAAAGCATGTCAAAGGCAAAGCGCTGCCTGTCCCCAAAACAAAGGCGAAGATATCGTTGAAAAAGACGAAAGCTATTGCAAAACCTGCGACCAAAGTGGCTGCCAAGCCAGCGCCTAAAGTGACCAAAGCCCCTATTAAAAAAGTAACCGCCAAAGAAAGCACGACTAAATTGACATCAAAAGCGACTACCAAGTCCACATCCAAACCCGCCGCCAAAGTTGTTGAGCAGGTAGCTGCCAAAGCGGCTCAAAAGGCAGCCCCAAAATCTATCAGCAAATCGACTCGCTCAGCGGGATTGCTCACCGAGGCGGAGTTGTTAAGGCAACCAAAGGCTGAGTACATGTCTAAGGATCAGCTCAATTTCTTCAAGAATCGCTTGATGCAATTACAGGATCAGTTGCGCATGAACGCCGGAGCCACGACTGAACATTTGCGCGAATTGGCCGTGGCACCTGACCCTGCCGACCGTGCCACACTTGAGGAAGAGCATGCGTTGGAATTGCGCGCGCGAGATCGTGAGCGCAAGCTGCTCAAAAAAGTCGAGGCCGTGCTGGCACTTATTGGATCGGGGGAATATGGCTATTGCGAAGAGACGGGTGAGCCAATCGGGATTCCCCGCTTGTTGGCGCGCCCGACGGCCACGTTGACTATTGAAGCGCAGGAGCGCCGCGAACTAAAACAAAAAATGTATGGTGAGTAAAACGTCCGCTGCATAATTGTCGCTCCGGCATGAAACTAAAAACCGCATACCCAATGCGGTTTTTTTTATTCTTTTTTTGGTTTATTACTCAGCCGATGCGAGAGCGTGGGCTCAGCGAAAGAGGTATCTGGACTGACAGCGGTGTCGGTTAGTGCCACAGGAGGAGCTGCTATAAGTCGTCGCGCACCGTTAAAGCGTCGACGCCAATAAGTGTCATCCATGTCAACGATCTCAACTGTCTTGCCACGTGAGGGGGCATGCACAAAGCGCCCATCTCCCAAATAGAGGCCAACATGCGAAAACGAGCGCTTTAAAGTGTTAAAAAAAACCAGATCGCCCGCTTGCAGATTGTCTTGCTCGATGCGTTCACCGAGTTTGCTCATTGCATACGAGCTGCGCGGAAGCGTAAGTGCGAGCGTTTCAGAAAATATGTGGCGTATAAATCCTGAACAGTCGAATCCGGTTTCAGCTGTGTTGCCGCCATAGCGGTACTTCACGCCAATTAATGAAAGGGCATAGATCAGTGCTTCCTCAGTCGGGCCGCGCTCGACAAGCGTCGAGGATTGTTTTTCGGCAACGATTTTTTCAGCACTAGTCAGTGGCTCTGCAGTTGCGACCCGATGCGGGCACAAGCCTGCGAAGATAAGCACACTAAACCAAAAGAGGATTAGACTTCTCATACGCAATAATACAATGAGCAGGCCATCTTGCTATGTCCAGCAGGTTAAGAATTGTTGGCGATAGCTAGATTGGCGTGACGTTATTAAAAAATATAATTTTTAGCAAATCGTAGCTGGAGGAAGTACCGTGCATCCCGACATTATTCCCTTTTCGCCTAAAGAAGAATACTCGCGCCGCGATTTTGTAATGACGGCGTTGGCGGGTGGTTTTGCGGCGGCTGTCGTGCCCGTAAGCGCCGAGACGATCACAACCGATAGTAAAGGCTTGACGGCGGGTGAAGTAAAAATAAAAGTCAGCGACGGTGAAATCCCAGCTTATTACGCCATGCCCCAAGAAGGTAAAAATTTGCCCACAGTCTTGGTGGTGCAAGAAATTCTTGGCGTGCATGAGCACCTCAGGGATATTTGTCGTCGCTTTGCAAAAGAGGGTTATCTTGCAGTGGCGCCAGAGTTATACGCTCGTCAGGGCGATGTTTCCAAGTTAAAAGAAATCAAGGATATTTTTGCGATTGCTTCCAAAGTGCCGGATTCGCAAGTCATGGCTGATCTGGATGCCGCGTTTGCTTGGGCTGAAAAAAACGGCGGTAACGCATCCAAAGTAGCTGTTACCGGATTCTGCTGGGGTGGACGTATTACGTGGATGTATGCGGCACATAACCCTCGACTAAAAGCGGGGGTGGCGTGGTATGGCGCTTTGGTACGCCCTGCTAGCCCGCTAGCTCCGACGCATCCGATCGATATTGCAGCCAAATTGAAGGTGCCGGTGTTGGGTCTTTATGGCGATGCTGATACAGGCATTTCCGTTGATTCTGTTGAGGCCATGCGTGAAGCTCTCAAGAAGGCCGGCAGCGTTTCAGAGATCGTGCTCTATGATGATGTGCCACACGGTTTCTACGCGGACTATCGTCCAAGCTATCGACCGAGCGAAGCCAAAGACGGCTGGAAACGCTTGATGGCATGGTTTCGAAAGTATGGTGCAGCCTAATTTTTACATTGTCCAGATGTGCGTTTTGACTTGTTAGCACCTGGTTAAAAATATTGCAGGTTAATCAGTTTCTTCAGTAGAAAAACACCTATCTGTGATGTCAGCAGATTCAGGAGACCTCATGGGTTCTGAGCAATCGAAAAGACAGCAACAACTGGCGATGCAACGCGAGGTCAGGGCGCAGTTGTTTCGGGAGATTCTCAGCCATAAATCACTGACCTGTGTATTCCAGCCCATTATCAGTTTTCATGAGCAGCACATCCTCGGCTTTGAAGCCTTAATCCGCGGCCCTAAGGATTCAATTTTCCATACCCCGATTGAGCTCTTTAGTGCGGCACAAGATTTGGATAGTCTGGCTGAGCTCTCCGGAATTTGCGTGAATACGGTACTTCGACAATTTGCGGCGCTTCAATTGCCGGGTAAATTATTCCTGAATCTTTCCCCAAGTGTTGTTGGTATGCCCGGGTTCGATCCGGAGCGTGCGCTTCGTCAGTTGACGAAGCTAAAATTGAAACCTGAGCAGATTGTGATTGAATTGACTGAGCAGGAGCCGACACCTCATTTTGACAAAATCCGTACCGCGCTTATGGTCTACCGTGCAATGGGTTTCCGAGTGGCAATTGATGACCTCGGTGAAGGTTTTTCGAGTCTCAGGCTATGGTCAGAACTCAAGCCTGAATTTGTGAAAGCAGACAAACATTTCGTCACAGGTATTGCCAATGATCCAATCAAAATTCAATTTTTGAAAGCCATCCAGCAAATCGCCGAAAGCTGCGGTAGCCGTATCATCGCCGAGGGCATAGAAACAGAGTCTGATTTTAAAATGGTGCAGGAATTAGGTATTGCCTGCGGCCAAGGTTTTTTTATAGGGCATCCGCTTGAGCGCCCTAATGTTGATTTTTTGCCGTTAGTTCGCAAAGCGTTGGACGATTTAAAAATTCCGGTGGTACCGACGCTGAAATATCGCCAAGCGTGGTTAGTCACAGCTGCCCAGTTCCTGCGTCCGGTGCCAGCAGTTTCCCCAAATGTTACGGTCCGTGATGTTATCGAGCTTTTTACCAGCCAGCCTGGCTGTTATGCGCTGGCGGTGGTGGATGCTGGCAAGCCTGTTGGATTCGTTGCGAGGCGCCATGTGCGTGCGGTCAAGCACATGGCAGATGCCAATGCGGCCGAATTTTCTCAGTCCGCGCAGAGCATCATGAACGTTACGCCCTTATTGATTGATGTAAATCTGCCCTTGGCGCAGATAGCGGTATTGCTGGCAGATGCAACACCGCAACATCTCGCTGACGGTTTCATCCTTACCAAGAATGGTCAGTATCAGGGCATGGGTAACGCAAATGATGTGATTCGCATGTTAAACGATGCCAACCTGATCGCAGCTCGTTATACCAGCCCGCTTACTTTATTGCCAGGCCCGGTGCCCATCAATCAACAGATTGAACGCTTGCTGGCGGCGGGTGTGCCATTTGTTGCCTGCATGGTAGAAATTGATCCGATGAAGGGCTTTAACGATGCTTATGGCTTTCAAAAAGGTGATGAACTAATTCGGTTGGCTGGTGAAATGCTGGAAGGCGCACTGAATTTGCAGCATGATTTTGTAGGGCATATTTACGGTAACCGGTTCGTATTGTTGTTGCAAAATGAGCATTGGCACTCTCAGTTGACCGAAATGCTGAAGCATTTTGAGAGCCGCCTCGCCACACTGTTGTCAGCTGATATTGCCCAACGAGGCAATTTTCTTTGGCAAAGCCGCGACCGTAGCAGGGCGGCTGAAGTAAGGCCGTTGCCGCGTCTATCTATAGGCGCGGTTGAAATTAACGCAGAAATTTATGAATCTCGGCACGACGTTATGTCTGCCGTGCGTGATGCGGTAGATCGCGCGAAAGCGCAGCGGGGCAGCAACATTGTGTTGTTGAGCCCAGCAGCAGTACCCGCCGTTGCACAGTCCTCGACAAAAATCGGACTGGCATGACGCAATCTGTATCAGGTTTTTAACAAGCAATTTCGTGATCAACACGACAATAGGGCACCCTAAAGCATCCCTTAATCAGGGTATTTGTTAAACACTGTCACTTAAATACGGGCAATTGTGAACTGCATCACATTTTTTATGTTGTAAACAGCCTACATTGCAAAAATAATAAAAAAGTAATTGCAGCAGCGTATGGCATCACTTGCTGCAGCGGTTTTACCCATAATTATTTAAATAGCGCGCACCTTATGAAATCCAGGGTTATGTCACCACAAGTTGGCGTAGATAGGCATCGCCTGCAGCAGCGGCAGGTTGAGGTGTTGTATCAGCTTGCCCCTAACGCCGTGTTGTTCTCTTATGTTGGCGCGTGTATTTCACTTGCAGTCATTTATCGGTCCGGCGACGTGGAGGCTGGGCTGTACTGGTTTGCATTTGCAACTCTGGTTGTGCTGCTTCGTGCAACGGTACTTTGGCAGTATTGGCGGCAGCCCAATGCGCTCGAAAACGCCACCCTTTGGGCGCGGCTGATGGTAGGAGTTAATTTTTTGGCTGGCTTGCAGTGGGGGCTGCTGGGCACAGTGCTGTTTGCCTCGCCCGATGTGTACCGCCAGCTATTTATCATCATGGTGATCGTGTGCTATGTCGCCGGTTCGATCGTGCCGTTTGCGGCTGTAAAATGGGCGCATCCCGCACTCACCATTCCCGCTACGCTACCGTCCATAATCTATATATTTTTTATTCACGGTGGCCTACAGTGGCTGCCGGGAATCATGGCACTATTTTTTATTTTCACGGTAATGTTTTTTTCGTTCAAGCAACACCGGGCGGTTGTCAACAGGCTGTCGCTTGAATTACAAAACGAAAGCTTAGTCGAACAATTGAATTCGTTCAATAGTGAGCTGGGTGCGCAAAACAGTCAATTGATGCATCGCACTGCCGTAGTCAAACGGGCCCAACTGGACCAGCGCCGCCGCGCGAGTAATTTTGCAAGCCATGTCGAAAAAACACTGTTACCCGTCATCGAATGCGATAGCCACTTGGGTATCGTGACGTGGAACGCTGCAGCCAGTCATTTGCTGGGCTATCACCTCAATGAGGTAATGGGTCAAAACTTTGGCGAATTGTTTTTTCCGCCTGAGCGCCAAGGCAATATCAACGCATTCGTGAAAAAACTCTTTGATGAGGACAGTGCCACGACTATTGATGTGCCATTGGTTACACGCGATCTCCAGCGTATTCCGGTGCGTTTTTATGTGACGCCGATTTTGTCAGATGACCGCACACCGTCGCGGATTGCGATCATCATTACTGAAAATTATGCAGCGCCGGAACGCGGAACCAGTTCAAACAATTCAAATGTACGAAACATGGCCCGCAAAACCTATTAGCTTGGCGACTTTATCAACTGCTACTAGCGCCTTGTCCAGACTTGCCAGGTTTCTTTGCCCGCAAAAATAGGAATTGAATCGGCGGGTCTTTGTAACTGGGTACGCATAAAATTTGGCAGCAACATTATCTCCAGTTCGTCTTGCGCCAGACCAAAGGGCGGCCCTTTATCGCTAATCTCGCTGAAAAAAAAGCCAATTAATTGTCCGCCAGGAGGAATGAGCTGGGCTACCCGCTGCGACCAACCATGCCACAACTTGCGCGGCAGGGCACATAAAAAAGCGCGTTCATAAACAATATCGAAACGCTCAGACCCCACCGTCTCGCCAAAGAAATCCTGTTCCTTAACCATCGATGCCAATGCGCTATCTGCGCCCAAGATGCGTTGTGCCTGTGCCACAGCCGCCGGGGAAAAATCAATGGCGGTGACATCCCAGTCGAGATCGGCAAATAGTTTGACCTCATGGGCAGAACCGCAACCGGGAATCAGCACCCGGTATTTTTTGGAAGGCGGGGATTGCGCAGCTGATAGCTTGTCATCAATATACTGCCTAAGGCATGCGGGTACGCCACCGTGATCCCACGGCGTAAACGCGGCTTCAAAACGCAGATTCCAAAATTCGGGTGCAGCGGGATCAACCCTGGGAAATGCGGGCGTTGAGGTGGAAACGGCGTTAGCGCTGGAGGTTGGTGTTTTCATCAGGACAATTATAAAGCGTGCGCATTCATACTGGCTACTGGCACATGACTAAATCATTTAGCTCATTTATCCGGTAAACAACGTTCTTCATCCTCTCGAATCGGCTTTCGTCACACGAGCTTTGACAGGGGCACGTGACATCCCGTAACGTGCAGGCTGGTTTCTACTTTCAAAGAGTCAATTCAACATGTCAAACCCAAGAGCATTCATTTTAATAATGGCAATAGGGACGTTGGGCGTGCTGTCGGCCTGCAGTGATGCTGCACTGCCAACCGGCACGGCCATTTCAGCTGGTTCACCGGCGTTGCTCAAACCTTGCCGAATCAAGGGCGTTGAAAACGAAGTCAGATGCGCCACGCTGGAGGTCATCGAAAACCGTGAAACCAAACAAGGCCGCAAAATTGGTCTCAATATTGTGGTGTTACCCGCAACGGCGCGAGTCAAAGAGCCTGACCCTATTTTTCTGTTTGCGGGCGGGCCAGGGCAGGCAGCAACCATGCTGGCACCGCAGGCGTTGGCAATACTCGGCAGCCTGATTAACAAGCGCGATATTGTGTTGATCGATCAGCGCGGCACCGGAAAATCCAATGGGCTCATGTGCAAAATGCCTGACATGACTGATCCGTCATTGGCTGCGTTAGCCTACACGGCTACGCGCGACACTAAAGTCAAAAAAATTATTGAGGAGTGTCGGAATGTACTGGCAAAAAACGCCGATCTGACGCAGTACACCACCACCATTGCCATGGCCGATTATGAGGCGGTTCGCGAGGCGCTAGGCTACGACAAAATTAATTTGTGGGGCGCTTCATACGGAACCCGCTCATCAATGGAATATTTGCGCCGTTATCCCGAGCGAGTTCGCAGTGTGGTCATTGATGGGGTGGCACCGCCCTCAATGGCGCTGCCGGTCGATTTTGCACGTGATGCAGGGGCGGCCTATAGCAAACTCCTCGCCGCCTGTGAAAATGAAAGCACCTGTGCGAAAAATTTCCCTGTGCTGCGGCAGCAAGTTGATTTGCTACTGGCCAACCTGATCAAATCGCCTCGCAAAGTGATGTTAGCCGATCCGCTCAGTGGCATTTCAAGCGAAGTTGAAGTAACTCGCGATATGGTGTTGGCCGCCATTTTTTCCACGCTCTATGTACCGGAAATGGCCGCCACATTGCCCGCAGCGGTGAGTAGGGCAGCAGCTGGCGACTATGGCATGTTGATGGCATTGAGTGGAATGTTCAGTGATATGGCGGAGGATCAGATTGCGTTTGGCATGCGCTTATCGGTGTCATGCGCGGAAGACGTTCCGCGTTATCAGCCGACCTCGTTAGAGCGTGCGGCGGGCATTGCGCCATTCCGCCGCTTATTTGTTGATGAATTCGCCAAAGCTTGTGAGGCGTGGCCCAAAGGTAAAATGGCTGCTGATTTTGACCAGCCGGTTAAATCCGATAAGCCGGTATTGATTTTGAGCGGTGGCTTGGATCCAGTAACGCCGCCTATTCATGGCGAAGAAGTTAAAAAATCACTCGTCAACGCGGTTCATTTCATTGCACCTAATGCAGGGCACGGGGTTTCACACAAAGGTTGCGCACCGAAGCTCGTCAAGAAATTTATTGAAACGGCGAGTGCATTGGGGCTGGATGGCGAATGTTTGAAAAAACTGCCGCGCCCGCTTTTCTATGAGCCTCCAAAGGAGAAAAAATTATCCGGTGAGCATCGGGTTCAGACGGCAGAACAGTCAAAAGAAGTTAGCACGGCAAGCGATACAACAGGGAAAATAAAATGATTGAAGTCCGCAATCTGAAAAAAAACTTTGGCAATGTCATCGCGGTAGATGGTGTAAGTTTCGTCGCAAAGGGTGGTGCCATCACCGGTTTGCTGGGCCCCAACGGCGCCGGTAAAACAACCACCATTCGCATGATCGGCTCACTGGTCAGCATTGACGGCGGTAGCGTCTCAGTGAATGGCTTTGATGTTAGCCAGGCTGCTGATGAGGTGCGTCGTACCTCAGGTCTGTTGACCGACGCACGGGGTCTATACACCCGCATGACGGCACGTGAAAATATTCGCTACTACGCCGATTTGCGCGGAATTGATGCCGCGAAATCGGAGGCAACCATTGCTCGTTATGTTGAACTGCTGGATATGAAAGATATTTTGGATCGTCGCACTGAAGGTTTTTCCCAAGGCGAAAAAATGAAGGTGGCCATTGTGCGTACGCTGGTACACGAGCCTTCTCATGTCATTCTGGATGAGCCGACTAACGGGCTTGATGTCATGACAACTCGCGCGCTGCGTGAGCTGGTCAAGCGTCTTAAAGCCGAAGGCCGCACGGTTATGTTTTCCAGCCATATCATGCAGGAAGTCGCTGCGTTATGTGATGAGATCATCATCATCTCGCGCGGGCGTGTGACTGCCCAAGGCACCACCGATGAGCTGCTGGCGATGTCCGGTAAAACCAATCTGGAGGATGCTTTTGTATCGCTGGCAGAGATTGAACACGAGCCAAGCGAGTCACATCAACCCCAACACGAAGGGGCTAGATAAATGGGCGCTCTGGATTTCAAAACCATATTGACGGTTCTCAAAAAAGAGCTGCGTGATCATTTGCGGGATCGCCGTACGGCAATGATGATTTTTGTTTCGTCCGTTGCAGTTGGTCCGCTGGTGCTGATTGGTATGAGCTATTTCATTTCAAGCATCGAAGAAAAGGCGGAAAAGAAAGAGGTGTTCGTACAGAATGTAATGTATTCCCCTCAACTCGCTAATTTTTTTGCGCGGCAAGACTTCACGGTTAAAGAACCTAAGTCCGATTACCGAGTTCTGATCAGCCAGGGTAAGCACGATGCTGTGCTGGTAATACCAAAGGACTTTACCGAAAAATTTGTGACGGGCCGCGCCGAGGTTGAGCTGGTGTATGACGATACCCGTCAGGACGCGAGCGGACAATCAATCGGCATCCTCAGGCGCTTGATCACGGCGTTTAACCGTGAAGTCAGCACCCAGCGGCTGATCGCGCGTGGCGTTTCCCCCAATCTGCTGCGCGCGGTTGAGGTGCAAGACACCAATATGGGCACGCCGGCCCAACGCGCGGCTATGTTGTTATTCATTATTCCGTGGCTCACGTTGATTGTCGGCATCACCGGCTGCATGGCGGTAGCGATCGATATGACGGCGGGTGAGCGTGAGCGGGGCTCGCTTGAGCCGCTGCTGATGAACCCGATACCGCGCCCAAGCTTGATAGTTGGCAAATGGCTGGCAGTCGCTTGTTATGGCATGGGTATCGTGTTGCTGTTGCTGGCGGGCTTTGCGGCTACGCTAACGTTTTACCCGCTGCCCAAAATTGCCAGCGTGGTTTCCCTGAGCAGCATGCAGTATCTCGGCTTTGCGGTGATGCTGTTGCCGTTCACGCCCGCTATTGGTTCACTGCAAATGTTGATTGCCACTTTCGGGCGCAGCTTCAAGGAGGCGCAGACCTATGTCAGCTATCTTTATACCGTGGTGTCCTTTGTCCCTATCATTGCAATGTTCGCACAATTAAAAGATGCAACCTGGCAATTATTTGTACCGATGCTGGGGCAGATGATGGTGCTGACACGAATTTTGCGAGGCGAACATCTGGAGGCCATTCATTTCCTGATACCGCTGGGTGTTTGTGCAATTATTACCATTTTTTCTATCGTGATGTTGACGCGTCTGATGGGGCAAGAAAAAATTATATTTGGACGAAGCTAAATGTTACTTATTGGCTCGTTCGGTTTAACGCTAAAAAATTGAGGTAATCACTGATATTGACGGGATGACGTGTGGTTGGCGCGGTATCATCTCGCTATGAGTGAATTACCCCAACTTTTTGGGCCAAATGGCCCGTTTGCAAAGCGTATTGATGGTTTTCGACACCGGCAAAGCCAGATTGAAATGGCCGAGAAAATTGAGGCTGCCATTGACCGCGGAAGCGTACTGATTGCCGAGGCGGGCACGGGTACGGGTAAAACCTTTGCGTATCTGGTGCCGGCACTGCGCTCAGGCGGCAAAGTCATCATCTCTACCGGAACCAAAACCCTGCAGGACCAACTATTCCATCGCGATATTCCGACCGTGATTGCGGCTTTGGGCATTCCTGTTTCAACCGCTTTATTGAAGGGTCGCGCCAATTACGTCTGCCTACATCATCTGGATGAAGCGGTGGCAGATGGCCGCTTTATGAATCGTGATGATGTAAAGCATATTCAGGTAATTCGACGGTTTGCTGATCGCAGTCTTAGCAATGGCGGTATGGGCGACAAGGCGGAGTTACCCGATGTGCCAGAACGGTCAAATGCCTGGGCCAGCGCGGTCTCCACGCGCGAAAATTGCCTCGGCTCCCAATGTGGCCGCTATGCAGAGTGCTTTGTGATGAAAGCCCGCAAGGCCGCCATGGATGCGGAAGTCGTGGTGGTTAATCATCATTTGTTTTTTGCTGATTTGGTACTCAAGGATGATGGCGCTCAGGATTTATTGCCTGCCTGCAATACGGTGGTGTTCGATGAAGCTCATCAGCTACCCGATACGGCGACGATGTTTTTTGGCGAAGCGGTATCGACCGCACAATTGATTGAACTGGCACGAGACGCGCGTCTGGCCGGCATTGCCCACGCCGGGGACTTCAAAAACTTGCAGGAATCGGCTTTGGTGCTTGACAAGTCTGCGCGCGATTTGCGCCTCACCGTGCGCGAGGATTTTGGTCGTATGCCGGGCGCGGTCGTTTCGGCGCGCGACGGCTTTCAGGATGCGTTTACCAAAGCACAGGAATCAGTGGGCGAACTGCGGGAAATGCTCGAAAGCCAATCGGCGCGGGCGCCGGAAATCGCCAATTGTCTGGACCGTGCGGATGAGCTTGCCCAAAAACTGACCCAGTGGCAGGGTGCCGGCAAGGATGGCGGAATCGAAGGCTATATTCGTTGGGCGGAAGCATATTCGCAATCGCTGGCGTTTCATTTGACGCCGCTCTCGATCGCCAATATTTTCAGCACGCAGGTTTTCAGCCAAAAGCGCGCCTGGATATTTACCTCAGCAACACTTGCGGTGAAAGGCGAGTTTGGCCACTATCAAACAGAAATGGGGCTGATTACGCCCACTAGCAATGCGGATGGTGATGATTTCGAAGAAGACGCTTTTAATGAAAAAGCGACCGGAACAAAGGTCGAAACAGCTTCATGGGCATCGCCATTTGATTATCCAAACCAGGCTCTCCTGTATTTGCCGAAAGGTCTACCTGCACCCAATACCGCCGAGCACACTGGAGCGATTGTTGATGCCGCGCTTCCGCTGATTGAGGCAGCCGGTGGCCGTGCGTTTCTGCTGTTTACTTCGCTTAAGGCCATGGATCGCGCGCATGGCCTGCTTAAAGATTTATTGGAAAAAAAGGGGCTCGACTATCCGCTGATGGTGCAGGGTGAAGGAACCCGTACCGAGTTGCTCGAGCGCTTTCGCAAGCTTGGCAATGCCGTGCTGGTGGCAAGCCACTCCTTCTGGGAGGGGGTCGATGTTAAAGGCGATGCGCTATCTCTGGTGGTGATCGACAAGCTGCCGTTTGCAGCGCCCGATGACCCGGTACTGGCAGCCCGAATTGATGCCATCAATCAATCCGGTGGCAACGCGTTTATGCATTATCAGGTTCCCTATGCGGCCATCAAACTTAAGCAGGGCGCAGGGCGTTTGATACGTGACGAGCATGATCGTGGTGTACTGATGATTGGGGACAGTCGTTTAGTTGATAAACCCTATGGCAAACGGATTTGGCAAAGTCTGCCGCCGATGAAACGCACTCGGGAAGAGGCCGAGGCGGTTGCTTTTTTTTCGATGGGAAAATTTGTCAACATTCAATAAGTAGGCCTTTTTTGTTAATGAAACGCATCAACGTGTTGCATAATGCGATATATAAAAAATACTTAAACTCTCTACCAACGCAGATGCGCACGATCTGGCTTCATCACATTCAAAAATACATTTCTGGACAGACAATCACCCCGCTATTGTTGATTCTGGTTTGTTTTTCACTGATGGGGTTTCCAGCGCTGGCGCTGGATCCCGCCAAGCCTATCGGCGATTTCATCCACGAGTCCTGGTCTGTCGATGACGGCTTGCCCCAAAGCACGATTCGCAGCATGGCCCAGACCCGCGATGGCTATCTGTGGTTCGCCACGCATGAAGGTGTGGCGCGTTTTGATGGCCGGAAATTTACTGTGTTTGATGAGGCCAATACGCCGGTATTGCGTGGCAGCGGTATTGTCGCACTGCGTGAGACTCGCGATGGAAGCCTCTATATGGGGCTGCGTGACGGTGGTCTGGTTCGCTATCAGCACGGAAAATTCGAAGCCGTCATACCGGCAGGGGGCTTGCCCAAGGGGGCCATGTCGGTTTTGGAGGAGGATGCTGCAGGGGCACTCTGGATTGGCACCGATGGTGGAGGCTTGGCTATGCTTGCCAACAATACAAGCCGCATTTTTACCACCGCTGAGGGGCTGCCAGACAATCTGGTAACGGCGATTCACCCGACTGCTTCGGGTGATTTGTGGATTGGCACCGTGGGTGGTTTGAGCCTGATACGAAACGGTACCATCATCGCGAAACCGACGGGCGAAAAAATTGACTCCATTTATATTTCTTCCATCCTTGAGGATCGTCGCGGGCAATTATGGGTTGCGACTTTTGGAAACGGGCTCTACCGCTGCGACGCTGTTGGCGGTACTGCAGAAAATGGTGCGAAAGTGCCGCGCGAATCGACCACGGCAACTCGCCCTAAATTCCGCGCTTATTCCCGTAAGGATGGTCTGGTTAGCGATACTCTAACCAAGTTGTTTGAAGACCGCGCGGGCAATATCTGGTTGGGCTCATTGGAAGGTATTCAGCGCTTGCGTATAGCCGAAAAGGGCGCTGTGCTGGAGAGCGGTGTCGCCTTCGAAACTTATAATTCGCCGAGCGGCCTGTCAAACAATTTCGTGCGCGATATTCTCGAAGATACCGAGGGTAATCTATGGTTCGGGACTGATCGCGGCATTGACCGTTTCAGAGACGGTCTTTTTACCACGTGGGGCATACAGCGTGGCATGGCCGAAGAATTTACCCGAACCGTGATGGAAGACAAATCGGGTGCGGTCTGGGTAGGGACGAGTGATGGTCTTTATCGGTTTGTAGGGCAGAGTGTGCGCCGTTATGACCGTAAAGATGGTCTTCTGAACGCGGCGATTTTATCCTTGGCCGAAAGTAAGGATGGCACGATTTGGGTTGGTACTACGGCGGGTGGTTTACATCGATTGCGCGATAATAGGTTTGAGAATCTGGGGCCCAAGTTGGGGCTTGGGGCGTCATCGGTACGTTCAATTCTTGAAGTAAGCGACGGCGCACTTTGGATAGCAACCAATACCGGACTTTACCGGACAGCACCCGAAGGCTCAGATGAGCGCGCCGTCAAGCGCTACCGCGGCACAGATGGACTGGCTGGTGATCAGGTTATTTCTCTTTATGAAGATCGCGCAGGTGTCATATGGGTAGGTACCCGTGAGGGGCTCGCCAGCATCAATAAGACGGTTGTAAATAAATATCCTGCGCTTGGCAATAGCGGACCGATTTTGTCTATTAATGCGAGCGGCGTTGAGCCTGACAACAATATCGTTGTTACCACGGGCAATGGTTTCGCATTGCTCGTTGGTGGTAAAGCGCTCCTGTTCCAGTCGGCACAAGGTGTGCCCGCACGGGCATTTTTAAGTGCGGTCGATGATCGCAAGGGCTTTCTCTGGCTATGTTCAAACCAGGGCATTGTTAGAATCGCGAATCAGGAATTGCATGAGCTCGTGGTTGGCAAGAGGAGCCGCGTGAACCCCGTTTCATTTGGCCGTTCAGATGGTATGGCGACGGTGCAATGCAATGGCGGCTCAGCACCAGCAGCATGGCGAGCACGTGATGGCCGCCTTATGTTTGCCACGGCGCGTGGATTGGCTGTTGTTGATGCTGGCAAGAAGGTTAAGTCCGACTTACTGCCGCCACCCGTGCACATTACCGGCATCCTGGTTGATTCAGAGGCGGTGCCGCTCACGAACAAGTTGCAGTTAGCTCCGGGTAAACACCGCCTGGAAATATTATACGCGGGCCTTAATTTTGCAGATCCCAACAAGGTTCAATATACCTACCGCTTGCAAGGGCTTGATCAGAATTGGATCGAGGCAGGTACTGAACGCCGCGCAATCTATACCAATTTGGAGCCAGGTCAGTATCAGTTCCAGGTTCGAGCCAGCAATAACAACGGAGTGTGGAGTGAAGAGGGCGCTTCCGTCGCCATTGAATATCAGCCGCAGTTTTTTGAGCGCGCCTCATTTCGCTGGGTTGGTGCATTGCTGATTGTGGCATTGGGCTTTATGGCTTACTTTGCGAGGGTCAGAATATTGCGGCAACAGGCTGATTCGCTGTTAATGGTAGTGGACGAAAGAACCCGTGATCTGGCGCTTGAAAAAGAAAAGCTTGAGCATGCCAACGAAGAAAAAGCCCAACTATTGGTGCAGGTCAAAGAACAATCGTCAGCCTATGAAAAACTATCCAAAGCCGATGCGTTAACTGGCCTCGCTAACCGCCGCGAGCTGGAACGTTTCCTGTCGCTGGAGTTTGAACGTGCGTGGCGAAATCAGCGTCCATTGTGTGTCGTACTGGCCGATCTCGATGAATTTAAAATGGTGAACGACCAGTTCTCGCATGCTGTTGGTGACGATGTGCTGCGCACTATCGGGCAAATATTGATGGATGGCTGCCGTGCCATTGACATGGTCGCGCGCTATGGTGGCGAAGAATTTGCGATAGTGCTGCCCGAAACCGAAATTGCCGAGGCGCGTCTGCTGTGCGAAAGATTGCGCGCTCAAGTGGAACAATTTAACTGGCAGTCGATTCGTCCCGAATTGCGGATGACCATGAGTTTCGGCATCGCCGCCAACACGGCTACCGAAATTGCGATGGATCACTATAAATTATTGGATGCTGCTGATGAGCAGCTTTATGGCGCAAAAAGAGCAGGACGAAATTGTGTCCGGGGATAGTAGCCGGGTTACAAACTACAACTTAAACCCTAGCATCGGCGGCCTTTTCGGGCCTTTTTGCCTCAAAATAGCCGTCAATATTGGCGTTTCAGTTTTTAATTGCTCTTATGGCTAGTTTGCTACGGGCAGCCGTATTGTATATTGACCCGATTTATCATCACGTGTGATGGTCAGCAGCTTGCGTTTCTCGGCGTCTTCAACCAATTCTTTGAACGACCGATAACCATACGACGATTCATTGAAGCCCGGCTTGCGCCGCTTCATGGTCTGTTTTACATTTGATCCCCAGATTTTTTCATCAGATCCACGCTCGGTGATGAGCGCTTCGACCGTCTCGATCAAGAACTCCAGCACCTCCATGCGTTTGTCGTCTTCTGATGCGGGTTCTGCTGGTTTGATTTTGTTGCTCGTCGCGGTTGATTTATTAGCGGCAGCCTTTTTGACAGCTTGTTTTTTCCTGGCTTCTTGTGCGCGGACTAAATCATCGTAGTAAATAAACTCATCGCAATTAGCGCTCAGCAAATCCGAGGTTGAGCTTTTAACGCCAACGCCGATCACAAATTTATTGTTTTCACGCAGCTTGGACACCAGCGGCGAGAAATCGGAATCACCGCTGATAATAACGAAAGTATCCACATGCGCCTTGGTATAGCAAAGATCCAGCGCATCGACTACCATGCGAATATCAGCAGAATTTTTACCCGATTGCCGCACGTGTGGAATCTCAATTAATTCAAACGCGGCTTCATGCATGGTCGCTTTGAATTCTTTATATCGGTCCCAGTCGCAATAGGCTTTTTTCACCACGATGCTGCCTTTCAGCAGCAGCCGCTCCAGCACCTTTTTGATATCGAACTGCGCATATTTTGCATCGCGCACGCCCAGCGCCACGTTCTCAAAATCGCAGAACAACGCCATGTTGGTAATTTCAGGATGGCTCGCCATGTCATGCTCCCTTTATATTCACTTCAGCCATTTTGCGCTTTAGCGCCAGCCTTTGCTGTGTTCTTCATCAAAGCGAATTTGATCGTTTGCCAACTGTTTTTCCAATTCTTCACGACCAGTATTGGCACCGGACTGGATACGTGCGTCATCACCGAAATGCGGCATCATCGCGTGAAGGGCCGAGATGTTATGGCGTCGGAACATATCGACAATTTCGCGCGCGCGAAAACGGTCGTTACCCATAACTTCAAGCGCATGACGGCCGGTTTTGAGCGCTGATTCAAACGTCTCCCGTTCAATCACAGAGACACCGCGCTTATAGAGCTCGATGTAGTGCGTCACATTGCGCGCTCGCGCAATCATGTTGAGCTTGGGAAAGTGTTCCAGTACACGATCTGTCAACGCCAGACTGTCGTCAATATCATCAATCGCATTGATGATGAGTGTGGCATTTTTGGCGCCAGCAGCTTCCAGCAAATCAAGCCGGGTGGCATCACCGTAATAAACCTTGTAGCCAAATTTTCTAAGCATATCAATTTGGTCGGGATCGTGATCCAGTACCACTACGCGCACGCCGTTAGCAAGCAAAACCCGTCCAATGATTTGTCCAAATCGTCCAAAGCCCGCAATGATTACACTACCGACTTCATCAATCGCATCTGCCTCGCGTTCTGCCTCCGCCTGATTGGCGAGCCATTTATCGTGTACTAGCAACAAGAGTGGTGTTGAGACCATCGATAGCGCCACCGCCATGGTGAGGAGTGCAATCCATTCTGTGGGGATAACACCTGCCAACTGGGCAGCGCCAAACACCACGAAAGCAAATTCGCCGCCTTGGGAAAGTAGTACTGCAAATAGTAGTCGCTGCTTGGTAGTGATACCCAGAATTTTGGCAACCATCCATAAGGTCATCATTTTGATGGTTAAAAACCCGCCGATCAACAGGGCAACGGTCAACGGTTTACTGACAAGTAAACCAAAATCAATCGACATGCCGACTGAAATAAAAAAAAGTCCCAGCAGCAGCCCTTTGAATGGCTCGATATCGCTTTCCAGCGCGTGGCGGTACTCCGAGCTGGCCAGCAAGACTCCCGCCAGAAATGCGCCCAGCGCCATTGATAAACCAGCAAGCGTCATCAACTGAGCAATACCGATCACCAACAGCAAAGCAAAGGCAGTGAACACTTCACGCAAATCGGTCGAAGCCATGATTCGCAATGCTGGGCGGGTGAGATATCGTCCGATAAAGACCACACCCAAAATTGCTCCTGCTGCTTTCAAAGCATCAAACCAGAAAGGCTCGGAGCTAGCAGCCGCACCGATCGCTAACAGCGGAATAACTGCCAAAAGAGGAATAGCTGCAACATCTTGAAATAACAAAATCGCGAAGCTGGCGCGACCCGTCGGCGTCGGTAGAAAATTTCGCTCGGCCATCGTTGCCACTGCAATTGCGGTCGACGAAAGCGCTAGTGCCAGACCGGCAACGAGTGCGGCCTGCCACCTTAAGCCAATCAGTAGCCCCGCAATGGCAAGGGCAATACCACAAATCCCCAGTTGTAATGCGCCGCCGCCAAACACTTCGCGTCGCATCGACCACAGCCGTTTGGGTTCAAGCTCGAGGCCAATGACAAATAGCATCAACACAACTCCAAACTCGGAAAAATGCATGATTGATTCAACGTCCGATACCAACGATAAACCCCATGGTCCGATAGCCGCTCCGGCGATCAGGTAACCCAGCACCGAGCCGAGACCAAGTTTTTTGGCGATAGGAACTGTGAAGACAGCCGCCGCCAGATAAATCAACGCATCGATCATCGTCATGCGGGTATTCCTGGCGGTTTCCCGTGGGAGTTTGTTGCGGCGTGTTGGGCTGAAAAGGCGATTAGCCGATTCCTGAAGGCCTGCGCGGCATCGTCAAGCGCCATAGCAGAGATGGTGTGGGCGCCATGAAGTGGCATTGGCGGCTCCCAGCGCATGCCGCAAAAACGGGCCGTCTCTTCCAATGGGGCAGCAAAATTCAAGAATGGCTGCTCGTGTGCTCCCGCAGCGCTATAGCTATGTTCATTCCCGCCGGTGGTGGGCACCCATAGGCAGTGCTTGCCGCGCATTGCAGTCCCGTGGGGACCGTAAGCCCAGCCTAAGGCAAATACTTTATCGAGCCAATGCTTAAATAAGCCTGGTGTGCTGTACCAGTAAATCGGGTGTAACCAGACAACCAGTTGCGCTTGGGTGAGGGCCGTTTGCTCGGCGGCAATATCAATATCGAAATCAGGATAGCGATCATAAAGCGAATGTATCGCCAGCCCCGGTAAATCACGTACCGCCTCGGCTAAATGGCGAGATGCACGCGAGCGGCTGGGGTAAGGATGAGCGTAGATAACTAGGATCATGGGTTGAGGTAGTTGGAAAAATGAAGCGACAGCCGCGCGGTGATAAGACTAGCAAAGGACTAGTAAAGGAGGCGTGGCGCTTCGTTTACTTTGCGTGGCAAGAATTTATCACATTGCTCTAGGCGGTGAATGGCAATATTATTCTCGCCTCGAGACCGCCTGCCTCGCGGGGCAGCAGCTGGAATGTGCCGCCATGCAGTTTTACAATTCGGTCGATGATAGCCAGCCCGAGCCCCGCACCCGATTTGCCGCTTCGGGCATCGTCAAGTCGCGTGAAGGGCTGCTTTAATCGCTCTGCCTCTGCGACGGGAATGCCCGGGCCCCGATCCAGCACGCTCAAGCTGATTTGTTTGGCATCGCTCTGCGTGCGCAGTATTAAATCGGGGCCAGCATGTTTCACGGCGTTATCAATCAGATTGGCTATCACGCGTTGCATGGCCAATGGACGGATCGTTGCGGGTTGGGTTGCGCCCAGCTCTAGTGTGATGCGTGCGCCAATTCGTTCGGCACGTTCGGCAGCGCTTTGCGCGAGTAAATTAAGATCAACGGTCGTCGACGGTTCATGGTTTTCATCACGCGCAAAATCCATGAATTGACTGATGACGCTATTAATATCTTCAATATCCTGTTCTAAATCGTGCCGCGCCGAAGGATCAGCAGGCAGCATTTCAATACCGAGACGCAGGCGCGAAAGCGGGGTGCGCAAATCATGAGAAACACCGGCTAAAAAGGTGGCGCGCTCGCGCTCAATACGCGCCAAATCGTCGCGCATCTGGTTAAAGGCAGAAGCGACTGATTTCACTTCAACTGGGCCAATCTCGGCAACGGGTGCTGGGTTTTTACCTTGGCCGAACTCCCGTGCTGCTTTCGCGAGCTCGCGCAACGGCTTCGTCACGCGACTGACCAAAAATACAGCGCCCGCCAGCGCCAATAGCCCGCCAAATATACCCCAGCCAATCCATGCCCAAGAATAATCGGTCTCAACAATCCGGTTACGTGGGAAAACCACCCAAAACTCTTTTTCGGCAACGAAAATTTTTACAATTAATACCGGCGGTAGCGCAGGGTTGGGGCGTGGACGTTGGAAAATATTTGCTTCAGGACCAAACTCATCGCGGAGCCGTTCGCGCAAACCACGCAAGGCCGGGATATCAGGCGCGGGTTCCACGCTTTCTTCACCTCGAGGGCGGGTAACCCGTATGCCACCTTCTTCGCGCAGCTTTTTAATAAATTCCTGATGTTGGGCTACCGGTATCGCTTCAAGCGCGGTGCGAATCGTGCGCAGCTGAGTCATGAAGCCGATTGCCACCAATTGAATGCGCGGTTCGCGTGAATAGTGGCGAAATAACAATACTGAGACAACCTGACTCGCCACCAGCGCAATAACGATGACGAGGGCCGTGCGGGCAAGTAATGATTTTGGAATCGGGTTCAGTACCGACTTTGAATTGATGCTCATCAGGCGTGTTTTTTCCCGTCTGGCACAAACACATACCCCATACCCCACACCGTTTGAATATAGCGTGGGTTGGCAGGGTCTTCACCCAACAGTTTTCGTAACCTTGATACTTGCACATCAATGGCACGATCAAAGCTGTCGTGTTCTCGCCCACGGGCCAACTCAGTCAATTTATCGCGGGACAGTGGCGCGCGAGCATGTTGCACCAGCACTTTGAGTAAGCCAAATTCTCCGGTAGTCATTGGCAGCGACTGGAGGTCTTTTAATAATTCCCGAGTGCCTAAATTAAGAATGAAGGGCCCGAATTCAACAATTTGGTCAGTGTCTGTAGGCGCACCGGGCATGGCCATGGGTGCTTGGCGGCGCAATACGGCATGAATGCGTGCCACCAGTTCGCGCGGGTTAAACGGCTTGGGAAGATAGTCGTCAGCGCCCATTTCCAGGCCAACGATGCGATCTACATCGTCGCCTTTTGCGGTCAGCATGATGATTGGGATATTGGCATCGGCCGGATTCGCAAAGTTTGCGCCTGCGCCTGCACGTATGCGCCTGCAAATCGCAAAGCCATCTTCGTTTGGCAACATGACGTCAAGCACCAATAAATCATAACGACTGCGCGCAAAAACACGATCGAGGGCAGCGCCATCCGGCACGGTATCGACCGCAAACCCCTGCTCGCTCAAGTAGCGCTTGAGTAAATCGCGAAGACGAAGATCGTCGTCCACCACCAAAATACGGTGGCGAGGAGCGCTGGTGGAAGGAGGCGCAGCGAGCGGTATAGACGGGGAGGTGGTCATGGCGGATTCATTATTCAATGGGAGCAGTGTATTGAGGCTGTTAGGGAGCGTGGGGAGAACGACGGCGATCAGTTGTAAGCAAATGTTAGCAAAAGGCGTAATACCGCATTTTCGTTACACCGCGTTACTAACGTCGTGTAACCGGCGCAGACATTGGGCGTTATTTTGCCTAAGGTAACAGTTATTCGTAAACGCAATTTTTTTACACCTATGGACAGATTTTGCACAACGCCATTCCATCAACTTCAGGAGACTTTCATGAAAATGCCTACAACCCTTCAGACAACATTAAAAGTGATTTCGCTCCAGTTGATTATCGCTGCAACGACCACTTTTTCAGCGCTAGCCTTTGCGCAAACTGCTCCGTCAGCGGGGAGGCCAGCCGCTCATGCTTTTTCAAAGCTTGATACGAATGGTGATGGGGTGATTAGCCGTAGTGAAGCAGCGGCAAGGCCGAAGCTTGCAGAGCATTTCGACAAGCTTGATACCAATAGAGACGGCGTACTAAGCCGGGATGAATTAATGGCCGCACGAAAAAAGCACGCTGAGGCCAGATTTACAAAACTTGATACCGATAATGATGGCCGCATAAGTCGCGCTGAAGCGCAATCAGCGCCGCACTTGGCGAAGAACTTTGACGCTATTGATACCAACCATGACGGTTATCTCACCAAAGAAGAATTGAAAGCCGCGCACCGAAAACGCGCGGGCACGTAATCGTTTTGCATATTATTTCAGCTAATTATCGGAGGAAATCAGTATGAAAAAAACATTACCGTTTTTATGGCGTTATCTGGCAGTTGTCATGGTGTCTTGTTTGCTCGCGTTTGTCATTTCGCAGAGTAAGGTTGACGCAAGCGCCACCGTTAAAAGTAATGCAAATGCAACTCCTGGCTATGCCGTGACTACGGCAAGTATCGGGCCCTATGATTCGCCGGGAAAATTCGATATCAACACCACAGAAGCTGTCTGGCATGATGCGGTTCGCCATCGCGATGTTCCCGTACGAATTTTTTCGCCGAAAATGACGCAAAATAAAGTTGAGGGCGCAACAAGCGGTGCTTTCCCCGTGATTTTGTTTTCTCATGGGCTGGGCGGTACGCGCGAAGGCGGCGCAATATGGGGACAACATTGGGCCAGCCACGGTTATATCGTGCTGCACTTGCAGCATCCAGGCAGTGATGACGCCATCTGGAAAGGCCAAAGCCCGAGCGCGGCCATTGATCATCTAAAGACGGCCCACAGCATCGAAAACAGCAGACTGCGTATCGGCGATGTGACTTTTGCACTGGACGAAATAGCGCGGCTTAAACAACTAAAAACAATGCCCTGGAACAGTGCTGACCTGAGCCATATCGGCATGTCTGGCCATTCATTTGGTTCGCAAACGACGCTTGCTGTTGCAGGACAAAAATTGCCGGTGCCCGGCTTTAAGTCCACCCGCGATGATCGAATCAAGGCGGCAATTGCGTTTAGCCCAAATGCGCGACTTAAGACCGCATTGGACACGCAATTTGGCAGTATTTCGATGCCGTTCTTTTCCATCACGGGCACTAAGGATGCGGCGGTCATGAATGACGGCACCAAAGCTGAGGACCGACTGATTCCATATCAAAAAATGCCGGCAGGAGAAAAATATCTAACCGTTTTTGAAGGTGGTGATCACATGGTGTTTGGCGGCCATGGGCTGGGTGGACGCCGTCCCGAAACGGCTAGAGATCGCGAAATTCAGGCCGATGTTAAAGCGGGCACACAGGCATTTTGGGACAGCACCTTGAAGCAGGATGAGGTAGCCAAAAAATGGTTAACCAGCAGAGTTGACGGCGGGTTTAAGTCCACGCTGATTGCCGGTGATATGTTTGAAAACAAGTAACGATTCTGGGTCGTAAAAAAGCGGCATCGGGATTATGGGGTTAGTTATGAATATGCGAAAAAAAATTTTGAAAATGTGCGCCGTATGTATCGCTTGCGTGGCGGGCTTAGCCGCGATGGCAGCGACAGATCAATCCATAAGCGCCAGTATCGGCATAGATGGCGCGCGCCATTTGCTGAACCGCACCGGTTTCTCGGCGACCTCCGATGAAATCAAGTCATTTGCTTCATTGAATCGTAATGAAGCTGCCGAAAAGTTGATGAGTGCTATCAATACCGCAGCCGTAACGCCGCCGCCAGAATGGGTCAATGAAGCGCCGCCCGCGCCAAAAAAATTGCAGACCAGAACGCGTGAGGAGCAGCAGGCGCTGCAAAAACTATATAACGACCGCGCACTGGAATTGCGCGAATGGTGGTTTCGCGAAATGATGACAACCCCGTCACCACTGACTGAAAAAATGACGCTCTTTTGGCACAATCATTTTGCAACCAGCCAGCAAAAAGTCAGGTTCACGCCTTTCCTGTATCAGCAAAACATCATGTTGCGTCGCAATTCTATGGGGAATTTTGGCACCATGTTGCGCGAGGTGGCGCGTGATCCGGCGATGCTGATTTATCTGGATGGTGCTAACAGCCGCAAAGAACAGCCAAACGAAAATTTTGCCCGTGAAGTAATGGAGCTCTTTACCCTTGGCGAAGGCCACTACACCGAGAAAGATATCAAGGAGGCGGCGCGAGCTTTTACTGGCTGGAGTGTAGACCGTGAAACAGGGCAGTTCGTGTTTCGCCGCGGCATTCACGATTACGGCATGAAGACGGTATTCAATAAAAGCGGCAATTTTGAAGGTGACGAAATCATCGATTTATTGTTGGCCAAACCTGAAACAGCCGAGTTCATTACACGTAAATTGTGGCAAGAATTTATCTCTCCCGTGTCGAATGAAATGGAAATAAAGCGCATGGCAGTTATTTTTAAAAATAGTGGTTACAACATCACTAAACTGATGAAAACCATGCTCACATCCGACGCATTTTATGCGCCTGAAAACCATGCGGTGCTGGTTAAATCACCGGTTGAATTTGTCGTTGGCACACTGAAAACTTTCGACATTCAGGCACCCAATATGCGCACCTTCGTCATTGCCAGTGCGCTATTGGGTCAGAACGTATTCACGCCACCCAACGTGAAAGGCTGGCCCGGTGGCGATGTTTGGATTAATAGTGCCACCCTGTTGGGACGCAAACAATTGCTGGATCGTCTGTTTACCAACGAGGATCGGCTTGATGTGGTCATGCGCAATATCGATGAAATGGCAATGCGTAATGGTGATCAGCCGCCAGCAGGGCGCGAAGCGCGCATGCAGCGCCAGCTACAAAAGCAAATGGGAACTGTAAATTGGAATCTGGATAAATGGGCGTCAAATTATAAGCAGGCGCACGGCTCTTCGACGTTGCAGGATCTGACCCGGGTCGTGTTGGCGATCGCGCCGCAAGCACCGCTTGCTCCCACTGAAAACCCGTCTGATTGGGTACGGCAACTCGTTGCAGATCCAGCCTATCAACTCAAATAGAAAGTCATTATTATGGATCGTCGACATTTTCTAAGATTAGGGCTGCTCGGTGCGGGTCTTCCACTGGCCGGGCAAATTAATGGCGTCAGTTGGGCGGCAATGCCAACCATATCCATTCCGTTGGAAAACGCTGCCAACCCTTACCGTAATTTACTTATTCTGGTTGAGCTCAAAGGTGCGAATGATGGCCTGAACACGGTCATTCCTTACGCTGATCCGCTTTACACACAACTGCGTCCAAAAATAGCGATAGCGCGTGATCAGGTTCTGCCATTGTCAGAGCGGGAGGGGCTACACCCGTCGCTGAACTCAATCATGCCGCTTTGGCAAAACAAAGAACTGGCCGTGGTGCAGGGCATCGGCTACCCACGTCCCAATTTATCGCATTTTCGCTCGATTGAAATTTGGGATACCGCTTCCAATAGTGAAGAATATCTTGGCGCTGGCTGGCTGGCGCGTACTTTTGCCGCTGTGCCGACTCCGCGACAATTCGCGGCAGATGGTGTTGTGGTGGGCTCAAGTGATATGGGGCCTTTGTCGGGCCAGCAAGTGCGAACCATTGCATTGGCGGATACGCGTCAATTTTTGCAGCAAGCAAGACTCGCCAAGCCAGATGGTGATCAACGTAATGCAGCGCTCAAACATATTCTCGGCGTGGAGAGTGAAATCGTTCACGCCGCTGCCAAACTCAATACCAATTACGCTTTTAAAACTGAATTCCCTAAAAATGCGTTTGGCAATCAAGTACGGACTGCATCACAGCTGGTGGCCAGCAATGCCGGTATGGCTACTATCCGCCTCACACTCGGCGGCTTTGACACCCACGCCGGTCAAGTGGGTACGCAGGCTAATTTGCTAAAAACGCTGGGCGAAGGATTGGTGGCATTACAAGCATCACTGACAGAGCTCAACCGCTGGGATTCAACCACGATCATGACGTATTCCGAGTTCGGCCGTCGCCCGAAAGAAAACCAAAGCGGCGGAACCGATCATGGTACGGCCAACACGCATTTTATAATGGGTGGCAAGGTCAAGGGCGGTCTTTATGGCCAAGCGCCTCAATTGGGCCGGCTAGATGGCAACGGCAATTTACCGTTTGCAGTCGATTTCCGTAGCTTGTACGCCACTGTCATTGATAAATGGTGGAGCGGGAATTCAGGCAAAATTCTTGGCGGAAAATTTGAGAATCTGGATTTGCTGAAAGCATAGCAACTGGTGTTGTAGTGGCTGAATGAATGCCCCGTTATAATGGCTGATAGCCATAAACGAATACCTTCATGCATGCACAACAGCAGTCGCGGATTCTCGCGCTCGAAACATCAACTGAACGACTTTCCCTTGCCTTAACTTATTTGGAGGGAGAGCAAGTTCGCACGCATGTTCGAGAGATCGATGCCGGGCAGCGCCATTCGGAATTGGCCATTGTGATCCTTGGTGAATTATTGGCAGAGGCAAGTACCGCTATTGCCGAATTGGATGCGATTACTTTTGGTCAGGGTCCCGGATCGTTCGTAGGCGTGCGCATCGCTTGTGGACTTGCGCAGGGGCTTGCATTGGGTGCGGGCAAGCCATTAATTGCTGTGCCGACGCAGCTTGCATTAGCTGAGCAGGCGCAACAGGATTATCCTGAGCTAGAGCGCGTGCTGGTGGCAGTCGATGCGCGCATGGGCGAATTTTATATTGCTGCCTTTACAGTGGATCGCACCGAAGCCACTGGTTGGCGAATGGTTGTCGCGCCGCAGCTGTCAAGAGCCGATCAATTACCCCTGCTATCCGGCACTCAATGGTATGCCATCGGCAGTGCATTTGATGTGCCTGCGTTGTGTGAACAATTGACGACTCAGTATCAAGGGCAGCTAAGCAAGATTATTCGCAATCGCTTACCTTCAGCCAAAGATGTGGCGCGCCTTGCTGCCCGCCTGTGGAAGCAGCAGGGGGTTGCCGCAGGCATCGCGCCCGAGTTTGCCGCTCCGCTGTATTTGCGCAATCATGTCGCTATGACAATTGAAGAACGTCGCGAGGCGAAGGAATTGAAAAATATTGCAATGGCGCGTAATGATAATGAGCATGCGAATGTCACTGCGAAAGCTGCCGCATGAGCGCCCTGTTTTCGCCGCCATGGAGCAGTACGCCCCACCAGCAGCCTGAGCTTGCCTTTCGTGCGTTAAATGAAAATGATATCGCGGCAGTTGCGGCAATTGAGGCCGATATTTATCTGTTCCCATGGTCGGCCGGTAATTTTCGTGACTCCTTGTCGAGTTGCTACCGTTGCATTGGAGCTTGGGTTGCAAACGAGCTGGTTAGTTATGCGGTGGTGATGATCGCGGTCGATGAAGCCCACTTGCTCAATTTGGCGGTAGCGAGCCAATGGCAGCGCCACGGTATTGGAGCCACAATGCTTACGTATGTTATTGATGAAATGCGCAATCGGCCGCTCGAAATGATTTATCTTGAAGTGCGTCCGACCAACATGGCAGCATTAAAGCTATATGACCGTTTCGGTTTCAAACAGCTTGGCTTGCGGCGCGATTACTATCCCGCTTTAACCGGGCGCGAGGACGCATTATTCCTCGGCCTGAACATTTCCCCAAAAACTTTATAGCGATGCAAATCTTCCCATGAGACTCGATGAAGATTATCTGCGTGAGCTGGAGTTGTGGCCTATGTTTGCGCTTCAGCAGCGCGCCATGGCAAAACATGATTCTGTTCTACCCGCTGGGCACGAGGAGCCAGCATCGGTAACGCAGAGCGTGCCAGTCTCAGGCGCAACCTACTCGCCATCCTCTGTTACTGCTTCAGTTCTGACTGTAAAGCGTCCTGCATTGGCTAATACTAGGCCTGCAACGGCAGCTGCGCCGGTTCTTGTCGATGCTGAGCGTGCAGCACGAATTGCTGCACTCGATTGGGCAGGGCTCGAAGCCGAAGCCGCAAACTGCACAGCGTGCAATCTTTGCAAGCAACGCAAGCAAGCCGTATTAGGGGTCGGTGCCAAGAATGCCTCATGGCTCCTGATTGGCGAAGGTCCTGGCACGGATGAAGATCTGCAAGGTGAGCCTTTTGTGGGACAGGCTGGCAAATTGCTCGACGCCATGTTGACTGCAATCGAGCTCAAGCGCGGACGTGAGGTCTATATCGCGAATGTCGTGAAATGTCGTCCGCCGGGAAATCGCACACCTACAGCCGAGGAATCTCAGGCCTGTGCGCCTTTACTGGATCGGCAAATTGAACTGATTCAGCCAAAATTGATGCTTGCGTTGGGTAAAACAGCGGCCGTCAGACTGACACAGTCTGAAGCCAGTATGGCAAGTTTACGTGGGCAATTGCACAGCTATACTTTGGAAAGCCGTTTAATTCCTGTGGTAGCAACTTATCACCCTGCTTATCTCTTGCGCAATCCGCCAGACAAGGTCAAGGCTTGGGAGGATTTGCTGCTGGCCAAGAAAACCATGAGCTCCCTTCTGCAGTTAACTGCGGCGTAAATTTTATGTTTGCGGCGTGATGCTTAAAGCCTTGTAAACTGGAAATTAGCCTTTATTTAACAGTCGTGGTTATGTGTGCCATTACTTCCTCGGGAGACATTAATGAATTCAACGATGCGTAATATATTTGTTGTTGGTGGTTTGTTGGCGGCAACACTGCTATCTGGCTGCGGCTATAACGATTTTCAGAGCAAAGATGAGGGCGTAAAAAAAGCCTGGGCCGAAGTGCTGAACCAATACCAGCGTCGTGCTGACTTAATTCCCAATCTGGTTGCGACTGTGCAAGGCTATGCGCAGCAGGAAAAAGATGTGTTGCTGGGTGTGACCGAAGCGCGCTCCAAGGTTGGCTCAATGAACTTGACAGCCGATGCGCTTAACAATCCACAAGCCATGCAAAATTTTCAAAAAGTGCAGGGCGACTTGTCATCAGCGCTGTCGCGCCTCTTGGTGGTGTCTGAAAATTATCCGCAGTTAAAGTCGGATGCGAATTTTCGCGAACTACAGTCGCAGCTTGAAGGCACGGAGAACCGGATTACCGTTGCGCGTAAAAGATTTACCGATGCTGTCGAGTCTTATAACGTGCTGGCGCGTCAGTTCCCCTCGAATCTCACTGCGATGATGTTCGGCTACAAAGAAAAGCCACAGTTCACCGTGGAAAACGAAAAAGCGATTTCAGTGGCGCCCAAGGTTGATTTTGGAGCCAAGCCTACTGCTCCAGCTCCTGCAAAGTAAGGTTGAATTATCAGCCAAGCGCTTATCACCGATCCTAGGTGAATTTGCTCTTCATGACCATCATTCCCCGCGTGTCCTGGTTAGCGAGCTCTAGTCGCTACAATCGCTACGCTGGGATTGCTTTTGGTAAATTTGGGTTGGTATTTTTACTGCTGACTGCGCTGATCGCGTTTCCGGCATTTTTATCGGTGGCAACCGCCGCCGAAGGCGATTTCCAGCCTGTTCCCAAGCTCATCAAACGTGTGACTGATGCGACCGGTACTTTATCGTCATCAGACGAGGTGCAAATTGAAGCGCGCCTAAAAACTTATGAAGCCAAGAAAGGCGCGCAAATCGCGGTGCTAATTGTCGGCACCACGCAACCTGAAACAGTGTTTGATTACTCAACCCGCGTAATGACCGAGTGGAAGCTGGGCCGTAAGGATATTGACGACGGCGTGCTATTCGTCATCGCAAAAAATGATCGAAAAACTCAAATTTTGGTGGGGCTTGGGCTTAGCGGCTCATTGACGGATGCGATGTCAAAACGCATTTTGATGGAGGTCGTGGCGCCAAAATTTCGAACAGGTGATTTTGCAGGCGGCATAGATGATGGTGTTGCCAAAATTATTAGCGTCATCGACGGTGAAACATTACCACCGCCACCAAAAAAACGAGCTGACAGCAAAAATGCTAGTAGTGGTGGATATGAAAACTTCATTGTGCTGGCGGTTTTTGCAGTAATTTTTGTGGGCCCTTTGCTTAGATCGCTGCTGGGACGGTTTTTGGGAGCCGGTGCAACAGGCGGGATTGCCGCTGCCGCAGCATGGTTTGTGGCCGGTGGATTACTGCTGCCCATACTTGCGGGCGTGATTATGTTTGTAGCGGTGCTATTGATGGGTGCCATGAATTTTACCAGTGGCCGCGGTGGTGGTTGGGGCGGTGGGTTTGGCGGGGGAGGTAGCGGCAGTGGAAGCGGTGGGGATAGTGGCTTTAGCGGCGGTGGCGGCAGCTTTGATGGCGGCGGCGCGTCAGGCGATTGGTGAAGGCGATCATGAGCTTCCTCAAAAGATTTTTCCAGCATATATGGATGTCGCCGATCATCCGAAATCGTCAGTTCTCGTCCATGACACTGAGCGCCATTGAGGCCGCCATAACCGAAGGTGAAAAGCGCCATCGTGGCCAGGTCAGATTTGTCGTCGAGGCAGAGTTAACCATTCCACAACTTTGGCATGGTCTCAGCACTCGTCAACGTGCCATCGATATTTTTTCACTGCAGCGTGTGTGGGATACGGCAGAAAATAACGGCGTACTAATTTATGTTCTGCTGGCTGATCGCAAAGTGGAAATCGTCGCGGATCGCGGCATTCATCAACATGCGGGTGATCAGCGCTGGCAAGCAATTTGCCGAGAGATTGAGCATCACTATCGCAAGGCCGAGTTTTTAGCGGGCAGTATTGGGGGCATTGAAAAAATTAGCGCTGAGTTGGCTTATTACTTCCCAGCAAACGGCGCTCACAAAAACGAGCAACCCGATGCGCCTGTTGTCCTTTAATCTTGCCGTATAACTCTTTTTTTTATCGCAGCCAACTAGTGTGGACGCTGATCAAAATGCGTAAGAGATTCGCCCTTCTCAATGCCGATGAGCTGCTCTGAATTGCCATATACATGCTGGTTGCGCCGATGCCAGGCAATCACGCACCCCATCGACAATGAGACGAATGTGCCGAAAATAATGATTGCCGTGTTGATATGAATATTTAGTGACAGCAATAGTGCATATAAAGCCAGCATGAGCAAAATGCAAAGGTTTTCATTAAAATTTTGTACCGCGATCGAGTTCCCGGCCGATAACAACAAATGACCACGGTGCTGCAGCAGCGCATTCATGGGTACCAGGAAAAATCCCGCCACGATACCTACTGTAATCATCAGAGCGTAGACGATTGGCATGTAATGAACCAGAGTCATGGTCATTACCAAAATTCCCATGACGATGCCAGCAGGCAGAACGCGCAGAGATTTTTTTAGCGGTATTAAGCGGCCTGCAAGGCCTGCGCCAAAAGCAATACCAAACGCAAATACGCCCTGCAAGATAGATGCTTTATCGAGCGGCAATCCCAAATGCTGTTCGGCCCAGCGCAACACGATGAATTGTAGTGTGGCACCTGCGCCCCAAAATAGTGTGGTAACCGCCAGCGATATTTGGCCAAGCTTGTCTTTCCACAGCGTGCTCAAGCAATGCCCGAAATTGGCAATCAGCTCAATCGGATTCGTTTTCTGTTTCTGGTAGCGGGCGCCAGTATCGGGAATAAATAAATTGAAAATCGCGGCAATGACATAAAAGCACACGATCACCGCAATAGCAGCCTCTGCCGGGGTATCAATGCCTGTATCAACATACGGCATATCAAAAGAGAGTAGGGTTTTCGAAACGGACGGTTTGATTAAATATCCGCCGATCACAAAGCCGACGATGGCGGAGCAAACTGTGAGTCCTTCTAGCCAGGCATTCGCCATGACTAATTTTTCAGGTGGCAATAGTTCCGTGACAATGCCGTATTTTGCCGGGGCGTAAGCGGCGGCACCAAAACCGACCACGCCATAGGCCACTAGCGCGACCAGATAAGGGGCAACGCCTAAGCCGGCAATGGCTTCATAAAACAGCATCATCAGGCAACCGACTACCTTGATTGAGTTGGTGATAAACATGACCTTGCCCTTGGGCCATGCGTCTGCAAACGGGCCTACATATGGGGCCAGCGCCACATATGAAATGGTGAAGAAGAACTTCAAAAGCGGCGTCATCCACGCGGGCCCGTCGAGCTGGATGAGAAGTGCAATGGATGCAATCAGCAGCGCGTTATCGGCAAGCGATGAAAAAAACTGCGCGGCCATGATGTTGTAAAAACCGCGTTTCATTGCAAATTACGCTCAGTAATTTTGATTAATTTAATCATATCTTTAGGGTTGGCCGGCAAAACTAGGCGGGTTTTTTGCACGGGCTTCATTTCGATCATCGATTCTGAGTTCTTTTGACGTATCAATTTTGCAAAGCCCTATAAAGCAAAGCGCAGCCTGCGTCACTTCCTGCGGTGTCATCGGTCGTTGCCTATCAAGGCTGGCCCTGAACTCCAGCATGGGTGCTAGTTTTGGTGCAACATAATCTTCTGGTGCAACCTGATCGAGCACGCGTATTTCCTCTAATCTTTGAATGTTTTCCTGCCTGCCATTGTTGGCGGAATTTTGTTTACCCTCATCGGTGCTTAGCGTATCGGAGGCACTTGCGGGCAGTGCTTTTTTTGGCAAAATTCGGACGTAGGTTTGCGCTTTCGAATCAAGCGCGTTATCGGGAACGCTCTTTGCTGCTCGCTGTTTCATATCCTGCTCGCGTAGTGCGGAGGGAGTTTGTGTATCAGCAGCCGCTACCGTATATGCAAAAGCTGATGCGTTAATTATCCCGGGCAATATAGCCAATAGATATATTGCCCGGGATAATAAAGTTCGCATTACAACGCGTTACAGTACTTCTGCGGCGTGATCTGCCAAGCGTGAACGCTCGCCGCGCTGCAAGGTGATATGCCCGGAATGAGGCCAACCCTTAAAGCGATCAACTACGTAAGTCAGACCGGACGAGCCCTCGGTCAAGTAGGGCGTGTCGATCTGCGCAATATTGCCCAGACATACAACTTTGGTGCCGGGTCCTGCACGGGTAATCAGGGTCTTCATCTGCTTGGGCGTCAAATTCTGCGCCTCATCAATGATCAAAAATTTATTCAGGAAGGTACGGCCGCGCATGAAGTTGAGCGATTTAACCTTAATACGCGAGCGGATCAGGTCACGTGTGGCAGCTCGGCCCCAGTCGCCGGCCTCATCGTCAGTTGAATTGAGAACGTCCAGATTGTCCTCAAGCGCGCCCATCCACGGGTTCATCTTTTCTTCTTCGGTGCCCGGCAAGAAGCCGATGTCTTCACCGACCGGCACGGTGACGCGCGTGATGATGATCTCGGAATAAACCTTGAATTCCAATGTCTGCATCAAAGCAGATGCAAGTGTGAGCAAGGTCTTACCCGTGCCCGCTTGGCCAAGCAGTGTGACAAAATCAATGTCAGGATCCATCAACACATTTAACGCAAAATTCTGCTCGCGGTTGCGCGCCACAATTCCCCAGATATTATTTTTCTGGTGAGTGTAATCCTTCAGTGTTTTGAGCACCGCACTTTTGCCCTCCTGCGCGGCAACGATGGCATAAAACGGTTTATCTTCGTCCTGAAATACAAATTCATTGATGTTAAGGCTGGGGACCAACGGGCCTTTGATGCGATATAGCGTGCGGCCATGCTCTTGCCACGACTCCATGTCTTTGCCGTGCTTGTCCCAGAAATCTTTGGGTAGCTCGCGGACACCGGTGTAGAGAAGGTCGGTATCCTCCAGAACCTTGTCATTAAAATAATCTTCCGCCGGCACCCCAATCGCGCGCGCCTTGATGCGCATATTGATGTCTTTGGACACCAGCACCACGCTGCGTTTGGGGTTGTGATGTTGCAGGTCGAGCGCGACCGCTAAAATTTGGTTATCCGCTTTGCCGCTATCAGGCAGAGCGGATGGAAACTCCACGCTGATCGGGCGGGTTTGCAGCATCAGGCGCCCGGTTGCATCGCGGGTGCCAAATTCTTTTAACGGAATACCGATTTCAATATCGCCCAGTCCTGAAACAATGTCGTCCAGAAAACGGGTGGCTTGGCGCGCATTTCGGGCAACTTCGGTCATGCCCTTTTTATTGTTGTCGAGCTCTTCCAGCGTGATCATGGGCAGATATACATCGTGTTCTTCAAAGCGGAAAAGCGATGTCGGGTCGTGCATTAAAACATTGGTATCCAGCACAAAAATCTTCGTGCCGGCGTTTTTAGAGGAAGTCGATGATGCAACCGATACGTCTTTTTTAGGTTTAGGAGCCAATGTGAAATCCTCTTGGGTTGAACCTTGCGTGGATGATGGAAACGATGTTATTTGTAGCCTGATCTACTGACGAGAAAGTGAAAAACCCTCTTGCGACGTTCGTCGTAAGAGGGTTTACCGAGGTAAATCTTTGATTCAATACTTTGCTCAATGGGTTCTGACTCAATTCGGGAATCTTCAGAAAGTATTATTTGTAAAATAGCAGACTGCCACTGTTGACGCATTTATTACCAAATGTCTGAATTGATTATGACACGGTTTTTGCGGCAGCCAATACTTCCTCGGCATGGCCATCTACCTTTACACCACGCCACTCTTTCAGGATCTCATTTTGGGGTCCCATGATAAAAGTGGAACGCTCAATTCCGAACACTTTTTTGCCGTACATATTCTTCTCTTTTATCACACTAAAGTGCTTGCACATGACTTCATCCGAGTCGGATAACAAATCAAATGGGAAGCTCATTTTTGCCTTGAATTTTTCATGGCTAGCCAAGGTGTCGCGCGATACGCCAAATACTAAGTAACCCACCTTTTTGAACTCGGCATACAAATCGCGGAAAGCCGCACCCTCGATGGTACAGCCGGGCGTATCGTCTTTAGGGTAAAAATAAATGATGTACCGATGTCCGCGAAATGCTGCGCTGGAAAATCGTTGGCCACCGGTTGCTGCAACTTCAAAATCAGGAATGACTGAATCGGCCATGGTTGTCTCTTTAATATTTCGTGTTTGTGGATTTGGATTGAAGATTAAATACGATAAAGGTTGCAAAATGACTTAACTATAACTATGACCTACACGAAGCAAGAAAGTGCCATAAAACCTGCGTTTCCAGTTTGTCTTCAGCTTACCTCTGAATTTACGCCGCCTTTCCCAAGGTTGGTAAGAACGCTTTTCCCTGCATTAGCAACGTGCCACTGCGCCCTGGAATTTCAGACTGTTCGGCCGCGAAATAGGGCAGAGCCAGTTGATTTTTAGGGTCGCGGGGCAGCGATTCATAAATGGTTCGGGTTGGCACCAGCTCATAGCCTTGCGCCTTCCAGCCAATCAGCAATTGCTCAAACGCCGGCTTGAGGCGCATGCCTTCTAGCTCAGCATGCAGAGTGAAGACATGTGCGTTGGTGCCGCCATATGAAGGGCATGTCCTTGTCAGTTCCAATAGCCTTTCAGCTACGTTGGCTTCTGTAATATCGTCCACCCCGACCAGCTCATCCAAGGTCGGCAAGGTGGAAGGTAGCTGCGGACAGTTGATAATTTCGCCATTGACCACCGGAAAATGCGGCGCTGCCAATGTGGGATCAGCACGACCATCAGAGCAATAATTAAAACCCATTTCCTCAGTAAGGCGTAGCGCATGCTTGGACATTTGCCAACCTGCGGCCCCGTGGGTTTTAGCAGGTTCTTTGTAAATATCGCAGAAACGATTTTGCGCGGCCATCATTTCGCGCCTCGTCCAATCGGCGCTCGCATGGGCCACGCCATCCTGCCATTTCACATGATCCCAGGTGTGGATGCCGCACTCGAAACCCTCGTCACGAGTCCTGCGCATAATATCTGCACAGCGCTTGCCAATATCAGGGCCCGGTAAAACTGTGCCGTAAAGTAGCGTGGGGAAGCCGTAATGCTGAACCACTGAGGTGCGCTTTACCTTGCCCAAAAATCCTTTGCGAAAGACTCGCTTGATCGCGCGCCCCGTGTGATCAGGGCCGAGGCTGAATAAAAAAGTGGCTCCTGCCTGATTTTTTTTCAGCGTATTAATCAAGCCGGGGACACCGATGCGGGTGCCTTTGAGGGTATCAACATCAATTTTGAGCGCGAGATACTTATTTGAGTTTTTTGAATTCATAGGTGGAATTATGCCAGCACGTCTGTGCGGATGGAGAAGGATGTTCTGTAAAATGGCGGCATGCAAATCAACGAACCCATCACCAACTCTCCTAATCCAGAGCTAGCGCCATATCTTCTCATCGGTGGCGAGGTAAAAGTGCGCGCTTTGGTGGATCGTTTCTACGATCTGATGGATGAGTCGCCTGACTACTTTGGCATTCGTAAATTACACCCCGAATCGCTCAATGGCTCGCGCGAAAAACTGTTTATGTTTTTAACCGGTTGGCTGGGTGGGCCACCGGTGTACACGGGCGCGTACGGGCACCCTCGATTGCGCGCGCGGCACTTGCCATTTGCGATTGGCGGCAGCGAGCGCGATCAGTGGATGGCTTGTATGACCCAGGCGCTGACCGATGTTGAAATCGAGGCCAAGATGCGTGAACGGCTGATTGCATCATTCGCCAATACGGCAGACTGGATACGGAATAAAGAGCCCTGATTGCATGACGCAATAAATAGGGAAAGATAGGACCAACACCGGCGCGGTGTTTGCGGCAAAAAGACCTGAAACAGCGCATAGATAGCGCAGCTTGGTATTTTCATCTTGGCAGGCATGCAACGCGTAAGTCCCTATGGTTCATGTTGCCACTAGCCTTGATGCACTGCACAAATAGCTCGAATTTGTCACAATGGCGTGCTAAAATGTCGAGTTGACTCAACAACTTACTGCATTCCTGTATTTTACGCCGCTTGCATCACCTAATGCACCATTTAACGCACAACCTAACCGAAGCCGAATTCCATGCCACGCGCCCTTAGAAATATCGCCATTATTGCCCACGTTGACCACGGTAAAACGACCCTCGTTGACAAGCTCCTCCACCAAGCAGGCTCCTTCGCCGCGCATCAGCATATTGCCGAGCGTGTGATGGATTCGAACGACCTTGAAAAAGAGCGCGGCATTACCATTCTTGCGAAGAACACTGCGATTGATTACGAGGGTG
Organism: Burkholderiales bacterium; assembly: GCA_043773745.1. GTDB lineage: Bacteria > Pseudomonadota > Gammaproteobacteria > Burkholderiales > Usitatibacteraceae > UKL13-2. Next base: position 1,564 of record JAYVEV010000116.1, on the reverse strand, counting down.
TACACATCAACATCGTCGATACCCCTGGCCACGCGGATTTTGGCGGTGAAGTCGAGCGCGTTTTGTCGATGGTGGATGGTGTGTTGTTGTTGGTCGATGCGGTCGAAGGCCCGATGCCGCAGACCCGCTTCGTGACCAAAAAAGCACTGGCGCTTGGCTTGAAACCCATTGTGGTGATTAACAAAATTGACCGCGATGGCGCGCGCCCGGACTGGGTCATTAACGCTACCTTTGATTTGATGGATAAGCTTGGCGCCACTGAAGCGCAGCTTGATTTTCCGGTGGTATTTGCATCCGCCATTAACGGCTATGCGATGCTGGACTTGAAAGATCCAAAAGACGATATGCGGGCGTTGTTCGACACCGTGCTTAAGTATGTGCCGGCACCAGATTGTGATGCGGATGCGCCGCTGCAATTACAGATTTCAGCGCTCGATTACTCGACCTATGTGGGCCGTATCGGCATCGGCCGCGTGCGCCGCGGCTCGATCAAGCCCGCGCAAGATGTGATGGTGATGATCGGCGATAAGCCACCTAAAAAAGCGAGGGTGAATTCTGTTCAGGGCTTTCAGGGCCTAAATAAGGTAAATCTCGATATCGCGGAAGCGGGCGAAATTGTGCTGATTTCTGGCATTGAGGATTTGGCGATTGGCTGCACCTTGGCTGACGTAGAAAAGCCAGAAGCGCTGCCGATTTTAGGTGTGGACGAGCCGACGCTAACCATGAATTTCCAGGTGAATAAATCTCCCTTCGCGGGGCAAGAGGGCAAGTTTGTAACCTCCCGCCAATTGCGTGAACGCTTGGATAAAGAATTGTTGGTCAATGTCGCATTGAAGGTAGCCGAGACTGAAGACACGGACTCATTCATGGTCTCAGGCCGTGGCGAATTGCATCTGACGATTTTGCTCGAAAATATGCGTCGTGAAGGCTATGAATTAGCGGTTGGCAAACCACGCGTAATGATTAAAGAAATGAACGGCGAAAAATGTGAGCCGTTTGAAATGCTCACGCTCGATGTTGAAGAGGCCCATCAAGGCCCGGTCATGGAAGCAATCGGTCAGCGCCGTGGTGACATGGTCGATATGGTGCCGGACGGCCGCGGCCGTGTACGCCTCGATTACCGTATTCCTGCCAGAGGTTTGATTGGTTTCCAGACTGAATTCATGAACCTGACGCGCGGCACCGGCTTGAAGAGCCACGTATTTGATGAATATGCACCGCTCCGTGGTGAGATAGCCTCCCGTCGCAACGGTGTGTTGATTTCCGGTGAGCAAGGCGATGCGGTTGCCTATGCGTTGTGGAAATTGCAGGACCGTGGTCGCATGTTCGTCTCGCCTGGCGAGCGTTTGTATAACGGTATGGTTATCGGTATCCACAGCCGCGATAATGATCTGGTCGTTAACCCCATTAAGGGCAAGCAGCTTACCAACGTTCGTTCATCCGGCACGGATGAGGCAGTCGCATTGGTACCGCCGATCCAGATGACGCTCGAATCCGCGATTGAATTTATCGATGATGACGAGTTGGTTGAAATCACACCTAAAAATATTCGTATTCGCAAACG
>JAYVEV010000115.1:0-23778 GCA_043773745.1 Burkholderiales bacterium | reverse complement strand
CTCGGCGCCAAGCATGTCGGCATCGTGCAGAGTCTGCTGGTGACCTGCCGGTTGCATGACATCGATCCCTACGATTATTTCGTCGACGTGCTGCAGCGTATTGGGCAGCATCCGGCGTCCCTTGTACATCAGCTCACGCCGAGGCTTTGGAAACAGCTGTTTGCAGACAATCCGCTGCGATCCGATTTATACGACCTGACCACACGACGCAATAACGCCGGCTAGCTACTGGTTACCATATCGGATCTATCCGGGTTATGAGCCAGAATAATTATTTTTTAACAAACTCGTTTACTGGCGAGACGAATGAAGCATTTTGGTCTGAAACGACTGCCGTTATTAGAGTTTGATTATCCGCCCCATTCGTTCTGAAACCCCACCCAGCCTGCGATCAGCTGGGCTAAACCGTAAGCGCTCCATGACTTTATGCGCGCCCAGCGGCCACGGCGTTGCCAATCATGAATCTGTAGGCGTCGCCCTCCGCGGGTGATTTCTGCATTTACCGATTCACGCAATTCATTTGCGAATCCGCTGCTCAACACCACGATATTGGCCTCGCGGTTGAGAAACAAACTGCAGGGGTCAAGGTTACTTGAGCCGACTGTCGCCCAGCCATCATCAATCACCGCAACCTTGCCGTGCAACATGGCAATTTCATACTCGTAAATGATGACGCCCGCATCGAGCAACGATTCATAGAGCGCGCGAGTGGCCAGCTGTAACAGCGGATGATCGGCGCGGCCTTGCAGCAATAGAGTCACCGCCACACCGCGCTTGGCAGCTTCGCGTAATTCCGTGCGCAAGATTCGGCCGGGCAAAAAATACGGGCTCACTATCAGAATAGTTTTTTTTGCGCTGGTGATAGCGCTCATATATTCATCTTCAATTGATCGCCGATAACGCAGATTGTCGCGCACCACAAACCGCGCATCCATCTCGCCTGCAGGGGCAATATTGACCGGTGAATACAGTGGCTCGAGCTGATGTCTGAGCGACGACCATTGCAACACACGCCATAAACGATTGACCGCCACGTACACATCTTCAAGCAACGGCCCTTCAATCCGCACGGCGTAGTCGTAGCGCGGCTCCGTGTCTGACATCGCTTCCGTCAAATCGCCAATTAAATTAATCCCGCCGATAAAGCCAATTCGCCCATCAATCAAGGCAATTTTCCGATGCACTCGGCGGAGACGGCCTTTTTTAAAGCTGAAAAATCTTCGCTCCGGCCGGAATATAGCCAGTTCAATTCCCGCCTGCTTAAAGCTATTTAAAAACGATTCGTGTGTGCCCCATAGTCCCATGCCGTCGATGACCAAGCGAACACTGACTCCGCGGCCGGCAGCGTTTTTCAGCGCGGTTGCAATATGCTGGCCAATCGCATCATCACGAAAAATAAAGGTTTCAATCCTAATATCGTGAGTGGCCGAATCAATCGCTGTCAGCAGCGAGGGGAAAAAATCGCTGCCGTTTTTTAACAATACAATGGAATTATTACTTGTCACTGCCGCCGAGGCTGGCGGAGGCTGGCGTCTTTTTCGCGACGGAATATTTTTCAAAACACGTGATGGCATCAAGGGAATGTAATCATTTAAGGGCGAGAGAGCTTGACCGCCAAACCAACATGGTCCGAAAGCCCGCGCCATTTCACGCCATCGACATCACCGTGCAATCTGAATACTTCTTCAATCCTGAGGCCCCGTACATAGATACGATCGAGCGTCAACATCGGAAAAATCGCCGGGAAAGTGCGGGCAGGTTTACCGTTGATTTCTTCAAACACTTCAATCAGCCCCAGCTCGGTAGATAGCGCATGCGAGACACCGCTGCGCATCGAGCGCCAATCATTGAAATCCCCCGCCACCACCAGTGGCGAATTGCCCGGCGCCTCTTCCTGAAGCAACTCTATCAATTGTTTTATTTGCGCGGTGCGACTTTTTTTCAAGAGACCGAGGTGCACACAAACACAAGTGAGCGGCACATCCCAACCCGGCACTTCAACTTGCGCAAGTAAATGCCCGCGACTTTCAAAGCGATGATGCGAAACATCGCGATTGCTCCAATTCAGCACCGGGTACGCAGAAAGAATGGCGTTGCCATGATGGCCATGCTGATGCTCCGCGTTCACGCCGTAGACGATATCCTGATAGCGCCCCTCCGCAATATGATCGTGCTGCGATAACACCGGCCAATCATCAAACTTTGCCTCGTTCTTGCTGTGGGCGCCTTGCACTTCCTGCAAAAAAATAATATCCGCATCAAGCGCATGCAATTTTTCACGCACCTCATGAATCACCAGCTTCCGGTTCAGCGGACTTAAGCCTTTGTGAATATTGTAAGTTGCAAGCGTGATGGATGGTGTCATGGCCGAATTCTATTTCCCCAACCGCGCGGGCAATTCCAGAATCGCCTCACGGTTGGTGCTTGAAAAACATAACATCGCGGCCTGTTGATAGGGCAGCCAGACGTGTTGCAAATGCTCGCGTGGTGCCAACTTGATGAGCACGCGCTGCGGCACAGCCAAACTAAAAATATGCTCGGCATTGTGCGTCACACCGGGGGCATAGCGATGCGCCCAAATTTTGTATATCTCGTAGCTGCTCTGTTTTTTCCAGTCGGTGAGCTTGTATTCCGCCGCGATCAGCCCCGTCTCTTCGTGCACTTCCCGCACGGCAGTTTGTTCAATACTTTCGCCCTCGTCCTGGCTACCAGTCACGGATTGCCAAAAACCCGGACGATCGGCGCGCTCGATCAATAGCACGTCCAAATCGGGTGTGTAAATCACGATCAATGTCGAGCGGGGAATTTTGTAGGGTTTGGTGGCGGGGGCCATATTAAGCGTCGTTATCATTTCAGATTTCATTCCTGCATTGTAATGGCTGGAGCCATTCACGCTTTGTAAGAGAAGTGCTCGTTCGTGTTCAGGGCACAAGACCATTGTGAAGCTAATTCATCAATTAACCAAGATTGGCACGCCTTGGCTTGATAAAATATGATTCATGCTGCTAATGTTGCTCAGCTTTTTTACCGCCTGCAAAGCCTGCCTTGCGCCTTATATCATGCCCGCCAATATCCAAAGTCCATCCCAACCATTGCCAGTAGTTGTTCCGCACTCAGCGATCACCCGACATAAGTATCTGACCGGTGCCGCCTGGGGATTGTTCGCGATTTCAGTTTGGGTGGGCTGGATCCTGTTGACCCGCTACGGTGTGACCACCTCGCTTTCCCCTTATGACATTACCGCTCTTAGGTTTGCCTGCGCTGGGCTATTGCTGGCGCCCATTGTGATGCGCGATGGTTTGGGCATCCGCAAAGTGGGCATTAAAATCTGGTTGGTGATTTGTATTGGCGCAGGTGTACCGTATGTGATGATTGCCTCCAGCGGTCTCCAATTCGCACCGGCAGCACATGCTGGCGCATTAATCCCCGGCACCATGCCGCTATGGGCGGCGCTGCTCGCGATGTTTTTTTTGAAAGAAAAAATTGGCGGCGTTCGCAAGCTGGGTCTTGCCCTGATCCCCGTCGGCATCATCATTTTTGTCGGCGCGGGTCTCACGCATTTTGAAACCGGCTACTGGCGCGGCCATTTGTTATTTATTACCGCCGCGATGTGTTGGGCGAGCTTTACAGTGGCGATGCGCAAAGCCTCGCACGTCGGCTTCAGTGCATTGCACGCTGCGGCCGTGGTCTCAGTAGTTTCGGCTGTTGTTTATTTGCCGATATACGCGCTGTGGTTGCCGCACCGCATTGCCGAAGCACCGCTCAGTGCTATCGCCATTCAGACGCTCTACCAAGGCATTTTTGTGAGCATCATTTCGCTGTTCGCCTATGCGCGTGCGGTCGCTATTCTGGGCGCATCACTCGGTGCCAGTTTTGCTTCGCTGGTGCCGGTATTGGCGATGCTGGCAGCGATTCCGCTACTCGGTGAAATCCCCAAGCCCTCGGATTATCTGGGAATTGCTGCGGTCACGCTTGGGGTATTCTTATCGTCGGGCGCTTATCAGGCATTTAGCAGGCGCTGATCAAGCGTTGATGCTAGGCCGTTCACCCACAAAGTAAGCCACCTCGCGGCCATAGTAACGGCCCAGACCGCAATTGCGCAGGCCGATTTTTTTCATCACGTTTTGCGATGCCTGGTTCGCTACATTTGCCACGGCGACAATTCGATTCATGCCAACCTTGTCGAAGCCGTATGCCAACAATGCGCGCGCACCCTCAGTGGCAAAACCTCGACCCCATGCAGATTTTTGCAACAGATAGCCGATCTCGACTTCGACCGTGTTCGGGATATATTTCAGCACAAACCAGCCAATCACTTGCCCACTCGATTTTTGCTCAGTCGCCCAAACGCCCAGACCTAGATAGTTTTCGTAATTGCGCACGATACGTGCAAGCCGGATTTTGGCGCCTTCACGGTTATCAGTTTTACCATCGCCGATATAGCGCATTACTTCGGCATCGCTGATGAGTTGAAAAAGACTATCAACGTCATCCAATGTAAAACGGCGCAACCGCAGTCGCTCCGTTTGCAGCAGTAGTGTCATATAAACAGCATCATTTTTCAACGCGCATTTTCGCCACAATTGGCGAGACGCCACTGAAATAAGCATGTGGCATATCGCGGGTACGATGGTTGCCGTACGGCACGCCATTCGCGTCGATGGCAATGAAGCCAACATCAGCATCAAAGTCGCGCCCTAGTTGATCGAGCATGGCATCGACCGCGGCAGAAATGGTCATGCCACGCTCAACGTTATCCGCGATTTGCCGGCACGCCAGCGAACGAATCACATACTCGCCCGTGCCGGTCGCGCTCGCACCGGCAAATAAGGAGGCGTAAGTACCGCAACCCGGCAGCGGCGTATCGCCTACCCGGCCCGGTAATTTCATCGTGTAGCCGCCGGTTGAGGTGGCCGCACAAATCACGCCGTGTGCATCGCGCGCGACCACACCAATCGTGCCACCCGCGAATTCGGGATGAGTTTTTAAAAAACTGCGCAGCTTGAATTGGCCTACGTTTGCGCCATCCACTGAGTCAGGTTGCGATTCCAGTTTGGCGCGTTTGTCCTGCCAGTCCGCGCGGCGATCGGCCGTAATCGGATCGTAATCGCCGTGCCCCATCACTCGCGCAAATCGTTGCGCGCCATCACCCGTTAGCATGACGTGATCGGTTTCTTCCATCACTTGTTTGGACACGATAATCGGATTTTTGACGCGCTGCAGCCCGGTCACTGCGCCGATGCGGGTAGTCTTGTGTCCACCACCCGGGGACACCATCACACAGGCATCCATCTCGACAAAACCATCAAGGTTTAAGACCGCACCGGTGCCCGCATTAAAAATGGGATTGTCTTCAAGCGCCACTGCGGATGCTATTGCTGCATCCAGTGCCGAGCCGCCCGCTTCCAGAATTTTTCGTCCGACCAAAACAGCCGCGGAGATGCTGGCAACCGCATCCGTTTCCGAGCCGGGGCGCCAACTGCCTGCGCCGCCGTGGACAATAAGTGAAATCGGGCTTGATGTCATGTGGCGCTCCAAGGATAAAAGCTGAGATTATACGGCGCGACTATTGGCACGCATGCAAACAAGCAAACAAGCAAACACCAGTATTGACGGGCATCGCAGGCAAGATATGCCTCAAAATGCACGCCAATAGAGGTGTTTCGTTTTCAAAACATCAATCGATAAATCAGTTTGCGGGTGGTGCGATATTCCGCAGCTTGATATGCAAATCTCGCAATTGTTTATCGGGCACCGTGGAGGGCGTGTCGATCATCAAATCCTGGCCGCGCTGAGTCTTGGGGAAAGCGATGACATCACGGATGGAATCCCATTTTTCGCACATCAGTGTGACGATACGATCCAGACCGAAGGCGACACCCCCCATTGGCGGTGCGCCGTATTGCAGAGCATCGAGCAGGAAGCCGAATTTGGCACGTTGGTCTTCTTCGCTGATGCCCAGTGTGGCGAATTGTTTGGCTTGCAATTCAGGCGAGTGGATACGCACGGAACCGCCACCGATTTCCCAGCCGTTCATAGCCACGTCATAGGCCTTGGCCAGTACCTTCGAAGGGTCTGTGTCGAGGAATTGAAGATGCTCGTCCTTCGGTGCTGTGAAAGGGTGATGGGCGGAGACGTAGCGGTTGTTTTCTTCATCAAATTCGAACGCGGGAAAATCAACAACCCACAAAGGTTTATAGCCTTTCACCGCAAAGCCTTTTTCGTGACCAACCTTGTTGCGCAGCGCACCCAATGAATCATTAACGACTTTTGCTTTGTCGGCACAGAAGAAAATCAAGTCACCATTTTTGGCATTGCAACGCTCGATAATTTTGCCCAAGGTTTCGGCATTCAGGAATTTAATAATGGGCGATTGCAAGCCTTCTTCGCTGAGCTTTGAGACATCATTGCACTTGATATACGCTAAACCCTTGGCGCCGTAGATCGCGACGAAACCGGTGAGATCATCAATTTCTTTGCGCGAGAATTTTTCATTGCCACCGGGCACGCGAATCGCGGCAACGCGGCCGTTTTTCAGATCTGCTGCCGCGCGGAATACTTTGAAATCGCAGCTTTTCATAACATCTGTCAGCTCGGTTAATTCGAGCGTGACGCGCAAATCGGGCTTGTCGGAACCAAACCGCGCCATCGCCTCGGCATAAGCCATGCGGGGGAAATCAGGCAGATCAATATTCAACCCGGCTTTCCACATTTGCTTAATGAGGCCCTCCATGATGTCCTGAATTTCACGCTCATTCAGGAACGAGGTTTCGATATCAATCTGGGTGAACTCCGGCTGACGATCCGCACGCAAATCTTCGTCGCGAAAGCATTTTACGATCTGGTAATAGCGATCAAATCCCGCAACCATCAACAATTGTTTGAACAGCTGTGGAGACTGCGGCAACGCGTAGAAATGGCCGTCATGAATACGCGAGGGCACCAAAAATTCGCGCGCTCCTTCGGGTGTGGATTTGTAGAGGAACGGGGTTTCGACATCGACAAAACCCAGGTCATCCAGATAGCGGCGTGCCGCACTGGCAACGCGATGGCGCAACCGCAGATTGGCCTGCATTTGCGGGCGGCGCAAATCGAGATAACGATATTTCAGGCGCGTCTCTTCGTTGATATTCTCATCATCAATCATGAACGGCGGTGTGAGCGAGGCATTCAGCACTTCAATGTCTTTCGCCAGCACTTCAACTTCACCCGATTTCAAGTTGGTATTCACGGTGCCATCAGGACGGCGACGCACCAGGCCGGTGATTTTTAATACAAATTCATTACGTGATCTATCCGCAGTAGCGAAGGTCTCTGGCGTGTCGGGATCAATCACGATTTGTAGCAAACCTTCACGATCACGAAGGTCGATAAAAATAACGCCGCCGTGGTCGCGGCGGCGATGCGCCCAACCGAATACGGTGATAGTTTGGCCGATATAGCTTGAATCGATCAAGCCGCAGTAGTTGGTTCTCATAATGTTTCCCAGGAATCTCATCACTTGCGGCGAGCCGCAAGAACGTGTTCACACTGTTTCAGATAATTGACGTCTATTCAATTTGACGGGCAAAAATGCACAGCCATTAAACGACATCGGATGGAGGCCCATTGCGCCGCCGCAAATTTTTGCGACGGCTACGGATTGGGGTCGGTGCCGGCTTGTTTTAACTCGGCCCCGTTGGTGTGGTGTGGATTATTTTGGTGTTGCACAGCGCGTGCGGGCTCGGCTACACCCATGGAAATAATATATTTCAAGGCTTGATCGACATTCATGTCCAGGGGAATGACGTCTTTTTTGGGCACAATGAGAAAAAAGCCCGCGGTGATATTGGGCGTAGTCGGAATAAACACCGCGTAATTATCGAAGCCCAAATGGTCCGTCACTTCATGTCCGGGCTCGCCGGTCAAGAGCGCAACGGTCCACGTATCGTGTTGCGGATAACGCACCAATACCGCCTTGCGAAAGGCTTTGCCCTCGGACGAAAACAGGGTGTCAGAAATCTGCTTAACACCGCCATAAACAGAGCGGACAATCGGGATGCGTTGCAGCACGGTATCACCAACGCCCAATAATTTTTTGCCTAAAAAATTCGCGGCAATCATACCGGTGAACAGCACAATCAGCAGAGTTAAAATCACGCCCATGCCCGGCACATGAAAGCCGAACAGTGCCTCTGTACGCAGCCGCTCAGGCAACAGCAACATGGTTTGATCCATGGTGTCGACCAGAAATTTCAACACTAGACCGGTGATGACCAAGGGAATCCAAACCAGTACGCCCGCAACAAGATATTTACGCATAGTGAGTGCTCAACCGGCTTAGGTGCTGGCCGCTGGCGCAGCGGCGGGCTTGGCAGGTGCAGACGAAGCAGCAGGGGTTGGCGCAGCGGCAGGGGCTGACGTGGCAGCAGGGGTGCCTGCCTTGGTACCTGCCGTGGTCCCTGCTGATTCTGTACTGCTGGCCGGCGCTGCATCCGCAGGATTTTCGGTCTTGGCGGCGTCTACTGCCGGCACCACAGCCGGCTTTTTCTCGCCTTTGAAATCAGTGACATACCAGCCGCTACCTTTAAGCTGAAAACTCGGTGCGGTGACTTGCTTGGAGTAGCTTGATTTGCCGCAGGCCGGACAATCAGTCAACGGGTCAGCAGACATTTTCTGGAGAACGTCAGCGGTGTGACCGCACGACGAACATTTATACGCGTAAATCGGCATTTCTTGCTCCGGCCCTAGATATCAAACACTACCGTGGAATAACTTTTAAGCTGCTGTTATAACTTTAAATATAATTTTTCTTATTTTAACACAAGGGCTTAGCGCGATTGTGCAGCGCGGCAAAAAAGTCGGTGCTGTGCCTACTCAATCACTATTTTTTGCAGTTCGGCAGGCGCATCGGGATATTGCATATTAAGTTGGCTTAATGCGTTGACCAATACGGTGGAAATATAAATATCGCGCACCCATTTACGATCAGCTGGCACCACATGCCAAGGCGCATGCGGGCATGATGTAGCGTTCATCGCCTCCTGATAAACACGCTGATACTCGTCCCACTTTTTGCGTTCCGCCAAATCGCCCACATTAAATTTCCAGCGCTCAGTGGGATCATCGAGCCGATCTTGCAGACGTTGTCTTTGTTCGTCTTTGGAGATGTGCAAGAAGAACTTGAGGATCGTGGTGCCCTCTTCAACCAGCATTTCCTCAAAATGATTGATCTGCTTGAAACGCCGCTTGGCCGTGGCATCGTCAATCCAGCCATGCACGCGGGTAATCAGCACATCTTCGTAATGGCTGCGATTAAACACCGCAATCTCGCCTTTGGCGGGCGCTTGTTGATGGATCCGCCACAAATAATCATGATCAAGCTCGGTGGCGGTGGGCGCCTTGAAGCTGGCAATGCGCACACCCTGCGGACTGGCTTCGGAAAATACTTTTTTGATCGCGCCATCTTTGCCGCCCGTATCCGTCGCCTGTAAAACAATCAGCACCTTGTGCTTATGTTCGGCATACAACAGATTTTGCAATTCCCCAAGTTGTACGTTCAGCGCCGCCTGCTGTGCGATGGCGCTGGATTTATCACCTTCATAGCCACAAGTTGAACGGGTATCAATGGCGGCCAGCTTTGTTTTTGGCGTGGCGACAATTGGCTTGATGAGCAGCGAATTGGGTTCGAGATTTTTCTTGGGCATGATATGGGACTCAAATTAGTAAAAGACAATGACTTGCATCGCGCCGGGGCGCAGGCACTACATCTATAATTGCTCGATAAATGCTGCTTCGATGCCCTACTCTAATGTAAAGGACACAACATGTCTGCTTCCGGTCATTCTGCCACCCAAGCCGCACTGCCTTCTGCGATGCGCTACGTCACCGTGAGCGCGGCGGGCGCGGCTGAAGTTATGCAAATCGCCAGCGGACCACTACCGATGCCGGGGCCGCATGATGTTCTTATTAAGGTCGCATTCGCGGGTGTGAACCGCCCCGATGTGGCACAACGGTCAGGCAACTACGCACCGCCACCGGGGGCATCGCCAATCATGGGTTTGGAAGTGTCTGGCGAGATAGTGGCTATAGGGGCAGAGGTGTCGAACTTCAGCATCGGTGACAACATTTGCGCACTCACGCCCGGTGGCGGCTATGCCGAATATTGCGTGGCACCCGCGGCGCATTGTTTGCCGGTGCCTGATGGCTTAACAATGCTTGAGGCCGCCGGCGTGCCGGAGAATTTTTTCACGGTTTGGGTCAATGTGTTTGACACCTGCAAGCTAAAAGCCGGTGAGAAATTTTTAGTTCATGGTGGCTCCAGCGGGATCGGCTTAACCGCGATTCAACTGGCGAAGGCATTCGGCGCGGAAGTATTCACCACGGTCGGCAATGATGAGAAAGCGGCGTTTTGTAAAGGCGTCGGCGCTGCTCATGTGTTCAATTACAAAACCCAAGATTGGTCAGCTCAAATTGCCACCATTACCGAGAAAAAAGGCGTGAACGTGATTCTCGATATGGTCGGCGGCAGCTATATTGAAAAGAATTTGCGTTCTTTGGCGCTTGAAGGTCGTTATTGTTTCATCGCGTTTTTGGAGGGCGGCAAGGCCGAAGTTGATTTTCGCCCGCTGATGATGAAACGGCAAACCATCACCGGCTCAACCTTGCGGGCGCGGCCCGATGCGCAAAAAGCCGCGATTGCAGTATCGTTGAAAGAAAAAGTCTGGCCATTAATTGAAAGCGGCGCGGTGAAGCCGGTCATCAACAAGGTGTTTGCGTTAGATGAAATTGTCACTGCGCATCAACTGATGGAATCGAGTGCGCATATCGGGAAAATTATGCTGAAGGTTGCTTAAAGTAGATTAAAGCGCATCTATTGTTTGCGCAGTCACGTATGTAAGCTGACCATCAAATTTATTGGAAAAATCATGACCTCGTTTAGAAAAATTGTCTCCCTGTTATTCATCACCGTAACCGCCTTCTCGCTGGGCGCTTGCTCTGCTATCAACGCTCAAAACAAAGGCGACGGCTACAAGCCAGTCAATGCCACGCCCGATGCGGAAGGCAATGCCCTCATGCTCAAAGGCTTTGATGTGGTGAGCTATTTCGTCGATAACAAGGATGCGCTGGGTAGCCCCCAATTCAAGTCGGACTACAAGGGCATTACCTTTCATTTTGTCAGCGCGGCGCATAAAGCGTTGTTCGACAAAGCGCCAACCAAATATCTGCCCGAATTTGGCGGCTACTGCGCCAACGGCATCGCCTACGGCATCCCTTGGGGTGGCGACGGCGACACCTGGAAAATGATTGACGGCAAACTCTATATCTTTGGCGGCCACGGTTCGAAGGATGCATTCTTGCTTGATGAAAAAACTAATCTGGCACTGGCCAACAAATATTGGCAAGAGGAAGTTTCGGGCAGCAATAGTTTTATTCAACGCTCCAAGCGCATGGTCATTCGCGTGCCGCATTACAAGAGCGGTGAAGAGCTGGCAAGACTGGTGGCTGCAGCCAAAGCGAAGTGAGCGCAGCCTTCATGACCCTTTCGTTATGGCTCGACACCACGCCACTTATCGCAAAATAAACTCTATAGCTGAAGCACGTCTCCAAAGCTTTTGGTCTGAAAACCCCTATGGATAAACGACTTTCTATTTTGCTACTGACTTCACCAACTCGCCCGTTTCACCAAACACCAAATCAATCATTTTGCCTTTCACCTTGATGGTTGTTTCATACTGAATTGTGGTGCCTTTAATTAATTTTTCCGCGGCGGTAATTTTCGCTTTCGGATAATTTTTAATGAGCGTGCCCATCACGGTGGCGGGCAACTCACTCGCTTTCATCGCTTCTTCAATTTCCATCACATCCCCATTGGCGGCATAGATAATGTCGCGCTTAATGGTGCCGTCCTTAGACTCGAGTTCGTAGCAGGTTTTACCTTCGCGAATTTCGCGTGAATAGGTTATGACCGTTGCTTGCGGATACATCTTGGTAAACGAGCTGAGCACGGCGTCAGGCACGTCCTTTTTGGCAACTTTCACCGGCGCCGCTGCTTGAGTGAAATTAACGTAGCCGACGAGCGCAATAGTCGCAAATACAGCAGTAGTGATACGGATCACTTTTTTCATTTTGATTTGCCTAGAGGTTAATGAAGACTATTTTAAAAGCATCACCAACGAGCCCACCACGATCAGCGCTGCGCCAATCATGGTTTGTGCGCTCGGCGTTTCGCCCAACACGAAAAACGCCAATACCACCACCAGCGCCACGCTTAGCTTATCGACCGGCGCGACGAGCGATACCGGCCCCAGTTGCAATGCGCGGTAATAGCAAAGCCATGACAAGCCGGTCGCGATACCCGACAACACTAAAAACAAAATGGTTTTGGAACTGATAGATGTTGGCGTTCGCCACTCATCTCGTAACGATACGATCAGCGCCGTAACCGCCAAAATGACAATAGTGCGAATAAAGGTGGCGAGATTGGAATTAATTTCTGCCACGCCGAGTTTGCCAAAAATGGCGGTGAGCGCGGCGAAACCTGCGGAGGCGAGAGCAAAAAATTGCCAGCTTGCGGTAAATTTCATGGTGGCCGCCTCTCGTTAATCTACGCTCGGATATTTTTATCAGACGGAACGGATGTAGCAACTTTTAACAGCCGCAAACCGATCGGTCTGCGGCTGAATGCCAATTATTCTAGAACGGAATATCGTCCTCAAAATCATCAAACTTTGCTGCGCCGCCTTTAGCTGCTGCGGGTTTTGACGCACTGCCCGATCCGCCACCCGCTGGACCCGAAGATGAGCCGCTGGATGAACGCCCGTAGTCACCGCCACCTGAACTGGGGGCACCACCTTCGCCACCCATGCCTTGACGCCCGCCAAGCATTTGCATGGCATCAGCAATCACTTCAGTCGTGTATTTATCCTGCCCATCCTTGTCCTGCCATTTGCGGGTTCTGAGTTTGCCTTCGACATAAACCTGTGAGCCTTTTTTTAAGTACTCGCCTGCGATTTCGGCTAATTTGCCAAAAAACGAGATGCGATGCCATTCGGTGGCTTCCTGCTTTTCGCCGCTTTTGTCTTTCCAGCTCGAGGTCGTGGCAATCGAGATATTGGTAATTGCGCCGCCATCGGGCATGTAGCGGGTTTCGGGGTCGCGGCCCAGGTTGCCGACGAGGATAACTTTATTGACGGATGCCATTTGATAGTGCCTTTCATCTTGGTTTGAATTGGGGCGGAGGCTTGGCCGCCGCCCACGTTTTCAAGTCTCTGTCCTACGAGTTTTGGTGAAAAACAGGTATGGTTTGAAACCTGAACGCGGTATCATAGCAGGTTGCTTTTTGCACTTTTCAATAAGAGATTGTGTAAGAGCGAAATGTATTTGGGCGTATTGCATGCGCCCGTTAAGGTTGCCACCCTATCCCGGGAATGAACCTTGATTTTTCAAATAGATAGCACATGGACTTCATTAAAATTCGCGGTGCCCGCACCCACAATCTCAAAAACATCAGCCTCGATATTCCGCGCCATTCATTGGTCGTCATCACCGGGCTTTCTGGTTCCGGCAAATCTTCCCTTGCTTTTGACACCTTGTATGCGGAGGGACAACGTCGCTATGTAGAATCGCTGTCTGCCTACGCGCGGCAATTTTTACAATTGATGGAAAAACCGGATGTTGATTTGATTGAGGGTTTGTCGCCCGCTATTTCAATTGAGCAAAAAACAACCTCACACAACCCGCGCTCCACGGTTGGCACCGTAACCGAAATTCACGATTACTTGCGCTTGCTATTTGCCCGCGCTGGCACCCCGTACTGTCCGGAACATCAATTGGCGCTTGAGGCGCAGACCGTTTCGCAAATGGTTGATACGGTGTTGATGTATCCGCAAGATACAAAATTAATGTTGCTGGCGCCGGTGGTGGTAAACCGCAAGGGCGAGCATGTGGACATGATTGAGGCCTTCCGCTCACAAGGCTTTGTGCGCTTGCGTGTAAATGGAAAAGTCATCGAGATTGATGCATTCCCCAAGCTGGATAAGCAAAAGAAACACACCATTGAGGTGGTGGTCGATCGCTTAAAGGTTGCGCCGGAATTAAAACAACGTATTGCCGAATCGTTTGAAACCTGTCTGCGGGTGGGCGAGAGTAAAGCAATTTCCATCAATATGGAGACGGATAAAGAAACCTTATTTTCGTCAAAGTTTTCCTGCCCGCAATGCGATTATTCGCTCTCTGAAATGGAGCCGCGATTATTCTCGTTTAACAATCCGATGGGCGCCTGCCCAACTTGTGATGGCCTGGGCGAGATTACTTTTTTTGATCCCAAGCGCATCGTCGCCTATCCCGGTTTGTCACTGGCGGGCGGCGCAATTAAGGGTTGGGATCGACGTAACCAGTTTTATTTTCAGATCTTGACGGGGTTGGCGGCGCATTACAAATTCGATATTGATATGCCGTTCGACAAGCTCACCCCTGAAGCGCAGCAAATTATTTTATTTGGTTCAGGCAAAGAAAAAATTCCGTTCAAGTATCCCGGTGAGCGTGGCCGTTCGGTGACACGTGAGGAGACCTTTGAAGGCGTGGCCAACAGTCTCGAGCGACGCCATCGCGAAACTGATTCAATGGCGGTACGCGAAGAATTGGCCAAATATATTTCCACCAAAGCTTGCCCCGATTGCGAAGGCACGCGGCTGCGCAAGGAAGCGCGCAATGTAAAAGTGTTTGATAAAACCCTGCACGCTATTTCAGCCATGCCGCTGAAAGAAGCGCACCGCTGGTTTGGCACCGTAAAGATGACGCCGCAAAAAATGGCTATCGCTGACAAAATTCTGGCCGAGATTTCAGCCCGCCTGCAATTCTTGAATAATGTCGGACTGGATTATTTATCGCTGGTGCGCTCGGCCGACACGCTCTCGGGCGGAGAAGCACAGCGGATTCGCCTGGCATCGCAAATTGGTTCGGGCCTGACCGGCGTAATGTACGTGCTAGACGAGCCCTCTATTGGTCTACATCAGCGTGACAATGAACGATTGCTCACCACCTTAAAGCGCCTGCGCGATCTGGGTAATTCCGTGATCGTGGTTGAGCACGATGAAGACGCCATCAACCTCGCTGATTATGTGGTCGACATGGGCCCTGGTGCGGGTGAGCATGGCGGGCAAATTGTTGCGCAAGGCACGCCGGCTGATATTAAAAAATCATCGCAATCGCTGACTGGCCAATATTTATCCGGTAAAAAACAAATTGCGGTGCCCAAAAAACGTTTTAAGTTTGACCCCAATAAGCGCCTTACTATCAAAGGCGCATCCGGCAATAATCTGAAGCATGTTCGACTCGATTTACCAGTCGGCGGCCTCATTTGTATTTCTGGTGTATCGGGCTCAGGCAAATCAACCCTGATTAACGACACGCTTTATAAAGCGGTCTCGCATCATATTTATGCATCAAGTGACGAGCCCGCGCCGTTTGAAACGATTGAAGGCCTGGATCATTTTGATAAAGTGATTAACGTCGATCAGGCACCGATTGGCCGTACACCGCGCTCGAACCCTGCGACCTACACGGGTTTATTCACGCCAATCCGCGATTTATTTGCTAGCGTTCCTGAATCGCGTGCGCGAGGCTACGGGCCGGGCCGCTTCTCGTTCAACGTTAAAGGCGGACGGTGTGAAGCATGTGAAGGCGACGGCGTGATTAAAGTGGAAATGCACTTCATGCCGGATGTGTATGTACCCTGTGATGTGTGTCACGGCAAACGCTATAACCGTGAAACGTTGGATGTTCACTACAAGGGCAAGAACATCACCGAAGTGCTGGAGATGACCGTTGAGCATGCCTATGAATTCTTTAAGCCCGTGCCAATTGTTGCGCGTAAGTTAGCGACCTTATTGGAAGTTGGCTTGGGTTATATTCGTCTGGGCCAAAGCGCCACCACTCTTTCAGGCGGCGAAGCGCAGCGCGTCAAGCTGTCACTGGAATTATCAAAACGGGATACTGGACGCACGCTGTTCATTTTAGATGAGCCCACCACTGGCTTGCACTTCCACGATATCGATTTGCTGCTGAAAGTGCTGTATCGCCTACGTGATCACGGCAATACCGTGGTAGTGATTGAGCATAATTTGGACGTGATAAAGACCGCAGACTGGGTCATTGATCTAGGCCCGGAAGGCGGCGATGGCGGTGGTGAAATTATTGCGCAAGGCACACCTGAAGAGGTTGCTGCGACATCGCAAAGTTTTACCGGACAGTATTTGGCAAGGCTGCTAGGCGTGACAGAAAAGCGGAAAACAAATTCGAGAAAGTAAAAAGTGGCCCCAATCTTGCGGTTGGGGCCACGGTCGTTACTGTTCTACGAAGAAGCTGCTTTAGAATTTGTAAGACAGCGTTGTGTAAATGAAGCGGCCACGCACATCCGCATAACTCAAGTCATAACTACCGATAAAGCCTGAACCAGAATTTGCATAGGGCGGGTCACGATCAAGAAGATTTTTTATGCCCACTACAATTCGTAATGATTTGAAGCCGGTATAGGCGCCCTGCAGGTCATAGGTTTCATAGGCCGTCACAGTGCGCAACGGCACCGAAGCAGCCTGCAACGAAGTACGCGTGTCGTTGTACGAGTTCTGCGAAGTCTGCGATAACGTTGCCGACCACGGTCCGCGTTCGTAGGTCACGCTCGCCGTTTCGCGCCAACGCAAAATCACACCGGGCACGCTGCTACTGGCGACATTTATCGCGTTTGAGTAGGACCCGTCGAGATTTTGTGTATCGTATTTCGTCATGTAGGTGCCATTAAAGCGCCCAGTCAGCTTATGCTCGGCTGTTTCAAGCATGCGGCCCTTGATATCAAAATCAACACCCTCAACATTGACCTTCCCTAAATTAGTCAATTGTTGCGAAATACCGACGATGCGGCCGACACCGCTTGGATTGCCATCTGGCGGTCCGCGTTGAATCAAGTTGGCGTAGGCAGTTGGATTCGCCAGTATGGTCGTTATAGGCACACCGGTGCGAATCACGTCCTTTAGGTTAATGCGAAACCAATCAACCCCAATGGAAAAATCTTTCGCGGGTTCCAATACCATGCCTAAGGTCGTTGAAAGGGATTTTTCAGGTTTAACGCTGGCATTACCGCCATTGACTGTTACAAACTGGTTCGCACAGTCAATATCCGTTGTGGGACCACCCAGCGGACAGCGAATCAAGTCGCGCTGACCGTTTGTCGTAATGCCAAATGAGACCGGTGAGTAAAGGTCCACCAACGTGGGCGCACGGAACCCGCTGCCAATTGCTGCCCGCACCAGCACGGTTGAGTCAGGCTGCCAACGAATCGACGCCTTGGGATTGGTGGTCGAACCGACACGCTGATAATTGTCATAGCGCACAGCCAGATTAGCTTCAAGCTGTTTATCGATCGGGAGGTTGACTTCAGCAAAGGCGGAGCTCACGTTACGATTGGCAGCGATCGGTACCCCGGCCCCGCCAAATCCTGCTACTAGAAAATCCTTATTTGCCTGTGAGGGCGCGAGGTCGAGCTTTTCCTTGCGGAATTCTGCACCTACCGCGAGATTCACCGTGCCTGCCGGCAAACGAAGTAACTCCCGCGAGGCTTTTGTGTCGATACTGGTCACCGAGGTGGTATTGATGAACCAATTACCTCTGTAAATAGTGGCCTGTGCCGCCGCCAACGCCGCCGCATCGGTAGTCGGGCCAAACGGATTAATCACGCCAGTGTTCAGAAGCGGCAGATAGGAATTGAATATTGGCCAGCCGTCTTTAAGATTTTCGGTAATCGTATTCTTAGCATAGAAGAACGCGGCATCGTAGTCCCAACCCATGCCTGTGCCGCGCAGTCCGGTGACAACACGTGAGTTATCGGTAACATCCTCCGTTACGCGCTGTCCGGTAGGTACCGACCGGAACTGCAATACCAGCGGCTGTCCTGCGAGCCCGTTGGCAGCGGCAAATGCGGTTGGATAATAAGGACTGGATGGGGGCAACAAAGAATACGCTGAGCCAATGAAGCGACGCAGTACCGGGAAAGCTGGGTACTGAGTATCGAGCAAATTGCGCAATGTCGTTGTATACGGGTGTGTGGGCGTGAGTGCGGAGCCGTTAATCAATACATGCTGAATGGTATTGGTCGTCTTGTTCCGCGTGTAATTACTTTCAAAATACGCCTCCATTGAACCAGACAGATTCAACCGTGCCATCAACAAACCATTAGCCTGTTCGGAAAGCGGTTGAATCGCCACATAGGGTGAATTGTCGTAGCGGCAAAGGCCAGGATTGAGCGGCGAAACCAGCGAAAATGGCCCGCAGTTTGGATAGTTCGGTGAACGCAACGCGCCGTTGCTGGGCAACACGATATTAGCCGGGAAGGCCGTATTACTCGTCCGATCAAGCTGTTCGCCTACATTGAGGTTGCTCGCAAACGAGCGATCCTTGCCAAAAATGGGTTGCACTTTTTGGTACCCGGCGCCAAAGTTAATGTTGTAACGATCTTTCGCCAGATCACCCATCCCCATATGAAATGAGACTTTGGCGTCATTCCCGCCACCGCTGCGGGTTGGACTGCCAAACGAAACGGATACTTCGCGGCCGGTAAAGTCCTTGCGCAAAATAAAATTAATCACGCCAGCGACAGCATCGCTGCCGTATACGGCGGATGCACCATCGCGCAACACTTCAATACGCTCGATTGCAGCAATAGGAATCGTGGAGATATCAATAGCAGGCGTACCACCCGCAGGCGCAGTACGTCGACCGTTGATCAAGACCAAGGTGCGTGCGGAACCAAGGCCGCGCATGGATACAAGTGATGCAGAACCACCCCCGCCTTGACCACCGCCAGCACCTGTGTTGGCAACGCTGGTGCTACCGCTACTAGCGTTAGTCGAAATGCTGCGCAAAAGCTCTTCAGCGTTGGTAGCACCCGCTCGTTGTATTTCTTCACGCGTAATCACCAAAACGGGCAATGCCGTTTCACCCTCAATCTGCTTAATCGAAGATCCGGTCACTTCGATTTTTTCAACTTTCGCCGGTGCCGTTGGGGTTTGCGAAAACGCAGCACTGGCACCTGCGGCCAACAAGCTTGCTACAACAGCTTTGTGCAGGTATTTTTGATTTTTCAAAACTTCATTCATGATTACTAACCTCTCCGCTAATCAGTCAAAATTGAAAATAAAATTAAAATCGCGTTTTTACAATTTTTCTGGTTGCCAATTTTTAGATTAATTTAAAATTTTATGTTTATTCTAAAAACTTTTTTCCGAAGATAACTCGCTAACGGGGTAATTACAAGATGAAATCCCACTTCTCCCCAAGCGTAATCATTGTCTTTTTAAACCGTCTCACTCGAGAAACGCCTCACTAGTTAATATTTGGTATAAGTCATGCAGTAATAAAACTGTTACAAATGAGCGAAGATGGCCGCTGTGAAGAAGTCAGATCTTTAAAATTAGCCATTCTAGATAACGATAAGTTAGCTGATTTTTCGTTATGCTGGTTTCACCCAATTCATCAACGACATAAGCTCATACATACTATGAATTCCCGCGATCTTTTAATTGATAGCTTTCGCGCTGCGCTCACCGCGGCTGATCCACTACTTCTGGTGCCGCAGCAATTGCCGGCACCACCCGATGCCAGCACGGGAGGCAAAACTATTGTGGTGGGCGCGGGCAAGGCGGCCGCAGCGATGGCCAAGGCTGTCGAACTGCATTGGCCCAGGCAGGCGGCGTTGGAAGGCATTGTGATTACGCGTTATGCGCATGGTTATGCCGGTGGGGAATCGTTGCAACGAATTCGCGTGTCTGAAGCGGGACATCCCGTGCCGGATGATGCCGGCGAGACAGCGGCAAAAGAAATTCTGGCGCTGGTGAAATCTGCCGGGCCAAATGATTTGGTATTGGTGCTGGTGTCCGGCGGAGGCTCGAGCTTATTGTCACTTCCAGCGGGCGATATTTCGATGGCCGACTTGAAGGCGGTGACCAAAGATTTGCTTAGTAGTGGGGCGCCGATTCAGGAAATGAATGTGGTCCGCAAACATTTGTCGGCAATTCAGGGGGGGCGCCTAGCAGCGGCAACCTCGGCGCGCATCGTGTCTTTGATTATATCTGATGTGACCAGCGATGACCCCTCTTCAATTGCATCAGGCCCTACTGCGCCCGATATTTCTACTTATCAGGATGCACTAAATGTACTCAATGCGTATTGCATTACGCCACCCATTTCGATTGCGCGCCATTTATCAAAAGGGGTACGAGGTGAGATCGCTGAAACCATAAAACCAGACAATCCGATTTTTGCGCGGGTGGACAATCGCGTGATTGCGACTGCCTATGCGAGCTTGGCAATGGCTGCATCATATTTTCAGCAGCGGGGTATTACACCGATGATTTTGGGCGATAGCGTTACCGGTGAGGCGCGCGAAGTTGCCAAAGTTTACGCAGCGCTTTGTCGGCAAATTCGCATCCATCATCACCCACTTAAACCGCCTGTTGCGCTGATCTCTGGTGGTGAATGCACGGTAACAATAGGCGACCAGAACTCGGGTAGGGGTGGACGCTGTACGGAGTTTTTATTGTCGCTGGCGATTGAGCTGGATGGACTGGATGGCATTTCGGCACTGGCTTGCGATACGGACGGTATCGACGGCAGCGAAGATAACGCGGGTGCATTCTTGCCGGCAGACGCGTTGAGCACCGCGCGCAATAAAGTATCTAATGAGTCCGCCCTTAGGGACGCTAAAGCGCTACTGGCCAAAAACGACGCTTATCGTTTCTTCAGCGACCTCGGCGAACTCATCGTGACCGGCCCTACCCGAACCAACGTGAACGATTATCGCGTGATTCTTATCGAAACGTAATTGCGGCAAGCTAAACGCGCGCAAGACGTTCGGCCGCCTGTTCTAACGTGGCTTCTTTTTTCGCGAAACAAAATCTAACGGTGCGTTCATCAATACCGTCGTGATAAAAAGCGGATACCGGAATACATGCCACGCCAAACTGGCGGGCAAGGTGCAGCGCGAACTCAACATCACTCAGTGCCCGATATTCATCAAGGTGTGCATAGCTTGCCGTAACAAAGTACGAGCCGCGCGATGGCAGCCAGCGCAATCTTGATGACTTTACCTGCGTAAGAAAATAATCGCGCCTTGCCTGATAGAACGCGGCGAGCGTCAAATGCGTTTTGCACTTCATGTACGTCGCGATGGCATGTTGCGATGGGGCATTGACCGTAAAAACTATAAATTGATGCGCCTTGCGAAACTCCAGCATCAGCACTTTTGGGGCCAGACAATAAGCAACTTTCCAGCCGGTAACATGGTAAGTCTTGCCGAAAGATGAGATCACAAACGCACGCTCAATGAGCTCGGGGTAGCGAACTACGCTTTCATGTCTAGCGCCATCAAAGATGATGTGCTCATAAACTTCATCGCTGATTAAAATAATATCGGTCCCGCGCAGCACATTGGCTAATTCGAGCATGTCCTCTGCGGTTAACAGTGAAGCCGTGGGATTGTGCGGACTGTTGATCATGATGACGCGGGTCTTTGGTGTGATCAGCGCACGCACTTCATCCCAGTTGGGTCGATAGTCGGGGTAGCGCAATTTCGCATATATCGCCGTGCCACCATTCATGCGAATAACCGGCTCATAACTATCAAACACCGGTTCAAAAATAATGACTTCATCTCCTGCCTGTACGATCGCCGTCAAGGCCGTTTGAATAGCCTGTGTTGCACCGGCGGTGATGGTTACTTCATGCTCGGCGTCATACTGGTAGCCGTACAGCGAGACAGCTTTTTCAACCACGGCTTCGCGCAGCGCGGGAATACCGGTCATGGGTGGATATTGATTGTGGCCCGCCAGCATGGCCTCATGCATGGCCACAATCAAGCGCGGATCACACGCAAAATCAGGAAACCCTTGCCCCAAATTTACCGCCCCCACCTCCTGCGCGAGCTTTGACATAGTCGTGAAGATGGTGGTACCTACATGCGGAAGTTTTGATCGAATAGTGTTAGCTGCGAAAGAGGGCATGCTGTTGGCGCCTTGGCAAATAGTCAGCAGACAAAACAAAGCCGGGCATTACCCGGCTTTGTTTTAATTCTTTGACAAAATCAAACGAATTTTATTCGCCTGTGGTTTCAGTTTTTGGCTCTTCGGTAATTTCCGGGCGATCCACCAACTCTACCAATGCCATCGGTGCATTATCACCATTGCGGAAACCAAATTTCAGAATACGCAAATAACCACCTTTGCGCTCTTTGTAGCGCGGGCCGAGTTCAGCAAACAACTTCAAAACCATATCGCGGTCGCGCATGCGGTTGAATGCAAGGCGTTTGTTAGCGAGCGTTGGCTCTTTGCCAAGGGTGATAAGTGGCTCGGCAACGCGACGCAGTTCTTTGGCTTTAGGCAACGTGGTCTTGATGATCTCGTGCTGAAATAAAGAGTTGGTCATGTTGCGCAGCATCGCCAAGCGATGCGAGCTGGTTTTATTAAGTTTACGAAGTCCGTGACGATGACGCATGTTATTTCCTTTTCAATCTTGGCCGCTTTGCCCCAGTCAATCTGGGGCCAGCCTTATTATCGTTATGGGTTAATAAAATTACTAATTGATACTGATACTTGCGTTAATTTTCTATTAAAGCCTGTTGAGTTCTACTTGGCCAAACCGGCAACAGGCCAGTTTTCCAAACGCATACCGAGCGTGAGCCCTTTGCTAGCAAGAACTTCTTTGATTTCATTGAGCGATTTACGGCCCAAATTCGGTGTCTTGAGCAGTTCGTTTTCGGTACGCTGGATCAGGTCGCCGATGTAATAAATATTTTCGGCTTTCAAGCAATTCGCAGAGCGAACAGTGAGTTCCAGATCATCAACCGGTTGTAACAGTATAGGGTCAATTTGTGGCGCTTTGGCTTCTTCTGCCTGCATTGGTGTACCTTGCAAATCAGCAAACACAGATAGCTGATCAACCAGTACACGTGCAGCATAACGGACTGCTTCTTCCGGCTCAATGGCACCATTGGTTTCGATGTCCATGACCAGACGGTCCAAGTCAGTACGCTGCTCAACACGGGCACTTTCCACCGCATAAGATACGCGACGAACCGGGCTGTAGGATGCATCCAGCAGGATTGAGCCAATCGTACGATTATCGTGGTCTGCACGGCGCGCGGTCGCGGCAACATAGCCGCGGCCTTTTTCGATTTTAATTTGCATATCCAGCTTGCCACCGGCAGTCAGATGCGCAATGACGTGTTCCGGATTAAGGATTTCAACATCATGCGTCTGCTCGATGTCAGCACCCGTTACCGCGCCCGCTGTCGCTTTTTTCAGCTTCAGTGTGACTTCATTGCGGTTATGCAACTTCATCACCAAACCTTTGAGGTTCAGCAAAATATCGACGACGTCTTCCTGCACGCCTTCGATGGTGGAGTATTCATGCAAAACGCCAACGATTTTAACTTCCGTCGGGGCATAGCCAGGCATGGAGGATAATAAAATACGACGCAGGGCATTGCCCAACGTGTGGCCGTAGCCGCGCTCGAACGGTTCCATCACCACTTTGGCATGCGATGGGGAAATGTTTTGGACGTCGATGATCCGCGGCTTCAGGAAAGTCGTAGCATTGCTTTGCATTGACGAGGGCCTCTATAAAAGGTGAAGACGCACCATGCATAACATGGCGCGCCCGAAAAACAGCTTACTTTGAATAAAGTTCGACGACGAGTTGCTCGTTGATATCGTTTGCAAACTCAGCGCGGTCGGGAAGATTTTTGAAAAC
>JAYVEV010000114.1:0-8740 GCA_043773745.1 Burkholderiales bacterium | reverse complement strand
AGGCCGTCACGCTCCGGCTTGAAGGTGCGGTAGTTGATGGTCTCCGGCTTCTTGACTTCACCGTAAGACCACGAACGAATCTTCTCGGGGCTGGCAAGCCCGATTTTGATTGCATCGAATTCTTCTTCAACGGTGACTTGCTTGAATAAATCTAATAGCGCTTTCATGATTTCTCCAGAATGGTGGATTTGTGAGAGTTGTTAAGCAGTATCTAATGTGAGGAGCCGGCTCAGCCGAGCCAGCGACTCCTCCAAAATCAGACCAAATACTTAGCTTCGCTCCAAATCAATATCAATCGCTAACGAACGGATTTCCTTGACCAACACATTGAACGACTCCGGCATACCGGCTTCGATTTTGTGCTCGCCCTTGACGATATTTTCGTAAACCTTGGTACGGCCGGCTGTATCGTCGGACTTGACGGTCAGCATTTCCTGCAAGGTGTACGACGCGCCATAAGCTTCGAGCGCCCAAACCTCCATCTCACCAAAGCGCTGGCCACCAAATTGCGCCTTGCCGCCCAACGGCTGCTGCGTAACCAGGCTGTATGGGCCGGTTGAACGGGCATGCATCTTGTCATCCACCAAGTGGTGAAGTTTCAGGATGTGCATATAGCCAACGGTAACGCTGCGCTCAAAGGCTTCGCCCGTATGACCGTCAAACAACACTGCCTGCGTCTTGGTAGGGCTAAGCTGCAGGCGTTTGGCAGTTTCTTCGTCGTAGGCTAGATCGAGCATGCCGAACATTTCCTCTTCGGAAGCGCCGTCAAAAACCGGGGTGGCAAAAGGCACACCCTTGGTCAGGTTTTGCGCCATGTTCATGATTTCGGTGTCCGACAGCTGCGACAAATCTTCTTTCTTGCCGCTGGTGTTGTACACCTTGTCCAGGAATTTGCGCATCTTCTGCTCACCCTCGTGCGCCTTTAACATCGCGCCGATTTTGTGGCCAAGACCTTTAGCTGCCCAGCCCAAGTGAGTTTCGAGAATCTGCCCTACGTTCATCCGCGAAGGAACGCCCAATGGATTCAACACGATATCCATTTGCGTACCGTCGGCCATAAACGGCATATCTTCAATCGGCACAATCTTGGAAATCACACCCTTATTACCGTGACGTCCGGCCATCTTGTCGCCCGGCTGCAAGCGACGCTTGACGGCTACATAAACCTTGACCATTTTTTGCACGCCCGGCGGCAATTCATCGCCTTGGGTGAGCTTGCGTTTTTTCTCTTCGAAGGCTTTGTCGAACTCTTTACGAGTGAGTTCAAGCGCTTCTTTTTGCGCTTCCAGGGCGCGCGCGTCGTCATCTTCTGCGAGACGAATATCGAACCAGTCATGATGGGGCAAATCATCCAAATAAGCTTTGGTCAGTTTTGCGCCTTTGGTGATTTTCTTCGGACCACCTTTGGCAACTTTGCCAATGAGGGTCTTTTCGATACGCTGGAACAGATCGATCTCAACGATGCGCAACTGGTCGCCCAAGTCTTTCTTGTAATCTTTGAGCTGGTCATCAATGATTTGTTGCGCACGCTTGTCACGCACAATGCCTTCGCGCGTGAACACCTGCACATCGATCACCGTGCCGGAAATGCCCGACTGAACGCGCAGCGATGTATCTTTTACGTCAGACGCCTTTTCACCGAAGATCGCACGGAGCAATTTCTCTTCTGGGGTTAATTGCGTTTCGCCTTTTGGCGTTACTTTACCGACCAGCACATCACCGGCTTCAACCTCGGCGCCGATATAAATAATGCCAGACTCATCCAGACGGCCCAGCATGCGCTCGGACAAATTGGAAATATCGCGGGTAATTTCTTCCGGCCCCAGCTTGGTATCACGCGCTACCACTGACAGCTCCTCGATATGAATCGAGGTGTAGCGGTCTTCAGCCACGATACGCTCGGAGATCAAAATCGAATCTTCGAAGTTATAGCCGTTCCACGGCATGAATGCGACCAGCAGGTTTTGACCCAGCGCCAATTCGCCCATGTCAGTTGATGCGCCGTCGGCGATCACATCGCGCTTTGCGATAATGTCACCCACTTTGACGAGCGGACGCTGGTTGATGTTGGTGTTTTGATTCGAACGCACGTATTTCACGAGGTTGTAAATATCTACGCCCGCTTCACCAGCCTGAGTTTCGTTATCGTTAACGCGAACCACGACGCGGCCGGCATCGACGAAATCAACACGACCACCGCGCCGCGCCATCACTGCCGTACCTGAATCCAACGCAACAGTGCGCTCGATACCGGTTCCAACCAATGATTTTTCGGCACGCAAGCAAGGTACTGCCTGACGCTGCATGTTTGAACCCATCAAGGCGCGGTTCGCGTCATCGTGCTCCAGGAACGGAATCAATGATGCCGCAACCGATACGATCTGCGCTGGTGCCACATCGATGTATTCAATCTTGTCAGGGGTCGACAGAGTGAATTCATTGTGGTGACGGCAGCTGACCAATTCATCGGTAAGACGACCGCTCTTGTCGATTTCTGCATTCGCCTGGGCAATGATGTATTTGCCCTCTTCAATGGCTGACAAATAATCGATTTGCTGTGCGACTTTACCGCCATTCACTTTACGGTAGGGCGTCTCGATAAAACCATATTCGTTCACCCGTGCATACAGCGCGAGCGAGTTGATCAGGCCGATGTTCGGACCTTCCGGGGTTTCAATCGGACACACACGACCGTAGTGAGTCGGATGCACGTCGCGTACCTCAAAACCGGCACGCTCACGCGTCAAACCACCCGGTCCGAGCGCCGACACACGACGCTTGTGAGTGATTTCAGACAACGGATTGGTCTGATCCATAAACTGCGAGAGCTGGCTGGAGCCGAAGAATTCCTTGATCGCCGCCGATACCGGCTTGGCGTTAATCAAATCATGCGGCATCAGATTTTCAGACTCGGCCTGACTGAGACGTTCACGCACCGCACGCTCAACACGCACGAGGCCAGAACGGAACTGGTTTTCAGCCAATTCACCAACCGAGCGAATACGACGGTTGCCGAGGTGATCAATATCATCAATTTCGCCGCGACCATTGCGCAGCTCAACCAGAATTTTGATCACGGCAACGATATCTTCCGTAGACAAAGTCATGGCGCCGGTCAACTCGTCGCGACCGATGCGGCGATTGAATTTCATGCGGCCCACATCCGATAAATCGTAGCGATCTTCGGAGAAGAACAAGCCCTGGAACAGCGCGTTGACAGAATCTTCCGTGGGCGGCTCGCCCGGACGCATCATGCGATAAATCGCCACTTTAGCGTTCAGCGCATCGACCGTTTCATCGATTCGCAGGGTCGAGGAAATATACGCGCCCTGATCGAGATCGTTGGTGTAAATGGTGAAGATCGTTTGCGCACCGGCATCGATCAATTTGCGCAAGCTGGTTTCAGTCAACTCTTCGTTGGCCAGCGCCACAAATTCACCGGTCTCGGTGTTGATGATATTGGTGGCCAAAACGCGACCAATCAAATAATCATCGTTGACGGCCAAACGTTTCATCTTCGCGGCTTCCATTTCGCGAATATGCTTGGCGGTAATACGCTTGTCTTTTTGGACAATCACTTTGCCGTCCTTGGCAGCGATATCGAATTTCGCGATCTCGCCCTTCAAGCGATCAGGCACCAGCTCAAGCTCAATCTCGCCTTTTTTGTTGATGTGGAATTCATCAAACGCAAAAAACTCACGCAGGATTTGGTCTGGCGAATAGCCCAATGCCTTCAGCAAAATCGTCACCGGCATTTTACGGCGACGGTCGACGCGGAAATACAAATAATCTTTCGGGTCGAATTCGAAATCGAGCCATGAACCGCGGTAAGGAATCACGCGCGCCGAAAACAGCAGCTTGCCGCTGGAGTGGGTCTTGCCGCGATCGTGCTCAAAGAACACGCCAGGCGAACGATGCAACTGCGAAACGATGACACGCTCGGTACCGTTAATCACGAATGAGCCGTTTTGAGTCATGAGCGGAATTTCGCCCATATACACTTCTTGCTCTTTTACTTCTTTCACGGTCGGCTTCGAGGCTTCGCGATCCATGATCACGAGGCGCACTTTGGCGCGCAACGGCGAAGCGTAGGTCAAGCCACGCTGCTGGCATTCCAGCACATCGAAGGGCGGCATGCCGAGCTGGTAGCTCAGGTATTCAAGGCGGGCAAATTGATTGTGGCTGACGATCGGAAATACCGAGGAAAACGCCGATTGCAAACCCTGCATTTTGCGGTTGGTACCGGCGACTTCAGCTTGCAAAAATTCCGCATAGGAATTGATCTGCGTTGACAGTAAATAAGGAACATCGAGCACACTGGCGCGCTTCGCGAAAGATTTGCGAATGCGTTTTTTCTCGGTGTAGGTATAAGAAATAGCTTGGGACATCGTGATCTCCGAACGTTGAAGGGAGCCGTGGCCACAACATTGCGACGTCGCAATGTGTAAACACGTCAATGTTCTTGGACTGGCACCACCGGCGCAACAGCGCGCCGACAATGTCAAGAATGGCGAGAGGCCGCTACCTCCCTCTGGCGGACAGTAACCACAGTCAACGATGAACCGCTGATGCAAGCTACCCGACCAAACCTGTTTTCTGCAGTCGTATCAGAAAACAAAGCAAAACGCGCGATGACGGTATTGGAAAAACAACCACTAGTCATCTCGTTTTGCTTTGTTATCTAACAAAGCATTTAAATCTGAAACACTAATATTGGCGGCATTTTTGAGGCATTTTTACCTCAAACTCCGCAGCCAGAGCGGACCTTACTATTTATAACGTTATTAGAAACCAACTCCCGCAGCGGGAAAACCCGTGCGGGAGCGTGTCTTTTTTACGCAAAATTTGCAGCCGCGTTTTATATAGCGCGGCCGCTGATTTTGCTTTTACTTCAGTTCGACTTTAGCGCCGGCGTCTTCAAGCTTCTTCTTCATTGCTTCAGAGTCAGCTTTGTTAGCGCCTTCTTTTACAGCTTTAGGTGCGCCTTCAACCAATGCTTTGGCTTCTGCGAGGCCCAGACCGGTGATTTCGCGGACAGCCTTAATCACGTTGATCTTGTTCGCGCCGAAGTCCATCAACATAACGTTGAATTCGGTTTTCTCTTCAGCAGCTGGTGCGGCTGCACCGGCAGCCGGGCCACCCGAGGACATGGCCGCAGCGGACACGCCGAATTTTTCTTCAATTGCTTTTACGAGTTCATTCAGATCCATAACGGACATTGCGTCCAGGGATGCCAAAAATGCGTCTTTATCAAATGCCATGATCGTGTTCCTTTAATTTAAGTCGAGTAGATGAATATCGGTTTAGCTTGACGGTTGCTTAGGCAGCAGGTGCGGCAGCTTCAGCGGCGGGTGCAACGACTTCGACAGCCGGGGCAGCAGCTACTTCAGGTGTACCTTCGGCTTTGCTGGCGGCTAATGCTGCAATCACGCGTGCCAACCCAGAAACAGGCGACATCATGAGACCCAACAATTGTGACAACAGCACTTCTTTGCTTGGGATGTTGGCCAGCGTTTGCACGCCCGCTTTGTCCAGCATTTTGCCGTTATACGCACCGACCGTGATGACAAACTTCTCATTGCCTTTGGCAAAGTCGCTAACGACTTTTGCGGCGGCAACGGCGTCTTCCGAAAAGCTATAAAGCAACGGACCAACCATGTGGGCTTGAGCAACTTCAAAGCTCGTACCCGCTACCGCGCGACGTGCCAGCGTGTTCTTGAGAACGCGCATGTACACACCCTTGGCACGCGCATCGCTGCGCAACTTGGTGAGGTTCGCTACTGTTGTTCCCCGATATTCGGCGAGGACCATCGTCTGGGCTTTTGCAACCTTGGCTGCAACTTCCGCAACGACTTCTTTCTTACCTTCTAGATTCAAACTCACGTTTGATCTCCTTTACGTTGATGAATGAATACAAGCCATACCTGCATCCATAATCACAGCGACCTTAGTTAGGAGACTTAACATGCAGATGACTTTCGTCATCCGCAAACCAAATCCTGACTGGGACCGCCATCTGCGCCGGGCGCAGAAAGAAACCCGGAAACCATAAACAATCTTCGTTTAAGCCTCAAAATTTCTTCCCGCAATTAAGACAGCTAAGGCTAAAAATCAGCCCGTCATCCCCTGCGGTCTTTGACAACTCTCTTCATTCGATACATTGAGTGAAGAGACCCAAAGAACCGCCGCCATGCCGGTAACCCGGCACAGCGGACTTAATTTTTTACTGCTGACCGCCTTGCGATGCGAAGCCTGCCGTATCCAAGCGCACGCCAATACCCATCGTTGAAGACAGTGAAACTTTTTTCAGATAAATGCCTTTGGAAGACGCTGGCTTGGCCTTATTAACTGCGCCAATCAGGGCAACCAGATTTTCATTCAAGGCTTCTGCCGTAAACGAGGCGCGGCCAATCGTACACTGCACAATGCCGGCCTTGTCTGCGCGATACTGCACCTGACCCGCTTTGGCGTTCTTAACAGCCTGCTCAACATTTGGCGTGACAGTGCCGACTTTCGGGTTGGGCATCAAACCGCGTGGGCCCAATACTTGGCCCAGCGTACCAACCACTTTCATGGCGTCCGGCGTGGCGATAACCACGTCAAAGTCCATGAAGCCACCTTTAATGCGCTCAGCCAGATCGTCGAAACCAACGATATCCGCACCGGCTGCAGTGGCTTTTTCAGCATTGGCACCCTGTGCGAATACGGCTACACGAACCGACTTACCGGTTCCCCGTGGCAGCACCACAGAGCCGCGAACGGCCTGGTCAGATTTTTTGGCATCAATACCGAGATTGATAGCAACGTCCACTGATTCATCAAATTTGGCAATTGCAGTTTTCTTCACCAAATCGATGGCTTCAGTCGCAACATAAAATTTATCGCGGTCAACGAGTCCTGCAATTTTTGCGAGGCGCTTAGCAATCTTGGCCATTAACGTACCCCTTCCACTTCAATACCCATTGAGCGAGCGCTACCCGCGATTGTGCGAACTGCCGCATCCATATCCGCCGCCGTCAAATCAGGCATCTTGGTTTTGGCAATTTCTTCGGCCTGCGCACGAGTCAATTTGCCCACCTTGTCGGTATGCGGTGTTTTGCTGCCTTTTTCAACTTTGGCAGCCTTCTTGATCAGGATCGACGCCGGGGGCGTCTTCATAATGAAGGTGAATGATTTATCCGCAAATGCGGTAATCACCACGGGAATCGGTAGGCCCGGCTCCATTTTCTGTGTTTGCGCATTAAACGCTTTACAGAATTCCATGATGTTCAAACCACGCTGGCCCAGCGCGGGACCGATTGGTGGCGATGGATTCGCCTTTCCAGCCGGCACTTGCAACTTGATATAGCCGATGACTTTCTTTGCCATTTACTTTCTCCTTGGGTGCTAGCGGCAGGGTCTAAAACTAAGCCCTGCCTCCCCGCATAACTTCATTGATCAGGAAACGCCTGATCACCGTTACTACATTCTTCAAAACAATTCTTACTGCTTTTCGACTTGCCCGAAATCCAGTTCAACCGGGGTGGGACGGCCAAAAATCAGCACTGATACGCGAATCTTCGATTTGTCGTAATTCACTTCCTCAACCGAGCCGTTGAAATCGTTGAACGGGCCGTCTTTCACGCGCACATTCTCGCCAATCTCAAACAACACCTTCGGCTTCGGCTTCTCAACACCCTCTTTGACCTGATTCAAAATCGAGTCAACTTCTTTTTGCGAAATCGGTGTTGGCTTGTTGCCCACACCACCCACGAAACCGGTGACTTTTGGCGTTGATTTCACCAAATGCCATGACTCGTCGGTCATTTCCATTTGCACCAAGATATAACCCGGGAAAAAGCGGCGCTCAGACAAGGCTTTTGCACCGCCCTTCATCTCCACCACTTCCTCGGTCGGCACCAATACTTCGCCAAATTTTTCAGGCATGCCGGAACGACGAATGCGCTCAATCAGCGCCGCCTGAATACTTTTTTCTTGACCCGAATAAGCGTGAACTACGTACCAACGCATCGCCATTTACGCACCGTGCCCAATTAATTTTGTCAGAATGGTAGTAAGACCCCAATCGACCGTCCATAGGAATATGGCCATCACAAACACAAAAACAAAAATAACGCCGGTCGATTGCATGGTTTCCTTGCGGCTAGGCCAAACCACTTTTTTGGCCTCCTCAACCGACTCCATCGCATACTGACCAAACTCGCGGCCCGGCGCGCTGAAATAACCCACCAACGCCGCCACCACAAATAGGCCTAGCATAGCGCCCACGCGCGCGATCATCGGCTTGTCGGCCAGCATATAAAACGCCACCAACCCGCCAATCATGATCAGCACTGCCACAACGATTTGTATTTTGTCTTTCATCCGAATCTACTTTGGGGCGAAACCAAGGTTGGCAACGAGATCGCCAACATTCGCAACACCCAGTCTTTTAAGTTACTGGAGCACTTCTGAATCTGGCAGGCCAGGAGGGCCTCGAACCCCCAACCTACGGTTTTGGAGACCGTTACTCTGCCAATTGAGCTACTGGCCTATTCGGATTGGTTTTTCGCCTACTGCGCACTTCAATTGAATGCCTGCGATGCTCGCCGTATAAAGCATACGGCTGCGCTTCTCGACAATCACTTGAAGCGCTCGCTACGGCGCTAAACCAATCCTCTACTACTCTGCAAACTACAAAAACTTTTACGGCAAATTACTTAACAATTTTCGATACCACACCGGCACCGACGGTACGACC
>JAYVEV010000113.1:0-14754 GCA_043773745.1 Burkholderiales bacterium | reverse complement strand
ACTAGGCACAGGCCCAGCGCCACTAGGCCACCTACATACCCCCATGCCCAGCCCCAGCCGGAGACTTTGCCCAATGCCTCAGGCTTGGCAAGTTCGGGTAAAAAGGCGGCGGTGATGTTTTCACCAAGCGCATAGCAAAAATTCGAAACAATAATGCAGCTCACCGCCAACACCATCGAGCCGGGACCGGCGAAATAGAGCAGGGCAGTAGTAGTAACGCAGCCGATGGTTGCAATCAGCAGCACCCGTTTTTTGGCGGCGTGCTGATCCGCATAAGCCCCCACGATCGGGCCGGCAATCATCACGGCGATGTATGACACCGCGAGGGTTGCGGTCCAGGCAAATGTTGCCCAGTCGGCACCGGCCGCGACGACCGAGACGAAATAGGCGTTGAATACCGCCGTGAGTACCACCGTGGTGTAGCCCGAGTTGGCGAAGTCGTACATCGCCCAGGCGAAGACTTCGCGTTTCTTGACGGTGGGGTTCAGGGCAGAGGCCATGGTCTGGATGATACGCGAGAGAATTTTTTGGGACGGTGGACTGCTGATGAAAGCATCTATGATTTATATTGTCGGATAAGCGTGGCGACATTATGGTGTCAGCCTAGAGCTACACTGTTCCCATGTGTTCTAAAGCCTAGCCATATAAAAACTCGGGTCGCGACAAGATGCCAGTCAACTATCTCAGAAATATTTCGGGCAAAAATCGAGCGCATGATTTCGACCTGGGTTTGGCGCGCTATCTGATTTTTGTGGCCGGGGCCGTAAACGCAGGTGGCTTTTTGGCGGTCGCGCAATACACATCGCATATGTCGGGTATCGTCGCTTCAATCGCGGATCATTGGGCAGACGGTAATGTCACCGTGGCGCTCGCTGGTGTTGGTGCACTGCTATCGTTTCTGGGCGGTGCAGCCTGTACTGCAATATTGGTAAATTGGGGCCGACGCAAATCACTCAACAGTATTTATGCGATTCCGCTGCTGATCGAGTCGTTTCTACTGCTGTGTTTTGGCGTGGTGGGCGCAAACCTGACCATTCATATGGGTCTCTTTGTATCGATGACCGTCATGTTGCTGTGTTTCATCATGGGCCTGCAAAATGCGCTTATTACCAAAATATCAAAAGCTGAAATACGCACCACTCACGTCACGGGCTTGGTCACGGATGTGGGCATTGAGTTGGGGAAATTGCTCTATTGGAACGCGGCTGCATACCGACAGTCGTCGCAGGCCGTGAGAGCCGATAAAAACAGAATTCGAATCATGGTTTCGCTAATTGCGCTGTTTTTTTTTGGCGGCATTACCGGGGCCATGGGATTCAAATATATTGGGTTCAGTTTCACCATTCCGCTGGCCGCGTTGGTATTGGTATTAGCGGTGATGCCGATCATAGATGATGTGAGAGCTCGGTTTATCAGCCGCGGTTGAAACTGAAATCGTGTTCCACATATTGGGACATCAACTACAGGCGTCCTACAGTCGTCCCGCTATCCTGCGTTCCTGATACGCCTTCAAATGTGTGTAGGCCATTGCGATCAGGCGGTCATCAATTTTATGTTCACGTGCTTTGTCGAGCATGTAGCCGACGATTTGATCAGCTTCGACCTCATTACCGCTCTCGAGATCACGCAACATGGAAGCCGTGAGAGTTGAATTCAACGAGCTCAGGATTTTTTCGAATCGCTCGACGACATTGGCGCGCGGTGGATAACCCTCAGCAGTGGCGATCGCCATGCTCGCCCTGATATAGTCGGTCATCAGGGCCCGGCCATCGGGGGTGGATAGAATTTCGCCAACCGTTGCGCGCATCATGCAGGTCATGCCAGCCAGCGTGGACAGAAAGGCAATTTTTTCCCACATATCGAGCATGATGTTGTCAGAAACTCTCCACGACACAATTGTGTTGGCAAACGCTTTGCCCAGTGCTTCAGCGACCGCATGCTGTGGCGCTTT
This sequence comes from Burkholderiales bacterium, assembly GCA_043773745.1. Lineage (GTDB taxonomy): Bacteria > Pseudomonadota > Gammaproteobacteria > Burkholderiales > Usitatibacteraceae > UKL13-2. Next base: position 12,803 of record JAYVEV010000113.1, on the reverse strand, counting down.
GTGCATACCCTCACGGGCGCCCCAGGTAATCGAATGTACATCTGCCATCGATTTGACAATACCTTCTTTGGTAAGTGTCGCGGCAATCTGACAGCTGCCACCCATCACCCGCGCAGTACCAAATGCCGCATCCAGTACGGCCAGATGCGCCATACCGTTGAGTAAGGGAATCACCACAGTATGCGTAGCCATCGCGGGGGCAATTGCGGCAATGCTGGATGGCAAGTCGTAGGCTTTGCAGGCGAGGATGACAACATCGAAATCAGGTTTGACATTGATTGCCATCACCGTCTTTACCGGCAGCGTGATGCTGTCGCTGGGGCTTTCTATTTGCAAGCCCTGCTCGGCGAGTTGCTGGGCGCGCCCTTCGCGAACCAGAAAAGTGACATCAGCCCCGGCTTGCACCAAGCGTCCGCCAAAGTAACCACCTGTACCGCCCGCGCCCAAGATTAATATTTTCATATGTGTGTTTTCTTGATTTTACTATTTGCTATTTTGTCACTGATACCAGTTTGTCGTCTGTTGTTTTTTTCTGTTTCAAAAATGTCTCGGCGGCTTCAAGCACACGATCGCGATTCAGTACATAGTCTTCGCGGGTAAGTTGAACGGCGATATCAGGCATTACGCCGTTGGCTTCCACGCGCTTGCCGGTCTTGGCTGAAGCAAATCCAATTTCGCTATAGGCTAGCCAGCCACCACCGGGTACATCCGCATAACCCAGATATGCCAGCAGGCAGCCGCAGCTGCGTTCGCCGATGATTGTGGCGCGGCCCAGATCCTGCAATGTGCCAGCCGTCATTTCAGAGGCGGATGCGCTACTTTCATTGGTGAGAATCACCAGTGGCTTGGTGTAGGCGCTTTTTTTGTCGCCTTTTAATTCAGGCTCATTTTCAAATGCATTGATAAAAAATAATGAAACCGGTTTGCCGGTGCGGGTAATAAGGCGTCCTGGTTTTTGGGTGTCGCTTAAAAATTTTGTGATCAGCGCCTGCGACATCGCGCCAGAGCCGCCGCCGTTCCCACGTAAGTCAATGATAAGGCCGGGCGAATCTTTGAGTGATTCAACAGCCTCCATGACATCGCCTCGCAGGGATTCATCAAAGCCGGAAAAACGAATATAACCATAACCTGACGGCAGCAGCCGCTTCGTAAAGCTGGGTGGTGTTTTGAATTTGCGGCGCTTCATGGTTGTGTTGATTTCAGTGCCCGCCTTGTCATCATTGGCAGCGGTGCGCACGAAGGTCATGGTGGCCGTGGTATCGATATCACCGGCGGTGATTTTGCGCAGCGCGCCGCGGGTTCGTGCCCATGGTGTGGAAGAGTAACGCGCTTCTGCAACGAGGCGCCGGTACAGCGGCAATGCCGGCTCACCATTGATGGTTTTAATGGTCATGCCGACTCGCGCTCCGGCCCAATAGGCATCGGACTCCGGGTTTACGCTGGTCAGAACCAATGCATTCTCGATCTCGGCAAAGCCGATGCCGAGTGAATGCGCCTCATTATTACGCTGCTGGGCAACCTGCTTGGGCGAATGCACGCGGGTATGTGAGTCTTTTAATTCACCGGTCATTTTATCCAGCAGTTCCCAGTACTCATCATCACTTTGCGCCGTCTTTAATAAAGGCTCGTAAGTGCCCCGCACCGCGCGCCAATCAACGCCATTAAATTTTGGATCATAGTATTTATCGTTAACCGTGTTCCAGACATAGTTGAGGGCATCCTGTTTCCAAGCATCGGTCGCGACTGACGGCACCGGGGTATCTGCAAGCGGTGGCGTAATACGCTGGCGGCCCAGCATATTGTGCGGATCAACCAGCGCACAGCCGGAGATCATAAAAATAAAGGTAAGGGCTGATAGCGAGGCACTTGTTTTTGACATGATGGTTTTCTTGAATGGGAAATTGTGAGTCATTAATTTTACAGACTCCATTCGCAATCGCCACCCCGTTCGTCACACCAATCTGCGCTTCGTCGCATGATTGGTTGTGCGATTGGGTGATGCCTGTAATACTTCGCCATCTTCAACAACTGAAAAACCTCAGACTATGGAACTCATCATTCGTGGCCTTTCCAAAACTTATCCCAATGGCGTACAAGCGCTCAAAAACGTAACACTCACCATCCCCAATGGCATGTTCGGTTTACTGGGTCCCAATGGGGCGGGCAAATCCAGCCTGATGCGTACTCTGGCGACACTGCAAGATGCCGATAGCGGCACAGCGCAAATGGGCACGCTGGATGTGTTGAACGATAAAGATGGCGTTCGCCGCCAACTGGGTTATTTGCCACAGGATTTTGGTGTTTATCCCAAAGTATCCGCCTGGGATTTGTTGAATCATTTGGCGGAACTGAAGGGGCTCAATAACAAAACCGAACGTCAAGAAGTGGTGGTGGGTTTGCTGCATCAAACCAACTTATTTAATGTGCGTTTCAAGGCACTGGGCAGTTTTTCAGGCGGTATGCGCCAGCGCTTTGGTATTGCACAAGCGCTGCTGGGCAACCCCAGGCTTATTATTGTTGATGAGCCCACAGCAGGCCTTGACCCGGAAGAGCGCGTGCGTTTTCACAATCTGTTGGCGGATATTGGCGAGGATGTGGTGGTTATTTTATCCACTCATATCGTTTCGGACGTAAGTGACTTGTGCCCCAACATGGCGATTATCAACAAGGGCGAAGTACTGCTCACCGGCGAGCCCGATGAACTCACCAGCAGATTGAATGGACGCATCTGGGCGGCGTCGGTGCGGCGCCACGAGATCGACGAGGCCAAAAGTAAATATCCGGTTATTTCAACCCGCTTGATGGCCGGTAAAACCCGCATTCATGTTATTGGCAGCACTTCGCCGGGCGCGGGGTTTGAGCCAGTTGAGCCGACTCTGGAAGACACCTATTTTGCCGCCATTGGCGGGCATATGCGGGTACTTTCCAGCGCATCTGCCGACAACGCAGTTTCAGCATAACTGGGGCGCAGCATGTTGAAATCCATTGCGTTTTTTGAGCTTAAAACCCGCCTCTCGCGTATTTCCACCTGGGTTTATTTCGCCGTTTTTTTTGCCATCGCCTTCATGTGGATTGTGGCGGCTGGCGGCATATTCAAGGAAGCCAATATTTCATTTGGGTCCGGCAAAGTTTTTATCAATTCACCATTTGCGTTGGCACAGACGGTGTCGATACTTGGCATGTTTGGTCTCATTATTATGGCGACCGTAATGGGCCGCTCGGTGCAGCAGGATTTTGAGTATCGTTCGTATCATTTTTTCTTCACCTCGCCGATCACCAAGCTCCAATATTTAGGAGGCCGTTTTGTGGGTGCTTTTGTGGTGGTGATGCTGATATTTTCCAGTATCGGTATCGCCGCATTTCTGGCAATGCTGATGCCGGGGCTGGATATGGAGCGGCTGGGCCCCAACCGGCTAATTGCCTATTTATGGCCGTACGCGCTGATCCTGCTGCCCAATGCGCTCTTGATCGGCAGCCTGTTTTTTGTCATCGCCACGCTCACGCGCAAAATGTTGCCGGTGTATATCGGCAGTGTGCTGGTGCTGATTGGTTATCTGATTGCGCTGCAACTGACGCGCGATATTGATAACAAAACCATCGCAGCGCTGATTGATCCGTTCGGCGCCTCCGCGATGGAGCGTGTGACTGAGTACTGGACGGTTGCCGAACGCAATACCCAATTAATGCCGCTTGAAGGCGTGCTGCTGTGGAACCGCATTATTTGGTTGGGCGTTGCCATTATGTCCGCGGTGTTTTGTTTTTGGCGGTTTTCTTTCGCGCAATTCTCAACTAAGCGGGTTGCAGGAAAACCAAAAAAAGCGACTGATGAATTGGCTGATGAATCTATTTTGAGCGTTGCCACCAACACGGCCGCCGCCCCGAAAGCCGCATCCAGCCTTGCGTTAGAGACATCTTCGCGCAGCGGATTGGCGATGTTGCCGCGCCTGACATGGCTTAATTTTATCGAGACAGTCAAGAATATTTATTTCGGGGTGCTGGTGTTTGCGGGGCTGCTATTCCTCATTTTTGCAGCCACCACGTTGGGTGATGTTTACGGCACCAGTACCTGGCCGGTCACGTACCAGATCATCGGCCTTTTGAATGGCAGCTTTGCGCTGTTCATGCTCATCATCATCACCTTTTATGCCGGTGAGCTGGTGTGGCGCGAGCGCGATCAGCGGCTCGATCAAATTCTTGACGCAATGCCATCGCCAACCTGGCTGCCGCTGACAGCAAAACTATTCGCATTAATGCTGGTGCCGGTGGCATTGCAATTGATGTTGATGCTTTGCGGTATCGCAATCCAGGCATCAAAAGGCTACTTCAACTTTGAGCTGGGCCAGTACGCGGTCAGCATGCTGGGCACTTCGCTGATTGGCTATTGGCTGCTGTGCGCCTTGGCGATTACTGTTCATAGCATCGTTAACAATAAATATCTCGGCCACTTTACGATGATTATTTATTATGTGCTGCTCTCGTTTTCCGGGCTGATGGGGCTAGAGCACAACCTGTATAAATTTGGCCGCGTGCCCTCGTTTGTGTACTCGGACATGAATGGCTATGGCCATTTCCTGCCGCGCATGTTCTCGTTCCAAGCTTACTGGGCGTCCGCGGCTGTTTTGCTGCTATTGGTCGGCTATTTGTTCTGGACACGCGGCACGGCATCCGGCTTTCGTGAGCGCTGGGTCATTGCGCGAGGTCGTTTGACGACACCGGTGTTTGCGGCAGGTGCCGCGTTTGGGCTGATTTTTGTGGGCATGGGCAGTTTTATTTTTTATAACACCAATGTATTGAATCGCTATCAAAGCAGCAGCCAAGGTCAGAAGCAGCAGGTGGAATATGAGCAGAGCTATAAGGCCACAGCTCAGGATCCGCAGCCACGCATCACGGCCGTCAAGGTAAAGGTAGATTTGTTCCCTAGCGAGCAACGGGTGCGCATGTCTGGAACATACCGGCTCAAAAATAAAAATGAGAAACCGGTTGAGAAAATTCAACTCGGATTTGTCGCTGGGCCTTTGCTCATTTACCACCAGCTTGAATTTAGTGTTCCTACCGAGTTGGTGGAAAATAATAAAAAGTTGGGCGTGCGTATTTATAAGCTCAAAATACCGCTGGCGCCGAACGAAGAAATCACGCTGGCATTCGATATCGAGCAGCCTACAAACGGCTTTGAAAATAGCGCTTCTAATACCCAGGCTGTGTACAACGGTACATTTATCAACGGCGCGAGTGTGCTGCCCGCGATAGGCTATCAAGCCGGTGCTGAAATACAGCGTGATCAGGATCGCAAAAAATTCGGGCTGGCTCCCAAAGAGCGGATGCGGGATCGCGACGATGCCGAAGGCCTGAAATCGAACTACATCTCCAGCGACGCTGACTGGATTGATTTTGAAGCCACGGTAGGAACAGAGGGCGATCAAATCGCGATTGCGCCAGGCTACCTGCAACGCGATTGGCAGGAAAATGGACGCCGCTATTTCACCTATAAAATGGACGTGCCGATTCTGAATTTCTTTGCTTTTCAATCCGCGCGCTATCTGGTGAAAAGAGATGTTTGGAAAGGGCCAACCGGTGATGTGCCGATTGAGGTTTATTATCAGCCTAGCCACACCTATAACCTTGAGCGGATGATTGCTTCGGTAAAGGCCTCGCTGGCGTATTACACCGAGGCATTTGGGCCATATCAGCACAAGCAATTCCGTATAATCGAATTCCCGCGCTACGCCAGTTTTGCGCAGGCCTTTCCCAACACGATTCCGTACTCGGAGGCTATCGGTTTTATCGCCCGCGTTCGCGAGGATGATCCGAAGGATTTGGACTATCCGTACTACGTCACCGCCCATGAAGCTGCGCACCAATGGTGGGCGCACCAGGTGATTGGCGGTAATGTACAGGGCGGCACCATGCTTTCCGAGACGCTGGCTCAGTATTCAGCGCTGATGGTCATGAAGCAAAAATTTGGCGAAGCGAAGATGCAAAAATTTTTAGCTTATGAGTTGGATCGCTATCTCATCGGGCGCGCGTTCGAGCAGAAAAAAGAATTGCCGCTTGGCCGCGTCGAGAATCAGGGCTATATCCACTACAACAAAGGCAGTTTGGTGATGTATGCCTTACAGGATTACATAGGTGAAAAAAATCTGAATGCGGCCATCAAGGCATTCCGTGAAGAGGTGGCTTTCAAAGGCCCACCATATCCCAATTCGACGATGCTGATTAAATATCTGCGCGCAGCAACCCCGCCGCATTTGCAATACATCATCGATGATATGTTTGAAAACATTGTTCTCTACGACAACCGCGCAACCAAAGCGAGCTACAAGGAATTGGCGGACGGCAAATTCGAAGTCACGCTAACAGTGACGGCGAAAAAGCGCAAAGCCGACAAACTCGGCAAAGAAGAAGACATGCCGCTTGCCGATTGGATTGATATCGGCGTTCTGGACGAAAACGGCACGCCGATTTTTATCGAAAAGCGCAAGATCGAAAAAGAACAAAATGAATTTGTTTTAACGGTCAATAAAAAGCCTGTCAAAGCCGGCATTGATCCGTTGAACAAGCTTATTGATCGCCAGCCAAAAGATAATACGATCAAAGTAGAGAAGGCTGGCTAACGGTTTCATTGCTTGGTGACGTCTGTTGCCTATGTTTGATTGCGCCCGCGGCGTCAAAAACCGCGGGTTTTCTGACATTCAGCGGTCTTTTCCGGTACACTTGCGCGCGCTTCTCGACGGGAACACAATTCTTTTGTCGGGATTAGCTAGTAGCATGTTGCTGAATGCATGCTGTCCGGTCTATCCGGGCTTACTCATGCCCCAGAACAAAATTTTGAGGAGTTGTTGATGTCTGCCGTTCCTGTTTTGTCTGCCTCGCCCACCGCGTTTGAAGCCATTTCCTTAGACGATAAATATCTGCTCGAGCATGGTCGCGCCTACATGACCGGCACACATGCGCTGGTGCGGCTGCCGATGTTGCAGCGGCAGCGTGATCTCGCCAACGGTTTGAATACGGCCGGTTTTATTTCTGGTTATCGCGGTTCGCCACTCGGCAGCTACGATCAGGCGCTATGGAAGGCCAAAAAATTCCTCAAAGAAAATCATATTCATTTCACGCCCGGTGTCAATGAAGAACTCGCTGCCACGGCGGTATGGGGCTCTCAGCAGGTTGGCTTATTTGCCGGCGCCAAGTATGACGGCGTGTTCGGCATCTGGTACGGCAAAGGGCCGGGCGTGGATCGCTCGGGCGATGTATTCAAGCACGCCAATGCAGCGGGCTCATCGAAACACGGCGGCGTATTGTTGGTCGCGGGCGATGACCATGCCTGCAAGTCGTCAACCCTGCCGCACCAATCCGAACATATTTTTGATGCGGCAATGATTCCGGTTTTGTATCCAACGGGTGTGCAGGAAATTCTCGATCTCGGCATGCACGGTTTTGCCATGTCGCGTTACTCGGGATTGTATGTGGCGTTCAAATGCGTTTCCGATACGGTCGATGCCTCAGCCTCGGTGCTGATTGACCCCGACAATCCGAGAATTATCTTGCCGGAAGACTTTCCGCTGCCCGCCAATGGCCTGTCGTTGCGTTGGCCCGATGCACCGCTTGAGCAGGAACTGCGATTGCAGCACGATAAAATTTACGCCGCACTCGCTTATGCGCGCGTCAATAAACTCAATCGCATTACCATTGATGCCCCCAAGCCACGACTCGGCATTATTGCGTCGGGCAAGAGTTATTTGGATGTTTTGCAGGCACTGGAAGATCTGGGCATTGATGAGCGCCACGCTGCCGAGATCGGCATACGACTCATGAAAGTCGGTATGCCCTGGCCGCTGGAGCCCACCAGCGTGCGTGAATTCGCGATGGGTCTGGATGAAATTCTGGTGGTGGAGGAAAAACGCCAGCTCATTGAATACCAGATGAAAGAGCAGCTCTATAACTGGCGCGATGATGTGCGTCCGCGCGTGATCGGTAAATACGACGAGCATGGTGAATGGGAAATGGCGCGTCAGGCATGGCTGCTGCCGGCTGCTGGTGAGCTCACGCCTGCAATGATCGCACGGGTGATTGCCAAGCGCATTGCCAAGTTCTACACCAGCAAAATCGTGGAAGCGCGTTTGAAATTTATTGAGGACAAAGAAGCCGCACTTGAGCGTCCGCGCGCGAAAATTTCGCGCATCCCCACCTTCTGTTCCGGCTGCCCGCACAACACCTCCACCAAAGTGCCCGAAGGCTCGAAAGCATTAGCGGGCATCGGTTGCCACTACATGGCCACCTGGATTCGCCCGGAAGAAACCATGACCTTCACGCAAATGGGCGGTGAGGGCGTGCCATGGGTGGGGATTCAGCCATTCACCGAGACCAAGCATATTTTTGCAAACCTCGGCGATGGTACTTACTATCATTCTGGCTTGCTGGCGATTCGTGCCGCCATTGCGAGCGGCGTGAATATCACCTATAAAATATTATTCAACGATGCCGTTGCCATGACCGGTGGCCAGCCAGTTGACGGGCCGATCAGCGTACCGATGATTACCCACCAGGTCGCATCCGAGGGTGTGAAAAAAGTGGTTGTTGTTACGGATGAACCCGAGAAATACCAAGACCCCGTGATACAGGCGGGGCTGGCACCCGGTGTGACCGTGCATCATCGCGACGAGTTGGACGAAATACAACGCATGCTGCGCGAAATCGAAGGCACCACGGTCATGATCTACGACCAGACCTGTGCCGCCGAAAAACGCCGCCGCCGCAAGCGCGGCAGCTATCCTGATCCGGCCAAGCGAGTAGTCATTAACGAAGCCGTGTGCGAAGGCTGTGGCGACTGCAGCAAAAAATCCAACTGCGTGTCAGTGTCGCCAGTCGAAACCGAATTTGGCCGCAAGCGCACCATCGACCAATCGTCTTGCAACAAAGATTTTTCGTGCGTCAAAGGTTTTTGTCCAAGTTTTGTCACCGTTGAAGGTGGCCAACTCAAAAAGAGAAAGCCGGTGTTACAGGCTGTACTGGCGGCCATTCCTGAGCCCATCTTGCCCTCGCTTGATAAGCCCTATGGCATTCTGGTGACGGGCGTCGGTGGCACCGGCGTGGTCACGATTGGTGCACTGCTGGGTATGGCAGGCCATCTTGAAGGCAAGGGTGTGGCGGTGCTGGATATGACCGGTCTCGCCCAAAAGGGCGGTAGCGTTTATACCCATGTGCGGATCGCCAAAACATCGGAAGAAATTCACGCGGTGCGAATTGCGGCGGGTGAGGCGAATGCGCTGTTAGGCTGCGACATGATCGTTTCCACCAGCGATGAAGCGCTCGCCAAGATGCAAAAGGGCATTACCCGCGGCGTGGTGAATAGCGATGTTGCCACCACCAGCGAGTTTGTTAAAAATCCCGATCTGCATATTCCCGTAGCCGAAATGCAGGAAGTATTGCGCGATGCAATGACTGAAGTTGATTTTGTCGATGCCAGCGCGCTTACCACGTCGTTACTCGGTGACGCGATTTACACCAATCCGTTTGTGATGGGTTATGCCTGGCAGAAAGGCCAGATCCCGCTGACGCTCGTAGCCATCATGCGGGCTATCGAGTTGAACGGTCAGGCGGTTGAGAAAAACAAACAGGCGTTTGATTGGGGCCGTCGTGCTGCCGTGGATTTGCAGGCGGTTAAGAAAATTGCCACCCCGCTCGAAGCCAAGCCCGACAGCCAGCGCATGTCCGCCTCGGTTGAAGAAATGATCGAACGGCGCGTTGCTTATTTGACGGCTTATCAAAATGCGGCCTACGCGGAGCGTTATCGTTCGCTCGTGGCCAAAGTGCAGGACATCGAAGCCGAAAAATTTCCCGGCAAGAAAGCCCTTGCCGCAGCCGTAGCACGCTACGCATTCAAACTGATGGCCTACAAAGATGAATACGAAGTGGCACGTTTGTACACCGGAACCGATTTCGTCAAACGTATTGCCGAGCAATTCGAAGGCGACTACAAACTCACCTTCCATTTGGCCCCGCCGATGATGTCAGCAATTGATCCGGTCAGCGGTGAGCCTAGGAAGCAAACCTTTGGCCCGTGGATGATGACTGCATTTTCCGTACTCGCTAAATTCAAAGGTCTGCGTGGCACTGCATTCGATATTTTTGGCCGCACTGCCGAGCGCAAAATGGAGCGGCAGCTGATTGTTGATTATGTCGCGACCATCGATGAAGTGCTGTCAGCAGTATCCGCCGAAAATTATGATACCGCTGTTGATCTCGCCAGCGTGCCCGAGCATATTCGCGGCTATGGCCACGTAAAAGATGCGCATTTCAAAGATGCTAAGAAACTCGAAGCCGATTTACTGGCAAAGTTCAGAAATCCGGTGACAGGCATGAAAGAAATCCGCATCAAGGTGGCGGCTTAGTGCCTGACGGAAGCGATCAGATTTGTGCCGCCTGGCCGGTGGTTAATAAACATCCCGCAAATAGCGTCCATCCTGCGCGAGTTTTTTAACCCATGCTGTGGCCGCATCACCGGACATGCCGCCTTCTGATTTTACGATTTCGGTCAGCGCATGATCGACATCGGACGCCATGCGCTTTGCATCACCGCACACATAAAAGTGTGCGCCTTCATTGAGCCACGCCCAGACTTCGGTGGCGTTTTCGAGCAGGCGATGCTGCACATAAATTTTTTCAGACTGGTCGCGCGAGAAGGCCAGCGAGAGTTTGCTCAGCACGCCGTCGTCGGCATATTTTTTTAATTCAGCTTCGTACAAAAAATCTGTTGCAGCATGTTGCGCGCCAAAGAACAGCCAGTTCTTCCCGCCGCCGGTTAGTTGTGCCCGCTCCTGCAGGAAAGCCCGAAACGGTGCGATACCAGTGCCGGGACCAACCATGATGACGGGTGTAGTGGTTTCTGTCGGCAATCGAAAGCCGTGCGATTTTTGCACGAATGCATTGACCGGGCGGCCTGCACGCAAATGATCGGCAAAAAAGCCTGAGCCCAGTCCCTGATAGCGGCGACCATTCAGGTCATAGCGCACCACGCCGACGGTTAAATGTACTTCGTCGGGGTGGGCGCGCATCGACGAGGCTATCGAATAGAGACGCGGCTGCAGGCGCGCGAGGGTCTGCACAAACTGGCCGATGGGCGGGCGCGCCGAGCGGAATTTAACGAGCGTGTCGAACACATCATGAATGCCATAGCCGGCGGCACGGTCATCGTTTTCCGCGAGTTGAGTTAACCGTTGCGCCTCAAAGTCGAGTTCGGCATGTTCGGCCATCAGGGCAAATAATTCACTGGTCACTTCGCGCAAATTCACTTTGGTGGTGAGCACTTCACGGGCGGTCAATTGGAGACCATCAAGCGTGACCGTCTTGCTGCCTTTGGCGCGCAAAATCGACAGGATTAGTTCAACCTCATCCGGGTTATTGGTGGGCCAGATGCCGAGCGAATCACCGACCTCGTAGCTAAGACCGCTGTTGCCGAGCGACAGCACCACACCGCGCGTGTCTTTGTCCGCCGCCGCGCCATTGAGCAAATCACCCCGTAGCAGTTTTAGCTTTGCAGGGCGCTCGCGGGTAGGAAATTTTTCATCATGTCCATTATTGGCGGGCGTTTCCAAGGAATTTTGCTCCGAACTGCCCGCCAGTAGGGGAGCTTCGGTATTGGCGCTGATCAGGTTTTCAGCCAACAATTTCTTGATGATTTTCATCGTCGGCTTGCCGCCGGGTACACATTTGCCCAGGTCTTTTTCGGCACCGGTGGCAATCGCTTTTGCGTAGCTGTCGCACAGATAGCCACACTGTCCGCAATCCAGTTGGCCCATTGCGGCCATCAGCTTCAGGCGCACGGGCTTGGCTTCCGCAAGCTTCATACGCTCATCAAGCTCAATGGCGGGATCGTGCCACGGCGTGTCCTCAACCTCGGCGACTGCGGCTGGTGCAGTGGTCGAGGTGGCGGCCTGATCAAGGCTCATCATGCCGGCGATCAGGCCATTCAGCCAGGCACGTTGCTCAATTGAAAAGGGTGCGGATTCGGGAAGAATATTTAACATGCTGAAAATACCTTCTGTAAATCATCGGCCTCATGACGTTGGGTAAAAGCATGAAAAGTTTCGTCGGCATCGCTGCGTTGCGCCATATAGGTGGCCAGCATGCGCTCGACCAGCGGGCCGATATCAGCCGCTGCCACGCTCTGAAATACCTCGCGCGCCAATGCTTGCTCATCGCCATAGCCGCCACCCACCAGCACGTGATAGCCCTCAACCTGATCCTCACTGCCCGCAACATCCACCTTGGCCGCGATCAGGCCGATATCGCCGATGTAATGCTGGGCGCACGAGTGGTGACAGCCAGTCAGATGAATATTGATCGGCTGATCCAGCGTGATTCGCGGTTCAACATAATCGGCAATCTGCAGGGCATGCCCCTTGGTATCGGAGGCGGAAAACTTGCAGCCTTTATTACCCGTGCAGGCAATCAATCCCGCGCGAATCGAGCTTGCCTGCCAGGTCAGGTCCAGGGCCTCAATGGCGAATTTCACCGCTTCAATATTATCGCGATGAATATCCGCAATAATCAGGTTTTGCCAAACCGTGAGGCGTATCGAGCCTGAGCCATACTGCTCGGCGATGCTGGCAATGCCATGCAGCTGCGCAACGGTTGCCTTGCCAACCGGTAACACCACGCCCACATAAAATAAATCCGTCTGTGTCTGCGCATGAAAGCCGATATGCCCGTGCTTGGCCACAACTGGGCGCGGCTCACATTCTGCGATGTGAAGCCGCGCCAGCCGTTTGCCCGGCACTTCACTGGCGCTACTTAGCTTCTCCTCCACC
>JAYVEV010000112.1:0-4960 GCA_043773745.1 Burkholderiales bacterium | reverse complement strand
TGCCGAGCCGCCCGCAGAATTGAGCCCGGAAACACTGAACGACACCAATTGGCTGGAACTCTTCGTGTTCGACAATCCGAAAAATCGGCAGGCGGTGTTAGTTGCACGCCATGATAATTTGGGCAAGGGCGCAGGGCGTGCTGCGTTGCAGAACATGGATTTAATGTTGGGGTTGGGCTGAATTCAAAAGAACAGCACACAACATAAATATTTGAAACTCTAGTTCTGGAGCGGTTTTGCAGCCTTTTTGTCTCGAATTCCGCACCAATGCTAGGAGTTTATCGTGAAATAAAAAGGGGCCTCGCGGCCCCTTTTTATTTCACAGCGACTGTAGCGGCTACTTGAACGCGTAGCTTATCTTGCCGTAGTATGTGCGTCCCAATGCATCGCCGTAGCGCGGATCATAGCCAACCTGGAACGACTGGCCTTGACGCGAGCTGGGAGGGTCACGATCAAGCAAGTTGCGCACACCCAGAACCAGGGTTAGCCCCTTGAAGCCGGTCCAGATACCTTGTGCATCATAGGTCTCGACATTGCCCACGCGACGGAACGGTTTGGTTGTATCGGCTCCTTTGGTATCATCGCGATAGCCGAGTACAAAGTTTTGCGAGACGGAAGCTGTCCATGCGCCGTAGTTCCAGTTGGCGGCCAACACATGACGCCAGCGTGAAATCGCGCCATTGTCAGAGGTGAAATTACCTGCGTTATTAATGAACACTCCATTCACTTCATTCTGGTACTCATACTTGCTAACGTAAGTGCCATCGATTGAGAACTTCAGCTTGCCGAACGCGGTGTTGTGCGTACTGGAGCCTGAAATGTCGAGGCCAGCTTGACGATAGATCCCCAAATTTTCGACGAACTGCAAAACAGTGGAGATTGCGCATGGCACATTGGCCGGTGTCGGTGAACCCGGAACATCATTGGTACAAGCACCGCTGCCATTACGGCTGAAGCGTACAAACTTGGTGCTGGCGTATTTGGCGTAGTTATCGTAAAGCGTGTTGTCACCCAACGAGCCGATGGAGTTTTTACGTTCAATCCAGAAATAATCAATGCTGAGCGAAAGTCCTGCCTGCGGCTCAAACACAAACCCCAAAGTACCTTGACGTGATTTTTCCGGTTTCAGGTTGGGGTTGCCGCCAACTTGATTAATGGTCTGCGCATCGCACTCTGTGTCCTGCACAAAGTTATTCGCCGGCAAGAAGCAGCGCAGCGGATCGCTATGATCGTCAGCCGTGTTGCTGTTGTAGCGCGCGACGTACAAATCAGGCAGCGATGGTGCACGGAACCCGGTATTGTATGAGCCGCGTACCAGCAGCGCTTTTGCAGGCGTCCAACGGAATGCAATTTTAGGATTGGTCGAATTACCGAAGTCGCTGTAACGGTCAGAACGTATGGCGAAGGTCGCTTCGAGGTTTTTGACAATCGGTATATTGAGTTCAGCAAATACGGCCGAGACTTTCCGGTCTTTATTTGCCCCTGGATAATTGCCACCGCCGCCGAGCACATCACCAGAAGACAAAACTGGGGCGGGACGATCATTGAACTTTTCTTTGCGGGCTTCCGCACCCAATGCAACCGCCAACATACCAGCAGGTAACTGCATTAATTCCGTTGAGCCTTTGAGATCAAAAGAATCAACCGTACCTTTTGAATTACGCACCTCGCCCAAAATTTTGGCGCCATTGAGTGCTGCCTGGCCTGCCGCATCCTGACCATTAACGGTGAATACATTGATCGCACCCGTCAGTATCGCTGCGCGTAATCTAGCCTCGGAAAGATAGCCGTCCGTATAACTGTCAGCAACTTTGCTCTCGGCATGGTTGAAAGCACTATCGTAATCCCACGATCCGAAGCTGCCCTTAATACCAACCACGACGCGCGATTGTTCTGAAACTGCTTCGTCAGTGCGCCGGCCGGCATCTTTGCCACGCCAGGCAATAGCCAAATCACCGGTTGGCGTTGCGAGCGAGCCATCAGGGCGGCGGAATGGCGCCGGATACCAGCGGCTGGAAGCTGGGAAAATAATCGGACGATCACCGGCAGCACTGAAATCGTTGATCGGCGTTTCAGACGATGCGTAGGTCGCTTTATTTTTGGTGTAGGTGTACTCACCGAATAGCTGCGTGTCGGTATTCAGCTGGAATGTCGCACGACCAACTGCGCCCTGGCGATCAATTGGCGGGTAGATTTCAAGGGCTGAGGTGTAGTCATAACGGCAATTACGGTTTGACTGTTCGATAATAAAATAGGAACCTTTATCGGGCAAACAACCGGTTGCTGCAGTGGGGTTGCCGCGTCCGCTACCCGAACGGATGTTGGCGGGATAAGAGTTGCCGCTGGTCTTGACTTGACCAAGGTCGGGGCGCAGGCCGGTCTTGGCGAATGTACGCTGTTTGGCCGCGACCGGATCTGATTTTTCCTTATCAAGTGAAACCAGTATATTGAAACGATCCTTGCTCAAATCACCATAACCACCCGTGATCGAATATTTCTCATTATTACCGCCGCCACGGTCGGTATTGGTTTTGAAATAAGAGCCTTCAACACCGGTGTAATCTTTTCGCAGAATGAAATTGATCACGCCACCAATTGCATCCGTGCCGTAAACAGCCGACGCACCATCTTTCAGGATTTCAACGCGCTCAATCGCTGCCAGTGGAATAGAGTTCACATCAACGGCAGCACCTTGAAACGCATAGTTTGCAAGGCGACGACCATTGAGCAACACCAGCGTGTTATTCGGGCCCAGACCGCGCAAAGATGCACCGGCAAAGCCGGGTGTCAGACCATCGCCAACACCGTTAGAAATATTAACCGTGGCGCCACTATTCAATTGCAGCTTGTCGAGCAGGTCGGCTGCATTGCTCGCGCCGGTACGCTCGATATCTTCACGCTTGTAAACTGTAACGGGCAACGCCGTCTCGCCTTCGATACGCTTGATGTTGGAGCCAGTGACTTCAATTTTATCGACTCGCTGGGGCGCAGGTGTTTGGGCGCTGACAGATGTCGCCAGACCAATCGTGGCGCTGATAACAAGCGTTTGCAAAACAGCCGCTGAAAGTTTTTTCATATTCGGGTTCATTGATGAACTCCTATCGTGGATGTTGAGGTTGGGGTGTGACCAGAGAACGCGGGGCAGAAAATATCTGTCCATTTGCTGATTCCGGTGCAAAGCCAAGTGCACATTTATGTTGTTTGTATAAAGTCAAAAAAGGAACAAAAACGATGGCAAGCTCATCTGAATGCAAGGCGAAAGTCTTAAATAAGACAATCTATGCAAAGTGGAAATAGGATAGACGTAAATGTTCGTGCGCTCATGAGATTTGCTTTTTTTGGCTGTTTTTGTCGCAAAAAAACAACACTCGGAAAGTGCCTAGCCATGCCAAAACTTAGGCAGGGCAACGACTTTGGAGCACTTCTGATTTTATTTAAAGTAATTGTTGTTTTTTATACGCGAGCGCAAGCGGAGGCAATCTGACGTTAATTCATATTTTTGTAGATGTTGGGGACAACCTTTTCCATCCACTTGTCCGCTGCCGTTACGCAGGTGAAATCAAATTTTTCGTAAAGGCCGTGAGCATCGCTGGTCAACAGCAGCCAACGCCGTAATCCCTGCAACTCAGGATGGTTCATCACACAAGCCATCAGCCAGCGCGCCAGCCCTTTGTTGCGGTGTGCCGTCAATACAAAGACATCGCCAAGATAAGCAATAGTGGCGCGGTCAGTGATGACACGGGCAAAGCCGATTTGTTTATCGCCGTCGTCGCTATGCATTAGCAAGCTAAAACATAGCGAATGCGCGATCGCGCGCTCAACCGTTAGTCGCGGAATATTTTTAGCCCAGGCAGATTCATTCGCCAGAAAATCATGCACGACATCGAGCGAAATTTTTGCAACATCCGTGGAGACAATGTACTCGCCCCGCGTCCAGGCGATAAACTCGCCCATTTATTTGGCTCGCATTTTTATTTTGCCAATTCAGCACTGCGGCGAATATGGCGGATCGCCTCATCACGCCTGCCGACTTGTTCCATCAGCCTCGCCAATGTCATGTGCGCATCAAGCGATGGCTCGAGCGCAACACTAGCCTCCAGATAGCTTTGCGCCTTGCCCCAAAGTGCCTGGCGCATACACAGCTTGCCCAAAGTGGCCAAGAGAACGGCATCGCGGGCATGCAGTTTGAGCCATTTCTCGGCGCGCTCGATTTGAACTAAGGTCGATTCGCCTTTGCAATCGGCATATAACGCAACCAACGCGTTATCCCAACCATCAGGGCCGAGCGCATCAACAGTTTCGTCAATTACAGCCTTTGCTTCTTCACCACAACCCAGCCCGATCAATCGTTTGGCGACCGTGGTTGCAATCGCTACGTCATAGCGGGAATCCCGCTGCAGTGACTTCCAGGTGTTGATCAACACTTCTTGATTTGCAGGCTTAGATTTAATTAAATTTAGTTCTGCATTCAAACGAATTTGCTGCGCCGCCGCGGCAGGCATCAAACCTGAGCGCATCAATGGTCCAAGACTGGCAAGGACATCGTCCCATGCTTTCTCAGCGACCTCAGCCTCGACTTTCATTTTCAGCACCCCAGGATTTTTCGGGGCTGAAACCGCCAAGTCCTTCAGCAATGTCAATGCGTCTTTGGCGCTGCCTTCAGCCAGCAACATATACGCTTTGGAAGCGTCACGCATTTCGCTGGATTTTGCGCCCCGAATACGGTCAAGGTAAGGAACAGCAGCACCCGAATTCCCGCCTTCGTGTGCTGCCCAAGCTGCCACCGCAGCGGCTAAATCGCGTGTGCCCTCATGTACCGTTTCTGCCGACATTGCGAGACGCGCATATCGTTCTGCTTCATTAAATTCGCCTGCAAACAATGCGCGCACACTGGCATATAGCGAATCACGTGATTTATTCCGAAGGCGCTCGTTCTTCATCGCTTTCAACGCGCGAGGCA
>JAYVEV010000111.1:0-3233 GCA_043773745.1 Burkholderiales bacterium | reverse complement strand
ACGATCAACGGTTGCGCATCGCTGATCATGTATTCATAGAACAGCAGTGCGGCGTTCGGGTGCGGCGGTTTTTTCGACACACCGATGCCGTTGGAGCGGCCGATCACCGGGTCGATCGTGAACCAGTCGACCGGTGCGCCCTTCTGCTTGGCCTGCTCGGTCATGTAGCTGTAGACAGTCAACGCCAGCGGCACTTCGCCCGAGACCACCATATTGTTCAACAGCGAGTGTCCGGTGCGCACCGACCAGCTGTTTTTCGCGACGATTTCCTTGAACAGCTTGCTGCCCTTTTCTTCGCCCAGATGCTTCATCAGCCCGCAGTACCATTCATTATCCTTGGACTCGACCGCAAGCTTGCCCTTCCATTTCGGATCGAGCAGATCGTCGTAGCTCTTCGGCAAATCCGCTTTCTTCACCAGGTTGGTGTTGTAGGCCTGCACAAACACGCTCAGGAACTGCGGCGCCCAGCCGCGATGCGCCGGCATGGTTTCCGGAAACAGGTCGGCATGATGAGCAGAGCGCACTTCCTGCAGGGTTTTTTCGCGATACAGCGCTTCCATCTCGGGCGCGGAAATGTCGACCACATCGAAATCCCAGCGGTTGGCCTGCGATTCAACCACCGCGCGTTGCAATACCTTGGTGGAGGAAGCACGCCAGATATTGACCTTGATGCCGTAGCGCTTTTCGAAATCCGCCGCCAGCGCCGGCCCGTCTTTTTCCGCGATGGATGTGTAGAAGGTGAGTGAACCTTCTTTTTTGGCCCCCTCAACCAGCTTTTGATGCCGCGTCGGGCTGTCGTTCTGGGCCAGATCGGCAAACGATTCGGCACCCGCCGCCGCGCTGCAAAGTGAAGCGGCAAGCAGTAAAACTATTGATATCGTCCGCATGTAATCTCCTCGAAACGTTTTGTGTTGATGCTTATTGTTAGTACAAGGACTGTACCGAGGCGCGCCTGGTTGCGCAAGGCAGCGTTCTCCCATGCAAAACGCGAATTGATCAAATTCCTTCACCTCCCGGGAAGATGCCAAACCGCGACGATTTCCATCTTATGTTCGGCACAGCACAGATCACGTAAACTCGCGCCGATAAACTGACCTTCGTTACCTTATATTCTGCCTATTCAAGAGAATAAAAGTTAATAGTCGGAAGCATCAAAATCGCGCTTGCGACCAAGTACCGCATGACCGGTACAGCGATTGTCGGACCCTCCGCGTTTGGGTCACTCACCTTTCTCGGACATCTGAAGCTATTGTCACCCGCAGCGCACCCTTGCCTCATAGGGGATCCGCCATGAATAGCTGGCTTGTTCAGGCAATGGACGGTTTACGGTTTCACTTTTTTCATTGATATTGAATCTGATGTAAACGGCATGTCGTAGTAGCCATGAGTATGACGATTCCTGATTTATTCATAAATTACCAAGTCAATTTAATTTGCATTTTTTTACAGTTTTTTTATCCCTATGTATGACAATTGATAAAATTGTCATACTTTTTCGCTTTAAAAATTTACTGGTGAGCCAGCAATTGCTGCATGCATCTCCACGCTCGCAGCCCACGTCAACGCCTTGAGGAAGATTCCAGTGAACGCAATGCACGGCAAAACCCGCCAAACCCTTCATCTCACCAAAATCGCCGCCGCCGCCATCGGCCTTTTATCGACATCGGTAACCACGTGGAGTGCAGAAGCCACAACTCGGTTGGAAGAGGTCGTCGTTGAAGGCTCGCGGATCAGTCAGATCGGCATCGCCGATGCCGCCAGTGCCGGAGTGGTAACCCAAAAACAACTGGAGGCAAGGACTGTCTACCGACCGGGCGAGTTATTGGAAGCCACACCGGGGCTGATCGTCAGCCAGCACAGCGGCGAAGGCAAGGCCAACCAATTCTACCTGCGCGGTTTGAACCTTGATCACGGTACCGATTTGCGCACTACCGTCGATGGCATGCTGGTCAACGAGCGCACACACGCCCACGGCCAAGGATGGACCGATCTGAATTTTCTGATTCCGGAACTGGCCACGCGTCTGGAGTATCGCAAGGGACCGTATTATGCGGAGCAAGGCGATTTTGCGTCGGCCGGTGCGGTCAGCGTGGTCTATGCCAATCGCCTGTCCGCAGGCATTGCCAGCGTTGGTTTTGGGCAAAACGGCTTTGCGCGCACCCTGCTCGCCGACTCGCCGAAATTCGGCAACGGTAATTTACTGTATGCGCTGGAACTGTTTCACAATGATGGACCGTTCGTCCATGGCGACAACTACCGCAAGGCCAATGGCGTGCTGCGCTACAGTGAGGGAACCGAATCCAACGGCTTCAATGTCACCCTGATGGCGTATAAAGCGCGCTGGAATGCGACCGACCAGATTGCACAGCGCGCCATCGAATCCGGTTTGCTTTCGGGCCGCTTCGATTCGCTCGACCCTAGCGATGGCGGCAACGCCCACCGCTATAGCCTGTCGACGGCTTGGCAAAAAGCAGGCGAGACCACCGCGACCAAATTCAACGCATACGTGATTTCAAATCAACTCGACCTGTATTCGAATTTCACTTATTTCCTCGACAACCCGATCGACGGCGACCAGTTCAATCAGCCGGATCGACGCGTGACCACCGGGATCAACGCCAGCCACACTTGGAAGATGCCGTTGAGGGGCCTCCAATCGGAAAATACCGTCGGCGTGCAGTTCCAGAACGACAATATCCGTAACGCCCTTTATTCGACCCGTGCACGCCAGCGTCTTTCGACCACGCGTGAAGACCATGTAGTGGAAAGCAGTATCGGTTTCTATGTCGAGAACGCGACCAAGTGGAGTGACACGTTCAGGACCGTTGCCGGCGTTCGGGAAGATTTTTACCGCAACGACGTCAAGAGCAATTTGGAGGTCAATTCCGGCAGGGCATCGGCCAATCTTGCCAACCCGAAACTGAGCCTGATTTTTGGGCCGTGGGCGAAAACGGAATATTTTTTCAACATCGGTGGCGGCTTTCATAGCAACGATGCCCGCGGCACCACCATCTCGGTCGATCCGCGCGACCCGACCGCAGCCGCAACACGTGAAAAACCGCTGGTGCGATCCCGCGGGCTGGAAGCGGGTACCCGAACCGAATTTTTCCCCGGCTTGCAAAGCAGTCTGTCGGTTTATCGCCTCGACTTCGATTCCGAATTGCTGTTCCAGGGTGATGCCGGCACCACCGCCGACACCGGACGCCCGAGTCGCCGCATTGGCTTTGAATTTT
>JAYVEV010000110.1:0-2606 GCA_043773745.1 Burkholderiales bacterium | reverse complement strand
ATCACGGCAGCGCGCGAAGCGGCAGCCAAGGACCATCAGGCCGGTTGGAAATTTACGCTGCATGCGCCGTCCTATATGCCGGTAATGCAATATGCAAATAATCGCCCGTTGCGGGAAAAGCTTTATCGCGCTTATGTGACACGCGGCTCCGAATTAGGCGGTGATCTCAAGTGGGATAACACGGTCGTGATGGCACGAATCCTGGCGCTGCGTTTAGAGAGCGCGAAACTGCTGGGCTTTGCCAATTTCGCCGAATTATCCGTCGCCACCAAGATGGCCGATACGCCGCAAGAAGTCATTGGATTTTTAACCGAAATGGCAGCTAAAGCAAAGCCGTTCGCCATTAATGACTGGGCGGAGTTATCTGCATTCGCTCAGCAAGAATATCAACTTGAGCCGGTACACGCATGGGACGTGGCCTATCTGTCAGAAAAATTGCGCGAGCGGCGTTATGCATTTTCAGACCTTGAGGTGAAGCAGTATTTCCCCGAGGCACAAGTGTTGGCCGGATTGTTTCGCGTTGTCGAAACCATCTACGGCGTGAAAATGACTTTGGCAAGCGCCGAAGCCTGGCATGCCGATGCACGGTTTTTTGATGTGCGTAACTCTGATGGCTCGCTGGTCGGACAATTTTATCTTGACCTTTATGCGCGCGATGCCAAGCGTGGCGGCGCGTGGATGGACGACGCGATCAATCGCCGCCGCCTCGCCAGTGGTATCCAACATCCTGTCGCGTTTCTCACCTGCAATTTCTCACCCCCAGTAGCAGGGAAGTCAGCGTTGTTTACGCACGATGAAGTGATTACCCTGTTCCATGAATTTGGCCATGGCCTGCACCAGTTACTGACCGAGGTTGATGAATTGGGCGTATCCGGCATCAATGGAGTGGAGTGGGATGCTGTTGAACTGCCATCGCAATTCATGGAGAATTTTTGCTGGGAATGGGAGGTGTTGAAGCACATGACCCGCCATGTGGATACCGGTGCATCGCTACCCCAAGAACTGTTCGAAAAAATGATTGCCGCCAAAAATTTTCAGGCGGGATTGGGTTTTGTGCGCCAGCTTGAATTTGCCTTGTTCGATATGCGCCTGCATAGCGACTATGACCCTCTGAAATCATCGCCATTGAAATTAATTGATGAAGTTCGCCAAGAAGTGGCGGTGATACCTGCACCGTCATTTAATCGCATGCCCAACACCTTTGGACATATTTTTGGCGGCGGTTATGCGGCAGGCTATTACAGCTACAAATGGGCGGAGGTGTTGTCGGCTGACGCCTATGCCGCCTTTGAGGAAGTTGGCGTCTTGAGCCCTATTGCGGGTGCAAAATTTCGGCATGAGGTGTTGGCGCGCGGCGGCAGCCGTCCGGCGCTGGAATCGTTTATGGCATTCCGGGGCCGCAAACCGGAAATTGATGCCCTGTTACGTCACAACGGGATGAAGCTGGCGGCGTAGCGCTTATTGGCTAAAGGAGAAACTAAATGAAAAAAACTTTCTCGTTTTCTATACCGCCCCCTTTTTTGTTATTGCTGCTGGCCGCTTGTTTGACACTAGGTTCGTTGAACGCATCGGCACAAAACCTGTACCGCTGGATTGATAAAGATGGCCGCGTTATTTATTCCGACAGCGAACCGCCCAAAGATGCGAAAGATGTTCGGCAAAAAAGCTCGGCGATAATGTTGTTGCAAATCCAAACGATCTGCTGCCGTTTGCGGTCAAGGCGGCCTCGTAACGCAATCCCGTCACCCTGTTTGCGAACAGCTGCGGAATGACCTGCGACCAGGCCCTGGCGCTGTTGAATAAGCGCGGCATTCTTTTTTCAAGCCGCAACCCTGAAACTGATCCGAACGCCGCTGAAGCACTGAAGAGTCTGGCCGGCCAGCTTAGTGGCCCAACCCTGGGCCTCGGCACCAATAGCGTTGTCGGATTCAACGAAAATACATGGAACAACGCGCTGGATGCTGCAGGCTATCCGCGCTTCAATGCGACTAGCTTAAGTCTTAAACCTGCGACCCAACCTTCATCCTCACCGACACCGTCGCCGGTGGCCACCGAGCAGCCCCAATGAGTCGCCAATGAAACTCGCTACCTGCAAGTTCATAGACTGCAAGACGTATCATGACGCCTCACCCCTCACTCTGTAATATGCACGAAATAAGATTTTTAGACTCTTAACGTTGCATGACGTCTAAAGAAAGCGCGGTCTAAATGGGTATCTAGGTAGGTAGCAAGCGAATGTGAATTTGCTAGCTACCCACCTTGGCTGGAAATGTTTTTCCGTTGCAGTTCAAATTCGCTGTCCGCGCGCATCGCGCCACTACATCACATCTATATGCTGAGCGATGCGAGCCAGTATTGCTGCGAACCCCGGTTGACCTTCGTAATACAGCGCTGCAGTTTTCCGAAACTCGGCATCAAAGCGCGCACGCTCCGCCGACGCTTCTAACAGGAATGCTGGATTATGGGCAATTAACTGTTCATCGCCGGTTCGAAAACGTTGCGCCTTGCGCGCTGCATAGTCGGGCGTGCCAAGGAAAGCAACAACCTCCGGCAGCGCGAGCAGACAGTAAACATCATAGTAATGGCGCAAGAAATTGGCTGGGAAA
>JAYVEV010000109.1:0-3483 GCA_043773745.1 Burkholderiales bacterium | reverse complement strand
CGCAACGATATTGGTCGCATCGCTAAATTTGGCAGCGTCAAAGTGACCGAACAGTTTGTCGTCGAGCGTTACTCGCATGTCATGCATCTGGTCTCGCATGTCGATGGCGAAATTCGCGATGATGTGGGCCCAATCGATTTGCTTCGCGCCACTTTCCCGGCAGGGACTGTGACCGGCTCCACCAAAGTGCGCGCGATGGAAATCATCGATGAGCTTGAGCCATCGAAACGCGGCATCTATGCGGGGGCTGCGGGCTATTTGGGCTTCAATGGCAATATGGATTTAGCCATTGCAATCCGCACTGGCGTGGTTAAGGATGGCACGCTCTACGTACAGGCCGCAGCCGGCATCGTGGCCGATTCCGTTGCGGAACTTGAATGGCAAGAGACCGAAAATAAGGCTAGGGCATTACTGCGTGCCGCCGAATTGGTTTCTGCCGGTATCGACACCAACGCCTAGAGCCAGAAGAGCGCAAGGAATCTAGAATGCAAAAAAATGACTGACTCATTTATCGATCTTCGCAGCGATACCGTAACCAAACCCACCTCGGGGATGCGTGCGGCCATGAACGCGGCTGACGTAGGCGATGATGTTTTTGGCGATGACCCGACGGTTAATCGCTTACAGGAACGCATGGCGCAAATGGTGGGGATGGAGGCGGGATTATTTTTGCCATCTGGCACCCAGAGCAATCTTGTGGCTTTGATGGCGCATTGCCAGCGCGGTGAAGAATATATTGTTGGCCAAGATGCGCACACTTATAAATACGAGGGCGGCGGCGCTGCGGTTTTGGGCAGTATTCAACCCCAACCGCTTGAGAATGCGCCTGATGGCACCATCCCGATCGAAAAAATTCGTGCCGCTGTCAAACCGGATGATGCCCACTTCGCTAAAACGCGTTTGATCGCGCTGGAAAACACGATTGGGGGCAAGGTCATTCCAGAAACATATTTGGCGACTGTGCGCGCGTTTGCGGTTGGTGCGGGTTTGAGCACACATCTTGATGGAGCGCGCGTGTTCAATGCTGCCGTCAAAACCAAACGGAGCGTCCAGGAAATATGCCAACACTTCGATTCTGTTTCCATTTGCTTGTCGAAGGGTCTGGGCACACCGGCAGGGTCAGTGTTGTGTGGATCACGTGACTTCATCAAAGCCGGACACCGCTGGCGCAAAATGTTGGGCGGCGGCATGCGCCAAGTGGGGATTCTGGCCGCAGCCGGCCTATTTGCGCTGGAGCATCATGTGGGGCGGCTTGCGGAGGATCACGATAACGCGGTCTATCTTGCGCAAGAGCTGAATTCAATCGGCCCTCTCAAAGTTGCCGTGCCAGATACTAATATTTTATTTGTCGAGGTGCCACTTGAGGATGTGGCCGCATTGAGTGCGCATGTGCGTAACGCAGGCGTGCTGGCCTTTGTCGGCCCGCGCACCCGCCTAGTCACACATTTGGATGTATCGCGCGTGCAGATTGATGCGGCGATAGCTGCGTTTCGTTCGTTTTATCAACGCACGGCAGCATAGAAAAGGACCGGCAGCTATGCTATTGATGATCGATAACTACGACAGCTTTACCTATAACCTAGTGCAGTATTTAGGCGAATTGGGCGAAGATGTCTTGGTCAAGCGTAACGATGAAATTTCGGTAGAGGAAATCGAAAAATTAGCACCCAAACGCATCGTTATTTCGCCTGGCCCTTGTTCACCGAGTGAGGCTGGAATTTCGGTGGCGACGATTGAAAAATTCGCCGGGAAAATCCCCCTGCTCGGGGTGTGTCTGGGGCATCAAAGTATTGGTCAGGCATTTGGCGGTCGAATCGTGCACGCGAAGACCTTAATGCACGGCAAAACTTCCGAGATCACACACACCAATGAAGGGATATTCAAGGGCTTGCCATCCCCGTATCGTGCAACGCGTTATCACTCGCTGGTGATTGAGCGTGAATCATGTCCCGATTGTCTGGAAATCACGGCGTGGACCGATGACGGTGAAATTATGGGCGTTCGACATAAATCGTTGCCTATCGAAGGTGTGCAGTTCCACCCTGAATC
Source organism: Burkholderiales bacterium (assembly GCA_043773745.1). GTDB lineage: Bacteria > Pseudomonadota > Gammaproteobacteria > Burkholderiales > Usitatibacteraceae > UKL13-2. The sequence goes on along the minus strand of JAYVEV010000109.1, from coordinate 1,434 downwards.
CATCATGACCGAACACGGTCATGCTTTGCTCAAAAATTTCCTGAAAAACACTGAATAATTTTAGATTGAGAAAATCATGTTTACGCCCCAAGAAGCTATTAATCGCCTGTCCGATAAACGCGAAATTTTCTTCGATGAAATGGTCGATCTGTTCCGTCAGGTCATGGAAGGTAAAGTCACACCGGTGCAGCTATCAGCGATCTTGATGGGCTTGCATGTCAAAACCGAAAGTGTTTCAGAAATCGCTGCCGCCGCTCAAGTGATGCGAGAGTTTTCAACCAAGGTGGAGGTTGATGATGCGTCGCATTTGGTCGATACCTGTGGAACGGGCGGCGATAAAGCGCACACTTTTAATATATCAACCACGGCAGCGTTTGTGGCTGCGGCAGCTGGGGCGAAAGTGGCTAAACATGGTGGCCGCTCGGTTTCATCGAAATCGGGAAGTGCAGACGTGCTGGAGGCTTTGGGCGTGAACCTGAACTTGACGCCCGAGCAGGTTGCGCTATCAATAAAACAAATTGGCTTGGGGTTCATGTTTGCGCCGAATCATCATCCGGCGATGAAATATGCCGCGCCCGTTCGCAAAGAGTTGGGTATGCGCACTATCCTGAATATACTCGGTCCATTGACCAATCCGGCAGGCGCACAGAATCAACTCATGGGGGTGTTTCATCAGGACTTGGTGGGTATTCAGGCGCGGGTGTTAAAGCAATTGGGCTCCAAGCATGTGATGGTGGTGCATGGCGAAAATGGCTTGGATGAAATATCTATTTCTGGCCCTACTTATGTCGCCGAGCTCAAACACGGTTTTGTGACGGAATTCAAAATTGAACCCAAACAGTTCGGCATGGATGTCGCCCCGCTTGAGGCAATCAAAGCGGTGGATCAGGAAACATCCAAAGCGATGCTATTGGCAGTGCTTGAAAATCAGCATGGCCCAGCCAAAGATATTGTTTGTCTAAATGCGGGCGCAGCGATTTATGTCGCGGGCATCTCGAGCGATTTATGGGGCGGTGTCACCAAGGCGCGTGAAATGATTGAGTCTGGCAAGGCGCGCGCCAAGCTCGATGAATTGGTGAAATTCACGTCGGCAGTAAAAAATCAGGTTGATTAGGCAAAGCCCGTGTCAGATATTCTGCAAAAAATTCTCGCCACTAAGCGCCACGAAGTCAACGCCGCCAAAGCGACACGTTCTTACTCTGCATTGCAGGCGGCTGCGGCTAATGCACCACCGGTACGTGATTTTGTCGGCGCGATTCGATCCAAACACGCGCTGGGTATACCCGCCGTTATTGCGGAAATAAAAAAAGCGAGCCCCAGCGCAGGCGTGTTCAGGGCCGAGTTGGTCGGCGCTCATGCCGCGTTCGATCCGGCCCGGTTCGCGCAAAGCTACGAACGGCACGGAGCGGCCTGCTTGTCGGTATTGACGGACCG
>JAYVEV010000108.1:0-2632 GCA_043773745.1 Burkholderiales bacterium | reverse complement strand
TGCATATCGTGAGCCGCCGCGCGAATGAACGTGTTCCGGCCGCTTATTTGACGCGTGAGGCGTGGCTTGGCTCATATCGCTTTTATGTGGACGAGCGGGTCATTGTGCCGCGTTCGTTTATTGCCGAATTGCTGCGCGACGAATTGGCCCCATGGGTCAGTAATGCCGATGAGGTCAACAGCGTGCTGGACCTTTGTACCGGGTCTGGCTGCCTGGCGATTCTCGCGGCATTGACCTTTCCGACCGCCCAAGTTGATGCAGTCGATCTTTCACACGATGCGCTAGATGTGGCAAAAATAAATATTGCCGACTACAAGTTGACGGGTCGTGTTGCGCTTGCACATTCGGACTTATTCAGCGCTCTCACAGGTCGCCGATACAACATCATCCTGAGCAACCCGCCCTACGTGACGGCCGCATCTATGAGCGCGCTACCCGATGAATATCGCCGCGAGCCCGATATGGCGCTGGCCAGTGGGGAGGATGGGCTCGACCATGTGCGGGCCATCCTGCGTGATGCGCCCATGCATCTGACCGATGGCGGTTTTCTGGTTGTGGAAGTCGGCTTTAATCGCGAGGGCGTTGAGGCCGCATTTCCTCAGCTGACCCTGACGTGGCTGGAAACCAGCGCCGGTGATGGCGTGGTTTTTTTGATTACGAGAGAAGAGTTGCTGGGACTCGCGTAATCAAACTGCTGCTCAAAAATTTTGCTAAAAAACATTAGCTATTCGTTGCCGTTATTTTCTTTCGGCTCAGTTTGGGGAGTTGCTTGCTCTGGGCGGGGGCCGCGCGAAGTACGGCCACGCAGATTGCGCCGTGATCGGCCACGGCCGGCATTAGGTGGGCGCGCACTTGCACCGTCGGTCGTTTGCGGCGACTGAGCTGAATTGCCAATATTGTCGCCTGCACTATTGCCTGCACTATTGCCTGCATTATCGCCTGCACCGGCAGCATCCTGACCCAACTGGGACGCGAATGAGCGACCTTCGCTTCCGGCTGCGTCATTGCGAATAGGTGCGCGCGGACCACGGCTACCACGTGAGCGGCGTTTGTTGCGCTGGCCATCGCGTTGCCCCTCACGTCTCCCTTCGCGTGGTGCGCTCGGCTGGCCGGTGAAATTTCCATCACCTTCAGAATTGCCAGGCGATGACAAAATCGGCGCGCCATTTTCATCCAGTTGAGAGATGGCATCACCGTCGGCCACAAAATCACGTGGCACTTGCGATCCGCGTGGCGGAGTACGCGGGTTTCGTGCCGGACGCGGCTCACGAGGTTCACGCGGCAGCTTGCTTTCTGGCCGCGGCTTTCCATCACGGCTGCCGCGCTTGGCATTATTCCTGTCCTGGCGCGCACCACCTGGCGATGACGCCGACGTATCTTCAACCACCATGCCCGCTGACGCCAGCACGCTCTTAACTTGTGCAGCCTCCAGCTCCATCATTTTGCCGCGCGCCAAGCGCGGGGGCAGTTCAATTTTGCCGAAGCGAATACGGATCAGGCGTGAAACCGTCAGGCCGAGCGCTTCGAACATTTTGCGAACCTCGCGATTACGGCCTTCCTTGATGACAACGTGATACCACTGGTTGACACCTTCGCCACCGCGCTTCTCGATCGAATCAAATCGGGCCAATCCGTCTCTTAATGGTGCGACAGGTGGAACAGCAGGCTTTGCAACTGCATCTTGCGCACCGGATTGAACAGGCTGCGCCGACGCAACAAAATCAACATCGCGGTTACCAAAATCTGTGGGCTGCCCCTCAAGGTCGTCGTGCGCTTCAGGTGCATGCTGCACATACTTGGCGTGATCCGCTTGATCGAGCGCATGGGCAAGGTGATCATCATGATCGTCTTGCTCAAACTCCTCATGCTCATCAAAATGTTCATCGCGCCCGGAATGCTTCGCGTCGTCACTATCGATAACAATACCTTCAAGCAGGCGCTTACCCTGCTCTTCAGTCAGCTCACCCAAAATCCGTACAGCGTATTCACGCTCAACTTCATAGCGCGGATGCATAAAACGATTGGCCAGCTCGCCGCTGGTGGTGAAAATCAGCAGGCCGGAGGTGTTGATATCGAGGCGACCTACCGATACCCATTTGCCGTTTTCAACGCGTGGCAAATTATCAAATACGGTGATTCGATTGCCAGGGTCATTGGTGGTGACGATCTCACCTTCCGGCTTGTGATACAACAGAACGCGCGGCAAATCCTCGTTAAATTTCAGCTTGATGGGACGCAAATCAAGCAGCACGTTATCGCCAGGTGCTACTTGTGTTCCAGCGGTGGCAACAATGCCGTTAACCATCAAACGGCCTGATGAAATCAGAATTTCCATATCTCGACGCGAGCCGTGGCCCGACTGCGCCAATACTTTATGCAAGCGTTCGCGTTTCACATTGGCGCTGGCGGCCAATGCTTCAGCAAACTGACCTGATTTTGATTCATCACCAAAACGACGAATATCTGCGCCCTGTGTGGGCGACATCATCGGCAGCTGCTGGTTAGGCGATGAACGGAATGGCGTTTTTTTAGCGCCGCGACTTTTCCGCATAGGCGGGCGACCATCACCCCCGAAGCCTGCCCCCGCAATGCCACTATTGGGGCCCGTTCTGCCGCCTTGACCATTGCCGCG
>JAYVEV010000107.1:0-9756 GCA_043773745.1 Burkholderiales bacterium | reverse complement strand
ACGGCACGCGAAGCCTCGCGCTATCGCGATTTAATTCTGGTGTTTTTATGTGGCACATTTTATCAGGCGGGTGTATCCACGGTGGTGACGCTGGCGGCGATTTACGCGCAAGAAGTCATGGGCTTCAAGACACAGGACACGCTGGTTCTGGTGCTGGTGGTCAACGTCACGGCATGTATCGGGGCATTTGGCTTCGGCTATTTGCAAGACATCATCGGTAAAAAACGTGCCCTTGCGATCACGTTGGTGGGCTGGATGGCGATGGTATTGTTTGCATGGTTTGCGACCACCCCCGGGTTGTTTTGGGTCGCGGCCAACCTGGCGGGCATTTGCATGGGCTCCAGCCAGTCGGCCGGCCGCGCACTGGTGGCGTACTTTTCACCGCCCGAACGGGCTGCGGAATTTTTCGGCTTGTGGGGTGTGGCAACGCGTTTAGCCGCCGTGCTGGGCCCGCTGACCTACGGCGCTGTAACTTGGATGACAGATAACAATCATCGGCTGGCCATGTTGATTACCGGGGCGTTCTTTTTAGTGGCGCTGGTCGTGTTGATGCGGGTTGATGAGCAACGGGGACGGATGGCCGTTACCGCGTAATTGCTTCATATGGCACTAGCCGAGCTATCATAGGCACTCTATGGACCTACAATCTCTCGTCGATACCTACGGCTACCTGGCGATTTTCGTCGGCGCGTTTCTTGAAGGAGAAACCATCCTCGCGATGGGCGGATTTGCGGCGCAAAAAGGCTACCTCGACATTCGAGTTGTCATATTGGCTGCACTGGTCGCTGGATTCCTGGGTGACGAATTCTTTTTTTTCTTGGGACGTTATCAAGGCAAACGCATACTGGTACGGTTCCCCAAAATTGCTCGGCGCGCTGACGCCATTGATCGCATGCTGGCGCGCTTTCATGCGCCGCTTATTATTGGCATCCGCTTCATGTACGGCTTTCGTATCGCAGGCCCTATCCTGATCGGCATGGGGCGCATTCCCGCATGGCAGTTCGCCATTTACAATTTTATAGGCGCCTGCCTCTGGGCACCTTTGATCGCGGGACTCGGTTATTTCTTTGGCCACGTATTGGCCGCACTGCTCAAAAGCGTCTACCAGTATGAATTGCTGGGATTCATAGTGGTGGCGATCATCATCGCGACGGTCTTGGTGATACTGCGCCTTCGAGCGCGGCGTGCGGCCTCCATAGCCGGCCAAAAGCCGCATGAGAGTCGAGGCCGCCCCTGAATTCTGTGCAGCAGGCATCGATTCAGGCCATTTCACCAATAAAGCGGCGTGGTGCAAGAGAAATCGTAAGCTGCTTTCGCATTCTCCCAGCCCGTGTGCGAAAATCGTATTTTATGTACTGATAAAAGCACCATGCGCAATCCACCCGATAGTTCGCCTGCCAAGGGCTCACACGCCGCCACTAACCCACCAACGGCCAATAGCACTGGCGATGGCGCGCACCTCACCAATTTCATTCGCAATATTATTGATGATGATCTGGCCACGCATAAATACGCTACCCGTACTTGGAGCGGCGCGCCCGGCCCCGCTGCGGCTCAGGCGAATAAGCCTGCCGATCCTGCCAGGATTCGCACCCGCTTTCCGCCAGAGCCGAATGGTTATTTGCATTTTGGCCATGCAAAATCGATTTTGCTGAACTTTGGCTTAGCCGAAAGTTATTCAGGCGCCTGCCATTTGCGCTTTGATGACACCAATCCTGAAAAAGAAGACCAGGAGTATGTGGATTCAATTATTGATTCGGTGCACTGGCTGGGCGGCGAATACAAATCATTTGGTCGCGAGCATCTTTACTTCGCGAGCGATTATTTTGATTATTTTTATGCCTTTGCTGAAACCTTGATTGAACATGATTTGGCATATGTGGAATCTCAGTCAGCCGAAGATATGCGCATCAATCGCGGCACATTAACGGAGCCGGGCAAAGACTCGCCGTTTCGCACCCGCCGTGTTGATGAAAATTTAAAACTGTTCCGTGAAATGCGGGCAGGCAAGCATGCTGAAGGCACACATATCTTGCGTGCCAAAATCGATATGGCCTCGCCCAATATCAACCTGCGCGATCCGGCCATTTACCGCATCAAACATGCCCATCATCATCGCACCGGCGATAAATGGTGCATCTATCCGATGTACGCCTATGCGCATCCGATTGAAGACGCGCTGGAAAATATTACGCATTCCATTTGCACGCTTGAGTTCGCTGATCAGCGCCCCTGGTACGACTGGCTGCTGACAAAGCTGGCCGAGTTTGGCGCGGTCAATACACCACTGCCGCAGCAGATCGAATTCTCGCGCCTGAACCTCACTTATATCGTCATGAGCAAACGCTATTTGAAGCAATTGGTCGATCAAAAACATGTTGATGGCTGGGATGATCCGCGCATGCCAACGCTGGTGGGCGCGCGCCGGCGGGGTTTCCTTGCGGAGGGATTCAAGTTGTTCGCGCAACGTATCGGCGTAAGTAAATCAGACTCATGGATTGACATGAGTTTGCTCGAAGACTGTCAGCGCGAAGTACTCAATATCAGCGAGCGGCGCATGGCGGTGCTGAATCCGCTCAAACTCATTATTGACAACTATCCCGCAGGGCATAGCGAGGAATGCCCTCTGCCCAATCATCCACAACGGCCCGAGCTCGGCAAACGTGCCGCACCGTTCTCGCGGGAACTGTGGATTGAGCGGGAAGATTTTGAAGAAACTCCGCCGAAAGGCTATTTCCGGCTATCCCCCGGCAATAAGGTGCGACTGCGTTATGGCTTTGTAGTCAAATGCATCGGCTGCGAAAAAGATGCGGCGGGCAATGTTGTCGCCGTGCATTGCGAATATCTGGCAGATTCGAAATCCGGCACACCGGGCTCGGACACTTATAAAGTCAAAGGCAATATTCATTGGGTCTCGGCGGCTCATGCCTATGAATGCGAAGTACGATTATTCGACCGGCTGTTCAAGGTGCCCTACCCTGGCCGCGAATCCGCAAACTTTCTGGACGACTTGAACCCGGACGCCAAGAAAATCATCACCGCTTATCTTGAGCCGGCACTGAAGAATGCCACGGCCGAAGAATGTTTCCAGTTTGAACGACACGGGTATTTTGTGGCGGATCGTATCGACTCAACACCGGGCAAACCAGTCTTTAACCGTGCGGTGACGCTGCGTGATGGCTGGAACAGCACGCACAAATAGAAACCCGCAGATTCTGCAATTTCCCTTTCCACTCAATTTTATTTTTCATATGGGGTAGGTCATGTTGTCAAAAATACGCGCCATTTTGTTGATTATGTTTATCAGTGGCATGAGCGCCGTCTATGCGCAGCCCAAGCCCGACACTCCGCCGCCCTACAATCTTAAAGAGCATTACACTAAGTATGAATACAAGGTTCCGATGCGCGACGGCAAATCCTTGTTTACCGCCATTTACGCGCCCAAGGACCAGTCAAAAACCTATCCCTTCCTGATGGTGCGCACGCCGTACAGTGTGGCGCCGTATGGGGTGGATGAGTATCGCGAAAAGCTGGGCCCAGCGCCGGCGTTTGACAAGGCAGGCTACATATTTGTATTTCAGGATGTACGCGGCCGCTATATGTCGGAAGGTACTTTTATCGACATGACACCGCATAAGCCCAACAAAAAATCAAACGCTGATGTGGATGAAAGCACCGACATGTTTGATTCGGCCGAATGGCTGCTAAAAAACATCCCTAACCACAACGGCAGGATTGGTCTTTGGGGCATTTCCTATCCAGGCTTTTATGTGTCGGCCAGCATTATTGATTCGCACCCGGCAATCAAAGCGGCGTCACCACAGGCGCCCGTGACCGACATGTACATGAACGATGATTCGTACCACGGTGGCGCATTCATGCTGGCGGCGAATTTTGGTTTTTACACCCAGTTCAAGCAACAGGAAAACCCCACCATTAAACCCAAAAAATGGGAGCCCTTTGAGTTCGGGACCGAGGATGGTTATGAGTTTTACCTGAAGCACGGCACCCTGGCCAATCTCGACAAGCTGATCGGGAAGCCAGAATACTTCATGTGGAAAAACAACTGGCAAAACGATCGGTACGACGATTTCTGGAAAAGCCGCAATATTGCCAACCATCTGAAAAATATCAAGACTGCCGTTCTGACAGTGGGTGGATTTTTTGATGCGGAAGATCCGCAAGGCCCGCTTACCACCTACCACACCATTGAAAAAAACAACCCCGGCATTTATAACGGGCTCGTGATGGGCCCGTGGATTCATGGCGGTTGGGCGCGGGTGGATGGCGCGCATATCGGCATGGTCAGCTTTGCGGCCAAGACAAGTGAATACTTCCAGAAAAATATCGTGTTCCCATTCTTTGAAAAAAATCTCAAAGATAAGACCGACAACAAAACTACCGATGCAAAAAACACCGAAGTCAAACTTGCCAAGGCGTATATTTTTGAGTCAGGAACCAATATCTGGCGGCAATTCCCCAGTTGGCCACCGGCGCAGGTCAGGGCGAGCACCTTGTATTTTCAGGATGGCGGCAAGCTAAGTTTTAACGCACCTGCCTCCACCGAACCCACATTTGATACCTATGTGAGCGACCCGGCCAAGCCAGTACCCTATATCAGCTACACCGCCACTAGCGTGCCGCAGGAATACATGGTGGGTGACCAGCGTTTTGCCAGCACCCGTACCGATGTGCTGACCTATCAAACCGAGGTCCTGGAAACGGATGTGACGATCGCGGGGCCAATTTCACCCAAGCTGTTTGTCTCGACGTCCGGCACCGATAGTGACTGGGTGGTAAAGTTGATTGATGTTTACCCGAGTGAATTGCCGGACGATAAAAGTGCCGCTTCTGCGACACCACGCAATGACGTCGCGCCGCCCAAAATTAAACTCGCCGGTTTTCAACAATTGGTTCGCGGCGAGCCGTTTCGCGGCAAGTATCGCAATAGCTGGGAAAAGCCTGAGCCCTTCACACCGAACGCGCCAACCGCCGTTAATTTCACCATGCCAGACGTGATGCACACATTCCGCCGCGGCCACCGCATCATGGTTCAGGTGCAATCGTCGTGGTTCCCGCTGGTCGATCGCAATCCGCAGGTGTTCATGCGTATTCCAGAAGCGAAGCCGGAGGATTTCAAGACGGCGACACAGCGCGTCTATCGCTCTGCGCAACAGCCGTCAGGCGTTGTTTTACAGGTAATGCCAAGCCCGGCAAAATAAAATGTTACTCACAAAATTTCCGGGGGATCCCTTGCATTCACCATCCATAAAATGGCTCACCATAACAGCGGCCATTGCACTATCGGCAGTAAACATGGGTACGGCTGCCGCCGCAGAAGAATGGCCCAATAGATCCATCAAATGGATTGTGCCGTTCTCGGCGGGTGGCGCAAATGATCTGGTCGCACGTACAGCAGCAGAGGCGGTGGGCAAGCGCTTGGGTCAAACCATCATCATCGAAAATAAACCCGGTGGTGGCACCATCATTGCCACTGACTATGTTGCCAAGAGCAAAGCAGATGGCTACACATTTTTAATTGGTGCGGCAGGCGTAGTGACCAACAGTTTTTTGCGCGAGAAATTGCCCTATGCCGACAGCGACATCGTGCCGGTGGCAATGATTGCGACCAGCCCCTCGGTGATCGTGGTACACCCAAGCTTGCCGGTGAATACGCTTAAGGAATTTATTAAGTATGCCAGAAAACAAGGTAAAGAGGGCGTGAATTTTGCTACCGCAGGCAGCGGCAGCACGCCGGATTTTGTGATCGAGATGTTGAAAGATGCGACCGGTGCCAACTTCACCGCGATCCCGTTCAAAAGCGGGCAGGAAAGCGTGACTGGCGTGCTGGGGAATCAGGTCACGGCCACTTCCGAATCCAGCGTCGTGGTTTTGCCGCATATCAAAGCGGGCAAGTTAAAGGCACTCGCCGCGACTTCTGAAAAACCGATCTCTAGCTACACAATGATTCCGACGACCGCGGCATTGGGCTACCCGGCTGTGCGCATTGAACACTGGGCCGGATTGTTTGCCCCCAAAGGTACGCCGCAACCGATTATTGATCGGATGAATGCTGAAATTCAGGCCGCGCTTAAAACCAAAGAAATGCAGGATAAATTGATTCCCAGCGGCATCGAGCCCGCACCGGGCAGCGTTGCACAATTTGTCAGCTTCATCGCGGGCGAGCGCGAACGCCTCGGACGCATTGCAAAAAAAGCGGGCATGAAGGCGGATCATTAGCATGTCATTAGCACCGCATTCTGAAACAGATACTACGGCAGCGAATACCTTGAAAAGTACCGGTGGCTTCGCGCGCATTGGTAAAGCGCTCGGCTATTCACTTCAGGGGCTTACCCATGCGGTACGATTTGAGGCCGCGTTTCGGCAAGAGTTAATCATCGCCATCCCCGCCATGATCGGGCTCTGGTTTTTGCCTATTAGCATGGTAGAAAAATTGGTGTTGCTGGGCACAGTATTGTTAATGCTAATCACGGAGTTACTGAACTCAGCGATTGAAGCCACCGTTGATCGCGTCTCGACTGAACGTCACCCGCTGTCCGGGCGCGCGAAAGATCTCGGCAGCGCGGCGGTTTTGCTGGCGGTGACTCTGATGGTCGTGGCCTGGGCGCTGATTGCGGGGCCGGTAGTCTTGAAATTATTCTGAACGATATTAAGATTAGAAAAATGCCGCAAGCATGACGTCTGCGGCATTTTCTTTGCAGCCTAAAAAAGTTACTTCAACAAATGCGCCACGCCCGCACGCTCTTCTTCCAGCTCTTTCAAGGTCGCGTCCATTTTGCCGCGTGAAAAATCATCAATCGCCAAACCGGTCACACGCGTGTATTTACCATTCGCACAAATCACCGGCACGCCATACATCACACCGTCGGGAATACCATAGCTGCCATCAGATGGAATCCCCATGGTGACCCATTTGCCATTGGTGCCGAGTACCCAATCGCGAATGTGATCAATGGCAGCGTTGGCGGCCGATGCGGCTGACGATACGCCGCGCGCTTCGATGATCGCAGCGCCGCGCTTACCGACGGTTCCGATGAAGGTATCGCGATACCAGGTTTCGTCGTTAATCACAGCCGGTGCTGCTGCGCCGCCGATCGTGGCGAAGCGGTAATCGGGATACATGGTGGGCGAGTGGTTGCCCCAGACAATCATTTTTTCGATGGAATCCACTGGTTTGCCGCTCTTGGTGGCGAGCTGCGACAAAGCGCGGTTATGGTCGAGGCGCAGCATCGCAGTGAATTGCTCGCGGTTCAAACTCGGTGCGGATTTCATGGCGATATAGGCGTTGGTATTGGCAGGATTGCCGACAACCAGCACCTTGACATCGCGCTTGGCAACCGCATCGAGTGCCCTGCCCTGCACGGTGAAAATCGCACCATTGGCTTCGAGTAAATCCTTGCGCTCCATGCCGGGGCCGCGTGGACGGGCGCCGACCAGCAGGGCAACATCGATATCTTTGAACGCGGCCATTGCATCCGAATGGGCACTCATCCCGGCCAACAGGGGAAATGCGCAATCGTCTAATTCCATCATCACACCCTTGAGCGCTTTTTGGGCTTTCTCATCGGGGATTTCGAGCAGCTGCAAAATCACCGGCTGATCTTTACCGAGCATTTCGCCGGAAGCGATGCGGAACAAAAGGCTGTAGCCGATTTGGCCGGCGGCACCGGTAACGGCGACGCGCATTGGTTGTTTCATGAGAGCTCCTTGGGCGGGGTGTCGAAAAATATCGGGAACGGTGATGGAAGCAATGGGGATTAAGCTGGGAACTGGGGCCAGCAAATATTACCGCACTGCACCATTATACAAAACTAGTCGCCTGTTGGCAGCGCAACCGAAATATGTGCCCTACTGCACGGTCACGCGGAACAGCACCGAGCCCGATTGCATGGCGTTTAGTGATCCGGTAAGTGTCCACTGGATATTGCCCGCTCCGCCGACTGCCGGCTGCGTGGTGGCGCTACAGGCGGTGATATTCATAGGTAACGCCGCGCAGCTGGCGGATAAGAATATGGTGTAGGCCGGTGTGTTATCGCTGATGACCACCATCGACAGCGCAGCTCCAGAGGTGTTGTTATAGGTGATGACATATTCCAATACCTCACCCGGCCTGGCGGTATTGGTCGTGCCTAGCGCGCCGCCTTGGGTGATATTGCGTACCGCCTTGGTCAACACCAGACCCGCGCCACCTACTGCACCGACGGTAGTGATGTCCTGATGATTCAATGATACAACCGGCCCCACTGAAGGCGTAAACGTGGCCGTCACCAAAATGGAATCCTGGGCGTTATAGGGTGCTAAATTTGGAATGGATGACTTGATGATGATGCAAACCTGATCGCCTGCGATCACAGCGACACTGGTGCTGAGTGCGGTGGAGCCTTCAGCGCCATCAAGCGCGCCATTGCAGTTAGTATCGCGAAACACGGTGACACCCCACCCTGCAATATTCGGGCTAGGCGTACTCGCCGTTGCGAATGACACCGAGCCTGCACTGCCCGCCGTAAAGGTGTGTGTGTAAAACACAGCGCTTCCAGGGGTGCCCGTTTGTGCGCCATCGGTCGTGAAGGTACTGACCGTTGCGCTACCGACATTCACATTCAAGGTTGCACTATTGTTGCCGGTGTTGGCTGCTGGTTCATTACTGCCAGCGACCGTAGCCACGTTGGAAATTGCCGGCGCTGCGCCGCCCGCGACTCCCACATTGATTGTGATTGGATTGCCCGTTCCGCCTGCGCTGATAATGCTGCTTGTTGTACACGTTATAGTTTGTCCAGCTGCTGTACAGGTCCAACCAGTGCCGCCCGAACCGGCAGCAATGTAAGTCAAGCCAGTTGGCAACACATCGGTGACCGTTATTGTGCCTACCGTCGCGGCATTGCCCGTCAGATTATTCGGCGTCAGGATAAAGCTCGCATTGGTACCAACCGTAAAGCTGGTGGTGGATGCTGTTTTGGTTATAGCCAAATCAGGTGCCTGCACAACCGTCGAAACAGGTGCGGAAGTATTGTTGCCTGCACCAGTGCGACTAGGATCATCAGGATCGCTAATGCCAGTCGGCACAATGGCGGTGGCTGAATTAACCAACGTGCCAGTTTGTGGCGCAGTGCCCTGAATAGTGAAAGTGACAGTGCCACCAGATGGCAATGTCGTAATAGTGCTTGAAATATTATTGCCAGTTACCGTCACCGCGCCGCAGGCTGCCCCCATAGTCGGCGTACCACACGAAGCAGTCACGCCGGTAATGCCCGCGGGCACCACGTCCGTAAATACAGTGAGGTTAGCGGCATCGGGTCCGGCATTTGTCACGGTTGATGTATACGTGATGGTGGTGCCCCATGCAATGGTCGCCGGACCGTTCTTGGAAACGCCTACATTTGCGACGCCATTAACGGTCAATGATGCCGTGGCTGCCGCTGTGTTTGAGCCGGCATTTGTGGTTAGAGCACCAATCGCGATGGTGTTGTTATAGATACCAGCCGTTGATGCAGTCACGTCTATCTGGAAGGTGCAACTGCTGTTCGCCGGCACTGTACCGCCGGTCAAGGTTACGCTACCAGATGTTGAACTGACTGTACCGCTCGCGCAAGTCGTGCTTATGGATGGGGTGGCAGCCCGGAACATGCCCGTACCCGGCGTAGTAGGGAAGTTGTCAGTCAACGCCGAGGTCAGCGTGATCGCGCTGGCATTGCTGTTGCCAAGGGTCACGGTCAAGGTCGAACTGCCGCCGCTGGC
>JAYVEV010000106.1:0-5317 GCA_043773745.1 Burkholderiales bacterium | reverse complement strand
AGCGGTGCAAAGGTGGAACCATCCGGCTTGCTCAAGCGCAGGGCCGGGTTGCGCCAGCCTTGATTGATGGCGGGTAGCAGCGCCAAGCCCCAGGGCATCAATCCCACCACCATAATGGCGAAGAAGGTCCACCATGGTGCTTCACGCCGATGTACGGTGGTCAGAAATCGCTCGAAGTGTTCGTGCACAAAATAAAAATGCGCGAATTCAGGATTCCGTACTGACACCATCACATGCCATGGCACGGTAATGATAAAAAACAGGGCGAGGCCATAAAACCATTCCAGCTTGGCCAGCAGTCGCCAATTTTGCTGGGTGAGGCAATACAGGAATATGGCGGCTGAGGGAAACACAATACCGATCAGGCCTTTTGATAACACCGCGCCCGCCATGCCTGCCCATGCCACCAGCATCCAGCGTTGGCGTGATGAATCAAGCGCTAAACCGTGCGCTAACAAAAACCCGCAAATGCCCAGCGTCATCCAAAATGTCAGCCCGGTATCGAGCGTCACCACCTGCATGAACGCCATGAAATACCATGAACTGATCAAGGCCAAAGCGGCATACGCCCCGGTATCCGCATCGTAGAGGCGGGCAGCGGTGTAGCCAACGAGCAAAATGCAGCCCAGCCCGCACAGCAGCGTATAAAGCCGCGCTGTGAATTCATTTTCACCAAAGAGTTTGAATGCGGCGGCGGTGGCCCAGTACTGAAGGGGTGGTTTTTCGAAATACTTCAGACCATTCAAACGCGGCGTGATGAAATCATTTGAAGCGGCCATCTCGCGCGAAATTTCCGAATAACGGCCTTCGTCCGGATCGGCGAGTTTGCGATTGCCCAAATCACCAAAGGCGAGCAAAGCCAGCAACAGGGCGATCAACAAAACTAACGGGCGCGGGATTGAAGTCATGTCATCAATATAGACGTAGGCGGCCAACGATGACCAATTCCCGATTTTACCGGCAAATGCTATTAATTAGCCGTGAGTCGAATTGCGGCTTTTTGATGCTTACCTAAGTCGATTTCAACAATACCAGCACCGCTCCAGGCCCACCATCGCCGGGAGCCGCATCGCAAAAGGCGAGAACCTCATCGCGCTGCGAAAGGGAAAGCCGGACTTTATTGCGAATCAGCGGCACGCCGCCGGGCGAGCGAGTGCCGCGTCCATGAATGATGCGGATACAGCGAATACCTCGGTGCCTCGCCAGTGCAATAAAGCGGGCCAATTCCTCCCTCGCCGTGGTAGTTGTGTGGCCATGCAAATCGAGGGTGGCCTGCACCGCCCATTGGCCGCGTTTGAGTTTGCGGATGACTTCGCGGGGGATGCCGTTGCGCAAAAACGTGATGAGATCGCCGGTCTCAATATCACCATCCCAACCCGAGGTGTCGGTTAGTAATTCGCTGGGTACACTAGCCTCATCGGCGAGGCGTTGAGCGGCAATCGGTTTGGGCAGGGGCTTGTGCAGTTTTGCCCGAGCCTCGGTTTTGATGGGAGTGACGTTATCCGCTGCCATTTCTGCACGAAAGAGTTCGTCATCAGCGGGGTCCGGCGTATTCATAAAAAACATTAAACCCTAGTATTGGCGGGCATTTTAGAGCAAAAATGTCTGTAAATTCCCGTCTATACTAGAGTTTGTTAGTTTAGACTTTCTAAATAACGGTCGGCATCCAACGCCGCCATGCAACCGGTTCCGGCGCTGGTCACCGCTTGGCGATAGACATGGTCCTGTACATCACCGGCGGCAAATACGCCGGGTACGGAAGTCGCTGTCGCATCGCCTGCCAAACCGCCCTTGGTGATGATGTAGCCGTTCTTCATCTCCAACTTACCTTCAAAAATATCGGTATTCGGCTTGTGGCCAATGGCGATGAAGCAGCCTTGCAGTGCCAAGTCTGTTGTGGATTGATCCTCGGTAGATTTGATGCGTACACCGGTAACACCGGTTTTATCGCCCAGTACCTCATCGAGGGTGTGATTCCACAAAATGGTGACTTTGCCTTCCCTTTGTTTGGCAAAGAGGCGATCTTGCAGAATTTTTTCGCTGCGGAATTTATCGCGGCGATGAATCACCGTGACGTGTTTGGCTATATTGGATAAATACAGCGCTTCCTCGACCGCGGTATTGCCACCACCGACCACGCACACGTCCTGATTTTTATAGAAAAAACCATCGCAGGTTGCGCAGCCAGAAACGCCTTTGCCCATGAAGGCATGCTCTGACGGCAGGCCCAAATACTGGGCTGATGCGCCCGTCGCGATAATGAGTGCATCACAGGTGAAAAGATCGCCATCGCCTTGCAGGGTGAACGGACGTTTGCTGAAATCGACAGTATGAATGTGATCAAAAATAATTTTGGTATCGAAACGCTCGGCATGCTTCAGGAAACGCTCCATCAGTTCTGGTCCCTGCACACCATCGGCATCGGCAGGCCAGTTTTCCACATCGGTAGTGGTCATCAATTGCCCACCCTGCGCCATGCCGGTAATCAGCACCGGGTGTAAGTTGGCGCGAGCGGCATACACGGCGGCAGAATAGCCTGCGGGGCCTGAGCCAAGAATAATGAGGGGATGGTGTTGGGTGGTCATGAGATGCTTTCTGGAATCGACGATGATAAATTTTTTGTTATTTTAACTGATACAGAGACAGCCTTTTTAGACTCATTGCTATCTGGTGACAATTTCGTAAAATTCAATGGAGGTGGTCTTGTGCGAGAATGCTACTGAACCGGTAACATCGTCGATATAAAAATTAATGCGGCTACTAGTTTCGATTGTCGCAATGTCTGTGAGGAAAAAATGTTACGCGCCACACCACTTTTTCAGGAATTAAGTGATGCTGATCTCACCTTGATGAATGAACTCGCCACCGAAAAACAGGTGCCGAAAGGCACGGTGGTGATGACGGCTGGCACAGTTGGCGATTCGATGTATGCGATCACCAGTGGTCGCGTCAAAGTTTTTATCGGTGATGAAGATGGCCGTGAAATCATTCTGAAAATTTTGGGCGTAGGCGATTTTTTTGGCGAAATGTCGTTAATTGATAACCAGCCCCGCTCAGCCTCGGTGGCGGCACTCGACCCTTCAACATTCAAGGTGCTGTCCCGTCAGGCATTCGAGCAATGCCTTGAACGTGCGCCACGCATTGGCACACTGGTGATGCAAGCCCTAGCAAAACGTTTGCGCGATGCGGATCGCAAGATTTCCACGCTGGCGTTAATGGATGTTTATGGCCGTGTTGCCAATACCTTGCTCGAGCTGGCCATCAACGATGGTGGCAAACTGATTGTGGGCGAAAAACTTTCCCAGCAAGATATCGCCAATATGGTGGGTGCCTCGCGCGAAATGGTGAACCGTATCCTCAAGGATTTGTCCGAGCGCGGCTACATTACAGTTGAATCGAAAACCATCACGATTCACGATGAAAAGCTGCCGCCCTCGTTCTAACTGTTGAGTAGATTGTCAGTTACTGCGGACCAGCAGTTATAATCCAGAGTCATGAGCATGACATCTTATTCTACCGAGCAAGACGCTGACCCGGATATGTTTGATCCAACCGAATCAGCCCCTAAACCGCGCGATCGCGCCCGCAGCGTTTCCGCTGCCAGCCAATCAGCTTCTTCCACGCGTCTATCGCGATTATTGCGCGAAGCAGGTTGGATATTGTTTCTGGCGCTCGCGTTTTATCTTGGTTTGATTTTAGCCACGCATTCGTCTTCCGATCCGGGCTACTTTTTCAGTGGCGTGGTAAGTGGTAATGGGGGCGGTAATGCCGTAATCGCCAATAAGGGCGGGGTAACCGGTGCTTGGACCTCAGATTTTTTGTTTGGCTTGTTTGGCCTTTCGGCATGGTGGTGGGTGGCGTTGGCGATATTTGTAGTACTGCGTTTATTCCGCCGAGTCGAATCATGGAGCGTGTTTGACCACCGCAACATCGCGATTGCGTTGACCGGGTTTGTGATTTTACTGGTTGCATGCAGTAGCCTCGAAGCACTGCGGCTGCATTCCATTCATGCTGCGCTGCCCAATGGAGCGGGCGGAGTAGTCGGTATTTTGCTGGCGGGTGGAATCGAAAAATCCTTGGGCTTTACCGGCGGCACCGTGCTGCTGCTGGCATTGTGTGCCGGTGCTTTGAGCGTATTTTCGGGGCTGTCGTGGATCAAGCTGTCCGAAAAAATTGGTGGTGGTGTGGAGTGGTTATTTTTCCGCATTCGAGCCAAAATCGAAGCCAAACACGATCGTGAAGTCGGCGAGCAAGCCGTCCATGAGCGCGATGTTGCGGTTGAAGAATTCAAACGCATTATTGAAGATCATCCGCCGATTCGCATCGAGCAAACGGTGCTGGAAGTGCCACAGTCTGAACGTGTCACCCGTGAAAAAC
This sequence comes from Burkholderiales bacterium, assembly GCA_043773745.1. Taxonomy (GTDB): domain Bacteria; phylum Pseudomonadota; class Gammaproteobacteria; order Burkholderiales; family Usitatibacteraceae; genus UKL13-2. The sequence continues at coordinate 940 of JAYVEV010000106.1, read as the reverse complement.
AGGCGACCTTGTTTGCAGACTTGCCCGATTCGCCACTGCCGCCGATCTCGCTGCTCGATCCGGCTGATTCGGTGATTGAGCGTCCTTCGGCTGATGTGCTTGAATTTACCTCGCGCCTGATTGAACGCAAATTGATGGATTTCAATGTGTCCGTGAAGGTGGTCGCTGCCTATCCGGGTCCGGTCATTACGCGTTATGAAATTGAGCCCGCTGTGGGCGTCAAAGGTTCAACCGTGGTCAACCTTGCGCGAGATCTGGCGCGGGCGCTATCCGTCACCTCGATCCGTATTGTGGAAACCATTCCCGGCACTTCGCACATGGGCTTGGAGCTACCTAACCCCAAGCGCGAGATTGTGCGGCTTTCGGAAATTTTGGGCTCGACTGTTTATGGTGATATGGCATCCAAGCTGTCCATCGTAATGGGCAAAGATATCGCGGGCCGCCCGGTAGTGGCCGATCTGGCTAAGATGCCGCATGTACTGGTGGCTGGCACGACGGGTTCGGGCAAATCTGTGGCGATTAACGCCATTATTTTGTCACTGGTTTATAAAGCGACGGCGAATGAAGTGCGCTTGATTTTGATCGATCCCAAAATGCTGGAGCTGTCTATTTACGAGGGTATTCCACACTTGCTGGCACCGGTCGTCACCGATATGCGCTACGCCGGTCACGCGCTCAACTGGTGTGTGGCTGAAATGGACCGCCGCTATAAATTGATGAGTGCGGTCGGGGTGCGGAACCTCGCGGGTTATAACGCAAAAGTCAAAGAGGCCAAGGAAAAAGGCGCGCCGTTACCGCACCCATTTTCCCTCACGCCTGATGCGCCGGAGCCTCTGGAGCCGTTGCCGCTGATTGTGGTGGTGATTGATGAATTGGCCGATTTGATGATGGTCGTCGGCAAAAAAGTCGAAGAATTGATCGCTCGTCTCGCGCAAAAGGC
>JAYVEV010000105.1:0-2955 GCA_043773745.1 Burkholderiales bacterium | reverse complement strand
CCGGCCGCTGCTGAAGCATTAAGCACCGGAAAATCTGTATGCCTTGTTATCTGTCGCACTGCTTTGGTTTCGGTATCAAACGCAAAGATATTGAACTCGCCGTTGCGGTCAGAACGGAAATAAATAGTGTTACCGATCCATATTGGGTCAACATCGTTGCAGCGTGCTTTTGGGTTGGAGCCAATATCTGCGCCCAATTGCGGGATCTTTTCAATGCGTCGGTCGGCAGTTGTAAATAACCAGATTTGCGAATGGGTGCCGCCACGATAGCGCTTCCATTGCATGAAGGCGGGCCCAATCGGGTTATAGGCAAAACGCTTACCGTCGGGCGAATAGGTGGCCCGCGCGGCATGGGGAATTTCTAGTTGGGTTTCGATGCCACCTTCAACGGGCACTGTAAACAATTGGCGATAGCGGCCTGTGAACACAGCCCGAGCTGATGTGAATAAAACTGATTTCCCGTCGGGAGAAAATCCCTGCACTAAATCTGGCCCGGGATGAAAGGTCAGCCGCCTTGGCACACCACCTTCGACCGGCACCACGTACACATCGGTATTTCCTTCGTACTGTGCGTTAAAGGCAATCAGCTTTCCGTTCGGCGAGAACACGGGCGAAGTTTCCTCGCCGATATCTGACGTCAGCCGTCGCACATTGCTGCCATCCAAATTAGCCACCCACAGGTCACCCGCGTAGGCAAACGCCAGATGATTCGCCGATACCGCAGGCTCGCTGAGCATGCGGGTATCGGTGGTGCTGGGTAGCGCTGATGCTCCCGTGGATGCTAGCGCAGACAGCAATGCGGCGCAGATTAATAAAACAGGCGTGGCAAGCCGGACAAATTTCATTTGGATCTCCTGTTCATAAAAACGTTTATTTTTTTACAAATTAACTATAAAAGCTGGGGCGACAAGTGCGGCAATTTTCAATAAAATTTATGCGGTGGCTATTGTTCGATACGTCCAGATACCCAAAGCCGTCAGCGCGAACGAACCAATAAGATGGGCTAGGGCCACGGTTAGCGCGGATATAAAATCGCCCCGCTCAAACAACGTCACCACTTCGGCTGAGTAAGTTGAAAACGTGGTCAGCCCACCCAAAAATCCGGTGACCGCAAATAATTGCCAAGCAGGTGAAAGATCGGTGTGCCTACTAAAATAGGCGACAGCCAGCCCGACCAAAAACCCACCAATTAAATTCGCTGCAAGCGTGCCCAGCGGTACAGAAGCATTGCGCGTATTAAGCCAAAGCGTTAATCCACAGCGCAGCCAGGCACCGATCGCGGCACCTGCCCCGACCGCCATAAAGCCCATTGTCGATGACATAAACACGCTATTCATGGCAATCGCTCAAGATAAAAAACGACGCATTTCATCCGGCACGCGTAGCGGTTTGTTGTTCACATAATCAAACCAGACAATCACAAATTCACCGATGCACGCCGGTGAAGTATCGCCTTCAATGGTTAATGTGTTGACGAGATCAAAACTGGTATGACCAATGCGTCCTGCATGCAATTCAACCCTGGCATTGGCGGGATAGCTGACCGGCTTTTTATAGGTCGCAGTGGCTTTCAGCAAGATCATGCCCTGCCCGCTCGATCGTAATGGCCGGCCAATGGATTCACACCAGGCTGTGCGGCTTTCTTCAAAATAGCGCAAATATTGGGCGTTATTAACATGCCCCAACACATCCATTTCACCCCAACGGATGGGGAAATGTTGCGTGAAGAGTATTTTGCCAGGCAATTTTTCTGCCGCAATGATCGGTGCCGCCATATACAGAATTTGCCTATTGAGGAGCTACGGAGCTACTAGGTTGTCGATATAATAGTGTAATTGCGGTACTCATTGCGGCACTTTTTTAAATCATTAATTTTAAGCGCAAAGCCATCATGTCCGAACGTGAATCAATGGAGTATGACGTTGTTGTTGTCGGAGCCGGACCAGCCGGTTTGAGTGCGGCGATTCGGCTCAAACAACAAGCCGCAACCGCAGGCAGCGAGATTTCAGTTTGCATCGTTGAAAAAGGCTCCGAAGTCGGCGCGCATATTTTATCTGGTGCGGTGATGGATCCGCGTGCGATTACCGAGTTATTCCCTGATTGGCAAACCCTCGGTGCGCCACTTAATCAACCGGTGACCGAGGATAGATTTATATTTCTTTCTGAAACGGGCGGCACCCAGGTTCCCAACTGGATGCTCCCCTCCTGCTTCAAAAACCACGGTAATTACGTCATCAGTCTGGCCAATGTGTGCCGCTGGCTCGGCGCACAAGCCGAAGCGTTGGGCGTGGAAATATATCCCGGCTTTGCAGCATCCGAGGTGTTGTTTAACGACGATGGCTCAGTGAAAGGTATTGCCACCGGCGATATGGGGGTTGGCAAAGACGGAAAGCATACCGAGCGCTATGCACGTGGCATGGAGCTACACGCCAAATACACATTTTTTGCCGAAGGTTGCCGTGGCAATTTGGGCAAAATATTACAAGCTAAATTCAGCCTCAATGATGGCCGCGATCCGCAAACCTACGGATTGGGGCTTAAAGAATTATGGGAAGTAAAGTCCGATAAGCATATTCCCGGTCTGGTTGTCCACACGGCGGGTTGGCCGCTCGATAGCGAGACCTACGGTGGCTCGTATTTGTATCATTTGGAAAACAATTTAGTCGCGGTCGGCTTCGTGGTTGGCTTGGCTTATACCAACCCGTATTTATCGCCATTCGAGGAGTTTCAGCGCTATAAAAACCACCCAAAAATCCGTGGATTTTTTGAAGGTGGCAAGCGCATTGCCTATGGCGCACGCGCGCTTACGGCTGGCGGATTGCAATCGCTACCTAAGCTAACTTTCCCCGGTGGTGTGCTGGTGGGCGATGACGCAGGATTTCTCAATGCCTCGCGCATCAAAGGCAGCCACGCCGCCATCAAGAGCGGCATGTTGGCCGCCGAAGCAGCATTTAC
>JAYVEV010000104.1:0-6148 GCA_043773745.1 Burkholderiales bacterium | reverse complement strand
TAACGCTTTTTGAAAACCACGCCCAGCGCCTCGCTTATCATCCGCGCAATAGCTTGAGGCACGATCGGGCGTCATTAGTTGAAGCGACTGCCAAATTCTCAGGCGAAAACAGCAAACTCTAATAGGAACGGCTGTTTTCAGACATTTGTGCTTGGAAACAGCCGTTCCTATTAGAGTTTATGGTTTTATTGATGGGCCAAGCAAGTCGAATTTGTTTCCGTATAAATCCTCAAATACAGCCACCATGCCGTACGCTTCAGTGCGCGGCGATTGTATGAATTTAATACCGCGCGCTAGCATTGCCTCATAGTCGCGAAAAAAATCATCGGTTCGTAAAAATAAAAATACCCGCCCACCTGCCTGACATCCGACCGATTCCACTTGTGCGGGCGTTGCCGCTTTAGTTAACAATAGTGTCGTTTCAACGGCGCCTGGTGGGGCGACACGAACCCAGCGTTTACCGGCTTCGACATTGCTTAGATGGGTGTCCTCAACCAGCGTAAAGCCCAGTTTGCGAACAAAGTAGTTGATCGCTTCGTCATAATCGCGCACCAGCAATGTGAGCGCACCAATGCTTTGCGACATTTAGCTATTCCTGTCGTGCAAGCACTCTTGCAGCTTCCAGCGCGAAATAGGTTAATACCCCATCTGCTCCCGCCCGCTTGAAGGCAAGCAAGGCTTCCATCATGCAGGCTTCGCCGTCCAGCCAGCCGTTGGCTGATGCGGCTTTAAGCATCGCGTATTCGCCGGAGACCTGATAGGCAAAGGTTGGTGCGCCGAAGGTTTGTTTGCAGCGTTGCACAATATCCAGGTACGGCATGCCGGGTTTGACCATCACCATATCGGCACCCTCTGCCAAATCGAGCGCGATTTCCCGCAACGCCTCATCGCTATTACCGGGGTCCATTTGATAATTTTTTTTGTCGCTTGCGCCAAGATTTCCCGCCGAGCCAACGGCATCTCGAAAGGGGCCGTAAAATTTGCTCGCATACTTGGCTGAATAGGCCATGATCGCGGTATGAATAAAATTTTCCGTATCAAGGGCTTTGCGAATTTCACCAATACGGCCATCCATCATATCGCTGGGCGCCACAATATCTACACCGGCCGCGGCCTGGGTAAGCGCCTGCTTTTTTAAGACGGCGATGGTTTCATCATTCAGAATATAACCATTATTGTCTAACACACCATCTTGCCCGTGGGTGGTGAAAGGGTCCAGCGCAACATCCGTCATCACGCCTAATTCGGGAAAGCGTTTTTTGAGCTCGCGCACCGTGCGTGGCACCAAACCGTCAGGATTAAAAGCTTCTTCACCGCCGGGCGTTTTGAGCGCGGGCTCGATAACGGGAAATAACGCTAGCGCCGGAATACCGAGCTTTACCGCTTCTTCGGCAATCGGCATGAGCAAATCCACGCTTACACGCTCAATGCCAGGCATGGATGCAATTGCCTGACGCTGGCCGTTTCCTTCCAGCACGAACACCGGATAAATTAAATCGGACGGTGACAATCGAGATTCGCGCACCATATCGCGCAAAAATGTGGTGCGCCGCAGTCGCCGCATGCGGCGTTCAGGAAATTGACCAAAGTTCATAGGATAGGAAAATTTTTAAAAAATAAAGTCAATCAAAAAAAGGCGGATGAGGTTGAACTTTCACACTGTATAACCATCTTATCTTTTGAGAAGTTTACGCTTCTCCCCGCTTCTCCTCCCTGAGCGGGGCCTTATACTTTTAAGGCTTTACGAGGGCCCGGTTACCCCTTTTTCCGGGCCCTTTTCTTTTTTAAGTTTCGTTTATTTCCCAACCTGCTTGCCGACGGTAACTTGCGGCGCAAATAGTCGGGCAATCGCTTTTTCTGCTTCTTCCACCCCGCTGCGCTTAAGACTTGAAAAAAGCTGTGCTGTCGCGTTGTATTGGCCGTCCACGAGCTGTTTTTTAACGGCTTTGAGCGTTAATGATTGTTCACCTTTTGACAGTTTATCGGCCTTGGTGAGCAAAACATGCACGGGCTTGTTGGTGGGGCGATACCAGTTCAGCAATTCAACATCGAGCGGCCTCATAGGATGACGCGCGTCCATAATCATCACCAGGCCTGTCAGCGCCTCACGCGATGAAACGAAAGCGGCCAAAAGCTCCGTCCAATGGGCTTTAACGGCAGGTGGCACTTTGGCATAGCCGTAGCCCGGCAAATCGACAAGAGTGTTCCCATCCCCCAGTGTGAAAAAGTTGATTAACTGGGTGCGCCCCGGCGTTTTGGAGACAAACGCAAGCCGTTTATGGTTCGCCAGCGTGTTAATCGCGCTGGATTTGCCCGAATTTGAACGACCGACGAAGGCGACTTCATTACCGGTATCAGGTGGCAACTGCTCCAAATCATGGGCGGATGCGAAATAAGTTGCACGATCAAACAAGCCCACGGTTTCCTCTTCTGCCTTGATAGGCTAAAATTGTAATTCTTCGATTCAGTAAAACAAAGGTCATGTAATGAAAAAGATTTTGGCGACGCTCATCCTGACGGCAGGTACCGTATTCGTTTGTGGGAGCACAACAGCAAACGAACCCGCGAAGGCAGAGCATACCGGTGCAGCCGCAGTTGCTGCTCCGCCTGTCGCGACCAAGGCGGAAATCATGGCGCGCGGCCAGCAAATTGCGGGTGCTGTATGCGTTGCCTGCCACGGTCTTGACGGCATGAGCGTCATTTCAGCCAATCCCAATATTGCCGGAATGCCCCCGCAGTATATCGCCAAGCAGCTCGAACACTTCAAAAATGGTGTCCGTAAGAACGCAATCATGCAAGGTATGGCGGCCAATTTGTCAGCCGATGACATGAAAGCGCTAGGCGAATACTTCTGGTCACAAGCTCCTAAATATAACGCGGTTGCACGCGATAAGGCACTGGCAGAACGCGGACAAAAAATTTACCGCGGTGGCATTAGCGAAGCCAAAGTGCCAGCTTGCGCAGGCTGCCACGGCAGTGCTGGCGCAGGACTCCCGGCGGTTTACCCGCGCCTGGCCGGACAATGGCCAGAATATACTTTGAGTCAGTTGAAGGCTTACGCTTCCGGTGAGCGCAAGCACCCCATCATGAATTCCATCAGTACCCGCATCAAGGATAGCGATATGCTGGCTTTGGCCGAGTATTTGGCGGGCATGCGTCCGGCTAAATAATCGTTAATCCGTTAATAATAAATCTTCGCAAAATCGAGCGCCGCCCTTAAGTTCAAGGCGGCGTTTGTTTGTGTTGTTGTCAATCAAAGCAGGCGACTACAGCAAAAGCGGTTGCGCTTCCTGTACACCATGCGCAAAGAATTTTGTCTGATTGCGCCCGTTGTGTTTGGCCGCATACAGTGCTAAATCCGCGCATTTCATCAGCGTCTCGCGATCGCTGCCATCGAGCGGGAATCGGCTAGCACCAATGCTGACTGTTATGTCAGCGGATCGCATTCCTAACTTATACGGTTTGCCAATAACCTCAATTAATTTAGCGGCAACACGTTGTGCTACCTCAAGCTCAGACAACTGCGGCAGGACAACTAAAAACTCATCGCCGCCAAGTCGGGCCACATAATCGGAGTCCCTCAAAGCAGCAGTAATGCGCGCTGAAACTTGCTTGAGCAAATCATCGCCAGTGTTATGGCCCAAGGTGTCGTTAACCTCTTTGAAGCCATCAAGATCCAACAGCAGCAAGGTGAACCCGCCCAGTGAGGAAGTGGCGGTATCGCCAATTCTTGTCTCAATATGTTCAACCACTGCCGGCCGATTGAACAATCCCGTCAATGCATCGTGGGTGGCCAAATAGGCCATTCGCTCCTGCGCGATGCGCTGTGCAATATTGAGGCGACGTAGCGTGCCATAGAGAAAAACCAGAATCAGCGACGCCGACGAGATTAGCGCCACAATCCAGCGGCGTACGGTTTCACCATAAATAAGCTGATCAACCTCCAGCTGATCAAGACGGCCCTTCGTCTCGGCTAGCATGCGATAGGTCAAACTTAATAATTTTTCGTGTTCTATATCGTCATTCAGCTGCCGGGCAATAGCTTGGGCCGCGGCAAATCCCTGCGCTTTACGCACCTCAACCAAATGCTTTTCCTTTTTTAGCAGCGCTGACACGACGCTTTTCAGGGATTCAAAATTTTCATTTAGCACCGGGAAATCGGCTCGTTTGTCGCTGAGATAATTGATTTCAGCTTCAACTTCAACTGCGCCAGACCGGTAAGTGCCAAGGTCGGTGTCGTTACCGGTAATCACGAAGCTTTGCTCGCCCATTTCCACCAACATCGATTGAAAACGGATCGCTTGCAGGCTCGAGACCATACGCTGGGTCCGCAGCACCTGTTCGTTGATAGCGATAAGCTTTTCGGCTGAAGTAACCGCAACTGTCGATACGGCCGCAATCGCCACCACTGAAAATATCAGTGTGGAAAGTGCGACATTATCAATAGTGGCTTTAATATTCGATCCTGTAAGCTCAAAGGCTCTTGGCATAGGCCATTAAATTTATTTAGCGACTAACCCATCTCGGCGAAAGTCGCTTTTGCGGCCGCCGCTGTTGCGTGAATATCCTCAGTAGTATGCGCCGCTGAAACAAAGCCTGCCTCAAATGCAGAAGGTGCGAGATAAATGCCGCGTTTTAACATACCGTGAAAAAATCGATTGAAGCGCTCGCGATCCGATTGCATAACTTCGGCATAATTTGATGGAAGCGCCGCATTAAAATAAATGCCGAACATACCGCCCAAGCTCGCGCCAAAAAATGGAATGCCCGCATCACGGGCCGTTGCAGTTAGTACGGTAACCAACTGCGCGGTTCTGGCCGCAAGCGCCTCAAAAAATCCAGGGGCCGCAATGAGCTCGAGGGTTTTTAATCCGGCGGCCACGGCCACCGGGTTGCCCGACAGGGTTCCTGCCTGATACACGCCCCCCAGCGGCGCCAAATGAGCCATGATGTCGCGACGACCGCCAAAGGCCCCGACAGGCATGCCGCCGCCGATTACTTTGCCCAGCGTGGTGAGGTCAGGCGTGATGCCGTAATGACCTTGTGCGCCATGTAGGCCCACGCGAAAGCCGGTCATCACCTCGTCAAAAATTAACACGGCGCCATGTTTGGTACAAAGTTCACGCAACGTATTGATGTAGGCCTGTGAAGGCATGACAAAATTCATATTGCCCGCAATCGGCTCAATAATGACACACGCCAATTCATCACCCATCAATTGGAAGGTGCGTGTTAGCTCTTCTAAATTGTTATAGGCCAGCACGATGGTGTGTGCCGCCACTTCAGGCGGTACACCGGCGGAGCTAGGGTGGCCAAAAGTAAGGGCGCCCGAACCCGCTTTGACTAATAAGGCATCGCTATGGCCGTGATAGCAGCCTTCAAATTTGATGATTTTGCTGCGACCAGTAAAGCCGCGCGCTAAGCGAATGGCGCTCATGGTGGCCTCGGTCCCCGAACTGGTCATTCGCACTTGTTCAATAGATGGCAGCAGCGCCACCAAGCGTTGCGCGATTTCAAGTTCAGCTTCGGTCGGTGCACCAAAACTCATTCCATCTGCAGCACGCTCTTGAACGGCCTTCACCACTTCAGGGTGGGCATGTCCGAGCACAGCCGGACCCCACGAGCCGATGTAGTCAATGTAGCGGTTGCCATCTACATCCCACATGTAGGCGCCCTTGGCTTTGCGGAAAAACACGGGGGTGCCGCCCACGGAGCGGAAGGCGCGCACCGGCGAATTCACGCCGCCGGGGATTACAAGTTGGGATGCTTCGAAAAGCTTTCGGCTGGTATCAAACATAGGCACTAAAATAACCTTTCATCATATTGTGCGTTGGCGTACGGCATGAGTCGGCTGCGACCGCCTACAAGAACCTAAAAAAGGGTGATGCCATTCAATGCTGTGTTCTGCGGGGCTCAACAAGCTTTAGTAGCGCAGATTTGTCAGCGTCGGCGTCAGGTCCTGAGGTAACAGCGCCGATATCTTTGTCGCCATCATCCTCATCATCGCGCGCCCAAAAAAGTCGGTCCGGAACCAGCTGTCCCATACCGGGACGAAAGCCAAATTTAAGTGCTTGCCATGTGTAGTCTTGCGCTTCGCGTACGGCATCATCAATATCCAAGCCACGCGCCATCGTGGCCGCAATAGCAG
>JAYVEV010000103.1:0-41240 GCA_043773745.1 Burkholderiales bacterium | reverse complement strand
GCGGGCTTCATGATTGCGCTGTCGTTGATCGCGATTGTTTATATCGGCTTCGTTGCACTTGCCCAGTCGGACATGAAAAAGCTGGTTGCCTATTCCTCGATTTCACATATGGGTTTTGTTACGCTGGGATTCTTTATGTTCAATGCACAAGGCGTTGGCAGCGTTCAGGGCATCGAAGGCGGTCTTGCACAAATGATTTCTCATGGCTTTATTTCCGCCGCGATGTTCTTGTGTATTGGGGTGCTGTACGACCGCGTACATTCTCGTGAAATATCCGCCTATGGCGGGGTGATTAACACCATGCCCAAGTTTGCCTTCTTTGCGGTGTTGTTCGCGATGGCCAATGCGGGCCTGCCCGGCACATCCGGATTTGTCGGTGAATTCATGGTTATCCTGGGCGCCATGAAAGTGAATTTCTGGATCGCCTTTGCTGCCGCGACGACCCTGATTCTGGGTGCCGCCTACACGCTGTGGATGACCAAGCGCGTGATATTTGGCGATGTGGCCAATGATGATGTGCGCCAGCTTACCGATATCAACCGTCGTGAAATATTGATACTCGCCACCCTCGCGGTGCTGGTGCTCGCCATGGGTATTTATCCGATGCCTTACACGGAAGTGATGCATGAATCAGTCAATGCGCTGATCAAACATGTTGCGCTTGGCAAGTTGAATTGAAAATAACAGACTATGACTCCTGCCCAAATTAACGTCGCCTCATTTAATATCAGCCTCGCGACACCGGAAATTTTTCTGCTGGCTGCGGTCTCGGTCATCATGGTTGCCCACTTGTTTTGGACATCGAAAAATCAGGAAGGGCGCCTGCTATTGAGTAGCCTGGCTACGCTCTTCATCACCGCTATTTTGGTGGTGCTGAAAGCGATGCCGCCAGCCACTGGCTCCGTGATTGCTTTAGCCACGGTGGCACCAATTCAATACGGCTTCAGTAATATGTTTGTTGTCGATGGTATGGCAACTTTGCTCAAAGTGGCGATGCTGATAGCGACCGCTATCGTGATCGTTTATAGCCGCGCCTATTTATCTGCGCGCAAGCTGTTCAGCGGCGAATTTATTTGCCTGATTTTGTTCGCCACGCTGGGCATGATGATGATGGTCTCCGCTAATCATTTTGTGACGCTGTATCTGGGGCTCGAATTGCTAGCGCTTTCCAGCTATGCACTGGTTGCCTTGAATCGTGATTCAGCTAAATCAACAGAAGCGGCGATGAAGTATTTTATTCTGGGTGCGTTGGCCTCGGGTCTGTTGCTGTACGGCATCTCAATGGTGTATGGCGCCACCGGCTCGCTGGATGTGAGTAATGTCGCCGCGATTGTGTCCGGTAGCCGCGCGAATGATCCGCTGCTGACATTTGGCATTGTGTTTATCGTTGCAGGGCTGGCGTTCAAATTAGGCGCGGTGCCATTTCATATGTGGGTACCGGATGTGTATGACGGCGCGCCAACCGCGATTACATTATTCATTGCCTCCGCGCCGAAAATTGCCGCCTTCGGATTTGTGATTCGCATTCTTGCCGATGCACTGGCGGGTGCGACCGACGATTGGCAGGGTATGCTGGTGATTCTGGCCGTACTCTCTATGGCGATTGGCAATATTGTCGCCATTTCGCAAACCAATTTGAAACGCATGCTGGCCTACTCAACTATCTCGCACATGGGTTTTTTATTGCTGGGTATTTTGGCGGGCACCAAAAGCGGTTACGCATCGAGCATGTTTTATATCGTTACTTACACGCTCACCACACTGGCCGCATTCGGCATCATGCTATTACTGTGCCGCGAAGGGTTTGAGGCTGAAAATATTGATGATCTCAAAGGCCTGAACCAGCGCTCGCCGTTTTACGCCATCATGATGTTGTTCGTGATGTTCTCGATGGCAGGCATTCCGGTTTTTGTCGGATTTTGGGCCAAGCTGTCTGTGTTGGAAGCCGCTTTGTCGGCCGGCTACACATGGCTAGTCGTGTTCGCGGTGTTGATGAGTGTGATTGGTGCCTTCTATTATTTGCGCGTCGTGAAAGTCATGTATTTTGACGAGCCCACCGACACCGCGCCAATTATCGCGCCGTTTGAAATGCGTGCAGTGCTAGCCGTGAACGCATTTGCTGTGTTGGGCTTGGGTTTTGTGCCGGGCGCGCTGATGACAGCCTGTCTTAATGCCATTCAGCGTTCGCTTTAATAGTCCGCAAATTGTTTTAGCCATTTCTGTTGCCGACGATAGCAATACATGAGCGCTCCTGATTATTTGCAGATGCAGAAAACCGAATTGCCTGATTTTACCGAACACACCATTGCGACTGAGCGCCTGCTCACCGGCAAGTTAATCAAAGTACAGTCCGATCAAGTACGTCTGCCAGATGGCAGCGAATCCTACCGTGAATATGTGCTGCACCCGGGGGCCGTGATTATTGCCGCGTTTATTGATGACGAGACGCTGATTTTTGAGCATCAGTACCGCTATCCCCCGCGCCGCCATTTCATTGAATTACCTGCCGGCAAAATTGATGAAGGCGAGCCGCATTTTGAAACAGCACGGCGCGAGTTACTGGAAGAGACTGGCTACGTTGCGAAGCGCTGGACACATGCCGCCACGCTTGATGCTGGGATTGGCTACTCAAATGAAAAAATTGAGCTGCATGTCGCGCGCGGCCTGGAGTTTCGCGGACACCAACGCGACGAAGGCGAGTTTATGGCGGTCTTCACCTTGAAACTGAAGGAGGCTGTCGAGATGGTAGGGCGTGGCGAAATCACTGATACCAAATCTGCTTTTTCGCTGTTGTGGCTCGATAAATTTCAGCACACACTGGCATGAACAAAAATATCTACGATCTGGCGATTATCGGCGGCGGCATTAACGGCTGCGGTATTGCCCGTGATGCTGCAGGCCGCGGCCTTAAAGTACTGCTGGTTGAGCAAAACGATCTCGCCTCGGCCACCAGTGGCTGGAGCTCAAAGCTGATTCACGGTGGTCTGCGTTATCTGGAGCAATATGAATTTCGCCTGGTGCGCGAGGCCTTACAAGAGCGTGAGGTGCTGCTCAAAATCGCGCCGCATATTATCAAGCCGCTTGAATTTATTTTGCCGCATGATGCCCATATGCGCCCCGCGTGGATGATTCGGCTCGGCTTGTTTATGTATGACCATATAGGCGGAAAAATTTCTCTGCCATCATCGCGCGGCGTTTTATTTCCTGACGCCATATATAGCGCCGGTCTCAAGCCGTCGGTGAAGCGCGGATTTTTTTATTCTGATGCGCGCGTCGATGATGCGAGGCTCACAGTATTGAACGCCGTATCGGCGCAGGAGTTGGGGGCAGACATCCGCGTACGCACCAAGCTCATTGGTGGGATGCGCACGAATAACTGGCAACTCACCCTACAAGACGCTGACACCGGCGCCCAGTTCGTTGCAGAAGCGCGTGGCGTGGTGAATGCCGCGGGGCCGTGGGTGAAGCATTTGCTAGACGATACGCTTGATATAAAAATCAATGCGAGCGTCAAGCTGGTCAAAGGCAGCCATATTGTCGTGCCGCGTATTCACGAACACGACCATGCCTATATTTTGCAAAACAATGATAAACGTGTGTTGTTTATCATTCCGTATCAGGATCAATTTAGCTTGATCGGCACTACCGATGTCAATATCGATAACCTCGATGACGCCGCTAATATTTCGTCTGCTGAAACCAGCTATTTATTGGCCGCTGCAAATCGCTTTGTCGCCAAGCCCATACGCGAAGCTGATATTGTCTGGAGCTACGCCGGAGTGCGGCCACTTTATGACGATGGCGCTGCCAAGGCATCCGAAATTACCCGCGACTATGTGTTGAAAACTGACCATGTTGATGGCAGACTGCCACTGCTGTCGATTTTTGGCGGCAAGATCACTACCTATCGCCGCCTGGCCGAGCATGCCCTCGAAGACTTAAAACCGTTCTATCCCGGGATGACTGCGCCATGGACTAGAGAGCAGGCATTGCCCGGCGGCGATATTGAGTCGCTGGATGAGTTGGCTTATAGATTGATGAAATCCAGGCCCTCTCTACCAATTGATTACCTGCACCAGCTCATCAATCGCCAAGGCTCGCGCACTAGCTTACTGCTGTCAGACGTAAAATCGATCAGCGATTTGGGTGTGCTTTTCGGCACAGGCGCACACATGCTCAGCGAGCGCGAAATTGATTTTTGTATTCGCCACGAATGGGCGCGCATGCCGGATGATATTCTCTGGCGGCGGACCAAGTGTGGTTTGCATATGGATGATGCGGAGCGTTTGCGTGCGGCCAAGTTTATTGAAGCCCGCGTTGCTGCGATGGCTGATAAATTTTGAGCAAACTCTATTCTGCAAGCGGTGTTTGAGGCATAAATTGCTCAAAAACCTCTCCAGTATTAGAGTTTATCGTTTTAATATTGGGCAATAGAAGCCCAATATCAAACTCAGTTCGCCTTCGCCGTCATTCTCGCGCCAATCTTTTCAGCCAGCGTTTCTTTGTTATACGGCTTGGTAATCACGCCATCGTATTCGATGTTGTCTTTATGGACGGCGGCAATTGCGGCGGTGCTGTCGGCGAGCAGTAGCGGGATTTGGCGACCGTCGCCGAACTGGGCGCGTAGCTGCTCGGTAATGGACCGTTTGCTATCAAAGCCGGGTGTGGCAGGATCGACGACGACGACATCAAAAATATCCTGCAACAAAGCGGCGAGCGCGTCTTGGGCGGTCTCGACGACGACGGTGCGGTAATCTTTTTTACGCAGAATTTTTGCGGCAACAGCGGTGTGTTCGCGGTTGGGATCAATGAGCAAAATAGTGCCGGCTTTTGCTTCACGCAGCGAATGCCGCGTGATCAGGGTTTGGGTTTTCTCGGCGTCTTCCTCGGTGCCCATCACGGCCGCAATCGCATCATTGAGTTGGTCAGGGCTAATTGGGTGGCGCAGATACGCGCTGATGCCGTTCTCGCGGCATTGAATGGCATCACCGGGTTTGCCGCCTTTGGCCAGCATCATCACGGCGGTTTGTTTTAATTTGGGTTGATGCTTGATCCTAAATGCGAGCACGAAGCCATCCTGAACCGGCATTTGATTGGCAGTAATCACTAACGGGATGGGGGTTTCCTCGTTAACCATGCGGCTGAGCAACTGTAGCGCCATCGCGGCATCGTCAGCCTCGCGCACATGCATGCGCCAGCTTCGCGCCAGCTCGGCCAGCTGCCTGCGCTCTTCCGGGTCACTGCTCACGACCAGCACGGGCAAGCCGGTCAAGGTCACAAACGTAGGCCGCGTGCGGGGTTCCTTTACGTTGCGGAACGAGAACGCAGCGGTGAATTGGTAGCCAATAGATTCCTTGCGTTCGCGAATTTCAATTTTGCCGCCCGCCTTGTCGTTATTTTTTCCGACGACAGCGCGAACAATCTGGCGCGCCATCGCCAGCTGCATCGTGCCAGACGGCGTGAGCCCCTTGCTGCGCGCCGTTCCCTTGGGCTGGATATGTTCAATGCTAAAACTTAAATGAATCACGTTATCAGCCACATACTCTGGCGCGATCGTTAAAGCGAGCTCGGCATTGCGGTCGCTGCCGGGCAAGCCGCACTCCATCAAATTACGCAGCGCTAGAGTCAATCGCGCACCGTCTCCGATCAGATGCTCCGGTACATCTTGTTCAATGCGCAGCTTCAGATGAAGTCCGCGTTCGTGAGCCAGTGGCAGCAGACGTTCCAGTAGGGAGGCAATACCTTCGCGCAAATGAAATTCGTTCGATTCCAGAATAATTTCACTCGATTCGAGCCGTGTGAAATCGATTAGCCCGGCGATCGCGCCAAATGCTGATTGCGCGGAGGCCTCCACACGCTTGAAATGTTCAAGCAACTGAACCGGTAACTCCAGCTGCTCGGCACGATAAATTGCGCTGGCCGCGCCTTCAACAGTGGTGGCGAGCTCGCGCGCAACTTTCTCAATTAACTGCACCTGAACGGCCGTCGTTGCGGAAACAGCTTTGCCTTCGCCCAATTCTTTTTTGACGCTCGGACGGAACAAATGTAGTCGGCCCGCAATGCCCAGTTCGCTGGCGACGGGGCGTGTTTGTTGCGCAATGGTAGTGCCAGCTTTGAGCGGGAACTCGAGCTCGTCCGCCTCGGTTGAATCCATCGGAAAATAAATCGGCCCGATGCGTTTTTCGGTCACATTAGAAGCGTCTTCAAACAATGCGGCAGTCGTCATGCCGACGAGTGATTGTGGCGCCGCCTTAATCTCGAATAAATTGCAAAACGCGTCGTTCACCATCTCAACCAAGCCATCATGGCTTTCAATCACACAGGCATCCGAAATATGTTCAACCAAATCCAGTAAATGGGTGCCCTGCACATTGGCGGCGGCTTCATTAGCTTTTTCATTACTCAAATCACGCAACCAAGCCGCGATACTGGAAACCTTACCGGATTCCCGCGCGATTGAAGCGAATTTAAGCTCCACAGAAATTTTATCGGTGGGGCTATCCGCTTTCGCGAGTTGAATTTCAAGGACAGTTTCGCGAGTTTTACCATCGACAATGCGCTTGAGTGCCTGCTCGAAGCGCGGGCGCTGTTGCGCATCCAGAACATCCGCAAACGAATAATCTGTAGCGAGACCAATCCAGGCTTCAGCACCTTTGGCGGCATAGGTTACGCGGCCTTCGGTGTCTAGCTCGAAGACCGGTTCGTTTAACGCATTAATAATTTGTTCGTAGCGGGACATAGTAGGAGTTTACGAGATTTTACTGTGTGGCTGGGGATGCAAATGATTTAGCAGTGCTTGCAGGTGCACGGGTGCTGATACTGCCGTTGTGTCCTCGTTAAACAAAGGCAGCAAGGCGGTAGCAATTGTCTTGCCGAGCTCGACGCCCCATTGGTCAAACGCATCGATGTTCCAGATTACGCCTTGGGTAAATACTTTATGCTCGTACAGCGCGGCCAATGCGCCAATATAATAGGCGCTTACCTTGGGCAATACCAGCACAGTTACCGGACGCTTGCCGGGATAAGTCCGATGCGCAGACAGAAACTGCCGATTTGCATCATCCAGATTTTTAGGGGCAAGATCACTGTAGGCGTCTTCCTGAGATTTGCCCTGCCACAGCGCATCTGCCTGAGCGAGCGCATTGGCGAGGAGCTTCTGATGATGGCTTTTTAGATCGCTCTGCGGTTCAGCCACCATCAGAATGTCGCAAGAAATCGCGTCACTTCCCTGATGCAAAAGCTGATGAAATGAATGCTGCCCGTTGGTGCCAACCTCACCAAAAATCACCGGGCAGGTTGCATAGTTAACGGGCTTGCCGTCAAGATCAACGGATTTGCCAGTGGACTCCATTTCCACTTGCTGTAAATGGCGCGGCAGTAACGCAAGCCGCTCGGCATAAGGCAGCACGGCGTGTGAATTCAGGCCCAAAAAATTGCGATTCCAAATGCCCGTCAACGCCAGCAGCACAGGCAGATTTTGTGCAAGCGGCGCGGCGCAAAAATGTTCATCCATATCGCGGGCACCTGCCAGCAATTCAGCAAATTGCGCATAGCCATAAGCCAGGGCAATGGGCAAGCCCACGGCTGACCATAGTGAGTAACGTCCACCGACCCAGTCCCAAAACTCAAAAATGGTTTCGTCCGTGTAGCCGCCGCTGCGTGCTGCTTTCGGGTTGGCGGTAATGGCGACAAAGTGTGACGTTACCGCATCAGCCCCCAAATGAGCTGTCAGCCATGCTTCTGCTGAACGCGCATTCGTCATTGTTTCGTCAGTGGTAAAGGTTTTAGAAGTGACGGTAAACAATGTTGTGGCGGGGTTTAGCTTCGCCAGTGTGTGCGCTAAATTTGCGCCGTCAATATTGGCGACAAAGTGCAAGCGCGGTCCATCCGCCAAACCTGCCAGTGCCGAACAAACAAATGCCGGACCAAGATAGGAGCCGCCAATACCGATATTGACGACATCAGTGAAGACCTGATCGCTAATGCCGCGCCGCTTTCCCATGCGGATTGCATCACTAAACGACGCCATTTTTTGTAGTTGCGCGCTAATCAGCGGGCGTACATCAACACCATCAACCAATAGCGGCGTGGAGATATTGGCGCGGAGCGCGGTATGCAATACGGGCCGTTGCTCGGTTATGTTGGCAATCGCACCGGCGAATAATTCATCACGATGTTTGGCCAGTTGCATGGCCTCAGCTAATTCTACCAACGCCGCAAAACGCGGTGTATCGATGCCATGGCGCGAGAAATCGGCAAAAATTGCGCCGTCGGGGCCCTTGATTTCAACGGGACTGATATCGCTGGAGGAAATAGCCGACGCAGATTTAGCTGATTCGAGAAGGGTGTTCCAGGCAGATGTTGCGGTAGGAGAGGGCATCGAAAAGTCGGGTGGTTGTGCTAAATGCGATTGATAAAATAGGGTCGGTTAGGCTCAGTCTGTATGATTATAACGAGTGCAGATGCCTATATCTGTTCATATCGAGTATGCAGGTTAATTTTAACGCTGTATTTTTTCTATCCCTGACTGATGCATCCCAAATGACCTTACTGGAGCATACCCCGCGTGGCCTTTATTGCGCGGCGGGGGATTTTTATGTTGATCCCTGGCGGCCGGTTTCACGGGCCGTAATTACCCATGCGCATGCCGATCATGCGCGGCCGGGACACGCAGCCTATTTAGCCGCTGCTCCCTCGCTGGGCGTACTGAAATCGCGGTTGGGCGCCAACGCCAATATTGATACTGTCAGTTACGGCGAATTGCGAAATATCAACGGTGTCACCGTGAGTTTGCATCCGGCCGGCCATGTACTGGGAAGCGCGCAGGTGCGGATTGAATATGGCGGCGAAGTTTGGGTGGTGTCAGGTGATTACAAGCTTGATTACGATCCCACCTGCGAGGCGTTTGAGCCTGTTCGCTGTCATACCTTTATTTCCGAATCGACCTTTGGGCTGCCGATATATCGCTGGCAATCTCATGACGCACTGTTTGCGTCGATCAATCACTGGTGGGAAATGAATGCAGCAGCGGGGCGTGCGAGTGTGTTGTTCGGCTATGCGTTTGGCAAGGCGCAGCGCATTCTGAAAAGCGTTGATGCCACGATTGGCCCCATTTTTTGTCATGGCGCAGTCGAGGTGCTGAATCGGAGGTACCGCGAGGCGGGCGTTAGCTTGCCTGAGACGCAGATGGTCAGAGAGGTTGATAAAAAATTTGATTATTCGCGCGCTTTGATTGTTGCTCCGCCGTCTGCGCAAGGCAATCCATGGATGAAACGTTTTGGTGATTATTCCGATGCATTCGCGTCCGGCTGGATGGCGATACGCGGTTCACGGCGTCAACGTAACGTGGATCAGGGTTTTGTATTGTCAGACCATGCGGATTGGCCCAGCCTTTTGAAAGCAATTCGTTCGTCCGTGGCAGAGCGTGTGCTGATCACCCACGGACAAGTGTCGGTGATGGTTCGCTATTTGCGCGAGCTGGGAATGGACGCTGAGGGGTTGGAGACTGAATTTCAAGGTGAAGGCGGTGTCGAAGCTGAAAGTATTCCCAGTGGGGAATCATCATGAAAGCATTTGCCCAACTGTACGCGACTCTGGATGCATCTACGGGTACTAACGATAAAGTGACGGCACTCGTCGAGTATTTTCAGGCGGCCCATCAGGCAGATGCTTGCTGGGCCGTTTATTTTCTGACCGGTAATCGCCCGCGTTTAGCAGTGCCCGCCCGCAAACTCCATGAATATGCTGCTGAAGCTGCGCAAGTGCCGTTATGGCTGTTTGAAGAAAGCTACGATGCGGTCGGTGATCTAGCGGAAACCATTGCGCTCATCCTTCCGCCACCTTTGCTAGTATCGGCTATGCCGCTTCACCGCTGGATAGAGGATCGCCTGCTGCCACTGCGTAAGCTCGACGATATCCAGAAAAGGGAGGCCATTTTTTCATACTGGCAGGAGCTTGATTCTCGTGAACGGTTTGTGTTTAACAAGCTCATCACCGGTGGCTTTCGGGTCGGGGTATCGCAGCTTTTGGTGGTGCGTGCGCTCGCGCAAATTTCTGGCATGGATGCCAAAGTCATTTCACATCGTCTGGCAGGCGATTGGCAACCGACGCCAGAAAATTATGCCACCCTGATTTCAGTGGAATCCGCCAGCTTTGCTATTTCCAAACCGTACCCGTTTTTTCTGGCTCATCCGCTGGCAGGAGAGCCGCAAACATTGGGCGATATCAGCGATTGGCAGGCCGAGTGGAAATGGGATGGGATCCGCGGCCAGTTGGTAAAACGGCAGGGCGAGGTGTTTTTATGGTCACGAGGCGAAGAACTGGTATCACCACAGTTTCCCGAGCTGTTGGCTGCCGCGGCTGCGCTAGATGATTGTGTGCTGGACGGTGAAATTCTTCCCTATAAAGACGGCATGGTGATGCCCTTTACCGCGCTGCAAAAGCGGTTGGGCCGAAAAAATCCCGGTAAGAAAATATTGGCGGATACGCCGGTTATTTTTTTGGCTTACGACGTACTGGAATTATCGGGACAGGACTTGCGCGACTTGCCGCTATTTGAGCGACGCAATAAATTGCATCGACTTATTTACGCCATCCCCAACAACACGGTTTTGCAACTTTCTGATATTGTCCGCGCCCCGTCTTGGCCCACACTCGCGCTGGCACGCGAGGAATCGAGGCAGCGTGGCACTGAAGGGCTGATGTTAAAGCGGCGTGATTCTGTCTATGGGGTAGGGCGAGCAAAAGGCAGCTGGTGGAAATGGAAAGTAGCGCCGATGACGGTCGATGCCGTGCTGGTGTACGCGCAACGAGGCCACGGCAAACGCGCAAGTTTGTACACGGATTACACCTTTGCGATTTGGCAAGCAGGCGGCGATGGAAAAGAATTAGTGCCCTTCGCCAAAGCATACTCAGGCCTGAGCAATGATGAAATCGCGACGGTGGATGCGTTCATCCGTAAAAACACGCTTGAAAAATTTGGCCCCGTGCGAACAGTAAAGCCCGAGCTGGTTTTCGAATTGGGCTTTGAAGGTATCCAGCGCTCGAACCGGCACAAATCAGGTGTTGCTGTGCGCTTCCCCAGAATGTTGCGTATTCGCACGGATAAAAAAATCGAAGATGCTGATTCGCTTGATTCAATTCTGCATCTGCTTGAGCGGCAAGCCTAATAAAAAAGCGGCCATTGCTGGCCGCTTTTAGGACTTACGGGAGCTGCGGCAACTAATTAAGTTACCTTGGCTTTTTTAGTTTTGTTGGCTTTTTTAGCTTTGTGCTTTTTGGTACCTTTGTGTGCTTTGGCTTTTGCCTTGGACTCAGCAGCAGCACTGGGGCCCGGCGATGTCACTTTTGCCGATGGAGCGCTGGCCGGAGCGGGTGGCGTTGCAGGTGCTTGCGCAAATGCCACGGCGCTAGTCATCAAGGCAGCGACAGCAATTGAAGTGAGTGTGATTTTTTTCATAGTCTTGCTCCGGTTTAAAAGTGAAGCACATGCTTCATGTGCTAAAAACGAGTCAGTCAGGCAGTGGTTGACGACAGGCGTATCTATTTTTCTAAGCGAGTAAGGCTATCATTATTTTTAATGGTGAACCGCTTGTCAATTAAATCCGCATCGTCAAAGTGTCGAATACCGACGAACGCTGTCGCATGTGTGCCCCACTGCCGCATGGCGCCAGGGCTTGCAATGCCCATGGGCCAGAATAAAAAACGCTCGCCTCGTTCAGTCCCGGCCATCAAGCCGCTGGGCAGAAAAGCGCTTTTGTGCTCGATTGGGAGCTTGCCGTTGCCCGGTGGCGGCATGGGCAACGAAAGTAAGTCGCTATCCTTTTCAAGCCTGTAAGTTGAATGCCTGATTGCCGGCGTTATGGGTGGCGCGCCTTGTTCCTCGAAACGAATACCCGTCAAGTAATGCGTCGCTGTTGCAATCCTGACAATGACCTGTTGACGGGTGGTCGGGATGGGGAGTGTTTGGGGAATAAACGCCCATTCTGTCCTTGGGTTCGGCGATGGGCGCGGCAGCAGGTGGCTGGTCGGAAAAAACAAGTGATAGCAGCCGCAGGCATGAATGCTGTCAATCAGTAGCGGCGTGCCGTCGTGATCGAGCGTGATACGCAACATCACGCCGTCGATGTTGCCGGCCAGCAAATCGAGCGGGTTGCTCGCGGGGCGCTCTGAAAACCAGATGTTGTAAATTAATTGCACATACGTCTTGTTGTCAATGCGCGTAAACGCAATGCGTTGGTAGACGCTGGGCGTTGATGTATCAATGATCACGCCTCCTTTTGAGTCCAATTGCATCGTGCCAATTTGATCAAATTCGCCTTTTTTATCGATTTCAAATACCGGCGAATAACGATTTAGGAGCTCATGCCAACCGGCTTCTGATAATTGGGGAACCCCCAAAATATTGCGAAGGCTTGCGCCAAAAATAGTTTCAATTTTGGCCGGCTCCTTAATTGGCTGAGGAGGCAAGTACCTCATGATGCCGCTTGGATTTTGTATTTGAGAGGGCTCAGTGGATGCCCGCCTAAACTCATCTGCCATTGATTGCTGCCACGCTTCTACGCCGCTATAAAACGGTATGGAGGTTAAAACATATAACCCCAGCGCACGTTTCCAATGGCTGTAATGATCAGGCACATACCAATCGGCGAAAAACGCTTGCCGATGTTGCGCGCTCGCCGAATTTGTCATATCTCGCCGAACCAGCAACTGAGAACAATGGCTCAGGATGCTATGCGCCGCTGCTGTATCAGCGGTGCCCAGCATTTCTTGCTGGCGCGACGGTAAATTTAGCAGCTCATGTTGCCGTGCGGCCATATCCAGATCTCGCGCGTACCAAAGCAGCATAGGAACTATCTTGGGCTCCTGTATGGCTTGCGTGCTGAACGATGTGGCAAATCGGTCAACGCGCAGGTGCGGGTAACCTGCCAAACGGTGTGGGCTACCGTTACGAATTCCCGCGGTATCAATCGCCGCATCGATGTCTTCGTACCACTTCAGACATGTTTCGACTGAAGATGGCGCGACTGCGGCAGATGTTGCAATCAGGGGGGCTGATTTTGAGGGGCTATTGGCTACGCTGATAGCTGAGCAACCTTGACCCAGTAGTACGGTGCAGGCAGAGAGCAGCGCAATGAGGCATTGCTTGATGCCGCCTTCAAACTGGTTGCAAAAAAAATTTGGTAGATAACGCGGTAATGTCATTATTGGCATGTTGAGATTATAGTCGTAGCGCTTGATTTGCCATGATTGCCACTATCCCGCTGTCATCGTTGTAATATAGATAATCTTGTCAAAAAAACGCAAATAACCCATATGGCCACTTCTGCTGCAGTCATTGCCTTGCCCAAGTTGCTGCCGTTGGCAAAAGGTTCGAAATCTGATCGTCATGTGACCTTGCGCGAAACCCTTGAGGCGCTGGTTGAAGATGGCCTAATTGAACAAGATGTGGCTGATAAGCTGGCGCACGACCAGCGCACTGCGCCGACGGATGACCATCCGCTGGTGATTGTGACCAAGGCGCGCATTAAATCGCTGAAAGCACCACACCGCGCTCTTGATATCGAGAAGCTCACCGAGTGGCTCGCGGGCCGCGTACAGCTGCCTTACTATCACATTGACCCGCTAAAAATAGACATGGGCGCTGTCACTGAAGTGGTGTCGTCAGAATACGCCGCCAAGCGCAATATCTTGCCGGTAGAAATAAATGGCCGCGACGCGATTATCGCAACCTGCGAGCCTTTTGTAACAAGCTGGCAGCGTGATTTGGGCGATATGCTGCGCCTGAATATTCAAATGGTGGTGGCCAATCCGCTCGATATCGCTCGCTATGTGGGTGAGTTTTATAACCTGGCCCGCTCGGTCAAAAAGGGCAAAAAGGAGGAGGGCGCCTCAGGCAGCATTAGTAATTTTGAGCAGCTCATTGAGCTTGGCAAAGCTGGGCGTGCGCTTGACGCAAACGATCATCACATTGTTCATTTGGTCGACTGGCTTTGGCAATACGCATTTGACCAACGCGCCAGCGACATTCATCTTGAGCCCCGCCGGGATGTTGCCACCATTCGCTTTCGCATTGACGGTGTATTGCATCAGGTTTATCAGGTGCCGACCACGGTCGCGGCGGCGATGACGTCGCGGATCAAGATATTGAGTCGCATGGATGTGGTGGAAAAACGCCGTCCTCAGGACGGGCGTATCAAAACCCGCATGCCGGATGGACAAGAGATTGAACTACGCTTATCGACCTTGCCAACTGCTCATGGTGAAAAACTGGTGATGCGGATTTTTGATCCGGATGTTCTGGTCAGGGATTTTTCGGAGTTGGGTTTTTCAACCGAGGATTTTGAAAAGTGGCAGGGGTTAATCAGTCAGCCGGGCGGCATTGTGTTGGTCACGGGACCTACTGGCTCGGGCAAAACGACGACGCTGTATTCAACGCTCAAGATGTTGGCCACCCCTGAAGTCAATGTTTGCACCATTGAAGACCCCATTGAGATGGTTGAGCCGGCATTTAACCAAATGCAGGTGCAAAGCCAAATAGATTTGGGTTTCCCTGAGGGCGTGCGCGCGTTGATGCGGCAAGACCCGGACATTATTATGGTGGGCGAGATTCGTGATTTGGAAACCGCCGAGATGGCGATTCAGTCCGCGCTCACGGGACACTTGGTGCTATCCACGCTGCACACCAATGATGCACCGACAGCCGTGGCCAGGTTGCTGGATTTGGGTGCGCCTTCATATTTGATCAATTCAACTCTCCTTGGCGTTATGGCGCAACGTTTGGTGCGAACACTATGTCCGCACTGCAAAGAAAAAACACCGTTCGATAACCCGGAGCAAATCAAACTTTGGCACACCACTGTTTCTCCGTGGAAAGGTGAGGCACCGAAGGATATCTATCGCCCGGTTGGTTGTCTGGAATGTCGCAACACCGGCTATATGGGCCGCATCGGTATTTATGAAATTTTAATTCTGGATCAAAATTTGAAGCGCTTGATTGTCGATAACGCCGACCTGGCTGCTATCACTGCTGAGGCATATCGCGCAGGCATGAAGCCTCTCAGGTTATCGGGTGCGATGAAAGTAGCGCAGGGATTAACCACGCTAGAAGAAGTCCTGAAGGTAGCACCACCAGCGCAATAGTTTTCCGCTAACCTTTGCGGTGCCCAACTAGACAGTTGGTATCAGCGTCTGGGCTCGTGATTATTTAACCGGATGACGAACCTCTCCGATATGAGGCACAAAACTGCCTGCCATCCGGTCGACGAAAAAATGCCTGAGGGCTACATCAATGGTGCGAAACGCTAACTGATCCCAGGGAATCTCATCCTCGCGAAACAGTTTTACTTCCAGACTTTCGGGGCCAGATGAAAAATCAAGATCACTCAATTTTGCCAAAAACAACATATAAACCTGGCTAATCTGCGGTAGCGAAAGCGTCACATAAGGAACGACAGGCTGCTCGATAACAACCCGTGCATTCGCTTCCTCCAAAGTCTCGCGCGCCGCCCCCTCCTCAACCGTCTCGCCTTCTTCCATAAAACCTGCTGGCAGGGTCCAGTAACCATAGCGCGGTTCAATGGCGCGCTTGCAGAGCAGAATTTTATCTTCCCAAACAGGCAAAGTACCCACCACAATTTTGGGATTCAGGTAATGAATGTGGCCGCAATCAGCGCACATATGCCGCTCACGATCATCGCCGTGCGGCACTCGAAGCTCGACTTTCGCAGATCCACATTGCATGCAAAATCGGGGGGCAAGATTGGAAAACATGAAATCTTATTAGAAATAAAAATGATCGTAAAAAACAGCAGGAAAAACGATTTTTCAGAGGTAAACCGAAGCGGCTACTGACTCGTTATCTAGCTAGTGAAATGATGCTGCATGCTACCATAGCACCTGTTTTTCGCATTATTGGATGCGCTAGTCGAGAGGATTTTTGTGGCTTTTTTGAATGTTGGGATTATTAGGCGCAGGTTTGAAGGTTTACGCAAAATATTGCCTGGTGTTTTATGTGTGTTGGGCGTTACTGTGCTGGTGGCGCCATCTTTGCGTGCCGAAGTCGCCGTTGTCCTGAATTCAGGTGAAGGTACGATCAGCTTGATAGATAAGCTCACTATGACCGAGGTTAAACGTATTTCCGTGGGTAAAGAGCCGCATCATTTGATGGCAACAGCGGACGACCAGCAGTTGGTTGTGGCAAACGCTGCCTCAAATGAGCTGGTGTTTCTTGACCCGCTGACTGGCGAAATCCAGCGCCGATTGGCGCAAATTTCAGATCCTTACCAAATCGGTTTCAGTCCCGACAAAAAATGGTTCGTGTCAGTTTCAATTCGGCTTGATCGAATCGATATATATAACGGCGCTGATTTTAAGCTGGTCAAACGGATTGCGGCACCGAAAGCGCCTAGCCATGTGACCTTCAGCGCCGATAGCAGCACGGCCTTTGTTACTCTGCAGGATTCGGACGAGCTTGCCGCAATTGATCTAAAGACCCAAACCATGAGGTGGAAAATGCCGGTTGGCCGCATGCCTGCCGGGGCATGGGTGACGCCGGACGATAAATATGTGTTGGTTGGCATGACCGGCTCGGACTATGTAGAAGTCGTTGATTGGCGCTTGCAGAAAACCATCAAAAAAATTCCAACCGGCAAGGGGGCGCATAATTTTCTGGCGTTAGGCGATGGCAGGCGAATCTTTGTTAGTAATAGGGTGTCCAATACGGTCAACATCATCGATCAGTCAAGTTTAACGGTGATCGACACCATCAATGTGCCAGGAGGCCCGGATTGTATGGAGCTGACGAAAGACGGCAAGCAGCTGTGGGCTACCTCCCGCTGGGCTAGAAAAGTGACCGTTATTGATATGTCGACCAAACAAGTGATTAAACAAATTCCTGTCGGAAAATCTCCGCACGGAATTTATTTTTTCACGCACGCGGCCCGGAAATAGTCGATGAAGCGGCATCCGCGCAAGTTGTGGCTTCTCAACACTGCTTTCGCAGGTGTCGCGGCTATTTTATGTGCAAGTGTCGCGCATGCGGCTTGCAAGGGCACTGTTTATTTGACCATTGATACCGGTCATATGGAGTCTGCTGAAGCGATCGCAGCCATTCTAAAAAAACAGGATGTTAAAGCAACTTTTTTCCTCGCCAATGAAAAAACCAAGCGCGGTGAAAACTCTCTTGATCCATCCTGGAAACCATTTTGGAAAGCGCGGGCGGATGAAGGTCACGCGTTTGGTTCTCACACTTGGCGACACTGGTATTTTCGCGCGGATGTGGGCGCGGATAAGGTGAGTTACGTGCCATGGGGAAAGGCCGCTGGCGTGACGCTAGACCAACAGCAAGTTTGTCGTGAAATAAAGCAGAGTGAAGATGCCTTCAAAGCCATGACCGGACGCAGCCTCGATAAAATATGGCGTGCGCCCGGTGGCAAATTGACACCCAATACCATTCGCTTCGCCGAGAGTTGTGGCTATAAACATGTGCCGTGGTCGCCTGCCGGCCTGTCAGGCGATGAATTGCCCAGCGAAAAATTTCCATCTGACAAATTAATCGCCGCGCAATTACGTGACATCAAGGATGGCGATATCCTGCTTTGGCACTTGGGCATCTGGTTGCGAAAAGAACCGCTTTATCCCAAGCTCGATGATCTGATCAACGGGTTAAAGGCTAGGGGCATGTGTTTCGCGAAAATTACCGAACATCCGAACTGGAAAAGCTGATGTTTGAATGGATTGCAAATCAATTTGCGAATCTGCATGACTTGGCTTTTGAGTCAGTTGTGCTACCGGCTATTTATCAGCTGGGCTTGGGTGGCTATGCCGAGCAGGCATTTGATTGGACCGAGTTTTTCCTGATTGGGGCAATCGAGTTGCCGTTATTGGCCATTGTGTTTGGAGCGCTGGAAAGATGGCGCCCTGCCGAAGCGCGGAGCCATGATGGCGAAAGAAGGGTAGATATTTTCTATACGATTTTGCACCGGCTGGGGTTTGTGCCGCTGGCATTATTTTTGTTGATGACGCCGCTGGTCGATAGTCTGGACGGCTGGTTGCGAATGCACGACGTCATCCCGCCCAAGTTCGAGGATGCATGGCCATTTTTGCATTCGTCGCCGTTATTAAGTTTTATTTTTTATCTGGTGGCGCTCGATTTTGTGG
This sequence comes from Burkholderiales bacterium, assembly GCA_043773745.1. Lineage (GTDB taxonomy): Bacteria > Pseudomonadota > Gammaproteobacteria > Burkholderiales > Usitatibacteraceae > UKL13-2. The sequence goes on along the minus strand of JAYVEV010000103.1, from coordinate 23,081 downwards.
CTTATTGGTTGCATCGCGGGCAACATCAGATTAATGCATGGTGGGCTCTGCACAGCTTGCATCATTCACAGCGCCAGATGAGTTTTTGGTCAGATGACCGCAATCATTTGCTCGATGATGTGTTAATCGATGGTGCATTTGCCCTGATCGCTTTGATGATCGGTGTTGCGCCCGCCCAGTTTGTAATGATTGTGGTGGCAACGCGCGTTGTGGAAAGTCTCTCGCATGCGAATCTGCGGCTTTCGTTTGGCCGTATAGGTGAATATCTGCTGGTAAGCCCGCGATTCCACCGCATGCATCACGCGATCGGTGTCGGTCACGAGGGGCTAAACAAAGGATGTAATTTTGCAGTTCTATTTCCAATATGGGATGTGTTATTTCGCAGCGCGAATTTTGAGGATATTTATCCGGCAACTGGGGTGCGAGATCAGCTTGATGGCCGCCAATATGGCACGACATTTTTATTGCAGCAGTGGTTGGCATTGGGGCGTCTGGCGCAATGCGTCAAGCCAAGCCGCTTTGTTAATCCTAAATCCATCCAGCCATAACTTTGCTGGCCAATACCACAAGCCGTGTATGGCTCCTTAAGCCTTTGTAGCTTTGTAAAATTTTTTAGCGTCAGGATTACATCATGAATATTCGCCACATGTTCAGCAGGCTCAGCTTTGCCACGGCATTAGGCCTATTTGCGCTCACGACAACCGCACAGGAAATGCCTTCGCGCTACCAAAGCATTGATCTTCAGGAGGCAGTAGCAGTCGCCAAACAACTGCGATCAGCCAATGCGCCCAGCTTTCGGGTAGCGTTGTCACCAAGCAAGCAGACCTTGCAGGAAGCGGCGACTGGTGCGAAAGGCAGCCCAGCTGAAAAATCAGTTTCTAGCATTTTGGGGCTCGCCACTGAGCCGCCGGTCGCGCCGTATTACGTGGGCCCCGTGCTCGACAGCGGCATGTCCGCCACGCGCCTCCAATGGCAGGCTGTGGCGGGTGGTAATGTCACGCACCTCTACATCTCGTCGGAAGGGGCAATGGGTGTTCGCGCTAAATTAGTGCTGCCACGAGGACTCACTTTTGGTGAAATTCGGGTGGCTACATCGACAGCCGGCACCGCAGAGTCTTTGCCGCTCAATCTCGCCCATGAAGGTGTGTTGTGGACGCCTTATACCGAGGGCGGCGCGCAGATTGTCGAAATTTTCACGCCGCAAAAAATCAACGATGTAGAAATACAAGTGGCGGGCGTATTGCACTTTGTTGAATCGCTATTGACCAGCCAAGTAGCCAAAGCGCCGGGCGAAGCGTCGGTACCCGCCGCGGGATCATGCACGGTCGATGTGGTTTGTCCGACGAATAGCTCCACACTTGATGCTGCCATCGCGGAACGTAGTAATTCAGTGGCGAAGATTAACTTTGTCAGTGGCGGCAGTGGCTACTTATGCTCTGGCACACTGATTAACTCCAATCAATTTCCAGCGCCATTTTTCCTCACGGCGAACCACTGCATTTCCGCCACGGCTGAAGCCGCCAGTGTTTCGACCATCTGGTTTCGCAAAAATATGACTTGTGGTGCGAATGTCGCAAATGAGAATGGCGCGTTCTTTCCCGGGCAGGTGACGCTGTCTGGGGGCGCGCAGTTGGTATTTACCAATCAAATGGCGGATAGCACGCTGCTGCGCCTCAATCAAACTCCGCCACCGGGCGCCGTTTATGCTGGCTGGAATGCGGCTCTAATGTTGAAAGACGACCCGGTAGTCTCACTCAGTCATCCGGGTGGCGCGCCGATGAAATGGGCAACCGGTACAGTCAATGTTATAACCGCTAATGGCCAGCCCAATCCCGCCAATACGACGGGTCAGCTGGGCTTGCAGGGCTATAACCAGCAAATGTATGGCGTCTTTTTTACCCAAGGCATTATTGAAGGCGGCTCGTCAGGCTCGGGCATTTTTACCCAGAGTAATGGTGGCCTGCAGCTACGCGGCATACTCTCCAGCAGTACGTTGCGTAACGGCACGTCGCTTTCATGCAGCAATTTGAATGAAAACTCAAACTATGGTCGCTTCGAGATTTTTTATGAGCAGATTAAGTATTTTTTGAATGGACAAAGCTTTCCGGCCAGTGATGATTTCCCTAACCAGCCCAACAGCACGGGGCCGGTATTACCCTTGAATAGCACGCTAAATGCGACGCTTGATTATGTGGGCGATTTGGATGTCTATCGTATCGTCGTATCCGAGTCCGGCACACTCTCAGTCGGCAGTCGCGGCAAAGATGCGGCGGGTGCCAATCTCGATACCATGGCCATTTTGCTGAAATCGAATGGTTCCTGCATGCCGTCGCCCAGCAATGCGGCGGAATGCAACAACAGTGCAACTAACGATGATGCGTCAGATACGGACACCAATTTTCTGATTAAAGATATTGCGGTCCAGCCCGGCACCTACTACGTCAGCGTAGCCATGTGGGATCCGCAGGCAGTTACGCCCAACGGCTATCAGGTTTACTCAACCTTTGTTCCAACGAATTCACCGCCGCCTTTGACCTCGCAAACCATTACCTTTGTCAATCCCGGCAGCAGGGCGCTCAGCATCGGCTCTTTCACGTTCAGCGCAACGGCATCGTCGGGATTGGCCGTCACCACCGTTAGCCTGACAACATCGGTTTGCAGTATTTCGGGCTCCAGCATTTTATTGTCGGGTGCGGGCGTTTGTACTGTCACTGCTGATCAGGCAGGCAATACAACCTACGCTGCCGCGCCGCAGGTCAAGCAAAGTTTTATTGTGTATGTGCCCGTGGCACTTTCCAAGCGTGGCGGAATTGATATTGATGGTAGTGGCAAAAGTGTCGTGTTGGTGCGCTCCGCTGGTGCCCAATTACTCGGCGGACGTCTGGTTAATGGTCAATTTCAATTTACCGCACAGGCCGATCCGGGCGCGGCTTATCGTTTAGTGGGCGCAGTCGATTTTGATGGCAACGGTAAAAGCGATCTGGCTTTCCAGAATCCAAACCAGCTTGACGTTAATGGCAGATCGGATGTGCTGGCCTGGAATGATTTCCTGCCGGCGAATCAACGCGTAATCCGCTTGGTAAAGCCGGTGTGGGATGTTCAGGCAGTGGGTGATTTGGACGGCGATGGTTTTGGTGATCTGGTCTGGCGCTATGTGGTCACCAATTCACCTGATACCGGTGTTTCCTATATTTGGTTTGCCAATGGTACTTCAGCGCCGATTGTCAGAAAGCGCGGCGGCGCACCGCTGGATTGGAATTTGTTGGGCGCGGCTGACCTGAATGGTGATGGTTCAGCCGATATGATTTATATCAGCCCAGCGGGTTCGATTCGCGCACTAATGGCGACTGCCGCACGCACCTGTGCGAATCTGTCGGCAGGCACGTTGCCGAGCGGATATACCGTGCTCAAGTTGGCCGATTTCACCGGACAGCGACGTGGCGATATATTGATCCGTAATCAATCCTCCGGTGTCACCAGCTTGATGTCGCTAAACGCAGTTGGCTTGGCGTTGCCACCTTTTTCGGGCAACCCGGATGACCCCAACGCTTCCTGCACATCGAGCTCGCTAGTGGTGGCCAACAACACAATTGCCTTGCCTTTCGCCGATCCTACATGGCAGTTTTATGCATCAGGTGATTTTGATGGCGATGGCATTATGGATATTGTCTGGTTGCGCGCCAATGGCACCTTGACTGTCTGGCTCATGGGTAACAACGGAGTGGTGCAGACTATAATTGATAATGCAGGCGCTGCTCCGCTTGGCTATACGGTGTTCCAGCCATAGCGATTGATATTAATATCGGTCAGCATTACGCAGGCTGTAATCCCTGCAAAAATAAAAAGGGCACGATGATGATCGTGCCCTTTCTTGCTATTTGTGCCATTTGTGCCGCCCGCCCGCTCCGTCAAGGAAGCCGTTCATAGGCGCAGCGTATAATCTCGGCTCCCGTTGTTTTACATTGATTTATTCAACACTTATTGCCCGCCATGACGACAGCATCAATCACCCCTATCGCACAGCCGATTCAACCAGTTGCGCTAATCGAATCGCTTGACCATGAAGGCCGGGGTGTGGCGCATGTTGACGGTAAAGCAATATTTGTTGAAGGTGCATTGCCTCGCGAGCGAGTGGTCTATCAGGCTTCGCGAAAAAAGAAAAATTTTGAAACTGCCACGTTAATCTCGATTCTGTGTCAGGCGCCAGAGCGCGTGACCCCCAAGTGTATTTACTATGGGCTGTGCGGAGGCTGTCTCTTACAGCATGCTGATTACACCTTGCAGGTTGCGGCCAAGCAGCGGGTGCTGGAAGATAATCTGGCGCGCATTGGCAAAGTGGAGTGCGAACGAATATTGCCGCCAATCTATGCAGCGCAATGGCAATATCGCCACCGCGGGCGACTCTCGGTCAACTATGTGGCTAAGAAGGGCGGGGTGCTGGTCGGGTTCCGGGAACGAAAATCGAGCTTTGTCGCTGATATGAAATCCTGTGAAGTCTTGGCGGGCGGTGTGGGCTGCATGATTGAGCCGTTGCGCGTGCTGTTAACCAGCCTGGATATTCGCGATCGTATTCCACAAATCGAGATTGCAGTTGGCGAGCGCATTACCGCGCTGGTGCTGCGTCTGCTGGACGCGCTGACACCGGCTGATGAAGCCAAGCTAAAAACATTTGCGGATGAACATCATGTTCAGTGGTGGGTACAGGTGAAAGGTCCGGAAACGGCGGTGCCGTTCTATCCGCTGGATGCGCCCGATCTGACTTACACGCTGCCAGAATATGATCTGGATATTATTTTTCGGCCGACCGAATTTACCCAGGTTAATCACAATGTAAATCGCCTGATGGTTGCGCGCGCGATGCAGCTGTTGGCTCCGAAACCCGGCGAAGTGATTGCGGATTTATTTTGCGGACTGGGGAATTTTAGTTTGCCGATGGCCCGATTGGGCGCGCATGTAATCGGCGTCGAAGGTAGCGCATCGCTGACTGAACGGGCACAGCAGAACGCGCGGCGGAATAATCGCGATGGTGCATCACTTACTGAGCGCACAACTTTCTTCCCGGCCGATTTATATACAGATCAGGAAGCCGCCATGCGGCGCATCCCTGCCGTGAGCAAAATGCTGATTGACCCGCCACGTGATGGCGCATTGGAAGTCTGCAAGTTATTGGGGCGTGAGCTGCGGCCAGAGTTAAAGCGAATTGTCTATGTGTCGTGCAGCCCCGGCACGCTGGCGCGAGATGCGGGTGAGCTGGTGCACGTGCAGGGCTTTAAGTTGAAAGCGGCGGGCGTGGTGAATATGTTCCCGCATACGGCGCATGTGGAATCTATCGCTCTGTTTGAGCGTGATTAAAACTTTGCGTGCGGCTTTAATGCAATAAAATAATGCAATAAAAAACGGCCCCGAATATCGGGGCCGTTTTAATGTAGCTTGGTGAAAATTAATCGTTAGTCACGATTACCGGTTACGGCCATCAATATTTGCAACAAGCTGGAGAAAATATTGTAGATGCTGACGTAAATGCTCAGGGTTGCGCTGATGTAATTGGTCTCGCCACCGTGAACCACGCTATTGATGGTGTAGGCAATAATCATCGACGAAAACAAGATGAAGGCTGCACTCAATGCCAGTTGCAAGGCGGGCATTTGCAGGAAAATATTGGCAACGACAGCAATCATCAGCACAATCGCGCCAACGAATAGGAAGCGTCCCATACCGGAAAGATCACGCTTGGTGGTGGCTGAAAAAGCAGCCATTGCCATAAAGGTGATGCCGGTACCGCCCGCCGCGACAGCAATGAGTTGTGCGCCGTTTCTGAATGACAAAGCCACTTGCAGCAACGGGCCCAAAATCACGCCCATAAAAAATGTAAAGACCAGCAGCAGGTAAACCCCGACGCTGGAATCCTTGTTTTTTTCGATGGCAAACATGAGGCCGTAAACAATAGCCATCAGTACTAACACACTGATGATAGGGCTTGAGCGCATAAATGCGAAGCTGAGGTTGGTGCCGACAATCGCGCCGATAACCGTTGGGATCATCGTGACACCCAACAGCGCATAGGTATTACGCAATACGCGGTTCTGTGTGGCTGCGATACCATTGGTGCCTGCTGCTGGAGCCAATTGAAGATCGGGTTGCATAATGTTTTCCTTTGCTATGAGTCAATAAACAAACAATGTTTATTGTACTGCTTTGAGCAATATCCGCCACAAGAGTTCCTTTTGCTGCTGCACGCTGCCGCAAGACCTTGCGGTCACAAACACGTTTTTTTTGACTTCCAGACCACTCAAAAACCAGATTTGGATATTTTTTGATGTTGTATTGGCGTGCAGATGTGCCAATTCATCGTCTGGGATGATAAAATGCGCGCTCTGGAAGGTTGGCCGAGCGGTTTAAGGCACCGGTCTTGAAAACCGGCGAGGGCGCGAGTCTTCCGTGAGTTCGAATCTCACACCTTCCGCCAGAATCTAGTGCGCTGGCTCCAGCGAACTCCAAGGATATTTATGAAAATCCGTCGTGCTCTACTTTTGTCTGCGTTAATGTCATGCGCGTTTATTGCGCCTCCCGTCTTCGCGCAAAAAATATTTGATACCAACGACTACAAAGTACGTGCGGTCACGCTGGTGCCGGGGCTAGCGAACCCGTGGGGCCTCGCGTTTTTGCCGGATGGCCGCATGTTGGTGACCGAGCGCGCCGGACGGATGCGCGTGATTGACGGTGGCAAGCTGGTGACCTTGCCCGTCTCCGGGTTGCCGGTCGCAGTCGAGCATGGGCAGGGCGGTATGCTCGATGTGGTGTTGCATCCGAAATACGCTGAGACCGGCTGGATTTATTGGACCTATAACGCGGGTGTACCTAGTGCATACGGGACGGAAGTTGCCCGCGGTAAGCTCACCGGAACGCGTGAAGCGCCTGCTATGACCGATGTGCAAGTGCTGTTCAAGCTTGAACCCAAGTCGGGCGCGGGGCAGCACTTTGGTTCGCGCATCGTGTTTGACCGCGCAGGCTTCATGATCGTCACCTTTGGTGATCGCGGCGACAATCCCAATAAAGGTTACGAGGAACGCGCACAAAAGCTCAATGATCATGCGGGTAAAAGCATTCGCCTGACCGATGACGGCAAAGTGCCGCCAGATAACCCGTTCATCAAAACGCCCAACGCCAAACCGGAAATCTGGACTTACGGTCACCGTAATATGCAGGGTGCGGCCATCCATCCGGTTACCGGTAAAATCTGGACACACGAGCATGGCCCCCAAGGTGGTGATGAGGTGAATATCCTGGTGCCCGGCACCAACTATGGCTGGCCGGTGATTACCTATGGTGTGAACTACGGTACAGCAACCAAAATCGGCGAGGGCACCGAAAAAGCCGGTATGGCGCAACCGATTCATGTATGGGTTCCTTCTATCGCGCCATCAGGCATGGCGTTTTATACGGGCAATAATTTTCCGAAATGGAAAGGTAATTTATTCGTCGGTGCGCTTGCCAAACAATCATTGGTGCGCCTCACGCTCGACGGTGAAAAAGTGATTGGCGAAGAACGTCTGTTTGAAAATAAACTCGGTCGCATTCGCGATGTACGAAGCGGTCCCGATGGCAATTTATATTTGCTCACGGATTCACCGACGGGCGAATTGATTCGTATCGAACCAGCCCAGTAAGAGGCATCGTTGATGCAGACGGTTCGCGTCTGGGATATCCCGGTTCGGTTATTTCACTGGCTGTTGGTGTCTGCGATATTGGGACTGTTCATCACCGCCAAGCTCGGTGGGAATTGGATGGAGTGGCACCAGAAACTCGGTTTTTTTGTGCTTGGTTTAATCCTGTTCCGCGTGGTGTGGGGCCTTGTGGGTAACCACCATGCGCGGTTTGTTAATTTCGTGCGCGGGCCTGCTACGGTAATTCAGTATGCCAAGGGGCTTCTCAAGCCCAGCAGCAGTCCTGCTATCGGCCACAACCCGTTGGGCGCATGTAGTGTACTGGCGCTGCTCGCCGTGTTGGCTTTCCAAGTGGCTACTGGGCTTTTTTCCAATGACGATATCCTGCTTGAAGGCCCTTATGCGAGCACGGTCTCAAAGGCCCTAAGTGATCAATTGACCAGTCTGCACAAGCTCAATTCTGATCTGATTTTGTTTTTGATTGCGCTGCATGTGGCGGCCATTATTTTTTACACGGTGTATAAAAAAGAGAAACTGATTAAGGCGATGTTTAGTGGTAAAAAAACTATAAACACTAGCACTGGCGGGGAAATTGAAGCAAAAATGGCTGAAAGCCCCCGTCCCTATTGGCTCTCATGGTTGGTGGCATTTGTGGTTGGCGGGTTAACTTATGCAGTGGTAACGAGGGTGTTTGGATAAATTCCCGGCATATTTTTTGCCGCGCAAATGAAAAACGCCGCTCATTTGGGAACTGAGCGGCGTTTTTCATCTTCTATTCGGTTTAATGTGGCTGCTTCGCTTTGTAGTCGTCGTGACAAGCTTTACAAGCTGCACCCGTTGCGCCGAATTGTTTTTTGATTTCATCCAAGCTGCCCGTTTTGGCAATTGCGGCAAGTTTGACGGTTTCTTCATTCATCTTGGTCATCTTGGCTTTGAAATCGTCCATCTTGGTCCAGATTTCCGGCTTGGCTTTGGTTGGCGCGCCTTTGTCGGTGCCGGGCCCGAAGCCCTCGATCGGCAGCGGCGCCACGTGCGCGACAATATCAGCACGTTTTGCAAATGCCTCCTTGTCATAGGGGACTGTGCCGCGCATCATCGCAGCCATTTTGCCAAAGTTCCAACCTATCACCTCAAAGGCGCCCTGACGATATTCAATCGAATCGCCGGGTTTGGCCTGCGCCGATGCGCCGATCGCGAATGTTGCCGAAACAGCAGCAGAAATAAAAAAAGCAGCTTTACGCATGAATTACTCCATAGGGATTAAGCATCAAAATGATATTGAGCAAAACACTGGTTACAGATATTATTTTACAATAAGTTTTTTCAGATACCGATCAAGCTAATCGAGGCCTAACTGTTAACCGCATCTGCCCAGCAATTAGGCGTCTCATATAGTCGTACCTGAGTCAGCGTAAGCTCATGACCAAAACGGTCGCGGTAGGCATGCTCGAGAATTTCAAACGCGGCTTTGACCAGATTCTCCGCTGTTGGCACCTCATCAAGAACCACCGTTTTATGTCCTGAAATCGCCGCCAAAAAATCTACCATCACCTTGTCGCCGCGCCATACCAAAAACGAGTGATCCCAGAGATCAACCAGCTTTTCCTTGGCGATGGATTTGATATCGCCAAAATCCATCACCATACCGTCGTCGGTGGCACCTTCATCATGAATGATATTGGCGGTCAGCGTGATTTCCAGCGCATAACGATGGCCGTGAATATTGCGGCACTGGCTCTTGTGATTGGGCAGGCGATGTCCGGCATCGAATTCGAGGCGGCGGGTGACAGAAATAGTATTTGGAGCGGCAGTTTTCATTGGCGGGCAGAGTATAACAGCCCGCGTGCAACCTCGTCGGAATGGTCGGGCCGTTCCGCAGGCTATTCAGCATTCGTGTTTTGGCGCTGAAGGCGCTAGAATTAAGGTTTTTGCACTGCACCATTGTTTATTCATAAGCGCCCACCATGTCATTAATTGTCCAAAAATACGGCGGCACCTCGATGGGTTCGCCGGAACGAATTCGCGAAGTCGCGAAGCGCATCGCCCACTATCATTCGCAGGGCCATCAGCTGGTGGTGGTGCCGTCTGCCATGTCGGGCGAAACCAATCGTCTGTTGGGGTTGGCAAAGCAATTAGATGAAGACCCCGACTCGCGCGAGTTGGACGTGATTGCCTCGACCGGCGAGCAGGTGTCGGTTGGTCTGCTGGCCATTGCACTACAGAATTTGGGACTTAAAGCAAAAAGCTATACGGGCTGGCAAGTCAAAATTCTGACCGATAGCGCACATACCAAGGCGCGAATTTTATCGATTGACGATGCCAATATTCGCAAAGACTTGGCCGATGGCTATGTGGCGGTGGTGGCGGGCTTTCAAGGTATTGATGAGCGCGGCAATATCACCACGCTGGGTCGAGGCGGCTCTGACACCACCGGCGTGGCCATGGCCTCCGCACTGAAGGCCGATGAATGCCAGATTTTTACCGATGTGGATGGTGTGTACACGACCGATCCGCGGGTGGTGCCCGAGGCGCGCAAGCTCGATACGATAACCTTTGAGGAAATGTTTGAGCTTGCCAGCATGGGCTCGAAAGTATTGCAGATTCGCTCGGTCGAATTCGCGGGTAAATATAAAGTTAAATTGCGGGTGCTGTCGTCATTCACGCCATTTGATTCAAATGATCGCGGCACCCTGATTACGTATGAGGAAGACGAAAATATGGAACAAGCCATCATCTCCGGTATCGCGTTTAATCGCGATGAAGCCAAACTGACCGTGACCGGTGTGCCGGATCGCCCCGGTATAGCGTTCTCGATATTGGGTCCGATTGCGGCGGCTAATATCGATATCGACGTGATTATCCAGAATACCTCGTTCGACGGTATTACCGATTTTTCATTCACGGTGCACCGCAACGACTACAACAAAGCGCTGGCCATTTTGACCGATGAAGTGAAGCCCGCCATCAATGCCAAAGGCGTGACTGGCGACAATAAAATTGCCAAGGTTTCATTGGTCGGCATCGGCATGCGTTCGCATGTGGGCATTGCCGCCAAAATGTTTGAAACCTTGGCGCGCGAGAACGTGAATATTCAGATGATCTCAACTTCAGAAATCAAGACCTCGGTGGTGCTCGATGAAAAGTACATGGAGCTAGCGGTTCGTGCCTTGCATAGCGCGTTTGAACTGGATAAAGTGCCGGCTTAGTTGGCTCACATTAATATTGCACTAATAAAAGCTGCACCCGCAATGCAAATACGGGCGCAGCTTTCTTTTTTGAGGAAATCACCATGTTTCGTCGTGTCATTTCAGGATTGGCTGCCGTGTCTGTCATCAGTACCGCCGCGCTTGCACAAACCGCTCAGCTGACACAGGAGGATCCTTACCTCTGGCTGGAAGACGTGATGGGCGATAAAGCCATCGCCTGGGTCAAAGAACAAAACGCGAAAACCCAAAAATTGCTCGAGGCCGAGCCACAGTTCCAACCGATTCGCGACAAAGTGCTGGAAGTGGTTAATTCGCGCGAGCGTATTCCAGCTGCCACCAAACGCGGCGAGTTTCTCTACAATTTTTGGCAGGATCAAGCCCATATTCGCGGTGTATGGCGTCGCACCACGATGGCCGAATATAAAAAGCCGCAACCAAAATGGGAAATCGTGCTGGACCTGGATCAGCTCGCCAAAGATGAAAACGAAAACTGGGTGTGGAAAGGTTCTACCTGTCTGTATCCTCGCTATGAGCGCTGCATGCTCAACCTCTCGCGCGGCGGCGCGGATGCACAAGTAACCCGTGAGTTTGATGTGGCATCAAAGTCATTTGTCAAAGGCGGTTTTGAAATTAAGGAAGCGAAGGGCGGCGCATCGTGGATTGATCGCGATACCCTGTTTGTGCAAACCGATTTTGGTCCCGGCTCCATGACCAAATCAGGCTACGCCAGGATCGTCAAAGAGTGGAAGCGCGGCACACCGATAGAAAGCGCGAAAACAGTTTTCGAAGGTAAAGAATCTGACATCAGCGTCTCGGCATTCGTGGCCGAACAAAAAGGCTATGCCACCCGACAGTTCGTGCGCCGTGGCGTGACCTTCTATACTTCGGAAACATTTCTGCGCGAGGGCGAAAAATTAACCAGGCTCGATGTGCAAGACGACGCAACACCGGCCTACGTCTGGGATATGTTGTTTGTGCGTTTGAAATCCGCTTGGACTGTTGGCGGAAAAACCTACCCGCAAGGCGCATTGATCGCGATGAATTTTGAAAGATTCATGAAGGGCGAACGTGATTTTGAAATACTGTTTGCACCAACCGATCGTAAATCACTGGCAGGCTGGACGCTCACCAAAAATTATCTGATCTTGAATGAGCTTGATAACGTTAAAAATCAGCTGGTCGAAGTAAAGCGTGAAGCGGGCACCTGGTCGCGTCGCAAAATCAATATGCCCGGCCTGGGTACGATTGGCGCCAGCGCCATTGATGCGGATGAGTCCGATGAATATTGGCTCACACTGACTGATTACCTCACGCCTTCAACGCTGTTCTGGGCGAAAGCTGGCTCGGATGCGCGCGAAAAATTAAAATCATTGCCCGCATTTTTTGATTCAACGCCATTCAAGGTTGAGCAGTTCCAAGCGACCTCTAAAGACGGCGAAAAAATTCCCTACTTTGTCATCATGCGCAAAGACGCAAAACTTGACGGCAAAAACCCGACCTTGCTCTATGGTTATGGCGGTTTTGAAATTTCGCAGTTGCCGGGTTATTCCGGCTCAATCGGCAACGGTTGGCTCAAGCAAGGTGGTGTGTACGTGGTCGCCAATATTCGCGGTGGCGGAGAATTTGGTCCGCGCTGGCATCAAGCAGGGTTAAAAGCAAACCGTCAAAAAGTGTATGACGACTTTATCGCTGTCGCCGAAGATTTAGTCGCGAAAAAAATCTCATCGCCACGTCATCTGGCTATTTCTGGCGGCTCAAACGGTGGCTTGCTGGTAGGCGCGGTAATGGTCCAGCGCCCCGACTTGTTTCAAGCTGTGGTGTGCTCGGTGCCGCTGCTTGATATGAGACGTTATAACAAGCTTCTGGCTGGTGCGTCATGGGTGGCCGAATACGGTAATCCCGATGATCCCAAGGAATGGGAATTCATCTCCAAATATTCGCCCTACCAAAACGTTAACGCTGGGGTGAAAATGCCCAAAGTGCTGTTCGTGACCTCGACAAGAGACGACCGTGTTCACCCCGGGCATGCACGCAAAATGATGGCGCGTATGCTGGAACAGGGCCATGAGGTGTATTACTATGAAAACATCGAGGGTGGCCACGCAGGCTCAGCCAACAATGCGCAATTAGCCTACCGTACCGCGCTGCAATACGCATTTTTACTAAAGGAATTGAAGTAACTGTTGTGTGAAAAGCGCAATCGATTTTGATGCACTTTTGACTGTACAGAGCTTGGCAGCGTACAATACGCCCTAGCGAAAAATCCGGAGAGGTGGCCGAGTGGTCGAAGGCACTCCCCTGCTAAGGGAGCATACGCCGTAAAAGTGTATCGAGGGTTCGAATCCCTCCTTCTCCGCCAAACAACAAAACGCCCCTTGTGGGCGTTTTTTGTTGGGAGGGGAAGTGTGAGCCAACTGCTTGGCTCACATGGGGGATTCGAAAGCTGACGGCTATGCCACAGGCAGCCGCAGCGGGGTCGCGGAACGTGACCGAATCTCCTTCTCCGCCAATCAAAGCCGCATCTCCAACCGCAATGCCGTTGTGGAGTGGCCAGGCGCGCTGTAGTAAGTCGATTGTCGTTGAAGTCCTGTTACCACGGCTATTGAGCTTCCCTCATTGCGGGGTGCCAGATTCGAGAACGTGAGCCGCAGCTTGGTGGCAGGCGAAATGGTCCACAGCATGTAGGCATCAATCGTACGGCTGGCAGCGTTGCCGGACTGTTGCGTATCAGTATCCTGAATGGTATTAGCCGGTGTATACGAAATGGTCGCGCCGACGGTGAACGCGCTGCCCTTTGGTCGATAGTCGACACCGAAATTTCCTTTGGCTCGCGGCTGGCCATTGATGCGATTGTTGGGGCCGGAAACAGAATCAACTTTCGAATCGAATATGCTCACGTTGGCTCGCAAATCCAGTGGCGGGCCGCCCGCCATCATTTCGCTCAGTTGCAGCTTTGCGTCGAACTCGATTCCATTTGACGTGGCGCGGCCAATATTGCGCGAGCGGTGCACATACCGCGGGCTGCTGGCCCACGAAACATTTTCAAGAAGTATTACGCCGCGCACCAGATCATTTATGCGACGGCTGTAAAGGTTTATCGCGACCACGCCGCCGCCCTCGGAATAATGTTCATAGCCGAAATCGATACCGTTAGCGCGCTCCGGTTTCAGGAACGGATTGCCCGCGTAATCGGGATTGGCCGCAAGGTTCGGACCCGGCACCGGATTGGTGCTGTCCAAACGCGGCTGCGGCACCAGGTTGAACAATGAAGGCGTCTGATAACTCTGGGTAACACTCAATCGAAGCTGGTCCTTCTTCGGCGCATTGAACCGCCAGACCAGGTGTGCCAGCGGCGTGACGATGCTGCTGCTGTTACGCACCGTCCCGCTATCGCCGCCGTTATCAGCATTGCTGCGGATCTCAAAGCCTTCCCAACGCACACCGACATTGGCCGACCAGTTCGGCGCCGGGTCCCATTCTTCCTGCGCATAGAGTGCGCGCCGGCGTGTGGAGAGATCAAGCTCACTGCCAAATTCCGCCAGTTGCGGTAAGCCATTCAACAGCACCCGCCTGTGATCGACCCGTTGAACCGCCTCAACTTCCATACCGGAAGTGAATTTGTGCGTGTCAGAAAACTGATGGACAACCTTGGCTGAGGCATTCCAGGAAACGTCTCGCGATTCGGAATTGGTCGTTTGCACGAGATTGGTTGTTCCCAACGCGTCGAACTGGTTGTCGCCGAATACAATGCGGCGCTGCGCCTGGCCAGCGCCGCAACGCAAATCGACCTTGGTGTTATCGGTCAGTTGCTTGGAGAGTGTGGCGGTAAAGCGAGCGTTCGAGAAATAAACGCTGTATTGCCCGCGGCTTGTTGCATAGGGCGGATTCGCGCCGATCGCCTGGGTCAATATGTCTTTGCTGTTCGATTCATAGTAGCCCCTCGAAAAAAACGGCTGGATGACCAACTGCTCGCCGTTGCCCCACTTCCATTGCACCTGCGAGTTCAGTGTGGTATTCCAGCTTTTATAAATCGATGTTGTGCCACTGTTTCTATTTAGCCGGACAGTGCCAGACGGGATGTCGTCGATGACGACGCGCAACTGCGACTGGCTACCGGTTCGATTCTGACGACCTGTCAACGTCAGGTTGTAGGTGCCGGTTTCACTCAGCGCATCGTTATGCGAGAGCGAAACGTCGCCGCCAAAGCGGCTATCCTCCGCTCGCAGGCCGGCTTTCAAATCGTCCTGCTTGTTGCGCCGCGGCTTGCGCAGGATGATATTGATGGTACCGGCAATGGCGCGGGCGCCGATTTCTGCGGTCGGTGCGCGCAGGATTTCGATGCGCTCGACCTGTTCAGGAGAAAGTTGCTCGATGGAAAACCCCGGCGCCACGCGCTCGCCATTGATCAGGATCTGCGTAAATCCAGCGCCCATACCGCGCATTGAAACGGCACCATTGATCACCGTAACGCCCGGCAGACGACGCAACACGTCGACTAGGTCGGCGCTTCCATATTTCTCGATTTCGTCGCGGCCGACAATGATTTTTCCGGCAGCGGATTCGCGGCGCTCATCGGTGGTCGATAAGCGTTGCGCGTTTATCTCGATCGTTTTGACTTCCTGTTTTTTGTCCACCGCGTGTAGCGGCAAAGGTGGCGCTTTGCCGGAGCGCACAGCTTCTCTAGGCATGGCAGGCGCATCGATTTTTACCGGGGGTGCAGCGACCGGATGCGTTTCGGGATCGGCAACGGCAACGGGCAGAGGGGCAGGTATAGGCGCCGTCGGCTCCTGCGCATTTGCGAAGGCGACCGCGCCGACTGCAACGATGGCTATGCCCACAATGTACTGAGCGGATCGCAGTGCACGCACTCCGGCACCACCGTAAAGAACTGACGGACCCAACACCATTTTTTCGTCTTCCTGTACTTCCCAAGCTAATTTTTCTAATAGCGATTCGTGAGTAAACCGGGTCGTTCGCCGGCGCCTATAACGGCATGCCCACGTACAACCAAGTCTGGTTGCCCGTAGGCCCATTGCGACTCGACGATTCCCGATAATACTTTAGAGTGACGAAAACGCCGCCATCAAAAAAGTATTTGACAACCGGGCCGATGCCTCGCACGGCCAGGCGGTTGCCGTCGGGGGCGACCACCCGTCCGCCCTGACGGTCGTCGGTGATTTGCTTTAGCGCATAACCGGAAACACCGATGGTAGCTGGGGGCGAAGGTTTCCAGCCGATGGCATACCCCAGGTATGCCGTTTGCCCGGACCGGTAGTCAGTATCGCGATTCCGAAAGTTGTTGTCCCAGTGCAGGCGATAAGAGACATCCCAGTTTCCACCTGGTAGCCAGGTGCC
Organism: Burkholderiales bacterium; assembly: GCA_043773745.1. Classification (GTDB taxonomy): domain Bacteria; phylum Pseudomonadota; class Gammaproteobacteria; order Burkholderiales; family Usitatibacteraceae; genus UKL13-2. The sequence continues at coordinate 6,856 of JAYVEV010000103.1, read as the reverse complement.
CATATGGTTCAGGCGCAACACCCATTGGTTGCGGCCGAGATTAACTACGTCCTGTGCTTGATAACGTCCAGTCGGAGACACGACATCGACGGCATTGAGCATATGAAAATCGCCCAAGGTCCAATGCAAGGCGTTGCCGATGACGAGGTCGCCCACACCACTTTTTTTGCCCGCTATGTTCACGCCGGGGGCCGGTGACAGCGCGACATTGACGTCGAGCAGGGGCAGAATCAGCAGAGTACCCCACCGATCCGCGCCGAGAAATTGCACCGGCCTCACCCAATCAATGCGTGGCACCAGCGCATTGACCGATAGGGAAAAATTCAACGGTAGCGTTTGACCCGCATTGCCATTGAGCTGGTCTGCCCGAAAACGGTTGCCATACAGAATGCCGTATACCCCGGGTGGCGGCATAGCAGCGACCAGAAAATCATCGGAACCGCTCGGAAACGCGGTTGTGCCGTTCTCGGTGGCCGACGCCGGCAGCGCCGTCGTTGCCGCGAGGACGGTGGCGATGCGGGTAATTTTGACGAACAGTTTCCTATAGCGGTTCATAAACCACCTCATTGAAAGTTGAGTTACGGGATTTTGGAACTGGCGTCTGGCTGTCGATTGTCAGCGCCGTCGAGGTACGTCAGCCTGAGCTGGGCTTCCAATCTTTGCCCTTGAATTCGACGATATAAGCGTGAGACTCGGCTGAGCCGATGTTCTCAGTGGTGTGCCACTCTGCCGGGCTCTGAAATACCATGCCGGTTTTGGCGTCCACCGCTAACTTCTTGCCGTCGGCCCCGGTGACGAGCACCTTGGCGTCGGTCAACTGGATAGTGACATGCGCCGGATGATAATGTCGCCCTTGCCCGCAAATGCCCACCCCTGGCTTGGACAAATATTCGAGCACCCGGATAGACTCGTTGTCGAATACTACTTTGTAGGAACGCGAATTTACTTTGGCAGCATCCTGTGCTGCTGCCGGCAAACTCGTCGCTAAGGTAGCCGTTGCGCTCAGGCCGGCAAAGATTTTCAATAGATCGCGGCGGTCGAAGCTGGCCTCACCATCACTATTGCCAAACAGCCCAGTTGTCTCAGTATTCATTGTTTCCTCCTGTAGAGTTCACATCGATCGGAATAAATGCTGGTAAGGCTCGCTTACCGGCAGCACTTCTTTATGATTCTTCAAACGTACCCGGGTACCGCCACTGATTTCATGCACCACGCTTTCGATGGCGTTGACATTGACCACGGCCGAGCGGTGGATTTGCCAGAACATATTCGGATTCAACTCGCTCGCGAGTTCCTTGATAGTGGTGCGAATCACTGACTCGCCGTCTGCCGTCATCACCACGGTGTACTTGGCATCGGCCTTAAAATAAAGAATTTCTTCAACCGTGATGAGGCGCACGGCATTGCCGCGCGAGGCCTTGATCCAGCGGAGGTATTGGCGTCCTGTCTCCGCGGCGGCCTCCAGCCGGGCCAGTATGGCGTCTAAATCATTGGGTGCATTTGACAGTCTTTGCTGTAATCGTGTCACGGAGGTTATCAACCGCTTGGCCGTTACCGGTTTCAAAACATAGTCGATGGCGCCCTGTTCGAAAGCCTCCACGGCGTATTGGTCGTAGGCGGTCAGGAACACGATATGACAACGGCTGCCGACTTGGCGGGCAACGTCCAGGCCAGACATGCGCGGCATCTGGATATCCAGAAACAAGACGGCCGGCGCAAACTGTTCCACCGCCGCCACAGCGGCAACCCCATCGGTCGCTTGCGCGACGATTTCGAGGCCCGGCCAGATCGAGACCAGCAACTCGGCCAATTCTTCCCGAAGGACCGGTTCGTCCTCAGCGATGACTGCGCGTACCGTCGCCAAAATTGGCCTCCAGAATAACTGTTGTCCCACCGTGGGTCCCCAGCGCGCGACGTACGCTCGCATCGCTCCCAAAAAAATCTGCAAATGCCTGTTCTTGCGTCACCAGTGCCAATTCGCCGTTCGTTTCCACACGGGAGACGGCACAATTATCCATCACTTCCACCGCGATGCGTTCTGTCGCGTTCGCCAATCGCACAGCGCGGACCTGCAAGGCCAACACCGGCTCGGTCAGCGTGGCTGCGCGCCGCAGCGCATCGTCGACCAGCGGCAGTAAGGCCATCGGCGGAAAATTCAGGGACTGCAAACTGTCATCAACGTCGAACGACCAATCGAGCTGGCCAGCGTAAGCGTCTTCGTGCAAACGCAAATACGTGGAGACCAGATGCAGTTCATCGCCCAATGTTGACGCTGCCCCACGCATCTGCGGCAGGGCGGCGCGCAAATAGGCGATCAAGTCTTCCAGATGACGCTCGGCGGCCGGCGCATCCGTCCGGTAGAGGCGCTGAATTTCGCCGATGGACAGAAACAGGAATTCTGGTTCCACGCGTGCCTTCATCACATTGAGCCGCGATTCCACTACTTGGCGCTCGATACCCTGGCGCTCCAGCTCAGCGGCCCTTAGCCGGGTGGCCGATTGCTGGCCGCGCTCCCAGACAGTGAAATACGCTGCGGCCAACAGGCCGACAGAAAGCGAAATCCACAGTAGATGAAAAAATAACCCTAGCAAATCCGCACCTTCGCCCGAGAGCGCGTTGCCCGCCCAACCGTCGAGGTAGATCGTGGAAGTGATGCCCAGCAGAGCGGAAATAACCGAAGCCATGATCACGGTCGTCATGAGTACTAGCACGCGATGGTTACGGACCAGGCAGGTTTGCTCGACCGCGGTGATGATCGTGATCAACAGAAAAGGGATGACCAAGGAGTTCAGAAAAATCAGCAGCGCACTGGACAACATTTTTCCAGCTGACGCGGTTTCGAGCAGTACCGGCAGCACGCGAAATTCCTCCATTGCGGTCAATCCGAACCCGAGCACCAGCACGTGTGCCATGCGTTCTCGTAGCTTCTGTCGCAGCTCCTCGCTCCACATGGTGAATATTCCCCAGCTCATTTCTCTGGTTGATGTGGCGACAGGCGTATTCATGCTGTCAGCCCCTGCTCGTGTGGTACGCGAATTAGGCAAGTGACACCGTTCGGCATACGCGGCTCCAGCGTCAACTGCGCCTGCCCGCCATACAAGGCGGTCAGACGTGAACGGATATTGGCCAGCCCGATGCCGTGCCCTGACGAGGCCTGGAAACCCACCCCATTGTCAGACACCTCCAATTCGAGTACGCGACCCTGAATACGCGCAGAAATTTCAATGCGACCGCCCGCAGTTGTCTGATTGAGGCCGTGCTTGATGGCGTTTTCGACGAGGGTAATCAGCATCATCGGTGGGAAGCTAATCTCCTCGAGCTCTTTCGGTAGTGTGATGCCGAAGGCCAGTCGGTCGCCCATGCGAATCTGTAGCACGTCGAGATAGGCGCCCACCAATATGCACTCGCTGCTCAGCGTCGAGTTTTCACCGCGGATACGCGGAATCGCCGAACGCAGATACAGCTGTAAGCTGTCTAGCATGCGCTCGCCGCTGGCGGAGGTGGTCTGATATAGACGCTTAACGGTAGCCAAAGTATTGAACAGGAAATGCGGCTCGATCTGCGCTTCCATGACCTGCAGCTGCGCTTCCAGCATGCGCCGATTAAGGGCCACGCGATCAATTTGCATGCGCTGTAAGCGCCTCGCCTCACGCGCATTGCGCTTCTGTATTGCCCATACCAGCGTCACCATCGTACCCAGCAGAACGGCGCGCAGTGCCTCGCCGGCTAGCTGCAAGGTGGGCGGATAGAAGCCCGCCGGGAAGTGGAACACCGTCAATGCCGCATAGGTAAACATGCCGGACGCAATTGCCACCATTGCCAAAGCCGGTAGCCGCCAGCGACTTTCTTCCGGAAGGGTGCCGTCGGCAAAAGTGACGGACAGCATCATGCCGATACCCAGCGTGAGGCTATCGAAAAATTGCTCGAGCCAGCCGTTGAAAATCTGCACTGGCGTCCAGCCCTCGTACGTTGCTGGGATGAACAGAATTTCGGTGGACATGACAAATGAAAGCAGAAACACCACCAGCCAGCGGCGTCCTGTCAGACCACGCCACATGCGATGGCGCAGGGTGAGACCAGCGCATTCTCCCGATCCTGCCGAAAACATGGTGGGAATCATCATGATAGTAGGATTGTATGTCGACGAATCATGCACAAGCTAGACCGCTACCCAAGCGTTTTTTGCACGCGTCGACAAGCCGCCACCAAGCGCGCTATATTAAAAGGCTTCAGTACGTAATCGATGGCGCCTTCTTCAAAGGCCTTGATGGCAAACTGGTCGTTAGCAGTCGTAAAGACGATGTGTGTCTGGTCGCGTATCGCCTTGGCAACTTCGATGCCTGACATGCCAGGCATCTGGATATCCAGGAACAGCACATTGGGGCGATGCGCTTCAACAGCACGAATGGCAGCCAGACCATCGCTTACGGCGGCGACAATTTCTAGCTCCGGCCAGATTGCGGCTAATAACTCGGTCAACTCCTCGCGCAGGATAGTCTCATCTTCGGCGATGACCGCGCGCGGCCTGGTGCCGGTGCGTGCAACTGCGCTGGCTGCTGCTCGCATAGCAATGCCGTCGCCGGCGCGGGCAAAGGCGGCAGAGGATTCACCGACTATGTAGATTTCATGTTCGCGTACATGCTTGTCGCGCCGCGCGCCGCTAAAGGTAAACAGGGTCTCGTACTCGCGCGACAAACAGGTAACGACATCGCGATAGGATCTCGAAGCGAACACCTGTCCTGGTTCGGCAAAATTCATCACGCGCTGTGCCGCGTTGATGCCATCTCCCACCAGATTAGGCATCCCATTGATGTCGTCGAGTCGTGTAATGGGGCCCAGATGTATCCCAATGCGCATTGCTTCGCTGCTGGCGTGCTGACGCAGATACATGGCCGTGTAGAGCGCGTCCTCAGGCTCACCCATGAAACATACTGCCGCACCGTCCCCGGTATCTAGCATGATGCGCTCCTTTGCCGGAATAGCGCTCAGCGCAGCCGACAGCAAGGCGTTAAACCCCTGTTTAGCGCTGATCTGTTCACTGACCGAGCGCGTCGAATAGGCAACCAAGTCTGCGAAGACGACGCTGCAAATGAGGGTTGCGGAGGCGGACTGTATAGTCATCAAGGCGATCTGTTTCTTATGAAGGTTTGCGATTGCGAATTTTAAGAAATTCTACGATTTCGCTCCTTGCCAGGCAACGGGTTTTCGATAACTCTGCTACTTTGAGCGATGAATCCGGCTATAGGCCGATAATTGCTGCTTTTCTGCCGTTGTCAGCCTTGCCATTTCGGGCTCGCTGGTGGCTGTCAGAATCTACGCGCCTGATAGTTATGATGCTTTCAGTTGGTTTAAATCATGTTTTCAGGCCGCACCCATCGATCAAAATCCGCGGCGCTGACCAGGCCAAGCGCTAGTGCTGATTCTTTTAGCGTGAGGCCGTTTTGATGAGCGTGTTTGGCGATTTGTGCAGCGCGGTCATAGCCGATATGTTGATTGAGCGCGGTCACCAGCATCAGCGATTCGCGCATCAAGGTTTCAATGCGCGCTTTATTGGCAGTGATGCCGGCCGCACAATGTTGTTCAAAATTCCTGCAGCCACTCGCCAGCAAACTGATACTGCGCAAAACATTGCTGATGATGAGTGGGCGGAAAACATTGAGCTCAAAATTTCCCGATGCGCCACCAAAATTGATCGCCGCATCGTTGCCAAACACCTGGCAGCACAGCATCGTCAGTGACTCTGATTGTGTAGGATTAACCTTGCCCGGCATGATGGAGCTGCCCGGCTCGTTTTCTGGCAGCGAGAGTTCGCCGATGCCGGCGCGCGGGCCAGAAGCAAGCCATCTAATATCGTTGGCGATTTTGAAAAGGGCTGTGGCCAGTGTTTTCAGTGCGCCGTGCGCATGCACCATGCCGTCGCAAGAGGCCAGCGCTTCAAATTTATTGGGCGCGGTGAAAAATGAAAGTCCGGTTAATCTGGCCAGCTCAGCTGCGGCCATGCGGGCAAACTGGGGATGGGTGTTGAGGCCGGTGCCGACAGCCGTGCCACCCAGCGCCAATTCATGCAAATGGGGAAGGGCGGCATCAAGGTGGCCGAGACAGTGGTCGAGCTGGGATACGTAGCCTGAAAATTCCTGCCCGAGCGTAATAGGGGTGGCGTCCTGTAGATGCGTCCGGCCGATTTTGATGATGGTTGCGAAGCGTTTTGATTTGGCGTGAAGTGTATTGCGCAGTTTTTTCAGCGCCGGCTGCAGGCTGTGCTGGAGCGCGATTACCACGGCTATATTCATTGCGGTTGGAAAAGTGTCATTGGACGATTGCCCTTTATTCACATCATCATTGGGATGCACTAATCTTTTCTTACCGCGCTTGCCGCCAAGAATTTCCGAGGCGCGATTGGCCAGCACTTCATTGACATTCATATTTGATTGGGTCCCAGAACCTGTCTGCCATATCACTAGCGGAAACTCACCGGGGTGTTTACCAGCGAGCACTTCATCGGCCGCGCTGATGATTGCTTGCCCTTTGGCTTTATCCAAAATACCCAGCTTCATATTGGTTGTGGCCGCGGCACGTTTCACCATCACCAACGCGTGAATAACCGCAATCGGCATCACTTCACCGGCATTATCATCAAAATGAAAATAAGTCAGGCTGCGCTGGGTTTGCGCGCCCCACAGTCGCGCCTGGGGCACCTCGATATCACCAAAGGTGTCGTTTTCAATTCGCAGCTTGCTCATCGTGATGCCTCATATTTTATAGTTGCATGATGCATCATAAATGACAGCTCATCGCACCAACTGGTGTGACGCTTATTTACCACATCTTTTCAAAATGTGAGGGACGGACAGTAGGT
>JAYVEV010000102.1:0-3668 GCA_043773745.1 Burkholderiales bacterium | reverse complement strand
TCAATTTCATTTTTGCAATGGAAACGACTATGTTACAGGTAGGTACGACCGCCCCCGTTTTTGAACTACCCGATGCCAGTATGGAAATGATCCGGCTTTCCAGCTTTCGCGGCAAGAAAAATGTTGTTCTTTATTTTTATCCTAAAGACGGCACCCCTGTTTGTACCCGAGAGGCGCTTGATTTTTCGGATCATGAAGATGATTTTGGCGAGTGCGATACGGTAGTGATGGGCGTCTCGCGCGATGATTGCATGGTGCATGAGGAGTTTTGCGACAAGCACGGTATTTCAGTGCGGCTGCTCTCGGATATGGACAGTGTTGTGTCGCGTAAGTATGAGGTGTTGAAGGAACATAAGGCTCAGGAAGAGCATGCAATGAACGGAAATGTAAACTCAAGCGTTCAGCGATGCACTTTTGTGATTGATAAAAAAGGCGTTGTGCGCCACGTCCTTCCCGATATGAATCCGCGTGATCATGTCGCCGAAGTTCTTAAAATTGTTAGGCATATACATGGTCATTAGTCAGAACGCAGTAGTCACATTAAGTTATGAATTAAGCGATAGCGACGGCAACATCCTCGAAGAAGCAGGCTCCAAAATGGCCTACATCCACGGCGGTCACGCCAGTATTTTTCCGCTGGTTGAAGCAGGTCTGGATGGAAAATCTGTCGGCGATAAATTCGAAGTTTCATTAAACCCCGAAGATGCGTTCGGCGAGTACGATGAAAAACTTATTCGCATTGAGCCCAAAGAAGTATTCCCCGCAAATCTGGAAGTCGGCATGCAGTTTGAAGGCTTGCCTCCGGGAGAAGAAGACGATAAATGGGTGGTTTACACCGTCACCAATATCGCCGACGGCCAAGTGGTGATTGATGGTAACCATCCGCTGGCGGGTGAGCGTTTAATCTTTAAATGCAGCGTTGATTCCGTTCGTGCTGCGACTGCCGAAGAGTTGTCACATGGCCATGTGCACGGTGATCACGGCCACCACCACTGATTAATTCGGCGTGCTGACCGGGGTAAAGCCGCCGGATTCAATATAAAACGGTTGCACGCGATTATTCGCGTCTACCGTAATTCGCACCCAATTCACAAACGGACTGCCGTAGCCCTCAACACGGGTTATGTTGGCGAGGGGGCGTTTGTCGAGCGGGCTTTGGTAGGGCTGATTAACGCGGAATATATGTGTATCGCCATGCGCAAATAAAACCGGTTTGCCCAGTGCTGTTGCCTCAAGCTCAAAACCCGCCAAAAATTCCTTGAAGCCACTTTTGTTTACTTCGGCAATGGCATCCTCAAAACCGGGATTCGCTTGCAGAAAAACGACTAGGCCGATGATGTCATTGCCGCGAGCACGGTCAGCGGCAATTTTTAACCAGGCCAAATTGGCGTGGGTGCGCTCAAGCTGCTCACGATCGTTGGCGGCATCGAAACCTTTATTGTCATTACTACCTTGCACATTGACGGTCGCGAATACTACGCCTGCATTATTCTTTTCAGCGACTACCCACATCATATTTTCGCGATACCGCGATAGCACGGCGTCGGCGGCCGATGTTTCTGATTGGCGGGTCAATATAATCCGATTTTTGCCGAGCGATTCTGGCCGATCAAAAAATATTTCGCGCAGTTTTTGCAAACGCTCCAACGGGTCTGCCGAGCCGTTGCTGCGGCGGCGGCAATCGACCCAATCGTTATCGCCAGGAATATAAATGAAGGGATGAGCGGACTCATCAAACTCGCGTTTGCGCTGCAAAAACAATGTATCGGTGCAGGGCGCATTAGTGCCCGCCTTGAAGTCGCCAACATGCACCACAAAGGCCAGTTTCTCTTGGCTGATGGCATTCAGCAAATAGGGAAACTGTTGTTCTTCATAACGGGTGTATTGCTGATCGCCGATCAATGCGAATGAAAATGTACCTGGTCCGCTTGGGCGGGTGGCGCAGCCGGAGAAAAGCAACGCGGTGAGCGCCAGGATCGCTAATTTATGCATATTCACTTACCTGCGGCCATGCTGAAAAAATGTTGTGAAAACTAATGGGCATCACGAATTTTTTTCAAACGGTAAATGGCCTCAAGCGCATCTTTGGGCGATAACTCATCAGGCTTCAAGTCGTCTATGGCATCAGCAAGTGCCGCATGCTCAAACTCCTCTACTGGCGTGGTATTTGAGGTAGTAACGGAAAATAAATCGCCTTGCGGATGGCGACCCGCCTGCGCCTGCTCCAATTCGCCCAACTGTTTTTTCGCTACCCGCACGATCGACTTTGGTACACCTGCCAGTTGTGCTACCTGCAAGCCATAACTTTGATTGGCCGGGCCTGATTCGAGTTTGTGTAAGAACACGATTTTATCTTTCATTTCGACGGCATCAAGATGCACATTGGCCAGATTGGATAGTTCCACATTCAGGCGCGTCAGTTCAAAATAATGGGTCGCAAACAAACAATAGCAGCGCGTGGTTTCCGCCAAATGACGGGCGATGGCATAAGCAAGCGAGAGCCCGTCGAAGGTCGAGGTACCTCGGCCGATTTCATCGATCAGCACCAGGCTATTCATGCTGGCATTATTTAGAATCGACGCGGCTTCGGTCATCTCCACCATGAAGGTTGAACGGCCACCGGCGAGATCGTCGCTGGAGCCGATGCGCGTCATGATGGTGTCAATCTTGCCCAGCGCCAGTGAGGTTGCGGGCACCAATGAGCCGGTGTGCGCTAGCAGTACAATCTGCGCGACCTGACGCATGTAGGTTGATTTGCCGCCCATGTTCGGACCGGTGATCAGCAGCAGTTGCCGTGAGCGTGAAAGATCACAATCATTAGCGATAAAACTTTGCACCTGGCTTTCCACCACCAGATGGCGGCCGCCCTCAATGTGAATGCGATCATCGTTGATAAATTCGGGCGCGACCAGATTGAATTCAAGGGCATTGGCCGCGTTGGCGCACAGCACATCCAGCTCGGCGACGGCGCGCGCGAACTGGTGCAGTTGCGGTACATGGGGCAACAATTCATCAAGCAGGGTGTCGTATAAAAACTTTTCTCTTTTCAACGCACGTTCGCCTGCTGAGAGCGCCTTGTCTTCAAACGCTTTCAATTCAGGCGTGATAAAGCGCTCTGCATTTTTGAGCGTCTGGCGGCGGCGATAATCGTCGGGCAGCGCCGAGCCTTTATCAGTGCTTTTATCTAGCTGACCTTGTGTAATCTCGATATAAAAACCATGCACGCGGTTGTATTCGACTTTTAAATTGGCGATACCGGTGCGGGCGCGTTCACGCGTTTCCAGCTCCAGCAAATAACCGCTGGCATTCGATTGCAGGCCACGTAGCTCATCAAGCTCGGCGTCAAAGCCATCACGTACCACTCCGCCATCGCGGAGCGTGATTGAAGGCTCGTTTTTAATCGCACTGGCAAGTGCAATATGGATGCGGACTTCGGGGCAAAAATGGCTCAAACGCCGCTCCAGTGCTGGCGTTTCAATATTTTTCAATAACTGGTAAAGCGCAGGCGCTGAGGCCAGCGCATCACGTAATGCCGCCAAATCACGCGGCCGCGCGGTCTTCAACGCGACTCTCGTAACGATGCGTTCCACATCCGCCCAATCACCAATGATGCCGCGAATGTTGGCGACGTGTCCCGCGTTTTGATTCCCCAGCGCCGCGCTGGCTGC
>JAYVEV010000101.1:0-24431 GCA_043773745.1 Burkholderiales bacterium | reverse complement strand
GAACGTCCTGCAAATGCGCAAGCGGTATTTCAGTCGCCCTCCTAACGGATGTGCCCAGCAAATCCAAGTCGAATACCATCAAGCGCGCGGACGTGAGGACATAGTATTGAGGCCACAACATGCGCCCTTCTTGGCCATTGCACAATTCGAGAATCGTCTCACCCGAGGAGAGCAGGCGTTCCATGAGCGCACCGTATCGGACCCGGAATGCTTGTTTCGACGCGTCTATCAGCGGATCAAAAAAGCCCTTTCTTGTCATCTTCAAATACACCCACTCGAGCAACAAAACGGCGTGCAGATACACAACAAGCATGACTCCGTACCCGAGCAAAACATTTGCAGCACGATCGGCCGCGAACGCTCCGGGCAATCTCGACAGGACTGCAATCAAGGAGAGCAATATCACGGCTGGCGAAATTCGGCGCATTATCGTTAACAGAATGAGGACGACTGCGCGGCCGCTCAACTCAATTCGCTCCCTGATCGGCAGTCCAGCCAATACGGACGACCCGGACTTTTGCCGAACTTCGCGCACGTATCCAATGTAGGCAAGCAGCAACATGGCAATGAGGACCAACGGTGCATAGGTCGAAAGCATCACAAGGTTTTCGCGGCGACTATGGTTTGTTCTCATTTCTTCCATGAATTCGGCATCACCAAAGGATCCTAGCGGTTGACCATTTAGCGTGAATTGCTGGATGTCAAAACTTTCACGGCCGCTAATCAGAAGGGTGTCGCCCAGAACCAGGACTGCACCTGGCTCACGGTCCACACTTATCGGGAATACCATCAATTGCTTTCCTTGGGCGTCGTACTTTACGACCTGACCCTTTTTAAGCCGCGCGCCTGCTTGGATCACGTAGAGATTTTCGGCCGCGTCGCGATCAAACATCACCGGCCAGCGATAGGTTCCATCATCGGCGTTCGGCACTCGTATGCGGCGGATTGCCCCTAAGTCTTTCCCCAGAACCGCAATTTCATGATGATTGGTGTCCGCAATCCAGATTTGGTCCTCGATTACTTTGATTTGGTTTGGGAAATGGAATATGCCGGGTTGGAAATTGTCACTTCCTACGCCACGTACAAAGCGGCCCTCCCCGTCATAGAGTAAGACGCGTTGATTGCTGCTATCAGTGACGTAAAGGGCATTTACGTTCTTATCAAACGCAATGTGATAGGCATTCAGCAAAGGACGGGACTGCGTTTTGCCAGGATCCAGGGTCCGAATAACCTTGCTGTTTACATTGACCCAGTAGATAAGGTTTGGATTCCGGCTCCCCACCAGCATCTCGCCGCCGGGTAGTGGGCTAATCGGGCCGAGCGCGTTCGGAAGACCTAGCTCGGCAGTCGTTCGTCGACTCAAACGTTTGCCATTGGAGTCCAATGAATGCAAGACATCGCCCGTTTGCGTCCATATCTGCCCTAGCTCATCTTGTACTAGAGTCGTTGGTCCTGTCAGGTCATGCGCCGCTCGCGAGGCCCATGTCACGGTAAGGACAACAGCGATCACAGCGCCAAGGAACAGCGCCGCAATGATCAATTGATTTTGTTTTTTCATGCGCTTCCCAATTTGACCAGGCGCTATTTATTGCATTATTTAAAGCTATTTCTTATAGCACAATTTCAGGCAGCCGTCAGGCTGAGGGAGGGGAGGATGTCAAGGGGTTTGTTGATGCACCACAATCCTTGCCTGACTTGGTGAGCGTGATACCTGCCGCTTCAACCAGGCGCTGGACTGAAACCTCATTTTTTAGTCGCTCGATTTTTGTTTCAGGGATACGGGCCATTTCTTGCCTCCGGCTAAAAACCTGTCAAGGGGTTTTGGAACAAAATAACTCGTTGCCATTATACCGCATTTCGCGGTATTATTAACTGCGTTCCGCAATTTGGAGATTAGGCTATGGTCGTTATCAATCACATCACCCCTTTACCGATGGCTATCAATGACCATGAACGCGCCTTCTTCATCGAACTCGGCTTGCGCGTAGCCGAATTGCGCAAACACCAGAACCAACAGCAGCAATCCCGATTGGGTTGCCCATAAGACCGCGTTTAAAAGCAGCGTGTAGAAGGTGACGGCTATTTTTTGACGAATCGGAATCACGCCATGAGCGTGATCCACGATGAATGCCGCATGCATTAATTTTATCCCTGGATATTTTTAGTTTGATGCGGTGCCAAAGCAAGCGAGCGTGTATTTTTGAGCGTAGGGTGCGTCAACAACAGAAACGAAATGCAAATTTTATGGCGGGGGGAACGGGATGGGTTGCGGATGAATTGCCACAGGGCATTTATCGGCCTTAGACCCGACCAATCGGGTCATTACGTCCAACATGATTATGTGCTTAAAAGTACTAGGGCTATGAACTGCCGTGATCATGCCCATCAAATTGATTCATGTCAACAACTCGACGCTCTAAAAGCCTGCCAATGTTTTAAACAATCCTGCCATCCCACAGGCTGCAATCACGGTAATCACGCCTGTCTTGTATCGGAAAAGCGCAATGGCCGCCGCGATGGTGAGCAGGGCGGCAAACCATTCAAAGCCGCCACTGAAGGGGTTGGCTGCATTTGTCGACGCTGCATTAGGCCACCACACATGCCATGCAAAAAATACCGCCAAATTAACAATGACGCCCACCACGGCGGCGGTAATTGCTGTCAGCGGAGCAGTAAATTTTAATTGGCCGTGCGTGGTTTCCACCAATGGGCCGCCAATCAAAATAAATAAAAATGACGGCAGGAATGTAAAAAACGTCACCACACTCGCGGCCAATGCGCCCGCTAGAAACAATTGTTCCGGCCCCAGGATTTGCTTGGTCCAGCCGCCGACAAACCCTACAAACGCAACCACCATGATCAGCGGGCCCGGGGTGGTTTCACCGAGTGCCAGGCCGTCGATCATTTGCTGCGGAGTCAGCCACTGAAAACTTTCGACCGCCCCTTGATAAACATAGGGTAGTACTGCATATGCGCCGCCGAAAGTCAGCATCGCCGCCTTGGTAAAAAACCAGCCCATCTGCGCCAAGGTGCCGTCCCATCCAGAATGTGCGATCAACATTCCCATGCCTGCTGCCCAAAGCCCCGCGCCGACTGCCACGTAAAGCCATAGGCGCGACCAGCGAAATAATGCATGGGGTGGGGTGGGCGTGTTGTCGCCAATGATTGCATCGGTACTGCTGGCGTTGTCCGCTGCCGAATGTGCGCCGCCGATTGAAAATTTTTCCGGGGCGAATTTGCCCCCTATCGCGCCCAATATTGCCGCAACCAAAACAATCACGGGAAAATAAACATGGAGCGCAAAAATGGCGATAAACGCGGCAAGCGATATCGCCATCAACCAGACATTTTTCAAGGTGCGACCACCGATTCGCCAGGCGGCGTGCAGCACGATTGCGGTGACGGCCGGCTTGATCCCGTACAAAATCCCCGCCACTACCGGCACATTGCCAAAGGCCAAATAAATCCATGACAGCGCAATCAAAATAAATAGCGAGGGCAGTACAAATAGCGCGCCTGCCGCAATGCCTCCGCGGGTGCCATGCATCAGCCAGCCAATATAGGTCGCGAGTTGCTGCGCTTCGGGACCGGGCAGGACCATGCAGTAATTGAGCGCATGCAGGAAGCGCTTCTCAGAAATCCAGTGTTGGGTTTCCACCAGTTCACGATGCATGATGGCGATTTGCCCCGCCGGTCCGCCGAAGCTGACGAAGCCTAGTTTGAACCAAAAGCGGAGCGCTGCAGAAAATGAAACCCGGCTATTTTTGGTCATGATTTTTTGAATAAATCTGCGTTGTGAATTTCTGCCTGCGCACTTTTGAGCCATGCATAAAGCGCGTCGTAAATCATCATGCCGTGTTTAAGCATTTCATGATCATCGCGATATAGCGCCGAAAGTCCCAGCGATATTGCGAGCAACCCATGTGATTGGAGCGTCAAATCAGGCATGCCGGTGTCGGCGCCGCGCACGATTTTAGCGAGGTCATCGAGTGCCGCATCATGAATTTCAAAGTCGGCTATTAGCGCATCAAAACTGCACAAATCACCGCGATGCGTAAATTGTACGCTGGGAACATCGTAGGCAATCGCCTTATGCTGGGCGGCGTAGGCCAGCACTTCACTGGCAGGTACGTAGACGAATTCCGCCAGCGGATCAATAAAGCGACGCACCAGCCAAGGGCAGGCAATGCGGTCAATTTTGGGCCGCTCGCGTGTGACCCAAATACTCGGTAAATTGGCGGGCGAGGGGATAGCAGGGTTGGCTGATTTCTTCGCTGTGGCGCCGGCTGCTGCGCGCCATGCTTCGATACCGCCTTCCAAATAGCGGGCTTGTATGTCTTCAGCACAAAGCGCCGCGGCGACGTTTTTGCTGATCTCATGGCCGTGCACGCAGTACAACAATACGTTGCGATGCCGAGGTAAATACTTGGCCCAGTCGTTGACGGTAAACGGGTCACGCCAGGTTGCACCAGCGATGATTTGCGGGTCGCTTGCAAAGGCAGCTTCACGGCGCACATCAATGATCAGAGGGGTAGCAGCACTGCCATGTAGGTTAAGCAAAGCAGCAACGGTACTGGAGGTAATAACGGTGTCCATGGTAATCCTTAGGTGAAGTTGTGAAATCACAGCGCTTGGACGGGACACCGTCTTGCCGAATCGTATGAAACGGTACGGGGGCCTGTAACCCCGAAATTTTATTTTACGCGGTCTGCATGATGAGATGCAAGACCCGCGGCTGGGTGATTGTTTTTTGCATGCTGGCACCCATCTGTCTGGTATAGTTTTGATCGAATAGTCGCGTCGAAAAATTACGTGACACTAAATCATGTGACACAAGATCATGTGCCATAAAATCAAAGGTAACGTCATGAACACCATCAATATCGACAAAGAACTGGACGTTACGGGGCTTAATTGCCCGCTACCGATTTTGCGCGCAAAAAAAGCACTGTCTGATATGGCATCGGGCCAGACCCTGAAGATCATTGCAACCGATCCCGGCTCGGTAAAAGACTTCGCGGCTTTTTGCCGGCAGACCGGTAATCCGTTGCTGTCGTCGGAAGAAACGGCCAAAGATTTTACCTTCGTGATAGCGAAGCGCTAGGCATTCAGGCGGCCTTCATTTCCCCAGAAAAGCCGGTTTTCTTTTTTCCATAAACGCCTTCACGCCTTCCTTGAAGTCGGCGGTTCTGGCGCAATCGGCAAAACAGGCAATCTCATCGTCGAGATGTTCCTTGAGGGGCGTATTCCATGACTGGTTGATCAGCAGCTTGGCGCGTGCATAAGCCTGTGTGGCGCCATGGCTTAGTCGGGTAGCAAGCTGCATCGTTTCGGCTTCCAGCACCTCGGCTGCTACTGCCTGATTAACCAAACCCAGCGCCAGTGCTTGTTCTCCCGAGAGTGCCTCAGACAACATAATCAACTCGGTGGCTTTTTTCATGCCGATTAAGCGAGGCAAGAAATAGGTGCTGCCGCCGTCGGGAGACAGGCCGATTTGTGTGTAGGCGGTTTTAAATTGTGCTCCGGTAGAAGCGATGGCGAAATCACAGGCCAGCATCAAACTCAACCCCGCACCGGCGCAGGCACCGTGTACTTGCGCGATCACTGGGAATGGCATGGTGCGAATGTTGATGATGCCTTCGTGCAGCGCATCGCCCAGCGGCTTGACGGTCTCGGCAACAGTTTCCATTTCCTTGAAAAACTGGCCGACATCGCCGCCTGCCAAAAATGCTTTGCCTGCCCCTTTGATAATCAACACGCGCAGCGTGGTAGATTTTTTGAGTTCCGCCGTCATATCGCGAAATGCAAGAATCAGCTCGCTCGACATGGAGTTAAATACTTCAGGCCGATTGAAGGTCATCGTGCCGATGCTGCCGTACTGTTCGAACAACATGGTCGTGCTGGAAAAAGTTTTGGTCATTTTTCACCCTCTGTAGTCGTGGCAGGAATAATACCCTGCTTCTCATAATGTGGCCGTATATGTGCGCGCAACCGCGGCTGATAGAGCTGATAAGACACTGCCGCCAGCACACAAATAACGCCGCAAACCAGAAAGGTCTGCGGCGCGCCGATATGTTCCGCGAGCCACCCGCTGACGAGATGGCTGAACGGCGCCACGCCAATAAAAAAGGTTGAATAAATGCTGATCACTCGTCCGCGTTTGTCTTCATCGACGATGGATTGAATGATCGTGTTCACGGAAACTGACGTGCCCATCAGTCCCATGCCGGTCATGCCCATGAATAAAAACGACAGCCATTCATTGCGCGAAAAGGCGAAGCCGATTACGCCGCAGGCCGCGATGAGTGCGGTTCGGGTGACCCATCGCGATAAGCCACGCACGTTCGGTCGCATCGCAAAAAGAATGGCGCCTGCTAGTGCCCCCAAGCCCACCGCGCTCAGGAACAAGCCATTCAGTTCCGCACCGCGGTTGAAGGTTTCAACCGAGATCGCGGGCATCAAAATAGTATACGGGCTGATTGCAAATGAGACCGCGCCTACCATCAGTAACAGGGCGCGGATCACCGGATGTGTGAGCGCGAAACGCCAGCCGTCGAGCACATCTTTAGCAAACGAGTGAGGCGATGATTTTTTCTCGCCTTCATTAGGCTTGATGCGAATAAGCTGCACTAGAACTGCCAGATATGAAAGTGCGTTCAAGCCAAAGCAGGCTGCCTCGCCCACCCGCGCGATCAGCAGGCCGCCAAGCGCCGGCCCGATCATCCTTGTACCGTTGATATTGATGGAGTTGAGCGCAATGGCGTTGGGCAGATCGGCTTTGTTTTCGATGAGTTGCACGAAGAATGCGTGGCGGGTGGGAACCTCCAGGCTGTTCAATACGCCCTGCAAAAACGCAAACAACCCGAGCAGCGGAACGGTGATGGCACCGGAGTAGGTCACGACAGTCAATGCACTGGCATGAAGCAACAATAGGGCTTGAACAACAATCAGCACTTTGCGGCGGCTGACCCGGTCGGACAGCGCACCGGCCAGCGGCGTGACCAATATGTAAGGCGCCATTCCCAGAAAGCCCACTAGGCCAGTGGAAGCCGTCGAACCGGTGAGCCGATAGGCCAACCACATGATTGCTACCGATTGCATCCATGATCCCAGCTGCGAAATCGCCTGACCGGTGTAGTAGCGACGGAAATTGGGGGAGCGGAGTGAGCGGAGTGCGTGTGGTGCTCTAGGGAACCGCATCAGATTAGGTCGCTCATTTGAACTTATGTGAGCTTCCCCAGCTGCGCACGCATCGCGGCAACCTTGCTCACAAAGCCCGCCAGCCGTTCCTTCTCCTGTGCCACCACCTGGGGCGGCGCACGGTCGACAAAGCTTGCGTTGCCCAGTTTTAGATTGGCCTTGGTGATTTCAATTTCGAGCTTGGTAATTTCCTTGCCTAGGCGTTCGCGCTCGGCGGCCACATCAATTTCTACTTTCAGCATCACCCGTGCGCCGCCGCCTACGGCAACCGGCGCATCGGCATCGGGCAGTGTGGCAACGATTGAAATTTCGGAGATGCGCGCCAGTGCTTGCAAGTAGGGTAAAAATGCTTCGAAATCCTCTCCAGTGCTAGGGTTTGAGTTATTTTCTGGCGCCAGAAAGGCGGGCACTTTTTCCCCCGGCGAGAGGCCCAGTTCGCTACGCAGGTTGCGCGCTGCATTGGTTAAATCTTTCAGGGTGGCGACAAAGGCTTCGGCGGCTTCATCAATGCGGGCGAGATCCGCTTGCGGGTAGCGTGCCAACATGATGGAATCACTGCCGTCCGCTTTTGCGCGGCCAATCAGTGGCGCGACTTTTTGCCACAACTCTTCGGTGATAAACGGGATGATCGGATGCGCCAGACGCAGCACCGTTTCGAGCACACGCAACAACGTTCTGCGGGTGCCGCGTTGCTGTGCTTCATTGCCCGCCTGCAATTGCACCTTGGCCAATTCCACATACCAATCGCAGTATTCATCCCATGCAAATTTATAAAGGGTGGAGGCAATATTGTCGAAACGATATTCGGCAAAACCTTTTTCAATTTCCGCTTCAGCGCGCTGCAATTGGCTGATAATCCAGTTATCGGCGGGTGATAATTCAACCGGCAGGGATGCATCCAGACCGACATCCTTGTTTTCAACATTCATCAATACAAAGCGCGTGGCATTCCACAGCTTGTTGCAGAAGTTGCGATAGCCTTCGCAGCGCGATAAATCAAAATTGAGTGTTAGTGACAGCGGTGCCAGCGCGGTAAATGTAAAGCGCAACGCATCCGTGCCATAGGCGGGAATGCCTTTGGGGAAATTCTTGCGGATGTATTTTTCGGCTTTTTCCTTATGTGCAGCGAGCATCAGGCCCTTGGTCGATTTTTCAACCAAAGCCTCCAATTCGATGCCGTCAATCAGGTCGAGCGGATCGAGTGTATTGCCTTTTGACTTGGACATTTTCTGTCCCTCAGCGTCGCGCACCATTGCGTTGATGTACACATGCTTGAAGGGTACTTTCCCATTGGGAAATTCGTCGTCCGCGGTAAAGTGCAGCGTCATCATGATCATCCGTGCGACCCAGAAAAATATGATGTCGTTGCCGGTGACCAGCACATTCGATGGCAAAAACGCCTTCATGTCGGCGAGCGTCTTTTCATCGGTCGCGGGCCAGCCGAGGGACGAAAATGGGACGAGTGCTGAGGAAAACCAGGTGTCGAGTACGTCCTCATCGCGCTTCAATGTTTTGCCGCCGGCCTTCGCTTTTGCTTCTGCTTCGGTGCGCGCGACGTAGATGTTTCCTTCATCGTCATACCAGGCGGGAATCTGATGACCCCACCAGAGCTGGCGTGAAATACACCAATCCTGAATATTGCCGAGCCAGTGGTTGTAGGTGGCAGACCAATGATCAGGGAAGAACTTGACGTCGCCATCGGCAACGGCCTTCAAGCCACGCGCTGCCAAGCCATCCATTTTGACAAACCATTGATCGGTGAGCATGGGCTCAACGATGACGCCGGTGCGGTCGGAACGCGGGACATTGAGTTTGTGTTTTTTCTCAGAAACCAGCAGGCCGCCTGCTTCAAGGTCTTTGAGGATTTGTTTGCGGGCATCGAAGCGGTCAAGGCCTCGATATGGTGCCGGTGCTGCGTCAGAGACCTTAGCGGCCAGTGTCAGCATGCCAATCATGGGCAAATTATGTCGCTGCCCCATCGCATAATCATTGAGGTCATGCGCCGGCGTAATCTTCACGCAGCCGGTACCAAACGCTTTATCGACATAATCGTCGGCAATGATCGGAATGAAGCGATTACATAGCGGCAACATGAGCTGTTTGCCGACAAACAACTGATAGCGTTCATCTGCCGGATTCACCGCCACCGCCAC
The DNA here is from genome assembly GCA_043773745.1 of Burkholderiales bacterium. Classification (GTDB taxonomy): domain Bacteria; phylum Pseudomonadota; class Gammaproteobacteria; order Burkholderiales; family Usitatibacteraceae; genus UKL13-2. Next base: position 15,078 of record JAYVEV010000101.1, on the reverse strand, counting down.
ATCACCCAGCATGGTCTCAGGTCGCGTCGTGGCAACCGTCAAACCTTTCAAATCGCCAATGGGGCCATCGGCAAACGGATACAAAATCTCCCAAATCTTGCCGTCTTCCTCCTGGCTCACGACCTCAAGGTCAGATACCGCCGTGCCCAACACCGGGTCCCAGTTCACCAGGCGTTTGCCGCGATAGATCAGGCCTTGTTCATGCAGCCGGACAAAGACTTCAATCACGGATGAGGACATCCTGGCATCCATGGTGAAGTAGCCTGCCTGCTGGCCTTCGGTATCAGCGTAGCCCCAGTTTGCGGAATCGCCGAGGCGACGCATTTGGTGGGTGATGGTAGAGCCGGATTCCTGCTTCCATTCCCAGACGCGCTTGATGAAATTCTCGCGACCCAGGTCGTGTCGCGACTTACCCTCGGCCTGCAATTGACGCTCCACCACAATTTGTGTGGCGATGCCTGCGTGATCCGTGCCGACGACCCAGTTGGTGTTGTCGCCCTGCATGCGGTGATAGCGCACCAGCGTATCCATCAGGGTCTGCTGAAAGGCATGCCCCATATGCAGCGTGCCAGTCACATTGGGTGGCGGTAACTGAATACAATAACCGGCTTTGCCTGGGTCGGACGAGTGCCTGAAATGCCCAGCTTGTTCCCAGCGCGGATACCAGCAGGATTCAATGGCTTTGGGGTCAAACGATTTGGCAAGCTCGGACGCAGAGGTGGTGGTGGAGGCTGGTGCCGTAACGGATGCGGGGGTATTCATATTGCCTTTAGTTGGAGCTTTTCAATTATTCAGATCGCATTACTTAAATTACTTACTGCGTAAAGATGTCATGTCGCAACAACATTATTACTTGCGCAGATGGTCGGCTAGTGCGGCATTGACGGCATCGCCAATTTCATTTGCAATGTCCTGACGCAGGTCACCGAGCACATGTGTCACTACGCTATTGATTTGGGTGGTTAACTGTGCGGCGAGCCGGGTTTCCAGTTTCGCAGCGAGTTCGGCATCAATACGATCAAACACACGGGTAAAAATTTCATGCGACAGGCCGTCGATTTCTACATCGTTGAGCTGCTTGAGCGCATTCGATGGCCGCGCCGCCGCTTCAGCGTTCCAGGCGGGCGCATCAACCACCTCGGTCAAAACGGGGATGTTGCGATCATCTAAGCCAGCATCACGCTGAGATGAGGCGGCTCCAAAACCATGCTTGCCCAATAGGGCATCCACTTTGCCAGCGAGTTCGCGATCTTTATCCATTGTGCGCCGCTACTTTCATATCGTGATTCAAAATATTGAAGCCACGTGATTTATAAAATTTTAAACGCTCGCGTGCATAGCCGCGATCTTCATCATCCATTGAAACAATCTCGCGCAAATGTTCAAAGCGACTAAAAAAAGGTGGTGGTTCATTGCCCAAATTGAGCAAGGCATCATGATGCGGCAAGGCCTGATCATCGGTGACAATGATGATTGGGGTATCGCTTGCTAACACATGGTCTGCATGCACATGCGGCACAAACGAAAGCGGTGAAAAAGTCCACAAGAGCCGGTCAAACTCATTGGCACGCGCCGCGTCTGGTGCATACACCACCAATTTTCGCCCGTCCTCAAAAGCCTTCTTTGCGAGCTTGCAAGCGAAGTTGAGTTTGTGATCCACGTTGAAAAAAAACTTAACTTCAGTCATGTCTGTTCAAAGCAAGAAATACCCTTCTCCGCGATTGCCTGTGCAGAGAAGGGTGGGGTGAAGCCGCTTTTAGAAAATGACTAATGGGCTAATAACAATTCGGCTAACAACAATTAATTAAACAACTTAGCAAACGTTATAAGCCGGCACGCTTCATCAAAAACTTTGCCAGCAGCGGCACAGGACGTCCGGTTGCGCCTTTATTGGCGCCCGAATGCCATGCGGTACCGGCGATGTCCATATGAGCCCACTTGTATTTACCGGTGAAACGAGCCAGGAAACAGGCGGCGGTTATGGATCCGCCGGCACGACCTGCGCCGATGTTTGGAATGTCAGCAAAGTTTGATTTCAAACCTTCATCGTACTCTTCGCCCATCGGCAGCAGCCACGCCTTGTCGTGAGCGGTGTTGCCGGCATCAACCAGCTCTGCGCCAAGCTTGTCATCATTAGCGAAGACACCGGTGGTGATATGACCCAGGGCGATAACCATTGCGCCGGTCAGCGTGGCAGCATCCACCACGCAGGCAGGCTTGAAGCGTTCCGCATAGGTGAGGGCATCGCACAAGATCAATCGGCCTTCTGCGTCGGTATTGAGGATTTCAACAGTCTGGCCAGACATTGATTTCACGATATCACCAGGACGCGTGGCGTTGCCGCCCGGCATGTTTTCGCAGGTCGGCACTAACATCACGACGTTCAACGGCAGCTTCATCATGCCGACGGTTTTCATCACGCCGAGCATTGAACCGGCACCGCACATATCGTATTTCATTTCATCCATTTCAGCGGATGGCTTGATGGAAATGCCGCCGGTATCAAAGGTAATTCCTTTGCCGACCAATACAACCGGAGCCGCGCCTTTTTTGCCGCCATTATGTTCAAGCACCACAAACTTCGGTGGCAGGTATGAACCTTTGGAAACGGAGAGCAGGGTATTCATGCCCAGCTTTTCCATATCCTTTTTCTCAAGGATGGTGCACTTGAATTTATAGGCTTTGGCTAACTCTTTGGCGGTATTGGCGAGGTAGGCAGGGGTGGCGATATTCGGTGGCAAATCACCCAAATTGCGGGTGAGACTCATACCTTCGCCAATAGCTTCACCGTGCTTGATGGCGGTCTTGAGCGCTTTCTCATCGTACTTGCCGTTGATGACAAAAGTCAGCGCTTTGCCGACATTCTTTGTGTCTGATTTTTTGGTGGCGGTATAGCGGTAGGCTGAGCTAATCGCGCCGATAACGGCCTGCTCAACCTTGAATGCCAATTCCTTTGCGGCCGTGCCGCTTAGTGCAATAGCGACATCAGTAGCACTAGTTGATTTCAGCGCCTTGAACGCGGCGGTGACGGCTTTGCAGTAGCTATTGTCGCCATAGGTTGCCTCCGCACCTAGGCCGACCAGCAACACGCGATCCGCGGCAACACCGGACACGCCATGCAATAGCAGTGTGCTGCCCAATTTGCCTGAAATATCGCCTGAGGCAACGGCCGACTTAATGGCGCCTTTCGCAGCGCTGTCGAGTGCCGCAGCGGGAGCGGTTAGTTTTTTTGAATCAAATACACCAACCATTACGCAGTGCGTCTTCAGTTTCGAGAGCTCACCACCTTTTATGCTAAATTCCACGTGTATCTCCTTCAGGGTTGTTTGTATGTGCAGTGCTGTAGGCAAGGCTGCTGCCAATACGCTGTTGTGCTGATTGGCAGAGTAAAAATAATCAGCCCAGTCTTAAATTATCGCTGTTTCCGTGGGCTGCCGTCAAAGTAATACACTTATGCGCTATATTTTGATGCTTCATTGACGATAGTCATTGCTACGCACTTACCTATTTTCCACACGTTATTAGCTTCGGTAAACAATATTGTCCCTTTTTCAGCGTAGTCTCACCCGTGAATTTACCGCCGTTGGGTCGTCGGTATTGGGTGTACTCGTCGCCATTTTAATTGTTTTTACGATGGTCAAATTGCTGGGGCAGGTGGCCAGTGGCACCCAGGACGCCGAGGCGGTATCGGCCTTGCTCGGGTTTTTGCTGATTTCAAATTTGCCGGTGCTGTTGGCGCTGGCGCTGTTTGTGTCGGTACTGATGGCACTGTCGCGCAGCTACCGTGACAGCGAAATGCAGGTCTGGTTTTCAAGCGGCTTATCAATTGCCGCTTGGGTCAAGCCAGTGCTGAGGTTTGGCATCCCGATCACGCTGGTGACGGCGTTGCTCAGTTTTGCATTAACCCCTTGGGCCATTTCGCAAAGCTCGGAGTACCAGCGTATTTTGCGAAGCCGCGATGATGTGTCACGCCTTTCGCCGGGCAGTTTTATCGAGGCGCGTGGTGCTAACCGGGTATTTTTCGTTGATAAAAGCGCTGGCGATTCTGTAGTGGTGAACAATGTCTTTGTGCAATACAATCAAAATGGTAAATTTGGTGTAGTAGTCGCCGAAAAAGGCTTCCAGAAAATTGAAGCTAATGGCGATAAATTTTTGGTTCTGCTCAACGGTCGCCGCTATGAAGGCACGCCGAGTGCGCTTGATTTCAAGATTGTTGATTTTGAACGACAAATGTTGCGTGTAGAAACCAAAGAAGCGGCAGCCGATAACCCATCGCCGCGAGCATTATCGGTTATGCAAATTCTGAGCCAGCCCACGCCCGATAATATTGCCGAATTGCACTGGCGGATCGCGCTGCCGATTGCCGCGATGGTGCTGGCGCTGATGGCAATTCCCCTTTCCTCAGTCAACCCGCGCTCGGGCGCATCGTGGAATTTAATCTTGGCTGTTTTTGTATTTTTCTTGTATTACAACCTGCTGAATATCTTTCAGGCGTGGACTCGTGACGGTACGATCCCGTTGTGGCTGGGCTTAACCCCCGTCCATATAGGCATGATTTTCCTGGTGCTGTTCCTGTTTTCCAAGCAGCTTCTCGGTTTCCGCTGGCTGGCGCTATCCCGGAAATAACGGCGCCCGATTTGCCTAAAAGCGCCGAGTCAGCTATCATCGCGCCCTTCGCCATGTTGCATTTGCAGGGTGGCGATTATCCAGTATCCGGAGGGGTGGATGAGCGGTTTAAGTCATACGCCTGGAAAGCGTACGTAGGTTAATAGCCTACCGCGGGTTCGAATCCCGCCTCCTCCGCCAAAATAAAAAAAGCGCCTCATGCAAGTGAGGCGCTTTTTATTTGATGCCAGTGAGTAACCCAACCGGCTCATTGCACTGACTCGATTACCCGGCCAGTCGATCACGCATCAAGTGTGACAATCCATCAACTAGCGCGACGAGCAAAATCATCGCCACCAACACCGTGCCGGTGTCGTGATATTGCAGCAGGCTCAAGTGGAAATAAAGCAGTTGCCCCAAGCCACCGGCACCGACAACGCCCAGCACCGCAGCGGCACGGATGTTGTTTTCCCATCGATACAAGGTGTAACTCGCCATTTGGGGCAATACAACGGGCAAAGTGCCATAAGCAAAAGCGGAGATGGCGCTGGCCCCATTACGTCGCATGGCAATATAGGGTTCCTGCGGCGCATTTTCAAATGAATCGGCAATCAAGCGGCCGAGCACCCCTGCTGTATGAAATGCGAGCGCCAAGGTGCCGGGAAACGGCCCAAGGCCCGCCGCGATCACTAGCATGCTGGCCCATACCAGCTCAGGTACTGCGCGCAGAAAATTGAGTAAGCCCCGTGAAATGCGGCGCAACCAGTTGCCATTCATGCCGGCAGCAGGCACCGCGATGCCTATCGCAAAAATTAGCGCGAGCAGCGTGGCCAGAAATGACATGGCCGCTGTCTCAATGGTGGCCCAAGCGACTTTAGTTAAAAATCTGAGGTCTGTTTCTAACGGAAAAAACCCGGTGAAAAGGTCCAGCATTTTCGCGACAGATTCTAGCGAAAACAGGCCGCGCCATTCTCCCCGTAAGGTGGCAAATGAGGCGACGATCAATGCTGCAATGGCCAACAGCACCCAGCCGGCACGGCGTTGGGGCGGTGGGGGCAGGTTATAAGTCTTATTCACGTTTAATCCAGCCACGCGCGAAGCTGCCTGCTGCTGACGTCGGCTATCCAGACTAGTGCCACAAACGCTGCCAGCATCGTGATGACTTGCCCACCGGCCAGCATGCGCATCGAGAGATCCATTTGCTGGCCTAATCCACCCGCGCCCACAAAGCCCAAAATAACAGACGAGCGAATCGCACATTCCCAGCGAAACACCGTGTAGGAGACCATCTCGGGTAAGCAACTGGGTAGCGCCGCATAAAGGAATGCTTGACTGCGCGAAGCACCATTAACCAATAGTGCATCTGCTGAGCGGGCGTCCTGGGATTCCATGATTTCCAAGAAAACCTTTCCCATCATGCCGCAGTAGGTGAGGGCAATCGCTAGCACCCCGGCAGTATCGCCCAAGCCGATGGCGCGCACGAACAAGAGCCCCCACACTAGCTCGGGAATGCTGCGCAACACAATCAGCAGACCGCGCACCATATTTCGAATGAGCTTCGGCAGCCAAGCAATATGACCATGGCCGATACGCGAAATCGATAAAGTGCGGGTGGCGATCAAAGCTAGCGGCACGGCAAACACCAATGCCAGAGTTACGCCCGCTGTGGCGACCGCAATGGTCTGCCAAGTTGAAACCAGCATTAATTTTAAAAACTCTGCATCATGCGCGGGCGGAAAAAATGAAGCCAGAAATTGACGCGTTGCCCTCAGGCTGGATTCGTCCAGCAGCGTCCATGGCTTGAATTCGGTGACGACCAGGCAGCCAAGAATCGCCAATGCCAGCAGCCATGTGGAGATTAGCCGCTCATGCCAGGCGGGATCAGGCATTGATGAAAGACGACTTTTGGGGGTCATCAAAAACAACGTGTCGAGGCAGGCACCGAGATTTCGGCAGGCAAGTCAACCAAAGCGCTGAGACTGGGTTGTACGATGCCTGCCGCTTCTTCAAATTCAGCACCGTAAAGATCAGCGAGGGTTGTCTCATCAACTGCATTGGCCGGTAGATCAAAATGAATGTGTCCTGCTTTTAGGCCAATCAGTCTGGCGAAACGCGCACGGGCCAGTTGCACATCATGGAGGCTGACCACCAAGGTGGCGTTGCGCACACTTGCTTCATCCTGAATGGTTTTAAGTGCTGATATGCCCAAGGCAGGATCAAGTGCTGAGACGGGCTCGTCGAGCAGAATCAAAGGCGCAGTTGACACCATCATGCGCGCCAGGCCAACACGTTGACGCTCCCCCCCGGATAGCCGATCACATCGTAGCCAAAGCTTGTCTTCCAGCCTGAATCGGGCGAGTGCTTCAAACGCCAGCGCGGCTTTCTTGGGTTTGTAGAGTGATATGAGGGATTCCACAATACCGATATTCGCCAGCCGCCCGGCCAACACCGCGTTGACCACCCGCTGCCGAGGCGGCAATGGGGGCGATTGTGGTGCTAGAAAAATACGGCTACGCAATTGATGCAACACCGATTTTGAAAGGGTCCACGGCGTTTCACCCTGTACCGATAGCATGCCGCTGGCAGGTTTTATTGCACATGCAAGGGTATGCAACAGGGTAGTTTTGCCCGCACCTGACGGCCCGATGATCGCAACCTGCTCGCCCGCGGCTAGCCTCAACGATATATTGTCAAGAACCGTGCGGGTATCGTCGCCACGACCGAGTTGTACAGTGAGATTTTCAAGCGAGATAGTCATATGATGGAAAGTGCGCGCAGCAGCCGCGACAACTCCCTTGAGGGAATTGCCGAAGCTGCTATGCGTGCGCTATGCCCGAGTAGGAAGTATTGTTTATTTCAGCAGCCCTGCGGATTGGGCGGCCTCTTCAATACCTTTGTAATTCGCGGCTTTGGTGGGGATATATCGCGTGGCACGCTGCAACTGCAAAATTTCAGCATCTGCAGGATTTTTTGCGTCGAGTGCCAGGAATGCATCAGTAATTTTTTTGATCAATGCAGGATCAAGATCACCGCGCACCGTCCAGTTGTAGTCATAGTACGGCGGTGTCGTGTAGAACACGCGCACCTGTTTCCCGTCTAGTTTCTTTTCCGCGAGCATTTTTTCGTAAACTGAAATATTCAATGCGCCTGCATCAACTTTGCCGCCCGCAACTTGCAGTGCGGTTGCATCATGCGCGCCCGAAAATGCCAGTCGCTTGAATGTTTTGTCAGGATCAAGGCCTTCCTTGAGCAGGAACGAACGCGGCATCAAATGGCCTGAGGTTGAGGAGGGAGCGCCAAAAGTAAATGTTTTGTCTTTCAGGTCTTTGAGACTGTTGATACTGGACCCTGTTTGGGTAATAAAGACCGAGCGGAATTTTTCGTCTTCTTCCCGCTGAACTATTGGTATCGCTGTTTTATTGGTCTTGATGTAGGCCTGTACAAAGGTGAAGCCGCCATACCAAACCATATCAATTTTTTTCGCGGCCAATCCTTCGACGGTTGCTGCGTAGTCAGATACAGGTGTGAATTCCACCTTCATGCCAATTTTACTTTCCAGATATTTTCCAAGAGGCGCGAATTTTCGCTGTAATTCAGTTGGGTTTTCATCAGGAATAGCCGAGACTTTGAGCGTGGTCTCAGCTTGGGCAGCCAGTATAAAAAAGGCGGCAAAACCAGCAAGCAGGGTTTTTAATGTGCGTGAACGGCTTGGGATAAGCATGGAAAACTCCTGGAAAGGAAAATCGGTTTAGGACGGTTATAAATTTAATCGAGCCGTAAGGAATTGAAACCGGATTCGAAATGAGATCGTATTGTAGATTGAAAAAAAACGCTACACTCTTGATGGTTTAATTCGCCTCAATTTGCCGAAATCCTCTCGTCTCAAATGAAAACTAAAACGATGGCTCAATCACAGCATTCACCTCAAGCGGCACACCAACCCTTTCGCATAGTTGACCAATTAAAAATTGATGAGATTGCCGAGCGTGCAAGGTTAATAAAAGGTTTACGCGCGACGCCGGCGACTATTGAGCCAAAGTATTTTTATGATGAATTGGGGTGTGCAATATACGCGGCAATTTGCCAACTGGATGAGTATTATCCAACACGCACCGAACGCGCTATTTTCCAGGCCAATCGCGGTGAGATTGCCCGGGCGATGGGAAAGGTGGATACCTTTGTGGATGTTGGTGCTGGTGACTGCTGTAAGGCGCTAAGCTGGTTGCCCTTTATTGAACCGGCCCGATACCTCGCGATAGATATTGCCGCCCCTTCCATTGCAACTGCGCTGGCAGCCATGGGGCCGGAATTTCCCGATACCGAAATGCTCGGACTGGCCACGGATTTTTCCGAAAATTTGGTTATTCCAGACGGCTTGCTTGATGGCCGAGTGACCCTGTTTTATCCCGGTTCGAGCATCGGTAATTTCACGCCGAAGTCAGCAGTTCGATTCCTCAAGCAGATGCGGCAGTACGCAACGGGTGGCCTGCTGATTGGTGTTGATGCCAAGAAAGACAAGGCTCAGCTTGATGCGGCGTATGCAGATGCACTCGGGGTGACGGCGGCGTTCAACCTGAACGCGCTGCGCCATATCAACCGGGTGATTGGCAGCGATTTTGATGAGAAAAAATGGCGTCATGTAGGCCAGTACAACGAGGTGCTGGGACGTATTGAAATGCATCTTGAGGCAATAGAGACACAAACGGTGCAAATTGATGGCGTTGCCCACATCTACAAAGCGGGCGAACGCATCCATTCCGAAAACTCGTATAAATACGACGAGCATGAATTCGCAGCGATTTTGCGCGAAGCGGGCTTTGCTGATGTGCAGGTATGGACCAATACCGAGCGGGCGTTTTGGGTGTTTTATGCGGTGTGATGAGCGCTTCAACAAATGCAACGCTTAAATTTCTAAAAATTATTGCCGCTACTTCAATACCCCCGAAAAAATATATCGGCTTCCCGGCACTGTTATTTTTACGCTGTGTTCTGAACAAAACTGCGCTAGCAGCGTCCACGGCTTATCAAAGCTGTCAAAATTGGTAATCGTCACGCGATGGGTATAGCGCAAATACCAGTTGCCGATAAAAAACCATGCAGGAAAAAGTTTGGTGCTGGCAGCCACGATGCGGGTGCTGGGTTTGGCTTGGCGAAACAGGTTTTCAAGCGACACACGTGAACGGATGAGGTCGTGTGTATAGCTGAATAGAATTGCGTCGGGTGGTGTGGTTAATACAGCGGTTTCTCCGCAGGCGTGCTGCAAGGTTACTTGAGATAAGCCTTTGTCGCGTGCGCGCTGTCTAGCAATCCCGAGCATATCGGGGGAGGGCTCGAAGCCGATTACTGCCCCCGTTGGCCCCACTTTTTCGGCCAACATCGGGATGCACCAACCAGTGCCGCAGCCGGCATCAAGCACCGTTTCGCCGGGCTGCAGGTTCAGTGCTTCAATGGCTTGCCGACGGATCTCGGTAATAAAGCGGGTTTCATCATCGTAGGTGGGCGCAAGCTCGGCGTAAAGCTTGATGGCCTCCATGACTTGTGCGCTCATTGGTCAGCCTTGTCGATATTTTTGGCCAGCCGCAAACCGCTAAATTGCCAACGCGCATCAGGCGGAAAAAAGTTCCGGTAGGTGGCTCGAATGTGCTGCTGTGGCGTTACACAGGAGCCACCGCGCAACACAAATTGATTACACATAAATTTTCCGTTGTATTCGCCGACTGCACCTGCTTCGGCCACGTACCCCGGATAACCGAGATAGGCGCTGGATGTCCATTCCCAAACATCACCGAACAACTGTTGCGGGTGTTCTGGTGTCGTTTCTTCGCGCATGGCCAGTGGATGTAGAGCACGGCTTTCCTGAAAGTTACCCGTAGTGGCAACCTTGGACGCCGCATGTTCCCATTCTGCTTCCGTGGGTAGCCGGGCACCGCGCCACCTTGCATACGCATCCGCTTCAAAAAAATTCACATGGCAAATGGGCGTGTTGACATCAATATCGACCATGCCGTGTAGTGTGAAGGTCAGCCATTTGCCATCCTGTAGCTCCCAATACATCGGTGCCGCGATATCTTGCGCATTCACCCAATCCCAACCCATCGATAACCAAAGCTCGGGGCGACGGTAGCCGCCATCAGCGATAAAGGCAGCAAAGTCGCCATGCGTGACGGGATGCGAGGCGAGTTCAAATGCTTCTAAAAATACCCGGTGACGCGGGGTCTCATTGTCGAATGCGAAATGGCTGCCTTTATGTCCTATTTCAACCAGGTCAGCTTCATATCGATGCCAGCGTGGTTTGCGCCCTTCAATCGGCGTCAGTGGCCAACGTTTTTGGTATGCGGGCTTTAGAGGGTTTTTTGAGAATAAATGTTTGATGTCGGTGAGAATCAATTCCTGATGCTGTTGCTCGTGGTTGCAACCCAGCCATATCAGGTTGGTCAATTCAGTTTCCGGCTCTTTATTACCCAGACTTGAGATAAGTTCGGCCATACGTTCGGTGACGGAGTCGCGGTAAGCCAGCACGGTTGATAAATCCGGCCGCGAAATCAGGCCACGCTCGGCTCGTGGATGTTTATCACCAACCCCGTTGTAGTAAGAGTTGAACAAGACCTTAAACGATGAATGAAATGGCTGAAAGTGTAGCTGAAATTTTTCGAGAATGAAGGTTTCAAAAAACCAACTGGTATGCGCGAGATGCCATTTTGCCGGACTCGCGTCTGGCATTGACTGCAGGCTGGCATCTTCATTGCTGAGCGGTGCGACGAGTTCAGCCGTCTTGGCACGCACCGACAAAAACCGGGACAGCAATGGTTGTTGTAGCCTGTCTAGTGCGTCAACCGCTGCAGGCCTTGTTGATGCAGGATGGGATGTGGGTTGTTGTGCCATGCGATCCTCGTGAATTCAATGTTTTCTTCCATGAATCATCTTTGTCTTCCAGCAAAGAGTCGCTTAGTAACCCGAATCCTTACGCTGTCATCTATCGAACAGTCACCCTTGCTGAGCCTTCGGTTACTTCACCGATAACAGCCGCATGATCAAATCCATCCGCTCTGAAAATCGCCAGAACTTCGTCAACAATTGACGGGTCACAGGCGACTAATAAACCACCAGATGTCTGCGGATCAGTCAATAAATCACGATGCTCTTTGCCAAATTTTTGATCTATGCTGACATCATGTCCGTAGCCGTCCCAATTGCGGCCGGATGCGCCGGTTACAAAACCATCCTTCGCCATTTGTAGCACTCCGGGGATCAGCGGCAGCTTGTCGAAGTCAATGGTTGCGCCGGTTTTTGAGCCACGGCAAAGCTCTAGCAAATGGCCAAGCAGTGCGAAGCCCGTTACATCTGTCAGCGCGCGTACGCCGGGCAAGGTGCCGAGCTGAATGCCGGGCTTGTTCAGCTTGGTGGTGGATGCGATCATGGCGGCATAGCCTTCAGCGCTGAGTTGCTCTTTTTTGAGTGCCGCTGATAGGACGCCAACACCGATGGGCTTACTCAGAATTAATTTATCACCTGGTTTTGCGCCAGCATTACGCTTCAAATTTTTGGGGTTGACGATACCAATCGCCACTAAGCCATAAATGGCCTCGACTGAATCTATCGTATGACCGCCCGCAATCGGGATGCCCGCCTCGCGACAAACAGCCTCACCACCATCGAGAATCAGCTTGATTTGATCCAGCGGCAATGTATTGATCGGCATGCCAACCAGCGCAAGCGCAAACAGGGGGGTGCCGCCCATGGCATAAACATCTGAGATCGCGTTGGTGGCGGCGATACGCCCAAAGTCATACGGGTCGTCAACAATTGGCATGAAAAAATCCGTGGTGGCCACGATCGCCTGGGTCTCGTTAATTTGATACACGGCAGCGTCATCGGAAGTTTCAATGCCCACCAGTAATTCTTTGGGGATCAATGGATTGCCCGATTTGGAAATAATCTGTTGCAAGATTGCCGGGGCAATTTTGCAACCACAACCACCGCCGTGAGAAAGGGAAGTTAAGCGGGGAATATTTTTGATTTCAGACGGGGCATTCATGGGGCTCTCCAAAAAAGGCAATTAATAAACTGAAAATATTCTACGCGCACAATGCCACTTCGGTTTCAATCATTTTTCTATGTGCCAGGTTCTAAAACGTGGCGTGGATTGTGTTTGAATTGGGTTATGCGCTAATTATCGCGAATCAATGGATCTATGATGTTTTTAAGAGCATCACGTTCAGCCATAGGCAAAAATAATTTTGCACGTGCTTGGCACGCGATGTTGAGGCGCAATAAAAAATTGGCATCGTGCATACATTTTTGCAGCAGCGCGGCAAGTGCCTGGGCGTTGCCCACCGGAAAATAGCCCGCGTAATCTTTTCCCAACATGCCAATATTGCCGGACATTTCCGAAGCTAATACGGGGGTTCCCGAGAGGATAGCTTCGACAATCACATTAGCACCGCCCTCCATAACTGAGGGATGCAGCAGCAAGTGCGAACGTTTGATGGCGGCACGAGTGAGGCCATGGGGAAGTCCGCCGACCCAATGGTAGCGGGCATCTTCAGCCATTTTTGCTTGGGAAGCCTCAGCCAGATTAGAGTCTAGCGGTGCGCCTATATGTAAAATATGCAACGGTGCATCCACCGGCAGATGATCAAACGTACGCAACAAGGTTGCAGGATCTTTCTCGGCGCGCAGATGTCCGACCGCTACACAATTCAGTTTGCCTTTTGGTTTGATGGCGGGTAAAAGCGGTTTGGCAGATTGAAAAACAACATGAGTTTTTTTACGGTGCTGTAGCGGGATGTATTGAATGGCATCTTCTTGCAGCACGATGAGCGCATCGGCGATCCTCAATGATTCTTGTGCATCAGTATCGTGCGGCAAATCTTTGTAAAGATCAGTTCCGGTGAGAACCACAAGAATAGGTTTGTCATTATGTGCCTCGCGAAATTGCCGGATAATGCTTGCACTGCGACGGGCATGCAACGCAATCAGCAAGTCGGTTGTTGATGTGTTGTCGGTGTGGGCGACTTGCTTATCAGCTTGTACAATGACTCGATAATCGCGGGATAACAATGATTGCCAACGATGCGCCGTGCGCCAGTTACCGTTATTGGCGTCGGCTTGATAGGGCGTTGCAATCTCAATTGTTTTTTGATGTTTGGGCACGATAGGTTTGATGCGCGCAACGATGTTAAAGAGGAGGTTTGAGGCGGAAAATGGATAGCGCTCCAATAGATTTGGCTGAAATGCTCACAGCCCTGAAAGCTCAGCGAAATTATACGCTCGCCCTTTATGCAGATTTACCAGATGCGTTGTGGACGCCTTTAGTCGTTCCCTATGCAACCAATATTAATCCGCCGCTTTGGGAGCTGGGACATATTGGATGGTTCCAGGAATATTTTTCGTTGCGACAGTCCTCGCTAAGTGAAAGCGGTAGTTTTCTCCCTTCGTGCCGAATATTCGCAGATGAATTGTTTAATTCAAATACTGTTACGCACCGCGATCGTTGGACGAATAACTATCCGTCTCGCGATATCACCATGGATTATATGCAGTGTGTATTGGAACGGCTGTGCGAAGTCATTGAGCTTGAAGGCGCAACGGCGCTGCATAACCGCCATGTTCAACTCGTGTTGGCCCATGAAGATATGCATCAAGAGGCTTTGGTGATGACGCTTGCTGCCCTTGCTTTGCCAATACCAGATTTTGTGCCACAACCCAGGGCGCATTTTGCGGATGCACATGATATTTCTTTTTCGGGCGGCAATATCGTGCTCGGTCAGAATGGCGCGCGCAGTTTTCATTTCGACAATGAATCCCCGCCACTGTTAACCGCAGTGAAACCGTTTTCTATTTCGTCACAGCCTGTTACAGCGGAGCAATTTGCAGCGTTTCGCGAGAGCGTAGAATATCAAAATGCAAATTATTGGTCGTCCGCAGGCAATGTCTGGCGCACGGAGGTAAGCACCTCAAAGACGCTTGTATCGAAACCAAGCGGCAATGTGTTTGCGGCGATGCACGTTAATTTTTTCGAAGCTGAGGCATATTGCCGGGCTGCGAATCGCCGTCTGCCGACCGAGGATGAGTGGGAGTTTGCCGCCATCCATTCGACTGAGTTTTGGGCCAGCGTAGGCGATGTTTGGGAATGGACCGCTTCGCCATTTACGCCTTATCAGGGCTTTAAGCGGGGTGTCTATGCAGAATATTCGGAGCCGTGGTTTCATTCGCACCAAGTGCTCAAAGGGGCATCGTTTGCCACGCATGCGCGAATGAAATATCCGCAATATCGGAATTTCTATACGCCGAATCGTGCTGATATGTTTTGCGGATTTCGTACATGCGCCATCGCCAGCGTATAAACGCTACGAATTAAGCTAAAATTGAAAGTGGCGGGTCTCCTCGCATTCAGCCTTTGTGAATCTGGTCAGGTCGGGAACGAAGCAGCCACAGCGAAGTAGTTGAAGTGCCGAGGGTCAGGCTCGCCAC
>JAYVEV010000100.1:0-3248 GCA_043773745.1 Burkholderiales bacterium | reverse complement strand
GCAGATACTTTGTTCACACCGCAGCATCTACAGCACGCTGACGCAGTACTTGCCATGTATCACGATCAGGGATTGGCGGTACTCAAATACGCGAGCTTTGGCGAGGGCGTTAATGTGACGTTAGGCTTGCCGATTATTCGCACCTCCGTTGACCACGGCACCGCACTTGATTTGGCGGGAAAGCCAGGGATTGATGTTGGCAGTATGAAAGCCGCCATTCAGCTGGCGGCTGATCTGGCCCGGCAGCGCACGCCAGCAAAGCTGAATTAGCAGACATAACTGAAATAGCATGCTACCCAAAGCCAAGAAAAAATTCGGCCAGCACTTCCTGACCGATCGTCATTACATCGAACGCATCGTCAATGCGATCGCGCCGAAGCCGGACGATGTGATGATCGAAATCGGTCCCGGTCCCGGCGCACTCACTGCGCCATTGATTGAAAAATTGAATCACTTGCACGCGGTGGAAATTGATCGTGATCTCGCGGCGGCCTTGCGCAGCCGCTTTCCGGCTGCGCAATTCACGCTGCATGAAGCTGACGTGTTGGATTTTGATTTCGCGCCGCTTGGCCCACGTTTTCGCTGCGTGGGTAATTTGCCCTACAACATCTCCACACCGTTTTTATTTCACTTGGCGGATTATGAAGCTGCGCTGCTTGATGCGACCTTCATGCTGCAAAAAGAAGTGGTCGATCGTATGGTCGCCGCGCCCGATACCGAAGCCTATGGCAGGCTGTCGGTGATGTTGCAATATCGCTTTGCGATGAAGCGGCTGTTCGATGTGCCGCCGGGCGCATTTACACCACCGCCAAAAGTAAATTCCGCCATCGTGCGCATGGTGCCGTTACCGACAAGCCGTCAACGTGCAAAAGATGATGCGCACTTCACCGCTATCGTGACCGCCGGGTTTGGGCAACGTCGCAAGACCTTGAGCAACACCTTAAAACCGTTTATGTCCGCGGCAGCAATTGAGGCGCTCGGCATCGATCCCAAGCGCCGTGCAGAAACATTATCGCTGGCCGAATTTCTTCGTCTGGCAGATGCCAGCATCCCCACTTAAAAAATTAAAACTCTAGGCGGGACGGAGCTCTTCGAGCATTTATGCTCTAAACAGCAATAGGGGCGGACACTTCGCGTTTAATATGGGCGACGGATTTAGGGGTTCACTCCCTGCCCAACATCGTCAAGCGGCTTCCATTCAATTCACCCGCTTGATATATGTTGCACCCAGTGCTACATTATGGCGTGCTTAAAAAAGTACGCAAAAGCACCGAGGTAAAGACCAAAGAGGCGTCACGGGTGTTCAAAACCGGATGGTTCTCGAAGGAAGCACGAAAGGCAAAAATTACGGACAGCGAGCTTTGTAGTGCGATTCGTCAAGTCATGCAAGGACAGGCAGATAATCTTGGTGGTGGCGTGTACAAAAAGCGATTGAACGACAATATGTACCGCTCAATTGTTTTGGCTAAGGCTAGTCGACATTGGATATTTGCGTACTTATACGCTAAAAAAGACCGCGAAAACATAACGCCGGACGAACTAACCGGGTTCAAGAAACTGGCAAAAGATTATGCCCGTGCGACCGCTTCTGAAATAGTTCAACTATTGAAAGACACGGATTTATTGGAGATTTGCCATGACTGCTAAAGCTGCAACTGCCAAACCGAAAACCGATGCTTTTGCGGCAGTTCATAGCGCGGCAAAAGGACTTCATCGCGCAGGCGTTATTGGCAAAACTACCATGCGTCAATACGATGTTCTCTGCCTAGAGCCAACATCTGAATTAGCAGCCGAAGACATCAAACGAATCCGTGAACATGTCCACGTCAGCCAGACTGTCTTCGCCCGCTATCTCAACACCAGTGAATCCACTGTACAAAAGTGGGAAACAGGTCAAAAACGGCCTAGCGGCATGGCTCTGAAATTACTGCATGTCGTCGAAAAGCATGGGATTGGAGTGCTTGCTTGAAGAATCACTCATGTGAACACTTGCCTGCGCGTTCCCCTTGCTAATCCGACCGGCTTGCGTGCAAACCTATAGGCGACGCTAGCCCAAAGCACTGTTCGCTGATCGACACAGATATCACTCTCGATGTGCCTTTTTAGGTTATGAAATATTTGTCTATGGATTTAGGAACGGCCTGCCACCTGAATAAACTCAACCTTATAACCGTCCGGATCCTCAATAAACGCAATCTGGCTGCCGCCAAATTTCATCGGGCCCGGTTCACGCGTGACTTTGCCACCTTTGGCCTTGACCTCGGCGCACGCCGCGTAAATATCAGGCAAGCCCACTGCAATATGGCCGTAACCAGTGCCGATATCATAGCGTTTGGTTTCCCAATTGTGGGTAAGCTCGATCACCGCATTGTCAGATTCATCGCCATAGCCGAGAAAAGCCAGCGTAAACTTTCCATCAGGGTAATCGCGACGGCGCAATAGCTTCATGCCGAGTACATCGGTGTAGAAGGCAATGGATTTTTCCAGATCGCCGACGCGAAGCATGGTGTGAAGAAGACGCATGGTTATTCCTTAAATAATTTTATTCAAAACGCGCGGAAGCGGTGGTCATTTTGATCCAGTTCGTTTTTGAGCGCGATGTAATCCGGACACATCCGCTCGACCTCTTGCCAGAACGCGGCCGAGTGGTTCATCTGCCGTAAATGCGCAAGCTCATGACAAACCACGTAATCAACCAACGCGGGACGGGCTTTCATCAGGCGCCATGAAAAACGAATCTCGCGTCGTGAATTACAGCTGCCCCAGCGGTTATTGGCGCTCGATAAAAATACCCGTGGCGGCGTTAAATTATGCAGCCTCGAATAAAAAAAAGCGCGCTGCGCCAAGTGCGGTAGGGCTTGTTTTTTGAGCCAGTCCACCACCGCGCGTTCGGCTTGTTCTGCAATGGCGGCGCTATCGTGAAGTGCCGCTTTGACCTGGACAAACAGGTGCATCTGCGCCTGCTCCACTTTTGCCTTGCTGGCACCGGCATCAATCATCAACGTCAGCGGCTCACCTAAATAAAAAATCGTCGTGCCGGTTTCCCAACATTGCGGGGTAATTTTTCGGTGGGACCATTCGCCCAGTTTTTTCAGGACCCAATGCCCATTCTTGCCGATCATATCTTCAATCGTGCTAATCGGTGTTGTCAGCGACGCCGCCACAGTCATGCCGGTGCCATCAACTTTCAAGCCAACCCCGCGACGGCCGCGACGACGTACTAATTTATAGTCGATGCGTTTGCCGTC
>JAYVEV010000099.1:0-7998 GCA_043773745.1 Burkholderiales bacterium | reverse complement strand
TCTCGCTTGCGTAGCTAAGTTATTGTATATACAATAACCCGGTGAAAATCACCTTCGACCCTATCAAACGCGATAGGACGCTGGCTGACCGAGGGCTTGATTTCGCTGACGCTGAAATAGTCTTTGAAGGCATCACGGTTGAGATTGACGATCTTCGCAAGAACTATGGTGAATCCCGCATCATCTGTTTTGGCCTTTTGGAAGGCAGAATGGTGGTTGTTGGCTACACGCCGCGTGGCGCGGTTCGTCACATCTTCAGTATGAGGAAAGCAAATGAACGTGAACAAAAGCGCATCGCGCCGCTCCTCGAAGTCTGATCTTGCGCGCTTGGACGCGCACTTGGTCAAGGCAAAAGAATATGAAGAACTTCCCGAGCTGACGGAAGAAATGTTGGCGCGCGCGAAGGTCAATAAGGGCGGCAGGCCTGTGTCAACTAACCCGCGCAAACTCATCTCCTTGCGGCTGCCCTCTGATGTCATCGACCGATGGAAAGCAACAGGTGCGGGTTGGCAAACGCGCATGGCAGATTGCCTGAGCAAAGTTCGGTAGTCGCGCTGGACAGTGGGAAGCGGCCAAAAGCGGCGCATCGCGACTGCTCTCTGATTTCATAGTTTGATCCACCGAATCGAATGAAAAAAATTTGACTCCGATCCCTAGTGTTTCGGCGATGGTGGTTTAAAACTTGTGTGGAAAGCGATAGCCGTCCTTGTCGACGACTTCACATCAGTGCCCATTCGGCAGACCCGCAAGGAACCACTCGGTAGCTGTTGTCGCGTAAAAATTCGCTACGAAATTCCTCGCGAAAGCACCAAAAGCCGTCTGGCCAAATCAGTATGTCTTTCGCCTTTGGTAGTGCCCTTCTGGATATTGCCTGCTTCGCCAATTGCCACCAGGCGGGCCGATTGAGAGGAACATCGCGAAATGGGATCGCCGCAGTTAGCGGTGCCTGCGCGTGCCAACGCCCGGTGTTATTGGTACTAATCAGCAAAAAGCCGATAATCGCGTCCTGCGCATCGCGCAATGCAGTGACGGATACAATCGCTGGAAACCTGCTGCCGTCCTTTCGGACGAAAGTCAGCTCGTAAATATCTTCAATTCCAGCGCTGGCTTTGATCACAAGTGCTTCAAACCCCGCTGTAATCGGGGTATCCAGTTCAAGGCTTAACGCTGCAGCCCTTGCGACTAACTCTTGCCGATCACAAATATCGGCAGGTGTGGTCTCGTTGAGAACATCAAGTGCCGCATACCCGAGCATCCGTTCTGCGCCAACGTTAAAAATTTGAATAGTGCCCGCCGCGTCGGTGGCGATGCAAGAGAAAAGCGCGCTATTGAAGATTGCGGTCTGTAGCACCCCTACCCTGAGCAATGCGGCTTGATGTTTCAGACTGGTGATGTAATCAGACGCGCTCGTTGCAGGTTCAAAATTGGCAAGTTCGCGATCAACTGGGTTCATTGAGGGCCTCTATTACAACGCGAATAGGTTTGGCAGTTCCCGCGGCCGTTAGTGCGGATAGCGCATCACAACAGTTATACGCCGATTCTGCAAAAAGCAACGCTGCTTACTGCACGCAGAATCGCATCTGTTGAATTAAGAGTCGGTGTCGACAGCACTTGGGCCAAGGCCGAGGAAATTGAACGTCAAAAGACCGCTTTCGGGCAGTCGCCATGTCCGCAATGGGTCGACTGGGACAGTCGTTGCGACTTTTTGCACAAACAATTTGCTAGTCGGGGGAAGTATTCACGCACTGACTGTTAGGGCATCGGTCGCAAACTATTTGGCGATCGATTGCTCTATTTCCACAGTTGTGATACATTGACTACATGTATTCACTAAGGGGAATAGCATGGTAACTTCAATCCGCCTTGACCCGGAAACTGAACAAAGATTAGAGCAATTGGCTGCAAGGACTGGTCGTACCAAGGCCTACTATCTGCGCGAATTGGTTTCAAGCGGGCTGGAAGATCTGGAGGATTATTATCTTGCCTCAGCAACGATGGAACGCATCAAAAAAGGTGACGAAAAAGTTCATTCGGCCGGGCAGATAAGGAAGCAACTTGGCCTGGACGATTGATTATTCCGAAACCGCGGCAAAACAACTTCGTAAACTCGACAGACAAGCTGCAAAACGCGTCCTCGATTTTATGGACGCGCGTGTCGCTGGCAGCGGAGATCCTCGCGGTATCGGGAAAGCCCTGACCGGTCCGTTGCTAGGAGCGTATTGGCGCTATCGTGTCGGCGACTATCGAATCATTTGCGCCATTCGTGATGACATTTTGAGCGTCCTCGTAGTTGAAATAGGCGAGCGCAAGGAAATCTACGGTTGATGCGATTGAACAAGTACAGGTGCCACGTCCACACGAATGCCCCCTTAGGGGTGCACTGCAACAATCACAGTTTTTTCACTTGGTCTCAGGCGCTCAAGGCTGGTCGGCGACTGAGTCAAACCTACCGAAAAATTGGCTAGACTGGGCGCTTTTTTTTGCCTATATAATAGGTTTTTTGCACCGCAACATTTCCTATGCCTCTTTCCGCACCAACAGTGTCACGTTCCCCGGTCCACCATCGACAAATTTCCGTTCACGGCTATTCGCGTGACGATGGCAATTTTGATATCGAAGGCCATTTGCAAGACACCAAAGCCATCGATTTCAAGTTGCAAAGCGGCGTCAGGCTCGCCGGTGAGCCGGTCCATTCGATGTGGCTGCGTATTACCATCGACCGTACCCTAACCATTGTAGATGCGGAAGCCTCATCCGAAGCCGTGCCTTATGAAGGCTATTGCGAACAAATCGCCCCTGAATATAAAAAACTAATCGGCTTGGCGATTCGCCCCGGATTTTCGGGCCAAGTCAGAAAACTATTTGCTGGTACCCGCGGCTGTACGCATATCACGGACCTGATCGGGATCGTTGCCACCACCGCGTTCCAGACGGTTGCCGGCCATATTCCGCAGGACTCGGAGGCGCTCCCTTTTCAGCTCGATAAATGTCATGCGCTGGCGCTCGATGCCCCCGCGGTGGCCCGCTTCTATCCGCAATGGCATAAAACCTAGGCGGCCGTTAAAACGCACAGAATCGTATCCAAAGCCCGCTCGGCTGGTAAAATAATCGCTAAATAAAAATTTCGTTATAAAAGTCAGCGCACCCTCACCCTCGCCATATCAACCAGAAAGTCTCCTCATGAACGTCCATGAATATCAAGGCAAAGAAATTTTGCGAAAATATGGTGTCGCCACGCCGCGCGGCATCCCCTGTTTTTCGGTTGATGAGGCGGTTAAAGCCGCTGAAACACTAGGCGGCAAGGTCTGGGTGGTAAAAGCCCAAATACACGCCGGCGGTCGCGGTAAAGGCGGTGGCGTGAAAGTCGCCAAATCGATTGATGAAGTGCGCGATTACGCCAGCAAAATTCTCGGCATGACGCTGGTTACCCATCAAACCGGCCCCGAAGGTCGCCTGGTCAAGCGTTTGTTGGTGGAAGAGGGCGCGGATATTAAAAAAGAGCTCTACGTTGGCATGGTGGTGGACCGCGCCACCCAGCGTGTGACCTTGATGTGTTCATCCGAAGGCGGCATGGATATTGAGCATGTGGCCGAGCACACGCCCGAGAAAATTTTTAAAGTATCGATCGATCCCGGTACCGGTTTGACCGATGCCGCTGGCGACGACATGGCGCGCAAAATTGGTGTGCCGGATGTGGCTGTGCCGCAAGCACGCGCTTTCATGCAATCGCTTTATAAGGCGTTTGATGAAATCGATTGCTCGCTCGCCGAAATTAATCCGCTGATTTACACCGGTGACAACAAAGTACTGGCGCTGGATGCAAAATTGAATTTCGACTCCAACGCGCTATACCGCCATCCTGAAATTGTCGAGATGCGCGATCTGGATGAAGAAGATCCAGCCGAAATTGAAGCATCAAAATTTGATTTGGCCTATATCTCGCTCGATGGTGATATTGGCTGTTTGGTCAATGGCGCGGGCTTGGCCATGGCCACCATGGATGTGATCAAACTTTACGGCGGCTCGCCTGCCAATTTTCTCGATGTGGGCGGCGGTGCCACCACCGAAAAAGTGACCGAAGCCTTCAAGATCATGTTGAAAAATCCGCATCTCAAGGCGATTCTTGTCAATATTTTTGGTGGCATCATGAAGTGCGATGTGATTGCCAATGGCGTCATCGCGGCTGCCCGCGAAGTCAAACTTTCCGTGCCGCTGGTGGTGCGCATGAAGGGCACCAATGAAGAGCTGGGTCGCCAAATTCTAAAAGATTCTGGCCTGCCTATTATTTCGGCGAACAATATGGCAGAAGCGGCTGAGCGCGTTGTTGCCGCTGCAAAAGGAACAAAATAATGAGCATTCTGATCAACAAAAATACCAAAGTAATTACCCAGGGCATCACCGGCAAGACCGGCATGTTCCACACCAGAATGTGCAAGGAATATGCAAACGGCGCCAACTGTTTTGTCGCCGGTGTTACGCCTAAAAAAGGTGGCCAATCCTACGAAGGCATTCCGATATTTGAAACAGTCGCCGAAGCGGTTAAACAAACCGGTGCCACCGCATCAGTTATCTACGTGCCGCCGCCGTTTGCAGCAGCAGCCATTGATGAAGCGGTAGAAGCGGGTCTGGAATTGGTCATCTGCATCACCGAGGGTATTCCGGTTCGCGACATGATTAAAACCCGCTACAAAATGCAAGGTAAGAGCACGATTTTATTGGGGCCCAATTGCCCTGGTGTGATCACACCTGAAGAATTAAAAATCGGCATCATGCCCGGCCATATCCATAAAAAAGGTCGCATTGGTGTGGTTTCACGCTCTGGCACGCTGACCTATGAAGCGGTTGGCCAGTTAATGGATTTGGGTCTGGGACAATCCACCTGTGTCGGCATTGGTGGCGATCCAGTGAATGGTTTGAAGCATCTCGATGTCATGAAAATGTTTAACGATGATGATGAAACCGATGCCGTGATCATGGTCGGCGAAATCGGCGGCGATGATGAGGAAACCTGCGCGCGCTGGATGAAAGACAATATGAAAAAACCGGTAGTCGGTTTTATCGCCGGTGTGACTGCGCCTCCCGGCAAACGCATGGGTCATGCAGGCGCGATTATTTCCGGTGGTAAAGGCACCGCGCAGGAAAAACTGGCGGTAATGGAAGAGTGCGGCATTAAAGTTACCAAGAACCCGGCCGATATGGGTAAGTTGCTGAAATCGGTTTTATAGACTTTATAAAGTTTAATCAATAAGCGGCTGCCGGTTAATCAGGTGGCCGCTTTGTTTTGTGGATATTCCGCAGCCCCTAAGGGAGCATCACGTGTCATCACATTACCCCAATCTGCTTGCCCCGCTTGATCTCGGTTTTACCATCCTAAAAAACCGTGTACTGATGGGCTCGATGCACACCGGGCTTGAAGATAAAGCCAAAGATTTTCCCAAGCTGGCTGCGTACTTTGCCGAGCGTGCGCGCGGTGGGGTTGGCTTGATTGTGACGGGCGGATTCGCACCGAATATCGTCGGCTGGCTCACACCATTTGGCTCGCGTTTATCGTCGTCTGGCGCGGCAAAAAAACATCGTGTCATCACCGATGCCGTGCACCAGGCCGGCGGCAAAATCGCGTTACAAATTTTGCACGCGGGGCGCTATGGGTACTCGCCACTATCAGTTGCACCAAGCGCAATCAAATCCCCCATCACGCCATTCAAGCCGCGTGAATTATCGAGCGCCGGTATCGAGCGGCAGATCAAAGCCTTCGTGCGCGCGGGCGTTCTGGCCCGCGAAGCGGGCTACGACGGCGTCGAGGTGATGGGCTCGGAAGGTTATTTCATCAATGAATTTTTAGTCGCCGCAACCAACCAGCGTACCGATGAATGGGGCGGTTCATACGCGAATCGCATGCGCTTTCCGGTGGAAGTGGTGCGTCGTATGCGTGAGGCAGTCGGCAAAGATTTCATCATCATCTATCGGCTCTCGATGCTGGATCTGGTGCCCGAAGGTCAGAGCTGGGAAGAAGTGGTGATGCTTGCTAAAGCTATCGAAGCTGCCGGGGCGACGCTGATTAACACCGGCATCGGCTGGCACGAGGCGCGTGTGCCGACCATTGCCACCTCGGTGCCGCGCGGTGCATTTGCGTGGGTGACGAAAAAGATGAAGGCCGAAGTCAGCATCCCGCTGATCACCACCAATCGCATCAACACCCCCGAAGTAGGTGAAAAAATTATCGCTGATGGCTGCGCCGACATGGTATCAATGGCGCGACCCCTGCTGGCTGATCCTGAATTTGTAAACAAGGCTGCCGCGGGCAGGGCGGACGAAATCAACACCTGTATCGGCTGCAATCAGGCCTGCCTCGATCATGTGTTTCAACAAAAACGCGCCTCATGTCTGGTGAACCCGCGCGCCTGCCATGAAACGGAAATGGTCTTCACCAAGGCGATACGAACAAAGAAAATCGCAGTAGTGGGGGCTGGCCCCGCCGGACTCGCCTGCGCTACCGAACTCGCCGCTAGGGGGCATGAGGTGGATTTATTTGATTCCGCGTCCGAAATTGGCGGCCAGTTCAACATGGCCAAACAGATTCCAGGCAAGGAAGAGTTTCATGAAACCCTGCGCTACTTCAACAAGCGCATCCAACTCACCGGTGTGAAACTGCACCTGAACAAACGGGTTGGTGCCGATGACCTAAAAAATTTCGATGAAGTCGTGATCGCCACCGGCGTTTCACCGCGCAATCCAAAAATTGTTGGGCAAGACGGACCGAATGTATTGAGCTATATCGATGTGCTGCTGCATAAAAAACCGGTGGGTAAACGTGTCGCGGTTTTGGGCGCAGGCGGGATTGGTTTTGATGTGTCGGAATTTTTGGTCGAAGATCATTCGCCGACCATGGATCTCGATGCGTGGAAGCGTGAGTGGGGTGTAGGTGACCCCAGCCAGACGCGCGGCGGCCTGGTCAAACCAGAAGTGAGTGCCCCAGCGCGTCAGGTGACGTTGCTACAGCGCAAAGCCTCAACCGTCGGCAAAGGTCTCGGTAAAACCACTGGCTGGATACACCGCGCTGCGCTAAAAAAGAAAAAAGTCGAAATGATTGCTGGTGTGAATTACGAAGGCATCGATGCAAAAGGTCTGCATATCACCTTCGGCGAAAAACACGAAAACCCCACGCTCATCGAATGCGACACCATCGTGCTGTGCACGGG
Source organism: Burkholderiales bacterium (assembly GCA_043773745.1). GTDB lineage: Bacteria > Pseudomonadota > Gammaproteobacteria > Burkholderiales > Usitatibacteraceae > UKL13-2. Next base: position 799 of record JAYVEV010000099.1, on the reverse strand, counting down.
CCAGGAGCCGCTGCGAGAATTGATGGCGCCGTTGGCAGCGGCAGGCGTGAAAACTCATTTGATAGGCGGCGCATTTGAAGCGGGCGAATTGGATGCAAAGCGGGCGATTGATCAGGCGGTGAGGCTGGCTTATTCGTTGGATTAAAGATAGTAAAGTCTAGATTGTGCGTGCCGTTCGGAGCCTTTTGGTGGATTCGCGTTTAACTTGTCGCCGCGGCGGTCATCTCGGATAGTACTAGAGTCGGTGATTTCCAGCCTAGGCGTTTGCGTGGTCGGCTGTTCAATTCCTCGGCGATCCGGTTCAGCTGGGCCTGCGTTACGCGACGCAGGCTCTTGCCCTTCGGCAAGTACGGGCGAATGAGTGCGTTGATATTTTCGACCGCCCCCTTCTGATAGGGCTTGCCCGGATCGCAGGCCTACAGACGCCCCGGCAGCAAGGCGGGTAACTGGGCAAACTCATAGCCCTGATCGACCGTCAGGGTCGATATCGGCATGCGCGGGTCCGTCAACCAACCTTTGAGATGCCGGGCTACCCCGGCTGCGGTGCCGTCCCGTACTAGGCCCAAACGCACGAATCGCGTCGCCCGGTCCAGCACCACCAGCACTTTGATGGCCTCGTGACGACGGCCAACAAGGCTGTCGCCTTCACAGTGGCCGATGCAGTCGCGGGTCAATACTGCTTTGTCGCGCCGCTTGACCGGCTGTGCCTGTTTCACCCATGCCATTTTCCCGCGCCGCTTGGCAGCCGTGTAATGACGCAAGCGCGCCCTTAGCCGCTTTTTGCCGCTGCGATGCACAT
>JAYVEV010000098.1:0-6684 GCA_043773745.1 Burkholderiales bacterium | reverse complement strand
TGAAAAACCGCACTTTGACTAAGGTGTTTGTGTGAATTTTTGTGTATTTCACAGGCTTTTCAACTTGTGCCTAGGGTATTTCGAGTCTTTTTATCGCATTTTTCGAAGGGAGCAGAGTATGCAGCAGGAAAAAAGCAGGAAATCATGTGTTTCATTTTGCATATCTGGCTGACTTGCCCAATTAGTCGCCATTCAGTTCATTTTCGGCTGATTTTCTGTCCAGCATAGATTCGGTAAGTCCGTAATTCGGCGGGTCTCCTCGCTAACTATCGTGCTTTTCGAACCCGCCTTTCAGGTAGTACCGGATAGTCTGCAAAACGCTTAGCCGCCACACTCTTTTCCATACCAACACGTACTCGTCGCTGTTGGACTGCGAAGGGAAAAGGCTAAGTCATGACACGATTCACCGGCAAAACTGAACAGATGCCCCTCGTAATTGCCATCACCGGCTTGAATCAGCGCATGGCAAAATTCATCGGCTGGTCATTGCTGGGCCTTGCCTACCTCGCGTTGCTGACAGGCAGTATGCCCGCCGCCGCACAAAAGAAGGCTCAGGCACAACTTCAGGTCACAGCCACTATCCTCACCATGATTAAGGTCAAAGTCGTGAGCCAGCCCGGTCAAATTAACATTGAGCAAAAGCACATTGCTCAGGGCTACATCGATATTGAAGATGCGTCTGTACTGCTGATCACCTCCAATAGTCCCGATGGCTTCATAATGTCATTGAGCCATGACCATGCACTGGTTGCATCGGTGTCTGCCAGATTATCCCAGGGCGGCAGCACAGCAGATGGCGAAAGCATGATTGCCGTTCGCACCCAGCAGGTCAGGGATGAGCCGATGCGCGTCAGCTATCGCCTGCACTTGAATTCGCAAGCCCGTGTTGGCAGCCAGCCTTGGCCGGTGGCATTAAGTTTTACCCCGCGCGCTGTCTGATTTGACCGCCATTTCATCCAGCAGCGCCGCCAATTCTGCTCTTGCAGCCGTCTGATGAATCGGCAATACCACCACATCGCCAGGTTTTGCCCATTGCAGCAGGCACCGTGCAGCATTCACTTCATCGGCGACTGTTTCGATATTTGAAGCGGCAAAATTTGCATCGGCCAGCCCCGCTTGCAGCAGTGCGGGCACTTCGCCCCACTCACGGCCACGCAGCATTGAAGCAATTTCCTTTATAACGATCCGGTGTGGCAAAAATTCAGCCGCTGTGTGTGCAAGCGCGTGAATCGCCTCATCGCCCCGATTACCTGCCTGCCCTAGCAATAACCCCAGGCGGCCACCCTGCTGATGTTGAATAGACTGGCTCACCCGCAACAGTGCTGCAAGACCTTCGGGGTTATGCGCATAGTCGATCAGTACCGTCATGCCAGCAATGTTCCAGCATTCCAAGCGGCCGGGATTATCGTGGCGGTCGTCGCCGAAATGCCTAAGCACACTGGCAATCGTATCGGCATCGATATTAAGCACGGCCGCTGCCAATGCAGCCGCAGCAATATTGGCGATGTTGTATTCAGCGACGCCGCTGATAGTCAGTGGCATGTCAACGATTTTGCCCAAATTTTTAACCATGCCACTACGCGAAAGCATGAGTTCGCCCGCTTTCACGGCACACGTCGCACTGCCAGACTGTCGCAAGCGCACCAGATGCTGATTGTTGTCATCCAGCGCGAACAACGCGATGGGGCAACTCAAGCAGGCAGCACGATCAAGCAACACTGGATCATCCGCATTCAGCACCAGCGTTCCCATAGCGCTCAATGTGCGTGCCACAGCCAGTTTTACGCCAGCCAAATCTTCAATATTATCGATGCCATATTCGCCAAAATGATCCGCGCTAACATTGGTAATAATGGCAACATCAGCCGTCTCAACGGCTAAACCTCGCCGCAAAATTCCACCACGGGCAGTTTCAAGCACCGCAGCCTCGGCATCAGGGTGCCGCAATACTGAACGCGCTCCAGCAGGGCCTGAGTAATCACCGCTCTCAATTTGCTGACCGTTGACCACCACACCTTCCGTGCAGGAATAACCGACTTTGCGATGCACATGATGGGCACCACCAGCAGCCAGTAGCGCGGCTAATAATCGCACCGTGGTTGTTTTGCCGTTTGAGCCGGTGACCAGCACTGTTGGGATGTTATGCAAGTCTTGCCATGGCACGTCTTCTGGCACGGGCAACTCCGCGAGTGCCCAAGTACGACTGCCTTCACCGGCGCCAATTGAGACCAAGGTATCATCAACAAAAACGGGCAAGCCATGCCGGTGTGCAGCACCTATCAATGCCGTCAGCGCGGGGGTTTTCTCGGCATCAGCACGAGCTTGAAAAACCGCCAGCGCTGTTGAAAAATTGGTGTCGATTTGATGAACTTGATCAAATGGTGAATCGTATTTAATGGTAGCCGAGCTTGAGAAAATGCCGCTGGCCTGTTCCCACGCCCATTCATTGACTTCCGTTGCGGTAAAGAGTTGATCTGCCGGCGCAGCAATCGCCAACAAAGTCCCGCTCTGATGCTGCAATACAACTGCATCACCAGACCAACCTAGCGCCACACAAATGGGCTGCACCAATGCCAGCCAACGTGCATGTGCAGCCGGATCATTTGCGACTGACCCCAGCCGCTCGGTAATCACATCAAGAACCGCACCAGCGCTCGCGAAATAGCGGTTCGGTCCGGTCAGGCGACGTGAATCTTCAAAGCACGCGTTCAGTTCGGGAACAGCCAAACCAGCGTCAAGATCGGCACTCAGTCGTCGCTCTCTTTCACGAAGCGCAATCCGCGTTCATCGCGGATAAATCCTGCGGCTTCCATTGCAGCGTCACTTGATGTGTTGGCGTCTTCGGCGCTCATCGCTTGCGCCGGTAAAGCTGACTTCACGCTCCCCTTTGCCGAGCTTGTTCCCGCGGGAGAAAATTTTGTCACCTGTTTCCATGATCTGGCCAGTGCGTCTGCAAATATCAGCAGCAAATCGCCGTGTTTGCCCATGCGCAGCGCGGTGTCGATAGCCTGTTGCTCGTCGGGAATAATCGAAATGGCATTTTCAGCAACACCTTGCTTGCGCAATACTTTGGCGAGCATATTCGGCACCTCATCACCATCGCGACCACGCAGTGAATCATCGCGCCGGCAAATATAGTGATCAAACTTTCCCACTACCACTTCGGCGATAGCAACAATATCTTCATCACGCCGATCGCCGGGCGCTGACAGCACGATGATGCGCTGCCCAGTCACATCCAAGCGCGTCGCCAAATCAGCCATTACACCAACAGCATGCGCGTTATGGCCGTAATCAAAAATCACTTTGAACGGGTGCTCATCAAACACATTCATGCGACCTGGCGCCTGATAGAAGGTCGTATCGAAGGTGCGCAGACCCTGACGAATTGCATCCAACTTTATACCCAATGAAAATGCCATGGCGGCGGCGAACATCGCATTTTGCACGTTATGCATGGCGCGACCCTCAAGCGTGGCGGGAATCAAATGGGTCCACAGCAGCGGGATATGGCCACCTTTGTCATAGAGCGTAATCATCTGCCCGTTCACACCCGCCTCAAGTGCACAGGCGCGACCGCCGGCGCGGATATGCTCGCGAACAACCGTGTGTTGCGGATTAATAGTCACGTAGCAAATACTCTTCGCTTCGGTGTCTGCCGACATTTTAATGACGTTGGGATCATCGGCGTTGAGCACTGCGCAATCCCGCGCAACTTCGACCACGATGCGCTTAACCTCGGCTAATTGCTCGAGCGTATTGATGCCCTTCATGCCCAGATGATCGGCCTGAACATTAAGCACCGCACCCACATTGATGAACGGCACCCCCATGCCTGCTCGCAACAAACCGCCACGAGCAATTTCGAGAATTGCAATATCGATCTGGGTATCAGCCAGCACCATACGGGTGGCAATCGGACCCGTCATATCACCTTCAACCGTGCGCTGCCCGTCGATATAAACACCGTCCGTGGTGGTCAAGCCCGGTGTGTAACCGGCCATTTTGGTGATGTGCGCCAGCATGCGAGAGGTAGTGGTTTTGCCGTTGGTACCAGTGATGCCTGCAATCGGCACGCGCGATGGCGTGCCTGAGGGAAACAGCATATCCACGACTGGCCCGGCCACATCGCGAGGTGTGCCTTCAGAAGGTGCCACGTGCATGCGGAAACCCGGGGCGGCATTGACCTCACAAATGCCGCCACCCACATCGCGGTAGCTTTCAGCAATATCTGGGCTTAAAAAATCAACGCCCCCCACATCCAGACCGATCGCCGTAATGGCACGCACCGCCATATCGCGATTGTCAGGATGGATGATGTCGGTCACGTCCGTTGCGGTGCCGCCGGTGGAAAGATTGGCGGTCGAGCGCAGCATCACGATTTGATCTTTTTCCGGTACCGAATCTGGTGTGAAACTGAGGCGCGCCAGCATCATGTCGGCTTGCGCATCCAGCTCGATTCGAGTCATGACCTTTTCATGGCCAATGCCGCGTCGCGGATCGAGATTGACTCTCTCGACCAGCTGCCGCACGGTGGATTGCCCGTCACCGACCACATGCCCCGGTGTGCGGCGTGTCGCGGCGATCAACTCGCCATTGACCACCAGCAATCGATGATCTTCACCGGTTAGGTAGGTTTCAACAATCACCGATGACGAGTGCTCTACCGCCGCTTCAAAGCCTGCGCGTACTTCTGCTTCGTTGGCCAGATGAATCGAAATGCCGCGGCCATGATTGCCGTTATAGGGTTTGGTGACCACCGGGTAGCCGAGTCGCTTGGCGGCAATCACCGCGCGATCAGCGGAACGCACCAGCTCTTGGCGCGGCACCGGCAAGCCGCGAGTGGCGAGAATTTTATTGGTCTCTTCTTTATCACCCGCCAGCTCAACCGCAATATAACCGGTACGACCCGTTACTGTCGCCTGAATCCGCTGCTGCCACTTGCCATAACCAAGTTGAATCAAGGATTGCTCATTCATCCGCAACCACGGAATGCCGCGCTCTTCGGCGGCGCGCACCAGCGATGCGGTAGACGGCCCCAATGCGCGACGCTGCGAGTAGCGAATGTAATCATCGCGTGCGGTTGGCCAGCACCAGCTTTCCGGCAGCACGTTGGCCGGTTTCAATTCATCGGGCAGCAGCGAGCACAATAATTTCAACGCCAGCTCACCCGCTTCAATGCCCTCATCACGCTGCGCATATTCATAGATCACGGTGTAGATGCCGGGCTCGTCGGTGCTGCGGGTTTTGCCAAAGGTGACATTCTCACCTGCAATGTTTTGCAATTCGATTGCCACATGCTCGAACACATGGCCCAGCCAGGTGCCTTCATCTTCCAGCATGCGGCGAATGAAGCCGCCTTCGACACGATAGGAGCAACCGTGCTCCTTCAAGCTGGGCAGGGCCTCAACCAATTTCATCACATACGCCGTGCCCAGCTTCGCCGTCGGCCATGCTTCGAGCGGCCCCAAATCAATCTCGAGATAAATCACCGGAAAGTGCGCGTACAACGATGGACCGACAAACACTGAACGATTGAGAATCCGCATCGTATGATCCCTGTTAGTTTTAATGGCGCTACTAAGTTTTACGCGTGTTGAGGGTACCTGCCGATGCCTGCCGATTGTGCATATCGTAGGTTGCACCGGCAATTAAAATATGCACGGCCAAGCCCAGCATGCACAGCGGCTGGCCTTCCGCTGCGGTATCCATCGAGGAAAATTGAATGCCCGAGGCATCGACGACAGTCACGCTGCCGCTACCCTCAACCTCCAGCACATTATCCGGCCGGATAAAGGCGGCCGTGTCTTCATCCAGACCGATGCCAAGCGCGAATGGATTGTAAGCCAAAGCCGCCATCAAACGGCCCAGACGATCACGTTGCCGAAAGTGCTGGTCGATCACAAATCGATTGGTGAGCCCCAAGCCGGGCGCCATTCGCACCATGCCCGCCACCGGGCTTGCGCCCTCTTCGCCAAACGCAATCATGTGCTCACTGATGAAGGCCGCGCCCGCACTGGTGCCGGCTACATGGACCCCGGCGGCATTCATGGTGCGTAATGCCTTGGCGATTGCGGTGCCGCCCAACATAGTGGAAAGCCTGAGTTGATTACCCCCGGTAAAAAATACGCCGGTTGCAGACTTGAGCCGCTCCAGGCGGCCCTGCTCCTCGCAATCACGGCGGGTATCAAAATCCATTGCCGTCACCCGTCCAGCGCCAAGATCGCCGAATATTTTTTCGTAACGTTCACCGGTATTGCTCAAGCGACTGGCAGTCGGAATCACCACGATATCGGCGTTACCGCCATGGCCATCGCTGCACAACTCCACAAAGCGCTGCAGTATTTGCGGCGAATTTTCTTTTTCTTTCTCTTCAGCACCGCCGATGGGGATAATCCATCCGCGTTCTGCACCTGCTGCTACCTTACTCGGCATGCCTAAAACTCCCAGTTAAATCCTTGTTGAACCATCATCGAATTATGACCGAATAGGCCGCGCCTCAACCAAGTTAGTTGGAGATTAAAGGTTAATAATTAATCTACAAACTCTAATATCGGCGGCATTCTTCAAGCATTTTGGTGAATTCGCGTACGACTTGTCGCAACTCAGGTTGAACGGGAAGGGGTGAGGTGAGGCAAAAGCGGTACCCTTTTAAGTGTCAAAGCCTATAAGGAGTATCGCCAT
>JAYVEV010000097.1:0-18843 GCA_043773745.1 Burkholderiales bacterium | reverse complement strand
CTGTACTTTGTTGAGTACATCCACCTTGCGTTTAAGGTCCCTGGCGATAGGCTCTTCGTGTAAATCACAAAGCCGATATTTGATTCAGCCGATGTCTCGCCAGCGCCGACAACAAGTGCGGAGTGGGTGGCCAAAAGTATTCCTATCAGGGATGCCGCGATGAGGGTGGATTTATACATGATTCGTCTTCTTTCTCTTTGTGTGCCAAATGTGGTTGTTGTGACGCCTAATGTTTTACATGAGAGGCTGAAGGTCGCGGGCCGTGGTGTGATTAGCCCGCTGGATCGAATGTCAGGATAGAGATGTGAGCCGACGCGTTTTAGCATGGTGTGCGGAAGCTTAAAACGCCTGATTTCGTGTGGACATCTACACGCTATCAACTTCCCCAATGCAAGCCCGGGCAATCCACAACTTGGGCAGCGAGGGCTATTCCAATGACCGCTTCCGAGAAAATTCTATGACCGCTCTTGGCCTATTCTGTTGAAAAATTCGTTGGACGCGGTTTTTGGCGATTTTTCGAGAGTGATAAAACGCCAACCATTCGACGATCGTCGCTTGTAGCGCGTTCTAGCAAGCCTAGTTGTTAAAGTACTTTGTCATCCGCAGCGCGCATAGAGTTTTTCAACAGAATAGGCCGACTTTTGCCATTCGACCTTCTCCAAACCAGTCGTTCGATTTTCGCGATTCTGGCAGCACCTCTACCTATTGGCAGTTCTAAACAAAAATTGTTGGGTGAATGATAGCGCATGCACGACTTGACGAATGCTCTAGAGTTTGCCGCGCGCTTCGCTGAAGAAATGCGCGGTAAGTGCTTAATTCGATGTTACGCACTTTTTCAGACTTAATTAACGAGAAGCGCTATACCGACACCACCATCTTGATGGCGAGTGCGATCAAAAACACCATAAAGATTTTCTTGAGCGTGGCAACGGGTAACCTGTGCGCCAATTTTGCGCCAATCGGCGCCACCCAAAAACTGGTGATGGCAATACCGACAAATGCGGGAACATAAACATAGCCTACGCTCCATACGGGCAAATCATGGTCTTGCATACCGGTGGCAACATAACCCACGGTGCCGGCTAGGGCAATCGGGAAACCCACCGCGGCAGAAGTGCCGATGGCCTCGTGAATTTTGACATTGCACCACGTCAAAAAATTAATGGTGAGCACCGCACCACCAATACCCGCGAGGCTAGAAATGAAGCCCATTACCGCGCCGAAACTCAGCATGCCGCCGCGCCCGGGCAATGTGCGTCGCGATAGCACTTTAGTATCTTGCGGCTTAATATTAAACAGTAGCTGTGCGGCCAAAAAACATACAAAGCCAACAAAAAAATATTTTAGAAATGTGGTGCTCGAAAAATAAGCGAACACGGTCCCCGCCAAAGTGCCCACCAGAATACCCGGCGTCATTTGTTTGACCACGCGCCAATTCACCGCACCGTGCGCATGATGTGCGCGTGCGCTCGCAAATGCGCCGGGCAGAATAGTCGCCATTGAGGTCGCTAACGCCATATGAATGACATGTTCATTTGAGAAACCAAATTTGATAAAGGTCAGCGATAGCACCGGCACCATCACTGCACCACCGCCGATGCCTAACAGCCCTGCAAAAAAACCGACGAAAACGCCGGCCGCAAGATAAATTAGAAGGTAGGATAAATCAAAAGGTATCAATGGGATTTGATTCAATCAATACGGATGCTGGATCAATATTAAGACTAATTTCTTTCGGCCAGTTTGGAAATGATTTTCCACTCGGCTGGCGTGACGGGTGTGATCGACAGGCGATTGCCGCGCTGCAAGATACGCAGACTGTCCAATTGCGGATGATCTCGCAGCTCCTGAAGTGAAACCAGCCGCGTTTTTTTGACGAGGCGCACATCAACATTGAACCAGCGCGGGGTTTCGCGGGTTGATTTGGGATCGAAATATTTATTCTTCGGCTGAAACTGAGTTTCATCCGGATAGGCTGCACTGCTTACTGTGGCAAGACCGGCGACGCCCGGTTCGGGACATGAGGAGTGATAAAACAACACACCATCACCCACCTTCATATCGTCACGCATAAAATTGCGCGCCTGATAGTTGCGCACGCCATACCAGGGTATGGTTTGGTTTGACAGTTTGGCGAGGTCGTCAATTGAAACGTCAGAAGGCTCCGATTTCATCAACCAATAAGCCATAGTGCGTCAGTTAATTGCCGAAAGAAGGGGCGGGGAAAGGTAACTCAAGGAAACAGCAGGTTGCGTATATGGGCAGTGCGCTAACAGTAAAGCCGACAACAAGAAATATAAATCCGTTTTAGTGTTCGCTTAGGCCGCACCTTGAACTTGAGGGTTCAAGGGTGGATGCCGACCGGATGCCATTAGGTTCGTCCGCGTGGGACGATCACACAAGCACCACTTGGGCCAGGATCCATCGACATAAGTCATTGGTCCAAAGGATGTAAACCTAAGCGAACGCTAAAACGGATTTATGACACTATTTGCTACCAACAAAAGCAGCGTCTCACATCATCAAAAAAGTTTTTCCTGATCTGAAATGGCTTTTTCGATCATGCTTTCCATCTCTTGCATTTTACGCCTGACGAACTCTTCGTCAACGGAAATATTTTGAGTTTTGGCAGTCACTTTTGCAGTCGCGCCTTGCTGGGACTGCAGGTGTTCATGCGCAATATTAAGCGCCACCATGATGGCAATGCGTTCATTACCGACTACTTTGCCGGAGTCGCGGATTTCCTTCATTTTTTTGTTCAGCAACTCGACCGAGGCAACCAGCTGACGCTCTTCGCCATCAGGGGCGGCCACCCGAAATTCACGGCCCATCACGCTAATCGTGGTGCCCTTGGTTTCCTTGGGTTTGCTGCTTTTTGAATCTTTCATCGTATCCTGTGCGGCGCTCACAGGCGCTCACCTTCAGCTTCAGGGATCTGGGCCAGTAGCGTTTCCAGACGGGTTTTGGCATGATCCAGTTTTTCCGCCAGCCGTTTGACTTCATCGGATTTGGTGGCGACCGTCTGCCGCAGTTCATTGTTTTCGGCGCGCAGACGCTGAAACAAAGTCACAAAGTGAGCCAGCTTTTCTTCGAAGTGTTGAATTTCGGATTCCATTTGATCAATGTAGCGGAAAAAGCCCTGCTAGGTCAATGCTTAAGCAAGCAAAGTGAAGGTTTTTTCCTAACCCGCAAATAAGGTACAGACATATCCCAAAAAATAATTGATGCTGTCAAAATGATCGAACAAGATAATTATTTTAATAAAAACGACATTCCCCAAACGCAATGAGTTTTGATACCCCTATCCATAGCGGGAAAAGCGCGGCGACACCGGAACAGCAGCTGCGTCTGCTGGCCGATAATTTGCCCGCGCTGATTGCTTATTTCACAATTGATGGGCTGATTTGCCAATTCGCCAACACGGCATACGCCTCCGCCTATGCGTTCACAGTCGATTCTATCGTTGGCAGAAGCGTACCTGACGTGATTGGCGCGGAGGCTTTCGCCGCAATCCATCCCTACATCCTGCGAGTAATTGAGGGGGAAACCGTCAGCTATGAACGTCCACTGGTGTTGCCGGATGGCGGCGCGCGGATTATCGAGGTTAATCTCATTCCGCAAATTATTGGCGACAACAAGCCGCAGGCCGCGTTTGTGCTGATTACCGATATCACCAAACACCGGCAAGCCGAGCAGACGATTCGTGACAGCGAAGAGCGGGTTCGCAAGTTCGTCGATGCCGCCAATGAAGGTATCGTATTTTTTGAGAAAGGCGTCATTACTGACATCAATGAGGCCGGTGCGCGCCTGGTGCGTTTGCCGGTTGAAAAAATAATCGGTCGCCAGGTGCTGGACTTTGTGGCTCCCGATTCGGTCGAGATTGTCGCCGACAATATTCGCGCCGGTTTTGAGCGCCCCTACGAGGCCAATATTTTACGCGCCGACGGTACGATATTGACGGTGGAATTAGTCGGCAAGGTGATTATTCGGGACGGAAAAACATTGCGCATGACCATCGCGCGCGACATCAGCGATCGCAAACAGGCTGAGGCACGCATCCAGTTTTTAGCCCATCACGATATGTTGACGCACCTGCCCAATCGGGCCATGTTACTGGACCGTCTGCAACTGATGTTGAATGTCGCCAAGCGGCACAGCACACAGGTGGGCGTGTTATTTATTGATCTGGATAATTTCAAAACCATCAACGACTCACTCGGCCACTATGCGGGGGATCAATTATTAAAACGGCTTGCGCAGCGCCTGCAAGCGTGTTTGCGCAACGTGGATCTGGTGGGTCGCTTGGGCGGTGATGAATTTTTGGTGATCGTCGGCGGTCTGGAGCGCGCTGAGGATGTCGTGCCTATCGCCGAAAAACTTGCGGAGTGTATCAGCGAGCCCTTTGCTTTGGAAGGTCAAACGCTTGCCGTCTCAGGATCAATCGGCATCAGCCTCTATCCGCAGGACGGCGAAAGCACTGACACCCTGATTCGCAATGCGGATGCGGCGATGTATCTCGCCAAAGAACGCGGGCGCAGTAATTATCAGTTTTTTATTCCCAGCCTTACAAAATCCGCGGTGAATTCGCTGTCGATGGAATCAGGCATTCGCAAGGCCATCAAGAATGTTGAGTTTGTTTTGCACTATCAGCCGGAAGTGGTTTCCAAAACCGGCGCCGTTAATGCAGTCGAAGCACTGATTCGCTGGAAGCACCCGGAATTGGGATTGCTGGGGCCGGATAAATTTATTTCATTTGCAGAACATCGTGGTCTCATCATGCCGATTGGCTGTTGGGTGATTAAGGAAGCTATTCGTCAATGCAGAGAGTGGCTCGATCACGGCTTGCGGATACCGATAGCGGTCAATATTTCGGCCGTTCAATTCAAGCAAAAAGATTTGGTCGAAGTCATCGCTGCCAGCTTAAAAGAACACGATTTGCCCGGTGAATTGCTGGAGCTTGAGCTGACCGAAAGCCTGTTCCTTGAAGACGTCACCGCCATGACCAAAATCCTCAGCCGACTTAAAGAGTTGGGCGTGACTTTGGCGGTGGATGACTTTGGCACGGGCTATTCATCACTCGCCTATCTGAAACGCTACCCCATCGATAAAATTAAAATCGACCGCTCATTCATACGCGACGTGCCCGATGATGCCGATGATGTCGCCATCACCGCAGCCATCATCAATCTCGCCGAGAGCCTCGGATTGCGCGTGGTAGCTGAAGGCGTTGAGACCGCCGAGCAAGCGGCCTTTCTTGAACGCTATCGCTGTGATTACATTCAGGGCTTTCTCATTTCGCACCCGCTGCCACCCGAAGAAATATTTGCGTGGCTGAAACAACGTGCGAATTAGCGGCATAGATTGAGCACTGGCGGGCTTTTACAAGCTTTTTGCCTGAAAATTCCCGCCCCTGCTAGAGTTTGTTATAGCGTTGTTATTTTGTAGTTCGTGCGCGCAGGTGGCCGACAATGCCGGTCGGAAAATAATACACCGATAGCACGAACATGACGCCCAACCACAGCAGCCACCGGTCCGGTGATAACAAGGCAGCCAGCCACGGCAGGCCGCTGGCAGCCTCGCTGCCAATTCTCAGCAAATCCTGCAAATAGCTTTGCGCAACGATAAACAGCACCGCGCCAATCACTGCGCCATACATGGTGCCCATACCGCCGATAACCACGATCAGCAATACGTCGAGCATGATCTCGAATGACAGCGAGGTATCTGGCCCGTTGTAGCGCAGCCATAGCGCCAGCATCACCCCGGCCATGGTCGCGAACAGCGCTGACAACACACTGGAGGCAGTGCGATACACCACTACCCGATAGCCGATAGCTTCGGCGCGGAATTCGTTTTCCCGAATCGCCTGTAAGACGCGGCCGAATGGCGAATTGACAATTCGCAGCAATGCCAACAACAGCAACAGCGCTGCAAAAAATAGCAGGTAATAGCACAGCAGGCGGCCGTCAATCGAGACGCCAAAGATGGGTGTCTCCATAAATAAATGGCTGGGCGAAAGCCATTCGGGCAGCTTGAAACTCAAACCGTCCTCACCCCCGGTTAAATCGGAAAGTTGCGAAGCAAGGGTCTGGAACGCAGAGGCAACAGCCAATGTAATCATCGCAAAAAAGATCGCGCGCACGCGCAATGAAAACAGTCCCACCAGCAGCGCCAGCGCGAACGATAAGGCCAGCGACAATGCCACGCCCAACACCACCGATTGCCCGCTTTCGCCCCAATGGGTACTGGCAATGGCCACGCCGTAAGCGCCAATCCCGAAGAACATGGTGTGCGCGAAACTGACAATACCGGTGTAGCCCAGCAGCAGATCAAAGCTAGCCACTAATACAATGAATACCAATATCTTCGCCGCCACGCTGAGCGCTTTTACGCCTGGCACCACAAACGGCGCAAACGCGAGCGCCAATAAAATCAGTATCAACAAAACCACCAGCACACGGCTACGCGGGAAGTCATTGGACAACAGACGTTTGATCATGGATGGCTTATCGTGAATAGCATTAGCGATTGGCAACGGGATAAACGCCGCGCGGACGCCACAGCAGGACCGCGACCATCAAGGCAATGTTCGAGAACAGCGCTACTTTAGGTGCTAGGAAACCGGTGTAGTTGGCCATCAGCCCAACAAGTAATGCGCCGATCAAGGCTCCGCCGGTGGAGCCCAGTCCGCCGATGATGATGACAATAAAAATAAGCACATTGACTTGCGCGCCCATCTGCGGCGTCACGTTTTGTTGGTACAGACCCCACATCACACCGCCCAAACCCGCCAGTGCGCTGCCGGCGACAAACACCCCCACAAACAAGCGCCTGATGCGGTAGCCCAGTGTTTCCACCATCTCGCCATCCTCGACACCGGCGCGAATCAGCAGGCCTATTTTGGTACGGTTCAGGGTCCAGGCCAACACGCCGAATACGGCTATGCCCACCACCATCGCCACTAGTCTGAATTTCTCGATCGCTGCATCACCCACCAGCACTGCGCCACGCAACGCCTCGGGTAGCGCCAGCGCAATTTGTTGCGGCCCCCAAATCACCTTGATGAGTTCTTCGCCAATAATCATGCCGCCCATGGTGATTAGAATCTGTTTCAAATGCTGACCATAAACCGGACGCACCAACACACGTTCAAACGCGACCCCCACAGCACTCGCCACCAGCATGGCGACTATCATAGCCGTGAACACCGCCAGCAAATTACGCCACAGCTCTTGCGAGCCGGTCCAATCGCCCATTAATCCCAATACGCTGCTCGCAACGAAAGCACCGATGGCGATGAATATGCCGTGACCAAAATTGAGCACATCCATCAAGCCGAATACCAGCGTGAGCCCGGATGCAATGATAAAAATAATCATGCCCATGGCCAGCCCGGCCACCGTGAGCGTGAGCCAGCTTGAAGGAGAGCCGACCAACGGCAGCGCCAACAGCGCCAGCGCCGGGACCAGTAGCAATGGTTTCCAGTCAAAATCAAGACCGATGTTCATTCCGGCGCGTAGCGGCTTCATAGCGATAATCCCAGTAGGGTGCGTTGCAATTCGGCGTCGTCGGCAAAGGCCTGCATGGTGCCCGCGTGCATCACGCGGCCGTTGTCCATCACCGCAACCGTATCACCGAGACGCTTGGCAAAATTGATGTTCTGCTCGACCAGCAGGATCGTCACGCCCTGCGCCTTCAGCGCGGCGAAGGCATCAATCATGTTGTCAATAATGGCCGGGGCCAGCCCTTTGCTGGGCTCATCAATAATCAGCAATTCGCGTGGCTCGACGATGGCGCGGGCAACGGCCAGCATTTGTTTTTGCCCGCCCGATAATTTTCCTGCCGGGTAATGCCAGAATTTTTCGACAGCCGGAAACAATGTATAAATCCATTTCAACCGTGTGTCGTCCATGTCGCTGGCGCGCTTCGCTTGGGTGGCCGCCAGCAGCATGTTTTCTTTTACAGTCAGGTCGGCAAAGATACCCATCGTCTCAGGCACATAGGCAATATTGCGCCTGGCGATCTGCGGCGTGCTTAATGCCGTGATGTCATCGTCGGCAAACTTAATGAGCCCTGCCGAGGCGCGCCACAAGCCCATGATGGTACGAAGCGTAGTGGTCTTGCCCGCACCATTACGCCCCAGCAGCATCGTCAGCTCGGCGCGTGGCACACTGAGATTCACGCCATGCAGGATATGGTAATCGCCGATATGCGTATGCACGCCATCGAGCGTGAGCAGAGGTGGAGGTGCCATCATGCGTGCACCTTGGCATCATGCCTGGCATGTGCCAAGATAAGCCTCCTGCACGATCGGCAAAGCAATCACATCGGCGGGCTCTCCATCGGCGACCAGCGTGCCGTTATGCAGCACAATAATACGGTCAGCCAGCTCGCGCACCACATCCATCTTGTGTTCTACCAGCAGGATGGTTTTGCTTTTGTCCTGCTTGAGTTTACGAATTAAATTTAATACCGTCGGCACCTCATCGGCACTCATGCCTGCGGTGGGTTCGTCAAACATAAACACCTGTGCGTCGAGCGCCATCAACATCGCCACTTCCAGTTTGCGTTGATCACCGTGGGCGAGATTGGCGACGAGATTGGAAGCCTTGTCATGCATGGAAACCACCTCGAGAATTTCCTCGGCGCGTCGCGTCAGCAATGCATGGTCGCTCCAGATGCTCCACAGATTCAGGCCGTGACGATGCGCGCCGGACGCATTTGCCTGCACCGCCAGCCGCACATTTTCAAGCGCGCTGAGATGCGGGAATAAATTGGTCAGCTGAAACGCGCGGCCCAAGCCGGCACGGGTTCGTGCTGACGGCGACATGGCTGAAATGTCATGACCGTTTAAGGTCACGGCTCCACTGCTGGCTTTGAGTTGACCCGAAATCAGATTGAAATACGTGGTCTTGCCCGCGCCGTTGGGGCCGACAATGGCCGTCAGCGTGCCCGGCTGGAATGTGCAGCTGACTGCATTGACAGCAACATGACCACCAAAGCGGATGGTTAACGCAGCCGTGCTCAATAACCCCATTGCGGCTCAGCGCTTCGCAGGCGTTAAATCGGCAGGGGGCAACTTCGTAAGCGACAATGTGCCGCGGGAGAGGTGCTCGACCATCGCCATAATCGCCACCATTTGCGGGCCAGATTTTTTCGCATAGTTTGCACTGTCATACCCCCACCAATCCCAGCAACTATTAACCGCACCTTTGCCGGTTTGCGGGTACAAAATCACCATATTGTTGCTGTCGGCCCAGCGGTTGTAACCAGCGTTGCGCACAAATTCCTGACCAACATCGGTGCTGTTTTGCTTGCAGCCGTGCAAGGCCACATGCAGTCGGCATTGCGCACCAGCCGCGCAGGTTTTCGGCACATATATCCATCCACTGGCGCCCATCCCATGACCGGTAGCAAACGGTGTTTGGTCGAATTCGATCAGACCAGATTCTAATGCGCCGGCTTTGCTGCTGGTGAGCGGGCCGTACAAATGCTGCAGCAGCGCGCCCGCCAGATCAAAGCCGCAGTTGTTAATAAACGGTGGGGCTTTGGTCAGGCAAACCGCGCCGTAGTTGTCGGTGACAAAGGCATGCTCGCTAGCAATATCCTGCTTGTGAACGATGTTGGCGGCTGGCAGGTAATTTTGATAAAAAGCCTGCAACGCAAACGTCGTTGCTTGTTTGACCACTGTATCGCTGGGGCTGGAAAACAGATAAACCTTTGAGCTTTCCATTTGTGAAGAGGCATCGATCAAACCCTCGCGGGCCCATTTATTGGTGGTCGCCACCAGTTCGTCAACCGGAATCGGTGCGTAGCCAAGACAACGGCCAATGGCGTTCAACACGGAATTATCGGCGCAATTAAAAGGCCCGCCCGCAACCACGCCGATGCCCTTTTTGAAACTCGACGAATAGGCGACATGCAGCTGCACCGCCATATAGCCGCCGGATGAGGCGCCTGATACGCTGGTTTGGGTTTTGTCGAGATTGAGCTGCGGAAGGGGCGCGGCACTCACGGTTAACGTAAGCGCGGCCAATGCTAAGGCGGCTATAAAGCTCTTTCGTTTGGCATGCATGATATTTTTCTCGGCTGTGGGATGCTGCAAGTTGATGCCCCTGTATCGGGGGCTTTTTTGATTTGTTTCGGGCTTAACGGTTTAGTGCTTGATGCACCTTATGCAACGGTTCTTCACCGCTTATTGCGAATCGGGATAACCATTTCCTCTGCTTTTATTTCATGCACAAGCTGCGGCACCGCCCAGGCCAGCGCGGGATCATTTTTAATTCGGAAGTGATACATGCTTTGAATTGCCTGATGATCTTCCGCGCGGAAAGTCATTTTGCCTTTGGGTGTGTCAAAGCTCATCCCTTCCATGGCTTTAATCAATGTTTCAGACTGCGTATCGCCGCTGGTTTTTTTCAGCGCCGTCACCACCGCCATGGCCGCCGCGAATCCGCCCGCTGTAAAAAAATCGGGCGGGGTTTTGAATTTTTCCTGATGCTTCTTCACCAGGAAATCATTGACGGCGTTTTTCGGAATATCGTAGTAGTAATAAGTTGCGCCCTCCATGCCAGGGAACTTTTTATAGGCGGCCATCGCAGGCAGAATGTTGCCGCCAGTGGCAATTTCAATTCCATAGCGCTTCAGGTCAAGATCGGCAATCTTGAACGGGGTGCCGGTGCCGGCCCATAAAATCCAGATGATCTTTTTGCCCGGCTGCCCCTTTAATTTATCAATCAGCCGCTGCGCACCCGCCGTAAAATCGGTGGTGGCTGCGGGCAGATATTCTTCATGCACCATTTTTGCATTTTTGATGGTGCTTTTGAACGCCTTTACACCATCCCGACCGAAGGCATTGTCCTGTGCCAAGGTGGCAATGCAGGTGCCTGCCCGGTCCTGCGCGACCGCATTTGAAATGGCATCTTGTGAGCTGTTGCGGCCGGTGCGAAAAATATATTTATTCCATTTGTCGCCAGTAATGGAGTCGGCAACAGCCGGTTCAATCAACAGTATTTTTTTATATTCTTCGGCGACCGGCAACATGGCCAGCGAGACGCCGGATGCCGTGGCGGCAATCGCGAGGTCAGCTTTATCATCGGCATACGCGGCCGCAAGCTGGGCTTTGGCGATGTCCGGTTTACCCTGACTATCACGTTCAATAACGGTTATTTTCCTGCCCGCTACCGTCATCGTGCCGCTGGTGGCGTAATCGAGCCCCAACTGAAAACCGGTCTGGGTTTGCTTCACGTAGGCCTCCAGGGGGCCGGTCTTGTCATAGATTAGCGCGATGCGAATATCTTTGGCTTGGGCGAATCCAGTGCTGCTGGTGATTAACGCGAGCAGGGTAAAAATAAGTTTAAGGGTAGGGCCGATGCGGGCTTTCATCTCTCAGTCTCTGTCTCTCTTAACGTCGATACGGTTGCGTTGGCGTCTTTTTTTGCGTCTTGCCCATGAGGCGATTGCGTTGATCGCTACTTATTTATATATCGGTTTGGCTATTTTTATGGCGTTAATACATTAAAGCCGATTTAAGCCAGTTCAAAGCGACCTTGCGCTCTTTCAAATTCTTTGTTACGATTAATTCATCAACTAATGAATTTTAGCGCTAATTTGCCTTTATTGGCAAGCTACACGATAAGTTCTAAAAAAAGTTTCATCAAAAATTTTAAAAAACCCACGGAGGAGTAAGTCATGAAATTAAAGCACATGAGTGTTGCCATCGCAGCCCTGTTTGCCGCTGCAGGTACGGTTTCGGCGCAACAAACACCGGCCACCAGCCCTGCTTCCGCCAATGCGGATGCGAGCGAAAAAATTGAAACGGTGACCGTGACAGCGCGTCGCCGTGAGGAACTATTGCAGGATGTGCCGGGCGCGGTCAGCGCCTTTTCTGGCGCGGCCATCGAAAAAGCCGGTATTCCGGATATAACCGGTCTGGCCAATTGGGTGCCCAATACAACCCTGAAACCCTCGCGGGCAACCAACACCACCCTCACCGCATTTATTCGCGGCATCGGCCAGCAAGATCCGGTCGCGGGTTACGAGCAGGGCGTAGGCATTTATCTGGACGATGTTTATCTCGCCCGACCCCAAGGTGCCCTGGCCGACATTTATGATCTTGAGCGCATCGAAGTACTACGCGGCCCGCAAGGCACGCTCTATGGCCGCAATACCATCGGTGGTGCCGTCAAGTATGTGACGCGCAAGTTATCCGACAAAGCCGAATTGAGCATCAAGGGAACATATGGCAGCTATAAGGAACAGGATCTGGTAGTCAAAGGCAGCACACCCATAACTGACAATTTCAGGATTGGCGCAACGGTGGCCTCGTTCAACCACGATGGCTTCGGCAAGAATGTTGTGAACGGTTTTGACAATTACAACAAAGATGTTTTAGCCGGTCGCATCAGTGCCGAGTTCACACCATCAGCCTCACTTTTTATCCGCGTTGCTGCTGATCGTACGGTAGATAACTCGCTGCCCAAACAGGGCTATCGTCTGACGCCCGGCCCTGCTCCGGCCAACTTACCTGTGCTCGATGGCAAATACGACACGCGCGCCAACCTCTATTCGGTGCTCGGACACGCCCAGCAGGTTGTCTCGCGCGGCACCTCCATGCTGGTCGATTGGGCGATTGACTCAACGCTGTCATTCAAATCAATTACCTCAAGCCGCTCGGATAAATCCTACGCGCCGATCGATTTTGACTCGCTCAACACACCCCTGTTTGAAGCGCCTGCGATCTACACCAACAAACAGCGCAGCCAAGAATTTCAGTTTACTTATACCGGCACCAAGTGGCAGGGTGTCGCCGGCGTTTTCTACATGACCGCCAACGCATTCAATGAATTTGATGTTTTGTTTAATGCCGCCGGTGGGTTATCCCTTTACACGCGGGACGATGTTGACTCCAAAACTTGGGCGGCGTTTACGGATGTCAGCTATAACGTAACCGACACCTTCAACATCAATGTGGGCGGACGCTACACCAACGATCATCGTGAAGCCGCTATTTACAAGCGAACTTACTTTGGCTTGGCGGGATCGCCCACGCTCGGCAACCCCGCTGCAGTAGGGTCCGCCGTCGTCAATACGGATCTGGGCAAGAGCGACCTAAACCGCACCGACACCAAGTTCACTCCCAAGCTCGGCTTCGGCTGGAAATTTGCGCCAGAACATAATCTGTATGCGACTTATTCAGAAGGCTTCAAAGGCGGATTGTTCGATCCGCGCATGGACTTGGGCGGAAACCCGAACAGCGCTACCTCGCTGATCAAGCGAAAAGGGGTGGAGCCGGAAGAAGTCAGCACCTATGAAATGGGCTTGAAGTCCACCTTCAATCGCGGCCGTCTCCAGACCAATGCGGCGGTGTTTTATACCGACTACAAAAACGTGCAGATTCCCGGTTCGATTCCGACTTTTAACTCTAGCGGTGTCGCAACCGGCTTTGCCGGATCACTGACCAATGCCGGTAAAGCCAAGATCAGCGGCTTTGAGTTGGAGGCGATGTCGCGTGTGACCGACGCATTGACGTTAAGCGGCATGGTCAGCTTCATCGACGCCAAATACAAAGAGTGGATCGTCTCCAATGGCTCGACCACGGCACCAGCGCTGGTCAATATCGCCGGCTCCGCAGAGTTCCAGAACACGCCGAAGCGGGCAGCCAACCTGACCGCAACCTACGATTGGCCGCAAGCAATCTTCGGCAGAGAAGGTGGATTTTCGCTATCGAACAGCGTTTCCTACAAGAGCAAGGTATACCAAGCAGAATTCGTGCGCCCGGCAGGTGTTGCCTCGGTAGATCCGCTGGTGCCGCAGAATCTTTTGTTGGCGCAAGAGGGTTATGCATTGTGGGATGCTGGGCTGGTATGGACCAGCAGAGATCGCAAAATTCAGGTCGGCTTGAATGGACGCAATCTGACCGACAAACGTTACAAAGTTGCCGGTTATCCGTTCGGTGGCTTCTTCAACACGGTCACAACTTTCTACGGTGATCCCCGCATTATCAAGGCGAGCCTCACCCTGAAGTTCTGATGCGCTGATACATAACCAAACGGCTGGCGGTACGCATTTGCGTGCCGCCAAGTTTTTCAAAAAACCGTTATTTTTTTCGCATGCAAACGCTGCGAAAACCGGCCGAGCAGTATTCGACCATGCGCGGCTCAATCGAGGCGAGATCATCCGAACGACACCGTCCGCCGCTGACGCGGTCGAGGCGACCAGTACGTGAAAGGGCGAGTGTGAGTGCCCCGGTAAGAAAATGAAAACACCAAAACAGTTCTTCCTCGTGCGCTTCCGGAAGGGCCCGCTTGACCCCAGCAATCAGCCGGTGCACCAGCGGGTCGAAATACGACATGATGGACAGCGCAACGTGCGATGCGTCGTTGTTCACCAGCGCGATGAGGCGGAAATAGTTCTTCCAACCTTCGTCACCTTTGCGCGCCCGCTCCAGCAAGGGCATCACAAAAGCGGCGACCGCGCCCTCTACCGTCACCTTGTCGCCACTGATGGCTTCATAAACATCGAACGCATGCATACGCTCAGAAAAAACCAGTTCAGCGCGGCGCTCAAGCACCGCGTCAAACAAACCCTGCTTGGTTGCGAAATAGTAATGCGTGAGTGCCGGATCGACGTTCGCCAAAGCGGCGACCTCGCGCACCGTAACGCCGTCATAGCCACGCTTGGAAAACAGGTCTTCGGCAGCGTCAAGAATACGATCCGCCGTCACGACACTGCCCTTTACCTTCTTCGGCCGACCGACTGTTGCCCTCTTGCGCTTCGGCGCGACCGAACGAGGCGGAATATCAGATGGGCGGATTTTTTCCACGGCTGCCTTCATGCGCCTCCTGTACCGCTACTTCGCTTCACCCATCCCATAACAGGGTCACAGCATTGCATCAACAGTCCCCAAGTTAATTGAGCCAAGCTCCATTCTAATTCCATTCTAATTCCACATGCCACATTCCATTAAGGCGGCGCAATGAACTATGTCGATGTGTTTTATCAAAGCGATGATGGGCTGAGGCTCTATGCGCGTGATTATCCCGGTCCCGGAGATGATGCGCCGGTCATTATTTGCCTGCCGGGCCTTACCCGCAACAGCAAAGATTTTGTCGCGCTCGCCGAGACGCTACAGCATGGCTATCGCGTTATTTGTCCCGATCAGCGAGGCCGCGGGCGTTCGCAGCGCGATGCCGATGCCTCGCATTACCGCCCCGACCGTTATGTGCAGGATATGTGCGCGCTGCAAGAAACTCTACACATTTCAAAATGGACCATCATCGGCACCTCGCTCGGCGGCCTGATGGCCATGTTGATGATAGCCCGCAATGGTCAGCGCATTGCGGGCGTCGTGTTGAACGATATCGGGCCAGTGGTGGATCCGCTGGGTCTGGCGCGCATCGCCAGCTATGTCGGTAAGTCCGCGCCGGTTCGCAACTGGGACGAAGCGAGTGAGCAGGCGGCGGTGACCAATGGCCTTGCCTTTCCTGATTACGATCGTAAGGCCTGGCAGGCAATGGCGCGCGAGCTATACATTCAAGAGGGCAGCACGCCCGTACTCGACTATGATCCTGCCATTGCAGTGGGCGTCGTGGCAGATACCGCTGCCCTCAGTCTGTGGCCATTGCTGGAGGCCATGCCTGCGTTGCCGGTGCTCGCGATACGCGGTGAAACTTCGGATATTTTATCCGCCGAAATACTGAATGAGATGACGCAACGTCTGCCGCACTTAACAGCGGTCACCGTTCCCCACCGGGGTCACGCGCCCACGTTGGGCGAACCTGCCGCGCGTGCGGCCATTATGAAATTTCTGATCAATATAAACCAGATGCCTCCTGCCAAACACTAGCAATGGCGAGGCGTTTGAGGCATTTCAATATATTGCCGCCGCACGCCACACCGGCAGCGCGGGTACCAACACGTACAACAAACGCGTACAATCTCCCACGTGTAAGGTGCCTTGCTGCTTAGCTTTTAAGCCGCCAAGGTTAAACGGGAAGCGTGTGACTCGAACAGCAACAGTCAGTTGCAACGAGAATTCATGCACTGCCCCCGCAACGGTGATTGGGTATTTTGGTGTGCGTAACCACTGGATGATGTTAGTCCGGGAAGGGCGCACCAAAGGTTGAAGAATGTTTAGCCGTTAATCATTCGCCTCCAGCCTGTCAGTCCGGATACCGGCCTCGCACCGTGGGTGCAACTATTGTTTCTTGATGGGTGGCACCGCGACGGTGTGTGCGGCGCAATACGATCCGCACATGAAGACTCATGTGGCTTGCGGGGACGCTTGCTGCTTTTTTTGAAATCTAAATATGAAATCCTTTATCTCTGTTCGTTCACGCTTTGTTTCTGCATCTTCATTTTCATCTGCATCGTCTCTGGCGATTCTGCCGATAGCCGTACTAGCGGCCATTACGTCGCCAGCTTCCGCCCAGACAGCCCTATCTTTGACCGCATCAACCGCATTGAGCAATATTGTGGTGACAGCAACCCGCACACCACAGGATGCCGATACTGCGCTTTCACAGACTGCCATTATTACTCGCGCTGATATTGAGGCGGCGGGTTTCGTTACCCTTACTGAACTATTGCAACGCAAAGCAGGCGTGGAAATTCGCGCCACCGGTGGCGCCGGGCAGCCTTCCGGGATTTTTATTCGCGGCGCAAATAGTCAACATACGCTGGTGCTGGTCGATGGCCTGCGGCTAGGCTCTTCAACAGCCGGTGGCGCCGCATTTGAAAATATTTCGCTCGATCTGATTGAGCGCATTGAGGTGGTCAAAGGCCCGCTATCCGGCGTTTATGGTTCGGATGCGATTGGTGGTGTGGTGCAGATTTTTACGCGCAATGCTAGCCAGCCACGATTCACCGCGGCGGCCGGGGTGGGTTCAAATTCGGCACGTTCATTTAGCGCGGGCTTCACCACAACCGAAGATAAAACCTCATTCACGCTCAACGCCGGTTACAGCGAAGTCAATGCGCGCTCAGCATCGAACGCACTATCCGGCCCATACACCTATAACCCGGACCGTGACCCCTACAGCAATGCGAACGTATTGTTGAAAGCCTCACACACACTCAGCCAAGGCGAAACCATTTCAGCTTCTGTCTGGCAGTCGGTCGGCCGCGTCAAGTATGACGATGGTCCCGATGGCAATCCGTCTAGTAAACAAATTTTGTCAGGCATGCAGTTGGTTTCAGAGAATGAGTTTTCTGCTGGCTGGAAATCAAATCTTCGCTTGGGTCAGACGACGGATGATATTCGCTTCAAATCTGATTATCCCGGCACCTTCAAGTCAGAGCAAAATCAGGCGGTGTGGCTGAATGAATTCAAAACCGGCACCGGCAGTTTGAGCTTGGGCCGGGAATGGCGTAATGAGAAGGTGATCTCGACCACGGATTACACCAAGAAGACACGCACCACCAACGCAGTATTTGCAAACTATCTGGAACATCGCGATGCCAACCAACTTGAGCTCACCATCCGACGCGATCAGGAAGGTCAATTCGGCAGCCGAAAAACCGGCAGCATTTCCTATGGCTTTCAGCTAACACCGCAGGCGCTGCTGTATGCGCGCGGTGGGCGGGCTTTTCGCGCGCCGAGCTTCAACGATTTGTACTATCCAGACTATTCAAACCCGCTATTGTTGCCAGAGCGCGGCAAGCAAATCGAGGGCGGGCTCAAGCTGTTAAATAAAAGTTATCGGGCCAACGTCGTTTATTTTGATAACAAAATTAACGACCTGATTTTGTTCGATTTTGCCACCTCGAAACCACAAAACGTGCGCCGTGCCCGCATTAAAGGTTGGGAGCTAAATGCGAGTACCAACTTGGCGGGGTTTGATTTCACGGCGGCGTTAACCATTCAAAAACCAGTCGATGAAAACACCGGTAAACAGCTGCGTACGCGCGCCAAACAATTTGGCAACGTAAGTGCATCGCGATCGTTCGGCGCGCTGTCATTTAGCACCGACATTACCAGCAGCAGTGCACGATTTGATTCCGCCAGCGAAGCAGCGTCCACAAAAATGAGTGGCTATACCTTGCTCAGCGCAAATGCGCGTTATCAAATCGATAAAACCTGGGCCATTGAAGTCAGCGGTGCCAATTTGACGAACCGCGATTATGTTCTGGCGCGTGGCTATAACCAGCCGGGGCGCACGGTCTTTGTGACGGTACGGGCGCTGGCATTTTAATTGGGCATCCGGAATATCGTGTGGAATTCGCCTAACTGTTGAATTTCGTCCAGAATTGACCCGGTGGGGGTGCGGCGGATTTCTTGGACTACCAGGAGGTAGTTCAAGAAATCCGCCGCACCCCCGGTGGGTCAAATTTCAATGCAATTCAACATTAACTTGGTCCGAGAGATTTCCATAAGCCGGCGAGGTTGCCTTACGTGAACTGCTACTGCTTTTCAAGGAAAACGAGGTGTGGTCAAGTTGTTTTTCATTTAATTCAGTGGATCAAAATATGAAATCAGAAAGCGCACGGGAAGCGCCGGTATTGGCCGCTAGGCGGCGATTAATACGTCAGCTGAAATACCGAAATCATTGTGCAGTTTGCGAATCATCGCTAACGATAACGGGCGCTTCCGGCTTAGAACCTCATAAGCTCGATTTGGTCGACCAAAAACCGGCGTCAAGTCCTGAATCGTCAGGCCGCGTTGTTCCATCACGAATTTGATCGACTCGACAGGGTCCGGCGGCAGCATCGGGTAGTGCTTCGCTTCGTAGGCCTGAATCAACGTAACCAACACGTCGAGCGTATCGCCATCAGCCGTGCCGACCTTGGCACCCATTAGACCTTCGACCGTCTTGAGCGCTTCGTTATGGTCGCGTTTTGAAC
>JAYVEV010000096.1:0-4312 GCA_043773745.1 Burkholderiales bacterium | reverse complement strand
TTTATTTTGGTACCTCGGGCCGGAATCGAACCGGCACATCTCGCGATACTGGATTTTGAGTCCAGCGCGTCTACCAGTTCCGCCACCGAGGCACAGCTTTGCCGCCAAGCTATCAATGTGACGACAACTTGGGAAGAACTTTGAATAGGGCAGATTATAGCGTAATCTTCGCCGCAATTGCCAAAAAAGCGAGCGCTTGTTTTTATACAAAGCTTCATCCTGATGTCTGACCCCAAGCCCTGACTCTTGTCCCCGTTCCTATGCAACTATCTGATTTTGATTACCACCTACCGACTGATCTCATCGCCCAGCATCCTGCTGCGGAGCGTACCGCCAGCCGCTTGCTGCATCTTGATGGCGTTACTGGCGCGCGGGCTGATCGCGCGTTTCGGGATCTACCATTGCTGATTGACGCACGAGATGTGCTGGTATTCAACAACACCAAAGTGATCAAAGCCCGACTTGCCGGACGCAAAGAGACCGGCGGTAGCTTGGAAGCCTTGATTGAACGGGTGCTGGATAACAATTCGCCCCAGTCATACAAGGCGCTGGCCCATGTGCGCGCCAGTAAATCGCCCAAACCGGGCTCGCGGATCATTTTTGGAAACGCCACCGAGCTGGTGGTGGCGACTATGATCAGGCGCGTTGACGATTTATTTGAGCTGCATTTTGAGGGGAAAGATGGCCAACGCTCAAGTGTTTATGAGGTGCTTGAACGTTTCGGCGCGGTGCCGTTACCGCCCTACATCTCTCACGATGCAGATCAAGTGGATGAATCACGCTATCAGACCGTTTATGCGAAGTATCAGGGCTCGGTCGCCGCGCCGACGGCGGGATTGCATTTTGACGAGGCCATGCTGAATTCATTAACTAGTCGAGGTATCGAACTGGCCTATGTGACGTTACATGTCGGCGCGGGTACTTTCCAACCGGTACGTGACGAGGATATGTCCAAGCACATCATGCACAGCGAACGCTATGAGGTTCCCGTGGAAACGGTTAGCGCGATTGCGCGGGCGCGGGCGAACGGAGGACGGGTTATTGCCGTGGGCACGACGAGTATGCGCACCCTCGAGGCAGCTTCGCGTACAGGCACGCTTCAGGCTGAGGCAGGCGAAACAAAAATTTTTATCACACCGGGTTATGAATTCAAAATAGTGGATCGCCTGATTACCAATTTTCATTTGCCGAAATCAACGCTGATGATGCTGGTATCCGCATTTGCGGGGCACCACAACATTATCGAAGCATACCGGCATGCGGTTGAATCCCGTTACCGGTTTTTCAGCTATGGCGATGCGATGTTACTTGAGCGTAAATAACTTGGCAGCGTAACTCGCCAGCGATAGTGAGGGCAGCTACACCAAGTGTACCCGGCTGTGAGCTGCCACATGCTGCTTTAGAAATTCCATCTGGTCCGCCAAAATTCGGCGGTTCGCCAGAATCAGGAATTCTGCTCGATTGGGGATATAGGGCGCGTACACCAGCTGCATATGCGCTTCTTCCGGCAGCCGTGAGCCCTTGCGCTCGTTACAGGGACGGCAGGCAGTGACGACGTTCATCCAAGTATCAATGCCATTACGGCAGTAGGGGATGATGTGGTCGCGGGTCAGTTTTGAGTGTGAAAAAATGCCTGCGCAGTACCCACAGACATGGCGGTCGCGGTGAAATAACTCGCGATTATTCAGAGGTGGGGTTTGGTTGAAGCCACGGATCGCCATGGCCTTGCCTTTAATCGCAATAATCGAGGCGGCCGTAACGCTGGATACTTCGCCGGTATCACGGCACTTGCCACCGTTGACCGTAAAAGCCTCGGTGCCGGTTTCCCATGCGATGCGCTCTTTGGCGTAATACCAGACCGCATGCTGCCAGGTAATCCAGCGATGCGGAATACCGTTTTGATCGAGTGTCAGAATCAGGGGAAAGCGCTTCGCCTCTGCTGAGAAAATTGAGAACGCTGGCTCCATCGCCTCGTGCTTGCCGATCATGACGGCATCAAGCGTTTCGGCAGACTGGCCATGCGCTATCTGGGACTGTAGTCCGCGGGTTTTCGCGTTCTTCAGATGATGTCCTGCTTGCTTCCTCTGATGCACAATACCTCCAATAATCCGCACAAAACGGCGACGGGGAAAGTGATACAAACAGCGGTGATGTAAAATAAAGCCAGTGCCACATCAAAACTAGTAAAACAGCTCAGCTTGGATCGACGCTATCACCCGATATTGTCATCAGTGGTGGTAAAGAAAGCGCCCCCCATGGCTAGAGGCTAATCCATTTTTTAACCTTTGAGAAGCCCCCATGAATTTAGATCGTGTTGATTCCGGCCAGGATGTGCCCCATAACGTAAACGTCGTTATTGAAATTCCCATGAACGGCGATCCAATCAAGTATGAATTGGACAAGCAAACCGGGGCGTTGTTCATAGACCGTTTCATGTCCACCGCCATGCATTACCCGTGTAATTACGGGTACATCCCGCACACCTTGTCCGACGATGGTGATCCAGTCGATGTGCTGGTGCTGACGCCCTATCCGCTGATCCCCGGCGTGGTGGTGCGTTGCCGGCCAATCGGTATGCTGAAAATGACCGATGAGGCTGGTGGTGACGAAAAACTCCTGGCGGTGCCGATCGACAAGCTCACCTCAATTTACCGCGATGTGAAATCGCCCAGTGATTTGCCTGAAATCACCATTGCCAAGATTGCCCATTTTTTTGAGCACTATAAAGACCTGGAGCCCGGTAAATGGGTCAAGCTGGAAGGCTGGGTCGGTGCCGACGAGGCGAAGCAGGCAATTTTGGACGGCGTCAAAAAATACGATGCGGCACCCACTAAACCACATTATTAAGTGCCAGCAGCAAATTGTAATGTTCAACTGGTGAATCCGACTGAGAGTTTGTAATGCCGAATGGTAAACAAGGCACACAAAGCATTAATTCACCGGAAGATATTCATGCAATTCCCCACGATTTTATTGGCACTATCCGCGATCGCGTCGTGGGCAGTTGGCATCGCCAACGCGAGTTCGGCCAAGGCATGTGCCAGCCCTTCTGTGGTCACCAGTGGGGCCGCCACGACCAGCATTATCGAGCTCTATACCTCCGAAGGCTGCGATAGCTGCCCACCGGCGGACAAGTGGTTTTCGACCTTGCGGGCTGATGCCAAGGTGATACCGCTCGCCTTTCATGTGGATTACTGGGATTACATCGGCTGGAAGGATCGTTTTGGCAAACCGGCCTTTGCTGAACGGCAACGTGCCGAGGTAACGCGTCAGGGGTCCCGTACCGTTTACACTCCGCAGATGCTGCTTAACGGCAAAGACTGGCGTGCATGGACCAGCGGTAATGGATTGGCTTCGAGTGTTCGCGAAACGGCCGCACGTTCGCCGCGCGCTGCTCTGACGCTGGCATTAACGCCAGCCAACCCACAGCAGTACGGCCTACAGCTAACAGTAAAAGTCCCAGATGCCGTTGAGCGCAAAGAGTCTGCGCTGTTCATCGCGGTGGCTGAAAATAATCTGGTCAGCCGCGTCAGTGCGGGTGAAAATCGTGGCGTGACTTTAAAGCATGACCATGTCGTGCGCGAACTGATCGGGCCTATTGCCATTCGGGTCGATGGCTCGCTCGAGATCACCCGTAATCTTGCACTGGCATCTGATTGGAAGCAGGGCGATGTCAATATCACCGCCTTCGTGCAAAACCAGCGCAACGGTGACATTTTGCAGGCGGTATCGTCGCCTCTTTGTCGATAATCTGGCCGTTTTGTTGAGCTTTGCAGCGCGATTCGACCAAGATACTACCAAGGTGCGACCAAGGTACGGCCCGTATCGCTGCCACGGCCCTCGTCACCAGGATGACAAGTTTGTAGGACAAACACGTAAAAATTTGCGCCGAAAAGTTTTTTAATATCCAGACGTTGTAAGATTCGCGTCGTTGCAACCACTCCATTCAACTACGGCATATGTGCAAAGCAAATTCTTTTTCAGTTTCACTGGCGGACTGGCATCATCTTGGCGAGGCGTTATCACAAATTCGGTTTACTGTTTTCGTCCGCGAGCAGGGTGTTCCGCTGGAGCATGAGCTTGACGGACTTGATGCCAATCAGGAAAAATGTATTCATGCTGTCGCGCGCGATGACGACGGTAATATCGTTGCGACTGGCCGCCTGATATTGACGCAGCCGATTGCGCGAATTGGTCGCATGGCGGTGCTAAAAGCATGGCGCGGCACGGGCGTTGGTGCCGCGGTGTTGGAGATGTTGTGTGATGAAGCCAAACGCCGTGGCTACAAGCAGGTCATGATTCATGCCCAGTC
>JAYVEV010000095.1:0-61825 GCA_043773745.1 Burkholderiales bacterium | reverse complement strand
AAATTTGTGCTGCTATTCAGCGCCTTTGTGCTGCTGTTTTTTAGCAAATCCAGCTCCAAATTACCCGGGTATATTCTGCCTATTTTCCCGCTGTTGGCGCTCGTGATAGGCGTCTATCTCAAAAATGCGGAACCGAAAAAACTCGCTTGGTGGCTATTGCCCATGTTGCCCATGGCGCTGGGTGGTGCATATGCGGCGTGGCTTGAACCGACCCGACGTGTTGCCGACGACTTAATGCGTCAACAGATGTATAGCGAGTTCAGTCTCTGGGTGATAGCAGGATTACTCGTTCTGGCCGCCGCATCACTGCTGGCGTTTACGCTATTGCGCAAAAGCCGGACAGGGCCAGCTGTAGCGACCATGGCAGCCGCCACCATGATATTAGTGACCGTACTTTCCCATGGCTATGACCGCTTGTCACCGCTAAAATCCAGCTTTGTGGTAGCGCAGGCCATCAGTGAGCGCCTAACGCCCGAAACACGCCTTTATGCGGTCAAAATTTATGACCAATCGCTGCCGTTCTACCTGAAACGCACGCTGACACTGGTGGAGTATGTCGATGAATTCGAAATGGGACAAAATGCCGAGCCCGGCAAGCATATCGCCGCCATCAAAGATTTCCCTGCGGCCTGGAGCATGCCGGGCCCTGCAATCGCTATAATTCAACCTGGCTCTGTTGACGAGTTAAAAGCGCTTGGCATCAACTTCGAGATTATCTACCGCGACGCGCGTCGTTTAGCCGTACAAAAAAATTAAACAAAGATAAGTTACTTTGAACCTGACCAGTTTTTCACTCATTCTTGCCGGCGTATTGCTGAACGCCGCCGCACAATTGCTGCTCAAGGCGGGCACCACCCGCATCGGCGAGTTTGAATTTTCGTTTAACAACATCGTGCCGATTGGCATGAAGGTCGCAACGCAATGGCCCATCATCGCCGGATTGGGCTGCTACGGTATCAGCGTGGTGGTGTGGATTCTGGCGCTGTCGCGGGTACCCGTGAGTATTGCCTACCCGATGCTCTCCATTGGTTATGTCGTCAATGCATTCGCTGCTTACTACTTGTTTGGTGAATCGCTCGGTGCGCAAAAACTGTTAGGCATCGGCTTTATTTTGATTGGAATTTATTTGGTCGCACGTTCAACTCCCACAGTTTGATTATTAAAAAAAGCCCATGAACTATCTAAAATTTGCCGGGCCGATTATTGATGATGCGATGGCAGAAGCCGTCAAGCAAACCTTGCTATCGGGTTGGCTGACCAGCGGCCCGCAGGTGACTGCTTTTGAAAAAGCACTATCGGCCTATCATGGCGACCGCCCTGCGCGTGTATTCACCTCTGCCACCGCGGCCATGGAAGTCGCTTTTGAAGTCTGCGGCATCGGCCGTGGTGAGGGCGATGAAGTCATTACTTCAGCCATGACGTTTTTTTCAGTCGGCAACATGATTGAAAAAGTCGGCGCGAAAACGGTGTTCGTCGATTGCGATCTGACCAGCCGTAACATCAACCTGGATCAGGTCGAGCGCGCCATCACAGCCAAAACCCGCGCGATTGTGCCCACTCATTTTTCGGGCCTACCCTGCGATATGGATCGCCTTTACGCCCTCGCCCAAAAACACAAATTGCGCGTGATCGAGGATGCCGCGCTGGCCATCGGCTCCACCTGGAAACGTGCTGGCAAACCCGCACCAATAGGCGCTTTCGGGGATATTGCCACCTTCAGTTTTCACCCCAATAAGAACATGACCACCATCGAAGGCGGTGCCGCGCTTTTTGCCAATGAAGCCGAAGCCAAGCGTGCAGAAGTATTGCGCTTTCACGGAATCACCAAACTGGCTGACGGCACCCGCGATGTTGATTACCCCGGTGGCAAATTCAATATGAGCGATGTGTCGGCCTGTCTGGGCTTGGCCCAGCTAAAACAGCTTGACTCATGGTGCGCTGCCCGTCAAAAATTAGCCGCACATTATTTTACGCAGCTGTCACCGGTCGCTGACGGACTGGGACTTTCACTGCCCGCCCCCGCCTATCCCGGCGAGGCATCTGGCCATAGCTGGAACATGTTCTGCGTGCTGCTGCCGTTGTCGAGGATGACTATTTCGCGCAAACAATTTATGGACGCGATGCATGCGCATCAAATCGGCATCGGCGTGTCCTACGAAGCAATGCACCTGACCACGTTATTCCACAACAAGGGCCATCGCGAGGGCGAACACCCCAACGCCGAGCGCATCGCCCGCGAAACAGTGACCTTGCCGCTGCATCCGTCCATGAACAACAGCGATGTTGATCGGGTTTGCAATGCGTTGATCGACACTGTCCGTACTCACCAACGTCAGGCGGCCTAAACCCATGAGCACAACAACGACCGCACCAATGAATGTAGGCGCAAATATAGCCCCCAACACCGCCACGGCGCTACCCATCGTATCGATTGTGGTTCCCGTCTATAACGAAGAGCTTGGGCTGGCTGAATTATTTTCGCGGCTCTACCCGGCACTGGACAAGCTCAATGTTGCGTACGAAATTATTTTTGTAAACGATGGCTCGACAGACCGCTCTGCTGCTTTGCTGCGTGAGCAATTTCAGGCGCGTCCGGATGTCACGCGGGTGGTGTTGTTCAATGGTAATTTCGGCCAGCACATGGCGATTATGGCGGCGTTTGAGCATTGTCGCGGCAGCCGGATTGTGACCTTGGATGCCGATTTACAAAACCCGCCCGAAGAAATCGGCGCGCTTCTGGCTGAGATGGACAAAGGCCATGATTACGTCGGCAGCATTCGCCGCCAACGGCAGGATTCTTTTTTCCGGCGCTATGCCTCCAAGGCGATGAACCGTACGCGGGAACGGATTACCAATATCAAAATGACCGACCAGGGTTGCATGCTACGTGCCTATAGCCGCGATATCGTGCTCGCCATCAACCAGACGCGCGATACCAGCACTTTTATCCCCGCACTCGCCTATTCGTTCGCACGTCGCCCGATAGAAATCGAAGTTGCGCATGAAGAGCGCTTTGCCGGCGAATCAAAATACTCACTCTATAAATTGATTCAGCTGAATTTTGATTTGATGACGGGCTTTTCAACCGCGCCACTGCAAATTTTTTCACTCATCGGTATTTTGATTTCAATGATGTCGATTGCCTTCGTGATTTTTTTAGCGATTCGCCGCATCATCGTTGGCCCGGAAGCCGAGGGCTTGTTTACCTTATTCGGCATCGCGTTTTTTCTGATCGGCATCACGTTGTTTGGTATCGGCTTGTTGGGTGAATATGTAGGTCGTATTTATGAACAAGTTCGGTCACGTCCGCGCTATATGATCGAGGCCATCCTTGAGCACAAGGATCCGGAATAGTGTCGACCCAACATGAAGCAAAAACAGCTATTGTCTTCGCGTATCACAATGTCGGCTATCGTTGCTTGCAGGTATTGCTGGGACACGGCGTTGACGTAAAACTGGTTGTCACCCATATCGATAATCCGACCGAAAATATCTGGTTTGAAAGTGTCGGCCAATTGGCTCGCCTGCATAATATTCCGGCAGTAACGCCCGATGACCCGAATACGCCGGCATTTCAAGCGCAGCTATCCGCCATCAAGCCTGATTTTATATTCTCGTTTTACTACCGGATGATGCTAAAGCCCGCGTTATTGGCGCTGGCCAAACAGGGCGCATTCAATATGCATGGCTCACTGCTGCCGCAATACCGGGGCCGTGTGCCGGTGAATTGGGCGATTATCAAGGGCGAGCGCGAAACAGGCGCCACCCTGCATGAAATGGTGGAGAAGCCCGATGCGGGACGGATTGTGGATCAGTGCGCCGTGCCGATTTTACCCAATGACAATGCATTGGAAGTGTTCAATAAAGTCACTGTTGCGGCTGAAATTGCCCTTAACCGCGCCCTGCCCGCTTTGCTGGACGGCAGCGCGGCGTTGCGCTCGCAAGATTTGGCTTCAGGCAGCTATTACGGTGGCCGCAAAGCCGAAGACGGCGTGATCAATTGGCACGACAGCGCCCAAAACATTCATAATCTCGTACGCGCTGTTGCGCCGCCCTACCCGGGCGCCACGACCACCGTTAACAAACAACCCATTACCATCATCCGCACGCTCATGTCACCGGCAAAACTGACCCACCAAAATCCAGGTCACCTCAACGTCAGCGAGACGCGCGTCATTGCGCTCTGCGGTGATGGTCGCATGCTGCGGATTCTGGAAGCGCAGTTTGATGGGCAATTGCATAATGAAGTGATGCTGTCTGCCCGCTTGGGCGCGGGCCTTCATCCGCTCGGCTGACACTCGACTGAATATATAGCCATGACTGATCAATCATCTTCTGCAGGCGCCTCGGACGTGCTCCATTCCCGCCTTTTCAACAAGCATCGCATCGAGGCGCTGGGCGATGGCATTTTTGCCGTGGCGATGACCTTGCTGGTGATTGAACTAAGATTGCCTGAGCACAGCAGCATCAGCAGCAATGCCGATTTGATTTATGCCGCGTTGCATCTGATTCCAAAATTCATTGCCTGGCTTATTAGTTTTTTTGTTCTGGCGCTATTTTGGATGGGACACCACCGCCTGTTTCATTTTGTTCGCCATGTTGACGGCAAATTGATCGCGTTAAGTTTGCTGCAATTAGGTTTCGTCAGCTTGATGCCTTTTTCCTCTGCATTGTCCGGAGAATATACGGCGATGCTTTTTTCGCAGACCTTTTACTCCATCAACATGGCGTGCCTGGCAATCACCTCGCTAATGATGGGGCATTATGTTTACCGTCACCACGAGCTCACCGTATCACCCATGCCCACCATTGACTACAAAGGCATGCGTATTCGCACTATCGGCCTCGTTGTCATCAGCACGGTGGCTATTGTTGTTGCGGCGTATGTCCCCCGTGCAGGCAATTCTGCCTTTATGCTGATGTCGTTCATCAGCATTTTTGTTCGACGTATGGAAACTCGCGAAGCAAAAATTTCAGCATTATCTTCACCTACTCAATCCACCAACCCGGCCCCATCCGTATGAAAAAAATCCTGATTCTCGGCGTCAATGGTTTCATTGGCCACCATCTTTCCAAGCGCATTCTGGAGACCACCGATTGGGAAGTCTTCGGCATGGACATGAATCGTGAGCGCGTCAAACCCTTCATGAGCAATCCGCGTTTCCACTTTTTTGAAGGTGATATCACCATCAATAAAGAATGGATTGAATACCATATCCGCAAATGTGATGTGGTGCTGCCGCTGGTGGCGATCGCCACGCCATCAACCTATGTACAAGACCCGCTACGAGTTTTTGAGTTGGATTTCGAAGCCAACTTACCATTCATCCGCTCTTGCGTGAAATACAAAAAGCGCGTGATTTTCCCCTCGACTTCCGAGGTCTATGGCATGTGTGGCGATGAGGCGTTTGACCCGCACACCTCGAATCTGGTACTCGGCCCCATTGAAAAGCAGCGCTGGATTTATTCCTGCTCCAAGCAGCTGATGGATCGTGTTATTTACGCTTATGGCTCGCGCGGCGAGCTTGATTTCACACTGTTCCGCCCGTTTAACTGGATTGGCGCGGGGCTGGATTCTATCCACACCCCGAAGGAAGGCTCATCGCGCGTCATCACCCAGTTCTTTGGTCATATCGTGCGCGGCGAACCGATCAAGCTGGTGGACGGTGGCGCACAGAAACGCGCTTTTACTTATGTCGATGACGGCATTGCGGCGCTGACTAAAATTATCGCCAACGAGAACGGCGTCGCCACGGGCCAAATCTACAATATCGGCAACCCAAAAAATAATTTCTCCGTGCGTGAGCTCGCACATATGATGCTGGATTTGGCCAAGCAGTATCCCGAGTATGCCGAAACAGCGGCGAAGGTAAAGCTGATTGAAACCACCTCCGGCGAGTACTATGGCAAGGGTTATCAGGATGTGCAAAACCGCGTGCCAAAAATCGACAACACCATGAAGGATTTGAACTGGGCACCGCAGGTCAATATGGCCGATGCGCTCAAAGGTATCTTCGACCACTATCGCAAAGAACTGGAAGAAGCACGCAGCTTGAATGATGAATAGTTTTAATTTTTACGGGTACTGACCATGTTTGGCATTCACGATCTGCCGCTTTTTATCATCGCCGGACTGTTGCTCAACATCACGCCCGGGCCTGATATGGTATTTTTTTGCAGTCGCGCGGCATCGCAGGGTCTCCGTGGTGGCATGGCCGCACTCGGCGGTATTTATGCGGGCTGTGTTGTACACACCTTTGCCGCCGCGCTGGGGCTATCGGCGATTTTGCTGACCTCGGCTGAAGCATTTTTCATCGTCAAGATGATCGGTGCGGGCTATCTGATCTATGTCGGTATCAGCATGCTACGCGAACGGGCAGGCTCCGCCCTCGCGCTGGACAGCAATATGCCCGCCGTGCCTGCCAAGCGTATTTT
Source organism: Burkholderiales bacterium (assembly GCA_043773745.1). GTDB lineage: Bacteria > Pseudomonadota > Gammaproteobacteria > Burkholderiales > Usitatibacteraceae > UKL13-2. The sequence goes on along the minus strand of JAYVEV010000095.1, from coordinate 55,390 downwards.
TTGGCAAGGTTTTCTCACCAATGTTCTCAATCCCAAGGTCGCGTTTTTTTATCTCGCGTTTTTGCCGCAGTTCATCTCCATTGATAGCACTGAAAAGACCGCCGCATTTCTGATGCTAGGCGCGATTTTTATTGTTAACAGTGCGTTCGTCACCATGCCACTGGTTTGGCTTGTTTCGAAAACCAGCGCGAGTTTTAATTTCAGCAACCTGGCCAATGGCCGCTTAGTAAGTTGGATGAATCGCACCTGCGGCGCGCTGTTTGTGATCGTTGGCATCAAACTCGCCCTCACTGAAAGACCTGCATGACCCATCCTGCTGTTATCGTCGGCGTCGTCATGGGTTCCAATTCTGATTGGGACGTGATGCAGCACGCTGCAAAAATTCTGAAAGATTTTGACGTTGCGTTTGAACACAAGGTCGTTTCTGCACACCGCACACCCGATGCCATGTTTGATTACGCTGAATCGGCCCGCCAGCGCGGCTTGCAATGCATCATCGCCGGTGCCGGTGGTGCCGCGCATTTGCCCGGCATGCTTGCCAGCAAAACGACGATTCCCGTGCTCGGTGTACCAGTGCCCTCGAAACATTTGGCAGGTCAGGATTCACTATATTCGATCGTGCAAATGCCCAAAGGTATTCCCGTTGCCACCTTTGCGATTGGCGAGGCCGGGGCCGCCAACGCCGCCTTGTTTGCGGTAAGCCTGCTGGCCAATAATGATGCTGCCCTGGCTGAAAAATTAAAGCAATATCGCGAGGACATGAAAGAACAAGTCACCGCGATGCAGTTGCCGGAAATTCTTTGATGGTTGCGGGGGTTGGAAAAGCTAGTTTGGTATGTAGCTCGAGTCTGTGATCTGGCTTCCAAAAAAACGATGGCGAGTTATGGTTTTTGAGAATATCGATCTTGCCACTATAACTCGCAGTTAAATGGTCTAAACGACAACATTCAAGCCATTGTTGAGAGGTTTTGTGAAAGTTACCGCCTGATGATCTTGCCCACTCGCAACGCATACGTTTGATCAAGGCAGGATTCACCAAACACCTTTTGCGCGAAGGCGTGCCCATCGAAAAAGACGCAAGCGGGGAATACAAGCTGTGGCAAAAACGATTTTGGGTGCACACCATTCGCAATGACTATGATTTTGAAACGCACGTAACCTATGTCCACATCAATCCGGTGAAACATGGGCATGTTATACAGGCCGCGGATTGGCCGCAATCGACGATTCACCGATATATTGAGCGCGGAATGTTAACGTCAAGTTGGGCTTGTGCAGCGCCAGAAGGAGAGTTTGGTGATTCATGAAATATCATCCCGGAGTCGCTTCGCTCGCCTGGACTACACTTGCTGAAAATATATTTACCCTAACCGCTTTACTTTAATGAAGCTAGCACAAAACTGTCTTGTGGCACCATGCCAATACTATTCAAGTAGTGGTTCGGCGTTGAACGCAAAATCGGTACAATCTAGTACAACATTCCAACTATTCATCCTAGGAGAACGCAATGACCCACGCATCAATGTTGAAAGCAAGAAGGCAGAATCAGAAACACAAGCGAGAGCTCGAAGTCGAAGCCAAGCAAGCGAAGCGGGTGGCGAAGCTGGCCACAGCCGAGCCGGTCGTGAAGAAGGAAAAGGTCAAGAAAGAAAAAGTCAAAAAAGAAAAGGTGAAAACTGAGGCCGTAATGCCAACAAAGGTCAAGAAAGTGAAGCCGACAAAGGAAGAGCTTGGTCGGCAAGAATCGAAGAAGGGCAAAGCAGACGGAAAGTAGAAGCAAGCTTCTGCACGCCCCACGGGAGCATTGCGCCCGTGGGGCGTCTGTTTTTTAAGAGCGCTTAAACTAGTTCGGGTAGATATTTTCACAGCGCATGCGCCGCTTCGCGCTTTGTGATTTTGATAATTGCCCGATTGGTTAAGCGGTTACTACCGATAATGGCAAGCGTAATTTAGCCTTATTGAATACTAATTTATATTACAAACTCTAGTGTTGACGGGACTTTCTAAGCAATATTGCTTCAAACACCCGCCAATACTGACAATATATATTTGCCCTGCCCCCTTACCTCTTACCCCGTACCCCCGGCTTCACCATTCCAGGAAATAACAATGCTAAGAATTATGGCCGCATGCGTCTTGGCGATTTGCCTAACCAGTGCTCACGCACAAACGACGTCGGCAACGCCCGCTTCAACAACCACAACGACCTCGCCGACATCTGCTCCCCCCACAACATTGGCGACATCACCGACTCCTGCTACCGCGGTTGCGGCCGTCGGCAAGTTCGACCCTGTGGCTGCGACACAAGCCTTCATGAACCGCTTGCAAGGCGACGCTCGCGCCAAGTCTGACTCGTATGCCGAGGGAGGCTACTGGTTGTTGCTGTGGAATCTGCTGTACGGTTTGGTCGTTGCTTGGTTTCTGTTGTCCTCGCGCATTTCTTCGCGCATTCGCGAATTCGCCGAGCGGCGCACGCATCGCAAGAATTTGCAGTCGCTTGTCTATGCGCTGGCCTATGTTCCGCTGGTAACGCTGCTGGTATTTCCACTCGCGTTCTACGAGGGCTTTTATCGCGAGCATCAGTACGGGCTGTCCAATCTTTCTTTCCTGAGCTGGCTCGGCGAAGCCGGCTTAAACTTGTTGGTAGAGATGGTATTGATGGCTGTCGCCGTTACCGTGCTCTACGCCATATTGCGGCGTTTGCCGGAAACTTGGTGGGCATGGGGATCGGTGGCTGGCGGCTTTTTTATTATTGCGTTGATCATGGTCGGGCCGGTGTTTATCTCGCCACTGTTCAACACCTACAAGCCGCTGCCGGATGGTCCGATCCGCGATGATATTTTGTCGATGGCGCGCGCCAATGGGATTCCGGCTGAAAATGTTTATTACTTCGATGCATCGAAGCAGACTAAACGCGTCAGCGCCAACGTGAGCGGGATGTTCGGCACTATCCGCATTTCACTTAACGACAATCTGCTGAATCGCACCACGCCGGCGGAAATCCGCGCGGTGATGGCGCACGAAATGGGCCACTACGTAATGAACCATGGTCTCAAGCACGCGGTGTCGTACACCTTGGTGTTGCTCGGCGGGCTGTTGTTCATCAAGTTCAGCTGGGGATGGGCCGCCCTCCGCTTTGGCAGCCGGTTTGGCGTACGAGGCATTACCGATCCCGCCGGACTGCCGTTGCTCGCCGCGCTGTTTTCCATTTATACCTTCCTCGCCACCCCGGTGTACTACACCATCGTCCGCACGGCAGAAACGGAAGCGGATATCTTTGGCCTCAACGCTTCCCGCGAACCCGACGGCTTTGCCGAGGCAATTTTCAAACTGGCGGAATATCGCAAACTTGAACCAGGTCCGATTGAAGAATTTCTGTTGTTCCACCATCCCAGCGGTTACAACCGAATTTTCGCGGCGATGCGCTGGAAAGCGGAGAACATGAAGTAGCTTTACCCGCCGTCACATATTGCCCACACAAGCTCGCCACAACAATGAAAAGGCCCGATTCAAATTCTCGATTCGGGCTTTTTTGGGTGCGGCTGTTTGATCAGAGCGTGGTCAAGTTCGTTCCCACCGCGCCAACCCTGAGATAGCCGCATTAGTACGCGCAATGGACGGCAAATCGTTGGTGGCTCCTGATACACGCACGGCCCAAATGATTTCCTCAGCAGCGTAGCCCGTAGTCGCTTTGCTAGTGCAGGCTACACTTGCTATCCAAACTTTGTGGGCTATCAATATAGCAATTTACCAAGATCAAACGTATTGCACGGTGTATCGCATTGCGTTACACTTAATGTGTGATCATTTCCTTTCAACACAAAGGCCTAGAACGTTTTTTTCGCACCGGAAAGGCTGGTGGAATACAACCGCATCATGTTGCAAAGCTGAGATTGGTATTGGGCGCACTCAATGAAGCAATCGACACCACCCAACTTAATATTTCCGGTTGGCGGCTGCATGCGTTGAAGGGTGATCTGAAAGGATTCTGGTCAATTACTATCAATGGCAATTGGCGCGCGATTTTCCGATTTGTCGGGCACGATGTTGAGTTGCTGAACTATTTGGATTACCACTGAGGTGAATCATGGCAAAGATGTTTAACCCGCCCCACCCGGGGGAACTGCTCAAAGCCACCATCGGCGAAATGGGCATGACCGTTGGCGCATTTGCCGAACATATTGGTATGTCACGTGTCGCACTTTCTCGCGTCATCAATACCCGCGCCGCTGTCACCGCGATGCTCGACTATCGTATTTCGGCAGCACTAGGGCAAACATCGGGCTTATGGCTGCGCATGCAAACGAGTTACGATCTGTGGAAATTGGCACAGCAAAATCTGCCGAAAATTGAACGCTTGGCGGCATAAAAATAATATTTAGTATTACACTGATTGGCCGCACTTTTGCATCAGCAACTTCTCAAGCGCTTTCTTAAGCTCCATTACTGTCTACTACCCACTTCACAACAAATGATTCTCCCCAGCGCTACTCTCGGTTTAATCGGCGGCGGTCAGCTCGGCCGCATGTTCACTATGGCGGCGCGCAATATGGATTATCGCGTCACTGTGCTGGACCCGGATCCGCTGTCCCCAGCGGCTGAATTCGCCAGCACTCATTTGAATACCGCCTATACCGACCCTGTTTCGCTAAAAAAAATGGGGGCCAGCTGTGCCGCGGTAACGACAGAATTCGAGAACGCGCCCGCCGATGTTTTGCTGGCCTTGGCATCCCACACCACGGTGAGCCCTGGCGGGAGTGCGGTCGCGATCGCGCAGGACCGACATGCCGAAAAAAGTTTTTTTAAAAGAAATGGCTTTCCGGTCGGCCCGTTTGCCATCATCAATAACGCCGATGATATTGACGCCGCGTTACACAGCGTTAAACTCCCCGCCGTGCTCAAAACCGCCCGCTTCGGCTACGACGGCAAGGGTCAGGCACGTATCAATAGCCGTGAAGATTTAGCCGCTACGTTGGCTGATTGGAAATATGCTCCCGCTATTCTCGAAGAATTTATAAAGCTGAAACTGGAAATTTCTGTGGTACTCGCCCGCGCGGCGACGGGTGAAATCGCTGTTTTTCCCGTCGCAGAAAATCAGCACGTTAACGGGATTCTCGATATCACTATCGCCCCGGCGCGTATCAGTGGAGCACTGGCCCACGAGGCGACGGCGCTTGCCAACAAACTGGCAGCAGCACTGGACTATGTGGGTGTATTGGCAGTTGAGTTTTTTATCACCGCTGACGACAAATTGCTAATTAATGAAATGGCCCCGCGCCCCCATAACAGTGGCCACTACACCATTGATGCCTGCCGCACCTCACAGTTCGAACAACAGGTACGCGTGCTCTGCGGCTTGCCGCTGGGCGATGCCTCGCAGCACTCGCCAGCGGTGATGCTCAATTTACTGGGTGATATCTGGCGTGGCCCCGACAAAAAAATGGCGCCAGACTGGCAAGCTGCACTGAAATATCCCGGTGCGCATTTGCATCTGTATGGCAAACACGAGGCACGCATTGGCCGCAAGATGGGCCATCTGACGGTCTGTGATGCCGATTTAAGCCGCGCAATTGAGATTGCATTGACCATACGTCAGGAATTACTCGCGGCGGGCTAGATTTAGCCGGCAATATTCTGAACGACAAATCCAAATGGCACTTTCAACGCGTCATACGGTGGTATGTGAGAAGTATTCGTTAATAACTGCCATGCCCACAGGAGCACACTCATGATTGCCAACCCCGCCGCTGCCACAAAAGCAGGTTCACGCGCACGCCGCTTTTCTCCGCGCTTCACCACGCTGATCGCCATTCCGCTAGTCGCTGTTCTCGGTACTTTTTCAATGACTGCACAGGCTTGGGATTGGGGCTTTGGCTGGGGCAAAAATGTGTCTGGCTCCGGCAACATAAAAACCGAGACTCGCAATGTGAGCGGTTTTACATCCATCGCGCTCAATCTGCCCGCCACCGTTGAATTGCGCCAGGGCACTACCGAGGGGCTCACCATTGAGAGCGACGATAATCTGCTGCCGTTGATCGAAACGGTCGTTGAATCAGGTTCCCTCAAGCTGCGTCCCATGGAAAAAAATACTCATCTCAAAACCAAAACCATGAAGCTGATCGTGAATTTCAAAACCATAGACACGCTTGCCGTTGCCGGTTCGGGTGACTTTGTGGCCAGCAGCCTGAAAACAGCAAGCCTGAAAGCAAGCATTGCAGGGTCAGGCGATGTGCGTATCAAATCACTGACCACCGACTATCTGAAGATCAGCATTGCTGGATCGGGCGATTTTACGGCAGGCGGCAAAACCACGGTATTGGAAGCGGCCATCGCAGGCTCGGGCGATATTAGGGCTGACAAGCTCGAAGCAAAAAATGTCAAAGTCAGTGTGGCCGGATCCGGCGATGCTGCGGTTTGGGCGACCGAAACGCTTAAAGTTAGCGTGGCGGGTTCCGGTGACGTCAAATATTACGGTGATGCGCAACTCACCAAATCCATTGCCGGCTCAGGCAGTGCCACCCGCATGGGGGCGGCACCGGCAGCGCAATAATTTATTGAAACTCTGGCACTGGCGTGCTTCTTCAATGTTTTAGGCCCGAAAACCTCGCCAGTGCTAGCCTTTCAAGCGGCTCACAAAGCTCTTTCGAAACTTCGATACCTTCGGCGACACCACCGCCATGCAATAGCCCTGATTCGGATTCCGCTTGAAAAACTCCTGGTGGTATTCCTCGGCCGGGTAAAAGTGGGCTGCATCTGCCACCTCGGTCACGATCGGCGCATCCCAAATATTTTCGCTGTTCAAACGCGCAATCATTTTCTCAGCAGTATCACGCTGCTCGGCAGAATGAACAAAAATACCAGAGCGATATTGCGTGCCGCGATCAGCGCCTTGTCGGTTCAAGGTAGTCGGATCGTGAATCGCAAAGAATATTCCGAGGATATCCACGTAAGAAATCACCGACGGATCAAACATCACCCGCACTACTTCAGCGTGGCCGGTATCGCCATCGCAAATTTGCTCGTAAGTCGGATTCACAGTATGGCCATTGATATAGCCAGAGACCACATCGGTCACGCCAATGACTTCATCAAATACTGCTTCGGTGCACCAGAAGCAGCCGCCACCTAATGTGGCAATTTCGAGGTTGCTCATGTTTTTCCTTGTTTCAAACTGTGATGCTAATTGGTCTAAAAGGATTCATACGCCTTACGCAATCGCGCCAGTAAAGTACCTCTCCATGCCGGCAAATGGGCAACCGGCCAGTCCACTACGATGGTAGTCGGCCGGCCGGTGCGTACATTTATTAACGACTGCTGCTAATTATTTAGCAAAGTTTGCCGCTACAAAATCCCAATTTACAATCGACCAGAAACCTTTGAGGTAATTCGGGCGGCTGTTGCGGTAATCAATGTAATACGCATGTTCCCAAACATCGCAGGTCAGCAGCGGCGTCATGCCTTGTGTCAGCGGCGTCGCGGCATTGCTGGTGCTCTCCAGTGACAATCCACCGTCCGTTTTCTTGCAAAGCCAGGCCCAGCCTGAGCCAAACGTGCCCGCAGCTTTGGCATCAAACTGCTTTTGGAATTCTTCAAAAGAGCCAAACTGCTTGTCAATCGCCGCCGCCAGTGCGCCTGAAGGTTTGCCGCCACCGCCAGTCGATACCGGCTTGAAACCCATAAAATAAAAATCATGGTTCCAGATCTGCGCCGCGTTATTGAAGATCGGACCAGCCGGTGCTTTTCTCACGACTTCTTCGAGCGTCAGGTTTTCAAACTCAGTACCTTTGGCCAGATTGTTCAAGTTAGTGACATAAGTAGCGTGATGCTTGCCATAGTGAAAATCGATAGTTTCGGCAGAAACATGAGGGGCCAAGGCATCTTTGGCATACGGTAATTGAACTTGGGCGAATACGGTCATGATGACTCCTGTTTGTGTTGTTTGTAATAAAGAGGGACTGGCGAGGACTGCTAAATCGGGTTGATGCGAAAGCAGCAGTTACAAGCGGTGAATGCAAGTAATCAATTGCCATATTTTCGCAGGAAAAGACAGGCTTTGGTGAGAGTTGATAGGCATGATTGAGTTCAAACTATTTAAACCATTGCGTCAGTAGGATGGCAACCTGCAGCTTGATACAAATCTACCTACAGGATAGACAATATTTTATCGTGCAACGCTATGTTCGAAGGCGAACAGACCCGCATTGCACACTCCACCAGAATAGTTTGGCTCGCGCTGACCGGAGTTGATGGCTCTTGGCCGCGCCGAGGCTATTCGCCTCATTGATATCAAGGATGACGACATGCCCAAAATACGCAAAGGACAGGCGCCCGCCGTGCTGGGACGCAATGAATTCCATCTGAAATTTTCACGTTCGTTCATGGACCCCGCGTTCAGCAGCGTTAAAAATGCCTTATCCAAAGTTGAAGAAGTTGCCTGGAGCAACTATATCGAGGGCAACAAATCGCCAATTACGGCAAAAGCCGGGGTTGAGTTTGCCGATCCCCATTACGCGCTCTCCGTAGAATGGAAGGCCACCCGCGACAAATTACTTGCCGCTGAGTTGCGGCAAAAAGACCCGGCCACAGCGTCGCGCATATTGCTAATTTGCGGCGCCGCACGCAACGACGGCAGCTGTCCAGGCGAAATGTCCAAGACCTTCCGCATGACGCAATGGGCGAAAAACGTATTGGAGGCCGAGCAGATAGAAGTTGATGTGCTGGACCTGAGTTTGCTGACCTCGGAATACGACCTCCACATTCATCCGTGTAAGGGCTGTGTATCGACTGCTATGCCGTTGTGTCACTGGCCTTGCAGTTGCTATCCCAACCATGGCCAGCGCCAGACCAACGACTGGATGGCGGACATTTACGAGCGATGGACTGCCGCCCACGCGATTATTATCCTGACGCCGGTTTACTGGTACCAGACGCCAAGCGTTTTGAAATTAATGATCGACCGGCTGGTCTGCGCGGACGGCGGCAATCCCGATCCCACCACGACTTCCGGCAAGGATGCAAAAAAAGCTAAAAAACTCGAATTGAAAGGCTGGTCCTACCCCAAGCATCTGACAGGCCGCGCGTATGGACTGGTCGTGCATGGTGATGTGGCCGGCATTGAAGGTGTGCGCCGCGGTTTGTCCGATTGGCTGGACTGGATGGGCCTGATTGATGCGGGCGCGCTATCCCGTCTTGATCGCTATATTGGCTACTTCGAATCGTACGCTGAAAGTCATGATGCACTGGATCGCGATACCGCCTTTAAGGATGAAGTCGCAAATGTGGCTAAAGCGGTGATGATTGCTGTTGCGCAATTGCGGCAGGGACTGTTGTCAGCGCCCGATACTGATTTGACGCGGCCGCGGCCTAAATAGCAAAAGCTGGAAATAGCGGGCGCGACTGAGTGAGTGAGTGGCCGGTTAGTTTAATCAATCTAGCTGGTAAAATAATCAGCATGAACTCAATCACTCAAACTCAAATGCCCCCGCTGCCCGACCGTTTATCGATAGACCCGCGCAGCCCTCACCACATCGCCGCCGTGTTCGAACACGACGTTGGCATTCGCCTGAATGACAAAGAACGTTTGGAAGTCGTTGAATACTGCATCAGCGAGGGCTGGGTCAAGGTGCCCGCTGGCAAGACACTTGATCGCAGAGGCAATCCGCTGCTGATTAAGTTGAAGGGTAAAGTCGAAGCGTTTTATCAACGGGAGCCTCTAATTCCCCGACCTAGGCTGCTAATTTAGGGCTCAAAATTAACCTGCAGCGTTGGTGCGTGATGGTGAGCGATTGCCTTTCCCCCTCATTGGATTAACCAGCTTGCAATACATTATTTTCATAAGAAAACGCCCCTCAAGAAAATCAGGCGGGGCGTTTTTTTGTTTCAAATAAGGCGGCCCTTATTGCGGCAACACAGACCGCTCAAATTTTTCATCGCTGGTTAGCGTTTGCAAGAAGGCAACGACCTTTTTGATTTCGATATCGCTCATGCCGGTTTTTATCAACAGGGGGGTTTTGTTGGGATCGTCATTGCCACCGTTGGCCATGTAACGAACCGCCTCTTCCAAACTGGCCACGCTGCCGTCGTGGAAATACGGATTGGAGATGCCAATCGAACGCAAGGTGGGCACCTTGAAAGCACTGGTGTCTTCGACTTTTTTGGTGACATTGAAGCGCCCCAAATCTTTTTTCTCTTTGTTGGCTTCAAGGCCAATATTGTAAAACTCGCTATTGGAGTACAGCCCCGGTGTGTGGCATATCACGCAACGACCTTTGCCGATGAAAAGCTCAAAGCCTTCTCTGGCATCTCCGCTTACCGCTTTGCTGTCACCCTTTTCGTAGCGATCCCACGGCGAATCGCCGCTGACTTTGGTGCGCAGGTAAGTGGCAACCGCTTTGGCTATATTGTCCGGGTTGGGTGGCGCGCCAAACACGGCCTGGAACTGATTGGCATAGCCGGGAATGACGGCTAGCGCGGCGGATACTTTAACCGGATCACCGCCGATTTGGCCTTTCCATGCGGCCCCAACATTGCCTTCAAGCGTGGCGGCACGACCATCCCAATACCATGATTTCAAATAGCCCACGTTGTACATGGTCGGGGTATGACGCACATTCAAACTGCCATCCGATTTTTTTGATAATTTATTGCCGTCTGCCCAACCAAGATGGCGGTAATGACAGCTCTCGCACGACATTTCACCGTTGCCGGACATACGTTTGTCAAAAAACAGTTGTTTGCCGAGGGCGATTTTTTCTGGGGTGATGGGATTGTCAGCAGTGCCCACTGGCACCGGTAGCTGGGATAACCGCGGACCAATAGGCGCATTAGTACTGGCAGAGCCTATGCCTGTTTGCGAGCATGAGGTTAGAGTGGTTAGCGTACCCAGGCCAACGGCTACAATCGCCACGACTGCAACAATACGTTGTTTCATGATGTTCCCCTTGTTGAATGATGCTAACCACGAGACGTGATCAGAATACACCATCATTAAGTCGACACGCCTTATTTGGGCCTTCTCTTGAAACTGTACTTTGAAACTGTTATGCAGCCAGTGTGGCGCTTGACGTGTACCCCGGATTATTTTTTAACAGGTGCTGGCGTGGCAGGTGCGGCCTTACCAGCTGGTGCAGCCGCCGCGACTGCTGGGGCTGGTGCAGCGGCAACAACGACTGGCGTTGGTTTCGGCACTGGCTTGCCCGCTTTTCTCATATTGCTCTGAAAACTTGCTACCGCTTTGTCTTCATAACGAGCCAGGTCAGCCTTACCTTTATCGGCATCAACTTTGGCTTTTTCGGCAGTCGCTTTATCTTTCTCGGCTTTGGCAGCAGCAGCCGCGGGCTCAAGTGGTGGCGGTGGTGGAATTTTCGCCATTGCGCCTGCTGCAAATAAGGTAAACACACTGGCCGACAAAAATGATTTTATGTTCATCAATAATCTCCTCGTTCCGATTCTATTGTTAGTCGTCGCCAGCAGCAGGTTGCGAACTGCCCATTGCCGAGCCCGGACGCTTGCCGGATTTCACTTCCTCAAGCCACAGCGCATGATGTTCTTTGGCCCAGGTTTCATCCACGGAACCGGTCTTCATGCCTTGCAACGCACCTTCAGTACCGATGGTGCCGATATAAATATGGCCAAGTGAAGCCGCTACGAACAGCACACTCAAAATAGCATGCACCAAATTCGCCTCTGTCATCAGCTCACGAGTGCCGTTCCAATTCGGGAACAGCATGATCACGCCAGAAATACTCACCGCCAAGCCCAGGATAACAATACTCAACCAAAACCAGATTTTCTCACCGGCATTAAAGCGGCCCGACGGGACATGATTGCCCGAAAGCAGTCCACCAAACTTGGTCAGCCAGGTGATGTCGCGCTCTTTGAAAAGATTGTCTTTCACGTAGAGTATGAAAAACACCACCAGCGAAAACATGAATAACGGACCAACAAAGTTATGAATGTTCTTGCCAATATTGGTCAGGAATGCAAAACCGCCTGCGCCAATCACCGGCATCAGCACATGCTTGCCAAATAAAATCGCGAGGCCGGTCAGTGCCAGCGCAACAAACGAAAATGCAAGTGTCCAATGGGTCATGCGCTCAGCGCTGTTAAAGCGTTCAACCAAACGACCGGAAGGCTTGTCGTGAAGTTTGAAGGGGCCTTTAATAGCAAAGAAAATGAGCAACAGCGCAGGCACCACCAATAAAATAATGCCGCCGTAAAACGTTACTGGCCCGTTGCGTATCGTGCGCCACCATTGGCCCTGATCCTGTTCCAGCACATTGGTCTCACGTCCGGGAATAGAAGCATATTGTGGAACGCTTTGTACCTTGTCCCAAGCTTGAGGCACATTCCAGCCAGGCTTCGCAGTGCTGCCCGGTGCCAGTGGTGGCACCACCTTTGCCGCTGTGTCAGCAGCTGGGGTGGCGGGAGCCGCTGGCGTGGCGGCAGGAGCCTGTGCGATAGCGTGGGTTAACCCTGCAGAAAGTACTGCAATAGTCGTGGCTTTAACGATTGCATTGAGCCATTTACGATTATTAGATTTCATTGATTCATCCTCCGTAGTGGGTACGAAAACTCAGGCAAATAATTTCTGGGTCGCTAAGGCGATAACACCAAACTATTTGCCATCCATCTTGATGGATTCGTTTTGCGGTTTGTTGCGTTGCGCCATGGCCTCTTCCCACTTTGCTTTATCGCCTTTAAATTTGTCCCCATCATAAACACGGGCATCTATTTTTTTGGCGAAAACCTTTTCAGTTTTTGCTTGCTGGTCAATCTCGCCACACGCAGAAAGCGTCAAGGCCAGACAGCACGACAACCCACCAAACACCAGGGCTGACGTGCTTTTTCGGGCAGTTGGCATCCATAAGCTCATCATGATTTCACCTGTGCTGAGGAGGCCATTTTTTTATCGCCGCGCTCATAGGCCATAGCCCAACCCCAAACCTCTTCGCCTTTGCCGCGGCGTTGCACGCGTTGCTGATAGATTGATTTAATCACCGCGCCATCACCGGCAAGAAGCGCTTTGGTTGAGCACATTTCTGCGCAAAGCGGCAATTTGCCTTCAGCCAAGCGATTGCGACCGTATTTCTTAAACTCTTCAGCGCTGTTATTTTCTTCCGGACCACCCGCGCAAAAAGTACACTTGTCCATCTTTCCACGGAGGCCAAATGCACCTGCTTGTGGAAACTGCGGCGCACCAAACGGACAAGCATAGAAACAATAGCCGCAACCGATACACAAATCTTTATCGTGCAGCACCACACCTTCGTCAGTCTTGTAGAAGCAATCAACGGGGCACACGGCCATGCATGGTGCGTCACTGCAATGCATACACGCCACCGACATGGAACGTTCGCCCGGCTTGCCATCATTGACGGTCACCAGTCGCCGACGGTTAACACCCCAAGGCACCTCATGCTCGTTTTTGCACGCGGTTGAGCAGCCGTTACATTCGATGCAGCGCTCCGCATCACAGATAAATTTCATTCTTGCCATGATTAATCTCCTTTATCCGTATTGGTTACGCTGCTGCGACTTGACATACAGTCGTCTTGGTTTCTTGCATCATTGTTACGCTGTCGTAGCCGTAAGTGGTGGCGGTATTAACGGCCTCACCGCGCACAATCGGCGCAGCGCCATCCGGGTATTTGTCCAGCAGGTCCTTGCCTTGCCACCATCCCGCAAAATGGAATGGAATGAAGGTGGTGCCCGATGCCACACGCTCGGTCAGCAATGATTTCACTTTTATTTTCCCGCCAGTAGGCGACGACACCCAAACATATTCATTGTTCTTGATGCCGCGCGCTGCGGCATCCTTGGGATTGATCTCCACAAAGTTTTCCTGCTGCAGTTCGGCAAGCCACGGATTGGAGCGGGTTTCATCGCCGCCGCCTTCGTATTCCACCAAGCGACCCGAGGTAAGGATCAGCGGGAAGTCCTTGCTGATATCCCTGTTTTTCTCCTGAACAGACTTGTACAGTGTCGGCAAGCGCCAGAATGATTTTTTATCGTCGTGGCTGGGATATTTGGCCACCATATCCGGGCGAGTTGAGTACAGCGCCTCGCGATGCATCGGTACGGGATCCGGGAAATTCCACACCACGGCACGCGCCTTGGCATTACCAAACGGATGGCAACCGTGATTTTTCATCACCACGCGCTGAATACCGCCGGACAAATCCGTTTTCCAGTTTTTACCTTCGGCGGCTTTTTGTTCATCCTCAGTCAGCTCACTCCACCAACCAAGCTTTTTGAGCAAGACATGATCAAACTCCGGGTAGCCAGTGGTGATGTCCGCGCCCATGGAATGCGAGCCGTCTTCAGCCAATAACGAGGTGCCTTCGCGTTCAACGCCAAAGTTGGCGCGGAAATTACCGCCGCCATCCATCACATTCTTGCTGGTATCGTACAAATTAGGCGAGCCGGGATGCTTGAGTGCGGCGTTGCCATAACAAGGCCATGGCAGGCCGAAATAATCGCCGTTCATGTTGTAGCCAGTTTCTTTGTCGATGACATCCTTGGTGCAACGCAATGTTTTCACATCAAACGCATCCATATTGCGCATATGGGCTTTTAAGCGCTCCGGGCTTTGGCCGGTGTAGCCAATCGTCCAAGTGCCGCGATTAATTTCGCGCAAAATATCTTCAATCATCGGCTCTTCGCCCTGCGCCGTGGTGACGACCTGAATATTTTGTTTGCCATCACGCTTGCCCACCAACTGATCTGCAAAGCCGAACTTTTGGGCAAACTGATACATGATGGCGTGATCGGGCCGTGACTCAAATAATGGCTCGATTACTTTCTCGCGCCACTGCAACGAGCGGTTCGATGCCGTGACCGAGCCGACGCATTCAAACTGCGTCGAGGCCGGCAACAGATAGACACCGTCCTGACGATCCGGCATCGCGGATGAAGCGGTGGGATACGGATCGATAATCACCATCAGATCGACTTTTTCCATCGCGGTTTTCATCTCAAGGCCGCGGGTCTGCGAATTCGGCGCATGCCCCCAATAAATAACGGCTTTGAGGTTGGAGTCCTGATCAATCAGCTCATTTTTTTCCAACACGCCATCAATCCAGCGCGAGACCGTCATACCCGGTTTTTCCATCATCGCTTTTGAGGCAAAGCGGCCTTTGAGATATTCATAGTCAATATTCCAAACCTTGGCCCAGTGTTTCCACGCCCCTTCGGCAATACCATAATAGCCCGGCAATGAATCGGGATTGGGGCCCACATCGGTCGCGCCCTGCACATTATCGTGACCACGGAAAATATTGGTGCCACCGCCGCTGACGCCAACGTTACCCAATGCTAGCTGCAAGATACAGGACATACGCACCATTGCATTACCGATAGTGTGTTGGGTTTGCCCCATGCACCACACCACCGTTGAAGGACGATTGTTAGCCATGGTTTCAGCGGCCGCATAGACTTCCGCCTCAGGTACGCCACAAGCTTCCTCGACCGTTTTGGGATCCCATTTTTTCATGACTTCTGCTTTGATTTTATCCATACCAAAGACGCGATCATTCAAATATTTTTTATCTTCCCAGCCGTTGTTAAAGATGTGCCACAACATGCCGTAGATGAATGGAATATCGGAACCGGAACGGATACGGATGTATTGGTCTGATTTTGCCGCTGTACGGGTGAAACGCGGATCAACCACAATCATCTTCGCGCCGCCTTCTTTGGCGTGCAGCATGTGCAACAGCGAAACGGGATGCGCCTCGGCCGCATTCGAGCCGATATACATCGCCGCCTTGGTATTCTGCATATCGTTGTATGAATTGGTCATCGCTCCATAGCCCCAGGTGTTTGCCACACCGGCAACTGTGGTGGAGTGGCAAATACGCGCTTGGTGGTCACAGTTATTGGAACCAAACAGCGAAACGAATTTGCGCAGTAAATAAGCTTGTTCGTTATTGTGCTTTGATGAACCAATCCAATAAACAGAATCAGGGCCGCTATCCTTGCGAAGCTGCATGAGCTTGTCGCCGATCTCGCTATAGGCCTGATCCCAGGTAATGCGCTTGTATTTACCGTTGACCAATTTCATCGGGTATTTAAGGCGATACTCGCCGTGCCCGTGCTCGCGAAGCGCAGCGCCTTTCGCGCAATGGGCACCGAGGTTGATCGGCGAGTCGAACACCGGGTTTTGGCGAACCCATACGCCGTTTTCCACCACGGCATCGGTCGCACAACCCACCGAACAATGCGTACAGACAGTGCGCTTGATTTCAACTTTTGCTTCCGCTCCAGCAGCAGCGGCGGCATCGGCTTTTTTCATCATTGAAAACGGCAAACTCGATGCGAAAGCGCCCGCACCGGCAACCATGCCGGAACGTTTTAAAAATGCACGCCGGTCAACCGTGCCCATAACCTTGTTGATGGCAGCAGTACCGCCAGACATAAGGCTCGTTTGTGATCCGTGACTAAGCGTGCTGGATGATTTTTTCGTGAGTAGCATGGTGATCTCCTCGTCCTTTATTTGCCGGGTACTAAATTAAATCCGTGTGGTGTCGTAATACTGCGCGATGTGTTCGGACATATGGTAGCCCTTGACTTTTTTGACCTCACCAGCAACGGGTGCTGCCGTGGCAACCTGAATCGCCTCGCCCGCACCTTTGGCAACAACCGCCGCTACTGCACCGGCGGTACCGAGTGTTGCACCCAACAAAAAATTTCTGCGCAGGTTGGATGGCTTGTTATCATTGGCGTCTTTAAGATTACTCATGGTCGTCTCCGGTTTAGCCTGGTGGGGATTCAAAACAAATTAATTAACTAATTTTAGACTGAGTCAATTGCAAATGCAGCCATTTCAATTTCGAAAAATGCTGCCGCAAACTCAGCAACACGTCGATAGTAGTTTGAACGCTCAAAGTCGCGTACCGCAGTGCAACATTTCACACTCCAAGGCTGCATATGTTGCATGAAAAACTTTTTTTGCACGGCGGTTGATGCCGGAACATCAGACAAATCGCCCAGAATAAGCGCACGCATTACATCACACAGAGCGGCAAGATGATCTTCAGATTCATGCACGCCAAGATCGCGCGTAAAGCCCAGCTTTGCCAAGTCCGTCCGCAATTCCGCCAGCGGTTTTTCCATCATGAAACCAGCCATATAAAACGAGCCATACAACATCACCGGTGGGCGACCCACGCCCACAAACATCGACTGGTACTCATCGGCCAAGGCATCATGCGAGACAACGTTAGAGGCTTCGGCAAGGGCGCGCCACGCTTTTAGCAAATCCTCTGAAGCCTCGGATTTTTCGCCGTCTGCGGGCTCGCCCGCGATCACAATCGACTGCAACAAGCGGTCATCCGGGGCGCGATAAAAAAGACTTGCCAGCAAGGCATAGTAATCGGCACGCGCCTGATCCTCCGCGCTGATAAGGCGCGGTGCTTCAAATTTAACGGCAGTGGCTTCGGCGTGCTCAACTTGCATTAGTCAGCACTCTTTCCTGTCAGGATCGAATACTCTTTGGTGTTCGACATCATATCCACCACGCGACAATCGGCACACATTTTCAGGCGATTGAGTTGACCTTCACCCGCAAACATTGAATGACCCGACAACTTGCTTAGCATGGTGTCGATCATCAGTTTAGTCCCTAGCGGCTTGCCGCAGGAAATACAATCAAACGGGGCGGATTCATTGAGAATCACCTCTCGTTTGCGTTGCTCGGTCAGTAATAAGCGCGGTGAAAGCGTAATTGCTTGTTCGGGGCAAGTGATTTCGCACAAACCGCACTGCACACAATTACGCTCTAAAAATTTAAGTCGGGGATAGTCGGCACCATCCATCAATGCCGATTCCGGGCAAGCGCCCGCGCAAGCCAGGCAAAGGGTGCATTTTTCAACATCCACATTGACGCGGCCAAATAAACTTTTGGGCGGCAGCACGATTTCAGCCGGTTTGATTTTCGCTTCTTTTTGCAAATGCTCAATCACAAATTCAAGCGTGGTGCGTTTGTCATTGCCCAGATGAAAGGTGGCGGGCCTAGCGACCGTTTCAGCTTTGCTCAGATCCGCCAATACCGAATCAAGTTGGCCCGAATTGAGCCATGCAAAATGGCTGCCCGCAAAGCCGAGCGCATTGAGAATGGTGTCGCCCAGGATCATCTCCCGTTGAGTGGCGGCCGCATACTCGGGCGCTTCAGATCCCGCCGACAAGATGACCACACCGGCTGCGCCATAAGCGATCGCACCGAGCAACAAATCAACACCGACCGAGGCCACATGCCATGCTTCAATCGGCAACACATTTGCCGGCAGACCCAGACCATTAGCCAGCTGCGCAAGCGCCGTGCGACCATCGGTTGCGTTATGAAACAAAATCAAGGGGCGTGGGAACGCTGTATGGCCCGCATTCGCAGACCCTGATGACAAACGATAAGCATTGAGCATCGCGCGCAACTCTGCACCGCGATCCGGTACACGCGGGTATTGATAGGTCATGGCACCGGAAGGGCAAACCGTGGCGCAAGCGCCACAGCCCATGCAAAGGTGCGGATCAACCTTGATTTTGTCGCCGTCCGATGAAATTGCCTTGGTCGAACAAACATCAATACACTGATTGCAGCCGGGTTTTTTACTGCGACTGTGCGCACAAATCGATTCTTTATACGCAAAAAATTTGGGCTTCTCGAATTCACCCACCATCTCCGGCAGTTCAGCCAGCGCGTTCATCAACGTGACTTCATCAGTCGGGTAAAAATAACCCTGCGGCGGCTGATGCATTTTGAACACGGCATCACCCGAAAGATCCAACACCAAATCGAATGTAGTCACTTGCAACACACCGTTATGGGGCTGCCAGCGCAGCTCGAACGCGCCAAAATAGCCGGTGAGCGTCACACAGGCCCCAACCACGACTTCCACATTTTGGGCGTTGTCAAAAACGGGAGCGGCGGTGTTGCCAAGCCATAACACGGCAATTGCAAGTGAATGCTCTGGCGAAGAAAGCGTTGCGATAACCTCGGCGACGCGCTTGTCGTCGCCGCCCAAAATCAGCAGCCGACCGGCAGACTGATAACTGACGCTAGTAATCGGCGCAAACGAGGGTAATTCGCGCAGCGCATTGAGCGCGGCTAGTTTGGCTTGAAAAATAGGTGTTTGAGAATGGGCAGACAGTCCCGACGGCGCATGTGACCAACCCTGTAGCGCCATTGAAGTCGTGGGAGTTCCTACGGCTAAATCCGGGCTTGTTAAGTTGGCAAGGCTGCTGGCCGAATTGATTGGTGTTGCCAAGGCAACATCCACCAGCACGCGATCGTCGCGAATAATGATCCACTCCTCCAAAGTTGGCGTCGACTTAACAACCCTGTTTATTAGCTGCCACTTCATTTGAACTAGCCGAGTGACTGACTAAAATAACGGTTACAACTTACGCAAAAAACTATGCACTTACAACTTTTCCATTATTCATCATTTCCAAGCGATGTAAAGCACGTGCATCAACTATTGCCTCGTACATTTACTCACGGCACTTATTACTTATTTTTTTGGATGCAAGCTATTCTCATTTGAGACAACAACATCAGGATTTATGGGCAGCGCTGAAGGGGTTGACGCTTTACCTATTTCAACGGCCGGATGATGCGCTTGGGCGATGACATTTTCTGGCGCAATTGATTTTGGCTGCGCTGCTAATGCGGCGGCGGCCTCGGCTTCGGCTTTTTCTTCTTCCTCAAACAAGCGCAAAAACTTTGACTGATGCATCATCCGTAACATCTCCGGCGGGATCGGATCGGGCTTGCCGTAGTCGTCAATATAAATATCGAGACCGTCCATGATGTTGTAGTGCGGATCGGTGAACAGTTTTTTCATCGCCTGATTGCGCATGGCAGGTTCAACATCGGCCTGCATGAAAGGCGAAAAATCTGATTCCTTGGTCAGACTTTCAATAGCAGGTAACGGCTCAAGCGACTCGGGCGGCTCAGACGTTTTGCGCTCCGTTGATTTTTGAGGCAACAAACTCGGCTCTGGTTGTACTTCTCGGGGCATTTTTGCCTTAAACGCCCCGTCAATACTAGCGATCGAATCACGGCTGTCTGGCGGATTCACTAGCTTTTCGTCAGTTGCAATACCGGTGCTGGCAACCTCATTCTCAGTCGCGGCTTTGCGTCGCGACCAGCGGGAGAAAAAGGCTTCGCCTGGTTTGCTGTTCTCAGCGCCCATCGCCTTGCCCTTTGGGTTTGTCACCCGTGTTGCTGTAGTGACCGCCTTTGCTCTGAAATGATGCCGGGCGAATACGCTGCTTTTTCTTCGGCGGCTCGTAATTGGCAGCCACCCATTCACGCAAGGTTTCCAATAACTCTGGCGGCATCGGCACGCGGTCCACTTTTTCCTGCGCGTCCATACGGCGTGCAGCCTCGTTGTACGACAAGGTGAGGCTGTGCGGAACAGCTTCCAGCGATGCGTCGACGGGGGTTTCATTCAGCCGCCAAACCACAAAAATCGCTGGTTCCGGCGCATGGATATTGAGGTAATAACCCTCGCCCTCATCACGAAATATTTCAAGCATAAAACCAGGATGCGCGACCCGCATCATGTCGGGGGCGCTGTCGAGGATGGTCGGCGAGGCAAGCGCACCCTCGTCCGGCAGCACCTCAAGCGCGCGCCATTGCCAGGGCTGCCAGCGGCTTTGCGTCAGGTAGCGCTCCATCACAACCGTGACATTGAATCCGAGTGTTTGCATGAAGCGAATATACTACGAAGCTAGCGCCGCTTTGCGGCAATTCTATTTCGCCGTCTACTAAGACTTCTTACTTTTTTGCTGTACTGTTTTCACTCATGTCGAAAATTATCATCCCCATTGCCGACGAACGTTCGCTCCGCATCCCGAAGCCAAACAGTGCGACAGATGCACAATCACTGGTCGATACGCGACAACGCCGTATTCGCGACCTGCGTATTTCCGTCACTGACCGTTGCAACTTCCGCTGCACCTACTGCATGCCCAAAGAAGTGTTTGATCACGATTACGCATTCCTTCCGCATGGTGAATTGCTCACCTTTGAAGAAATTACCCGCATCGCACGCATTTCAGTCGGTCTGGGTGTGGAGAAAATCCGTCTCACCGGCGGCGAGCCATTGTTGCGTAAAGGCATCGAAAATCTTATCGCCATGCTGCATGAAATTCCCGACATCGATTTAACGCTCACCACTAATGGCTCAGCCTTAAAAATTAAAGCCTCTGCACTCAAAGCGGCGGGCCTGAAGCGCATCACGGTTTCACTCGATTCGCTCGATGATGCCACCTTCCGCAAAATGAACGATGTTGATTTCCCCGTCGCCAAAGTGCTCGAAGCCATTGATGCCGCAACCGAGGCCGGGCTGGCGCCGGTCAAGATCAATATGGTCGTCAAACGTGGCGTGAACGATCAGGATATTGTAGAGATGGCGCGCCGCTTCAAAGGCACCGGCAAGATCGTCCGCTTCATCGAATTCATGGACGTCGGCGCGACCAATGGCTGGCTGATGGATGATGTGATTTCCTCTGCTGACATCGTGCGCCGCATTAACGACGTATTCCCGCTTGCAGTTGCCGACGCCAACTACCAAGGCGAAGTCGCCGAACGCTGGCGCTATAAAGACGGCAGCGGTGAAATCGGCGTCATCTCGAGCGTCACCCAAGCGTTCTGCGGAACCTGCACACGGGCCAGGTTGTCCACTGATGGCGGTCTCTACACATGCCTGTTTGCGCAGAAGGGTTATGACTTGAAGGCGTTGTTACGCGGCGGGAAAAGCGACGCAGAAATTCATGACGCTATCGCCGCAATTTGGCAGCATCGGATAGATAATTATTCCGAGATTCGCACGGCTGAGACCGCGAAAGAGCGCAAGGTTGAGATGAGTTTTATCGGCGGATAAGGATTCGCCGTGACTAGCGCACCGTGACTACCATTAACAGAATAACGTCATTTAATTTTTGAGCAAGATATGCATATCCCAGCCCTCCTCCAATTTCTGAAAGAACTCAATGAAAACAACAACCGCCCCTGGTTTTTGCATAACAAGCCTCACTACGACATATTGCGCGAAGAGTTCATCGAGCTCGTCGGCGAGGTCGGCGCCAAGGTAGCGAAATTTGACAACGAGCTAGGCGTGTTTGAGCCGAAAAAAACGGTATTCCGAATTTATCGCGATGTGCGTTTTGCCAAAGATAAAAGCCCGTATAAAAACCACATTGGCGCGGTACTGGGCGCGCGCACCACGGATAAGGCGCGACCTGTTTACTATTTTCATGTCGATCACAAAGGTCATTTGTTAACCGCATGTGGCGTGTATATGCCCGAACCTGTGGCGCTGAAAAAAATCCGTGATTACATCGTGGCAGAACCGGCAAAATTTTCGAAGCTGCTTAAGCATCAATCGATCAACGACACCTTCGGCGGCCTGATGGATCAGGACCGGATGGCACGACCTCCGAAGGGCTATGCATCTGATTTACCGCATATTGACTACATCAAGAATCGCCATTTCTTATGTGAGACTTCGATCAACCTGAACAAGCGCGTGCCGAAGGATTTAGCAGAAAAAATTGCGAAAGATTTCGAAGCGGGCAAGCCCTTGGTTGCTTGGTTAAGGGAAGCGGTAAAGTAGTTTTATTTACAAACTCTAGCAATGTAGCGGTGTTTCAGCATTTTTTGCCTTAAAACAGCCGTGGATATTGGAGTTTATCTATAAATTCTTACACATCTCAACCGCCCTCGCCCTATCATTGATACGAACGATTCAAGAAATGAACACATGAAAATTCTCGTTGCCATTGCCCTGCTCATTGCCCCGTGGATCATCTTTGCCGCCATCGCGATGTACCTAGGCCGCCCCAGCACCGTCGGCCTGGTGATCACGCTGATCATCTCTGCATTTGGGCTCACCTTACTCATCACCAAGAAAAAATAATGTCACGCCCCACCTTATCCAATGCTGCGCGCCCCGCTACCTTCACCGTTGATGCTGTTGATGAAAGTGGTATCACGCAACCCACCCCCATCGCCGGCGAACATCCGCTCACCATCTATGTGGATAAGCGCGAAATTCTGACCATCATGACGCTGGGCGCCGCGCCCGAAGCGCTGGTGATTGGCTATTTGCGCAACCAGCGTTTGCTCGAATCGATTGATGAAATTATTTCAGTACAGGTTGATTGGGAAGTCAACGCCTGCTCGGTGACGACCCGCCACGGGCTCAAGAATCTGGATGAAAAAATGGCCAAGCGCACCAAGACTACTGGCTGCGGTGAAGGCACCGTGTTTGGCGATTTGATGGCAGATCTGGAGAACATTCAATTACCGCGCAATATTCATATTGCCCAGGCCACGCTCTACACGCTGCTCAATAATGTACGAACGCATGAATCGATCTACAAGCAGGCCGGTGCGGTACATGGCTGTGCGCTGGGGAATACGAGCGGCGAGATTTTAACCTTTGTCGAAGACGTCGGCCGCCACAATGCGGTTGATGCCATTGCAGGCTGGATGTGGCTTGAAGGTGTTGATGGCAGCGACAAAATTTTTTATACCACTGGACGGCTTACCAGCGAAATGGTGATCAAAGCCGCGCAAATGGGCATTCCGTTTCTGGTCTCCCGTTCCGGTCTGACGCAGATGGGCTATGACATCGCCAAACGAGTTGGCATCACGATGATCGGGCGCGCGGTCAACAAACACTATTTATTGTTTACCGGCGCGGAAAGGCTGATTCCGGCATGACCCCACCCAAAATCACCGCCCTGATCCTCGCCGGTGGCCGCGGCTCACGCATGGGCAGCGTGGATAAGGGCCTGCAAGTTTTTAATGGCAAGCCGATGATTTCACACGTGCTGGAGCGGCTGACGCCGCAAGTGGATGAGGTCATCATCAACGCCAACCGCAGCATCGATGAATACGCGGCGTTCGGCTATCGCGTCATCCCTGATGCAATTGAAGGCTTTGCGGGCCCACTCGCTGGACTACAGGTGGGCATGTTGCATGCCCGTGAAGCGCTGGTCGTGACTGCGCCGTGCGATTCTCCATTTTTGCCGCGCGATCTGGTTGCGCGCTTGCTGGCGGCAATGGAAAAAAATAACACTGACCTCGCCGTTGCCAAAACTTTTGATCAAGCGCATCCGGTGTTTTGTCTGGTGAAGCGCGATCTCGAACCGCATCTGCGCGCGTTCCTCGAATCCGGACAACGCAAAATTGATAAATGGTACGCGACGCTAAACATTGTTGAGGTTTCATTCGATCATGAAGAATCGGCGTTCATAAATATCAATACCCGCGAAGACCTGGATCAATTATCGGCTAGGCAGCAATTACCGCAAACATCGAACCAATCGTCGAAGCCCCCCGCCTAGCAAAGAATTGGACGCATTATGCCGAGGCGAAACGTTCGCAAACTAGCCCTGCGCCCGCTGCTCCCACGCCGCGGGATTGTCTGGTTTCCTGCGTTTCCGGTTGATTCCATTATCGAATCGTTTCGTTCTGAGCACGATCCACTCGCTGTAAAAATTCCCGCTCATTTGACGCTGGTTTTTCCATTCCCCTGCACGCTGACCGCAACACAAATCGCTTCGCACACTCGCCGCATCGTGGCAAAGTGGCCGCCGCTACCAGTGGTGTTTCGCGATGTCGAGAGCCTGCTCAATGAATTTGTTCTACTAATGGCACGCGAGCGAGCTGAAGCCTTAACCGCGCTACACGATGAGCTTTACACGGGTGTACTACGCAACTTTTTACGCCGCGAAATTGTCTACAACCCCCATATCACCATCGCCCGCGCACGGTCACAGGAATTTTTTCCGGTCATTCTCCAACAGGCAGAAACGTTATTCAGCAACGGGCGCTGCGTGGAATGGCGAATCATTATGCGCGAGTTGGCTGTGGTGACGTGGCACACTGACGGTAAAATTACCGTTGATGCCACTGTTCCTCTACATACAAACTAAATCAAAGTGTAACCAATATGACAACCCCACTGACCATTACCCAAGCCTCCTGTGCTGACGACTACGATCCAAATTCGATGGCGGTTGATAAGGCGCGAAAATTTATTCACGCCTTTCTATTGCCGGTTACCGGCGTGGCGCGTGTGGCATTGCGCAGCGCACTGGGGCGGGTGTTGGCAGCGGACATTATTTCGCCGGTGAATGTTCCTGCGCACCGCAATTCTGCAATGGATGGCTGGGCCATCAGATTTGCAGATTTACAGGATGGTGAAACGACCCTGACAGAAGTTGGTGCCAGTTTTGCGGGGCAACCTTTTATATCGCCAACCGGAAAAAACATGGGCAAGAACGAATGCGTTCGCATCTTCACCGGCGGTGTGGTGCCCGAAGGCGCAGACACGATCGTCATGCAGGAACGCGCGCAGGCAAATAGCAAATCCATCACCTTTGCCGACGGTATCAAGTTAGGCCAAAACCTTCGGCATGCGGGTGAAGATTTGCAAGCCGGTGCAGTGGTACTGGCAAAGGGACGCACCGTGCGTTCGGCCGAATTGGGTTTGATTGCCTCGCTGGGCAATGGCGAGGTCTCGGTTTACCGGCCATTGCGCGTGGCATTTTTCTCGACCGGCGATGAGCTGGTGCAAATCGGCAACCCGCTGGGCGAAGGCCAGATTTACGACAGCAATCGCTATACCCTGCACGGCATGCTGACGCGCATGGGCTGTGAGGTGATCGATATGGGCGTGGTGCGCGATGACCCGATGCTTCTCGAAGCCGCATTTATCGACGCCAGTAAAATTGCTGATGTGGTCATCACCTCCGGCGGCGTTTCAGTTGGCGAAGCCGATTATGTCAGGGGGCTGTTGCAAAAACTGGGCGAAGTGGTGTTCTGGAAAATCGCCATGAAGCCGGGCCGCCCGCTGGCCTACGGCAAAATCGGTGGCGCGCATTTCTTTGGCCTGCCGGGCAATCCTGTTGCTGTGATGGTGTCGTTTTATCAATTTGTGCGCGACGCCTTGCTGATTTTGCAGGGCGTATCGCCGCTGCCGGTACAGCCGTTGTTGAAGGCCATCTGCACTTCGCCGATCAAAAAATTACCGGGACGCGCCGAATTTCAACGCGGCGTTATTTATCTTGAAGAAGGTATCTTCAAAGTGCGCGTAACTGGCGAGCAAGGCTCCGGCATTTTAAAATCCATGTCGGATGCCAACTGCTTCATCATGCTCCACGACCATGTCGGCAATGTGGAAGCGGGCGCAACCGTTGATGTGCAAATTCTGGAAGGCGTGGTGTGAGCTTCACGCAAATTTCCCCCCTGCAGCACGCATGATTCCCTGGATACAATCGGCCGCTGATTTCCCTGCTGTTGATAACGCCCTTGATGAACCCAACGGCCTGCTTTGCATGGGCGGAAGTCTCGATCCCGACACGGTTCTTGCCGCCTATTCAAGAGGTATTTTTCCGTGGTATTCGGACGACCAGCCTATTCTCTGGTGGAGCCCCGATCCGCGCATGGTGCTGTTCCCGGATGAATTCAAGGTCTCAAAATCTCTGTCAAAAACCATTCGTGCCAATAAGTTCGAGATTCGTTTTGATACCGCCTTCGATGACGTCATTAGCACCTGCGCCGAACCTCGCGGCCCCAGCTTAGGCACATGGATTTTGCCGGAGATGCAAACGGCCTACACGCGCCTTCATCAAATCGGCTTCGCGCATTCGGCCGAGGCATGGCGCGACGGTGAGCTGGTTGGCGGACTTTATGGCATTGCCATGGGCCGCATGTTTTACGGTGAATCCATGTTTGCCCGCGAAACGGATGCCTCCAAGGTCGCCTTCGCTGCCTTGGTAGACAAACTTAAAGCCGATGGCTTTGAGTTAATCGATTGCCAGCAAGAAACCCGCCATCTGGCCAGCTTCGGCGCGCGACCCATACCGCGCAAACAATTCACGCAACGTCTGCAAGAATTGATAACATTAAATTCAGACAACTCTCTTAACTCTAACTGGAAGACGACGAATCCAACAGGCCAATGAGTAAACTGAACGACTTGCCGTTTGCAAATTTGCAGTTCTACGCCACTGCGCCGTACCCCTGCAGCTATTTGCCCGGGCGTTTGGCGCGTTCGCAAGTCGCCACGCCGAGCTATATGATCGATACGCCAACCTACGGTCACCTGGTGTCTTCCGGATTCCGGCGTAGCGGCGCCTTTACCTATAGACCCTATTGCGATCACTGCCGGGCCTGCGTGCCGGTGCGGGTGATCGTCGATGAATTTGCAAACAATCGCGCGCAACGGCGTACCCTCGGTCGCAATCCTCATCTGGTCGCACGGGTGATGGAGCTGAAGTTCTCGCACGAGCACTACGCCCTCTATCGCCGCTATCAGGCCAGCCGCCACCCTGGCGGCGGCATGGATCATGACAGCCGTGAACAGTATTCGCATTTTCTGCTGCAAAGCAATGTCCATACGCGACTGGTTGAATTCCGTGACCACGGTGTATTGCGCATGGTCAGCATCATGGACACGTTGTCCGATGGACTGTCATCGGTGTACACATTTTATGATTCACAACACCCGCAGTTGAGCCTCGGAACCTACAGCATCCTGTGGCAAATCGCCGACGCAAAACGGCGCAAACTACCCTATGTTTATCTCGGCTATTGGATCGAAGAAAGCCGCAAGATGAGCTACAAGGTGAATTTTCAGCCTATTGAGGGATTGATACGTGGGAAGTGGGAGCGTATTAGTAAGGGAAGCTGCGATAAAATAGAGTGATGAATTTCCTCTCCCCGTTTTACCCTCTGGCACGCGCCGCTCTTTTCAAACTCGATCCCGAAGTTGCCCATGATTTAGCGCTGCATAGCCTTAAAAAGCTTGAAAAGGCGCATCTGACGGGGCTTTTGGCGCAGCGCGTGGCGGCCCCGCGCGAGGTGTTTGGACTTAAATTTGAAAATGCGGTGGGCCTGGCCGCAGGGTTGGACAAAAATGGCGCTTACATTGATGCGATGGCGGCACTGGGCTTTGGCTTTATTGAGGTGGGGACGGTGACACCACGTGCGCAGCCGGGCAACCCGAAGCCGCGTATGTTTCGGCTCACCGAGCATGATGCGCTGATCAACCGGCTGGGCTTTAACAACGGCGGGCTTGATGCATTTTTAGCGAATGTACAAAAGGCGAAATACCAAGGTGTGCTGGGTTTGAATATCGGCAAAAATTTTGATACGCCGATTGAGCAAGCAGTTGATGATTATGTGACTTGCCTGCGTGGCGTCTATCCGCACGCGAGTTATGTAACGGTGAATATCTCCTCGCCCAACACCAAAGGGCTGCGTGATTTGCAGGCGGCGGAACAACTGGAAAAATTACTTTCAATCTTAAAAAACGAGCAGGCCAAACTGGCAAAAAAACATAAAAAAACGGTGCCTTTGGTGCTCAAGATTGCACCCGATCTGGATTTGAAATCGATCAGGGATATTGCCAAGCTCACGCTGGATAATGGCTTCGACGGCATCATCGCTACCAACACCACGATCTCGCGCGATGCGGTAAGCGCACACAGGTATGCGGCTGAGGCCGGCGGGTTATCGGGCCGACCGTTGTTCTCGTCCTCGACTGAAGTGTTACGTGAATTCGCGAAACAGCTGAAGGGGAATATCCCGATTATCGGAGCGGGCGGAATTATGTGTGGCGAGGATGCGAAGATGAAAATCAATGCCGGCGCCACGCTGGTGCAGATTTACACCGGGTTTATTTACAAAGGGCCCACGCTGATTCGGGAATGCGCCTTGGCGCTGAAATGAATTTTGTAAAATAAATGTCCATCCTTAGCCAGAAAATCGATGCCCTGCTGCCGCAAACCCAATGCACACAATGTGGGTTCCAAGGCTGTATGCCGTATGCAGAAGCTATTGCTGCGGGTGAAGCGGAGATCAACCGCTGCCCACCAGGCGGCGACGCGGGCATACAGGTGCTGGCGGCATTGCTGGATCGGCCCTTGATGACGCTTGATCGTTCGCGTGGCGCACATTTACCGCATCGCGTTGCTGTGATCGATGAAGCCGCCTGCATTGGCTGCGCGAAATGTTTGAAAGCATGCCCGACTGATGCCATCATCGGTGCAAATAAATTTATGCATACGGTGATTGCCGAGCTTTGTACCGGTTGCGATTTATGTATACCACCCTGCCCTGTCGATTGTATTGAGATGGTGGAAGACAGCCATTTTCCGGCGCTGGTCAGCAAAGACATATCCCGTGAACGGTTCCAATTTCACCAGTTCCGGTTAGCGCGTGATTACCAGGAGCGCCAGGCCCTGCTCGCTGAAAAAGAACGCGCTGTATTGAAACAAAACTAGAGAAATTATTTATGACCCTCATGAAACCAGCGCAGCGCCATGAATTTTTTCGGCGCATGCAATCGCTGAATCCCCATCCTAAATCTGACCTCGAATACCGCTCACCTTTCGAGCTGTTGATCGCGGTGATCTTGTCGGCACAGGCAACGGACAAAGGCGTGAATGTTGCGACGCGCAGGCTGTACGCTGTCGCCAACACGCCCGAAAAAATATTAAAACTGGGTCTGGAAGGTTTGACTGAATATATCCAAACGATTGGTCTTTATCGCAACAAGGCCAAGAATGTTTTCGCGACCTGCAAAATATTGGTCGAGCAACACAACAGCCAGGTACCCGATAATCGCGAAGCGCTCGAAGCCCTGCCCGGCGTCGGCCGCAAGACGGCGAATGTGGTGCTCAATATTGCGTTTGGACAACCAACCATGGCTGTCGATACACATATCTTTCGCATTGGTAACCGCATGGGACTGGCTCCGGGCAAGGATGTAGTGGCGGTCGAAATGAAGCTCTACAAAAACATTCCCGAACAATTCATGCAGCACGCTCACCACTGGCTGATTTTGCATGGCCGTTATACCTGCATGGCGCGCAAACCCAAGTGCGGCGCATGCGCGGTATTTGATCTGTGCGGATTTAAGGATCGTTCCAAATATTTGGAACCCTGATGTTTAATCCCACACGAAACGAATCGCGCGATTTTTTGTTTGAGGCCTGGCGAAAGTACGGTACTGGCGAGCCATTAACCGCGCTGGAAGCGATTGCGGTTGAAGTCATTGCGCTGCATCCGGAATATCACCCATTGCTCGCCAATCGAGATCAAGCCATCGTGCGCGACTACGCGCCCGAGCATGGTGAAACCAACCCGTTTTTGCATCTGTCGATGCATATGGCGATTCGCGAGCAAATCGCGATTGACCAACCGCGCGGCGTGCGCGATGCGCATCGAAGTCTTACGCAAAAGCTAGATTCCGCCATGGACGCTGAACACGAAATGATGGACTGCCTGGCCGAAATGATCTGGCAGGCTCAGCGAAATAAATCCGCGCCGGATGCGGCGATTTATCTAGGGTGTTTAGCGTCAAAGCAAATAAAGTAAAAACTCAAAAAAAAACGCCTGAAAAATCAGGCTGTTTTTATATTGCAAACTTACTGCAAAAAACTTTTAATACTTCGTCTTCAAATCTGATTTTTGGCTGGCAAAATACGCGGCCAGATCGCGAATATCCTCGGCTTTTAATGCGCCCGCAAAACCATTCATGGTGGCGTTTTTGCGTTTACCGGATTTGTATTGCTGAAGCGCGGCAACCAGATAATCATTGTGCTGCCCGGCCAGTATTGGATAATCGAGCTGGATGGGCTTAGCGCCGCCCTCACCATGACAAGCTTTGCAGGTTTCAGCTTTTTTGGCGCCCGCTTCAATATTGCCGCTGGCAGCATGTACTGAAAAAGAAAAAATGGCTGCGCAGGCAACAGCGAGCTTGGAAATTAGTTTTAGGTTCATCATGCTTCCTTACTTCGCAGCCACTTGGGCGCTGTCGTTTCCATAATAGGCGGCGATATCGGCCATCTCTTTTTCGCTTAAAGCGCTTGCTTGCGCTTTCATCGTCTGATTAAAACGCTCACCGTTTTTATACGACTTGAGCGCGGACAGCAAATAACCCGCATTTTGCCCGCCCAGCTTCGGCACGTTGTAAACCTCTGGGTACGTCGTCTTGGTGCCTGGCACACCGTGGCAGCCCGAACAAATGGCAGTCGCTTTGACTTTACCGGCGACGGGGTCGCCCTTGGGCGCAGCAGCAGGGGCTTGGGCAAATGCAGCCAGTGACAGCGCGGCAAATGAAGTTATTGAAATGAAATGAGCGAGTTTTTTCACGGGTTTTTCACATTCACGACGATGATAACGATAAAGACTGATGGTATTGCCAAGCCACAATCTGGAGCGAATGTTGACCGGCTGGACTTTTAAAACCGGTTGTTTGGCCGGGTGAATTGCCAAAAACAGGGCAACTCATCAGCGAAATCAACCACTTGCGAAGTATAGCACGCACCGTCATATTTGCCCAGCGAAAACCTCTCCGGCGAAGCAGTTTTATGCAACTTTCCAAACGGCCTTTCCGCCACTGATCTTGTTAATTTGCTCGACATGCTGCGCATGCTGCCGCAGTTCCTCGGCGTCGGCCCGTACCACCTTCAGCGTAGTCGGGCGCGCAATGGGAATATTCATGCCAGTCTGCAATGATTTACCGCCGCCTGCATCCAGCCCAATCGCCAGACTATCCTGGCCGCGCGTCATCGCCACATAGACCTCACCCAGCAATTCGGCGTCGAGCAGCGCACCGTGAAATGTGCGCGCACTGTTGTCAATTGCATAGCGCTCACAAAGTGCGTCGAGCGAGTTCTTGCGACCGGGATGCAGCTCACGCGCCATGGCGAGTGTATCGGTGACGGTGCAAATATCGGTGATCAGTGTCTTGCCGATGCGACTCAATTCAGCATTGATAAAACCGACATCAAATGGCGCGTTGTGGATAATCAGCTCGGCACCGCGCACAAAGTCGAGAAAGTCATCCGCAATATCGGCAAATTTTGGCTCGTGCTCCAAATCCGCCAGCGTGATGCCGTGAACTTGGGTAGCGCCTTCATCAATCTCACGCTCGGGGTTGATGCGCTTGAAAAAAGTATTGCGACTAATACGACGACTGATCATTTCGATGCAGGCGATTTCGATAATGCGATGGCCTTGCTTGGGGTCGAGACCGGTGGTTTCGGTATCGAGAATAACCTGCCTGCTCATATTGGCTTTCCGTTTTTCAACGCTAACTCAACGCCGCGATTGGCGAGCACATCGGCACGTTCATTTTCAATATGGCCCGCATGTCCCTTGACCCAACGCCAATCTACCCGATGCTGCGCGGCGAGTTGGTCCAACGTTTTCCATAAATCATCGTTTTTGACCGGCTGCTTGGCGGCGGTTTTCCAGCCCCGCGCTTTCCAGCCGTGAATCCATTCACTGATGCCCTTTTGTACATACTGCGAATCGGTATGCACCACCACATCACAGGGGCGGCTGAGGGCCTTGAGCGCCTCAATCACCGCTTGCAATTCCATGCGGTTATTGGTGGTCTCGGTTTCGCCGCCAAAAATTTCTTTCTCGGTACTGCCCATACGCAAAATGGCGCCCCAGCCACCGATGCCGGGATTACCTTTGCAGGCCCCATCGGTAAAAATTTCGACTGGTGTGGGTGATGCTGTGTTGCTCGACGCCGCCTGAATTGCCTCTGCCATTATTACTTTACCGATCGTAAGTGCGATGTTGTTTTAGCGGTTTCTTTTTTCACTACGGCAGCAAATTTTCGTTCGCGGATGGCCTGATCAGCCCAGCTTGGCGTCATCAAACGCACTCCTTTTACACGCTTGATGGCCTCCAGCATATACACGCCGCCCGAAACCCCCCACCAACGGTCACCGGCTTGTTCCAGAAATTGGTAGCGCCGCTGCCATTTGGGGGTTTCGCAAGGTGGAATATAACAGGCCAGCTTGCCTGATGAAGGCTCAAAGCCCAGCAACTGCAGCCAATCTTTCATCCGCACCAGCGAGACAAACTGCCCCTGCCATGGGTAGCCACTGGAGGTCCAGAGTTTTTTGACACCAAACAAACTCCACGGGTTAAAGCCGATAATTAAAATACGGCCTTCTGGACGCATAACCCGATCAATCTCGCGCAGGATTTCATGCGGTTGCTGGGTAAATTCTAAAATATGCGGCAACACACACAGATCGATTGATTGCGCCTCAAACGGCAGCTCGTGAAACTGCGCTTTCACATCGGGCTGCTTGCCGTTCACTTCAGCCGGCGCCACGATCAGCCGATGGACGATGCGCGATTCCCGCAGCAAATCAAGATCGGGCGAACCCAGCTGAATCGCGTGATAGCCAAAAATATCCGGCGTCACCTGATCAAGCCATGCGCACTCCCGCCTGAGCACATACTCGCCCAGAGCGGTGTTAAACCAGTCATGTAAACTTGTTGAAGCCATAGCTTGATTTTAATACGAGGTTGTACTGCATGTCGTTAACAATGTCAGAAAATTTGAAAGCCCCGCATTTGCAGGTGCAATCGGTTCCCGCGTTTCAGGACAATTATTTATGGGTCGTCCACAACGAACAATTTGCCATTGTCGTGGACCCCGGCGATGCGAAGCCGATCATCGATTATTTGGCTCGGCATAAGCTGACCCTGCTGGCGATTTTATGCACGCACCACCACGCCGATCATGTGGGCGGTGTTGCGGCGTTGCTGGATTTCTACTCGCTTAACGGCAAAATCCCCGTCTACGGCCCGGCGCATGAGCGCATCCCGAAACGCAGCGTGAGTTTGATCGGCGGCGATCAAGTGACAGTCGCCGAGCTTGACGGGTTGGTACTAACCGTTATTGATGTACCCGGCCACACTGCGGGCCATATTGCCTACTACGCCGCCCTTCAAGGCTGGTTGTTCTGTGGCGACACCCTATTCGCCTGTGGCTGCGGCCGATTGTTTGAAGGCACCGCGGCGCAAATGCAAGCCTCGCTCGCCAAACTCAAAGCCCTGCCGCCCACCACACAGATTTTTTGCGCGCACGAATATACGCTGTCCAATATTCGTTTTGCCGAAGCCGTTGAGCCGGACAATGTGGCGTTGAAGTCCCGCAAAATTCGCGATATGGCGAAGCGGCAACAGGATATACCGACGGTACCGTTTGTTCTTGCCGATGAGCTGGCCTGCAATCCGTTTTTACGCTGGGATGCGCCCGCCGTAATCGCAGCAGCACAGTCAAAATTGCCGGAAACAAAACCCCAGCAAGGGAGCGGCGTTTCGGGCAAAAATGTGCCAATCACCTCTCCTGCTCTAGTGTTTGGTGCTATTCGCGAATGGAAAAATACTTTTTAACTTGAAAAATCTATGACCCCAACTTTTAAAATCCGCCCCGCCACTGAAGCTGATACGCCCATTGTTTTCAATCTCATTCAACAACTCGCTGTTTACGAAAAGCTCGAGGACATGGTCACCGGCACACCGGCAATGTTGCGGGATGCGATGTTCGGCACCACCACCCGCCCCGCCTCGTGCGAATGTGTCATCGCGACTGAAAACGACCAACCGATCGGCTTCGCGCTGTATTTCACCACCTTCTCTACCTTTCTCTGTAAACCCGGCCTGTATCTGGAAGATTTGTTCATCATTCCCGCTGCACGCAGCCACGGCTATGGCAAAGCATTGCTTAAATATCTTGCCAACCTTGCCCTCGCGCGCGATTGCGGCCGCTTTGAATGGCGGGTGCTGGACTGGAATACGCCATCCATCGAGTTTTACAAGTCGCTAGGGGCCGCCATCATGCCGGAATGGCATTTGGTGCGCATGACGGTGCCGGAGATGGTTGCGCTGGTAAAATGACTCACTTGTTACATTCCTGAGCCACATTCCTGAGCCTACCCATGACCGCCTCGATTGAATCCATTTTTAAGCGCATCGCGCCCGCCGTTGATTTTTGCTCATTCCGTTTTGTGGAGGAGACGACTGAAAAATTGGCTGTCCAGCAGAACGTGCCCGAGCCGCCGCAGAGCTGCATTGATCGCGGTGTGATGATTACCGTAATCGACCAGGGCGGATTTGGTTACGCGGCCACTTCGGATCTTTCCGAAGCCGGTTTGCAAGCCGCTACCGCCCGGGCGCATGACTGGGCCAAGCTCACGGCAGGACGCGGCGTCGTGGACTATTCCAAAATTGCGATGCCGCAATCGTCCGGCAACTATCAAAGTGACATCAAGCAACGACCCGCAGCGATTTCGAAACGCGAAAAATTTGAGATGCTGAAGACCGAATCTGCCAACAGCAAAATCGATGATCGCATCGTCGACTGGGGTGCCAGCTTCTGGACCACTCACACCAAGCAGCTGTATGTGACTGCCGATGGCGCGATGATTAACCAGGAATTTGATTACATGGTGCCCGCACTGTCCGTCACGGCCTTTGATAAAGGTGAGGCGCAGACCCGCTCATTCGGTGGTCGCTACAATGGGTTTTGCCAGCAAGGCGGCTTCGAAATTTTGGCGCGATCCGGTTTCCATGGTGCGGGCAAACAGACTGCTGAAGAAGCGCTGTCGCTACTCACCGCGCCCAACTGTCCAGCAGGCAACATGGATGTGATTTTGATGCCGGACCAGATGATGTTGCAGATTCATGAATCGATCGGCCACCCGTTGGAGCTGGACCGGATTCTGGGCGATGAACGAAACTTTGCCGGCACCAGCTTTGTCACACTTGATATGTTTGGACATTATCAATACGGCTCCAATCTCTTGAACGTCACCTATGATCCAACCATGCATCATCAGTTCGCCACGTTTGCGTTTGATGACGATGGCGCCAAAGCGGAAAAAGTTTTTGTGATTCAAAACGGCTTGCTGAAACGTCCGCTCGGCGGCACCATTTCGCAGGCCCGATCCGGCATGCAAGGTGTGGCCAATTCACGCGCCTGTTCATGGAACCGCGCACCGATTGATCGCATGGCCAATTTGAATATCGAACCGGGCAACAACAGCCTAGATGAAATGATTGCTTCCATCGACAACGGCGTACTGATGCGCACCAATGTTTCATGGTCTATCGATGATTCGCGCAACAAGTTTCAATTCGGCTGCGAGATGGGCAACGTGATTAAAAACGGCACGCTGGGCGGCGTGGTGAAAAATCCAAACTACCGCGGCATCTCCGCCACCTTCTGGCGTTCGCTGGCGATGGTGGGCAACGCGGGCACGCGGGAAGTGATGGGCACGCCGTTCTGTGGCAAGGGCGAGCCCAGTCAGGTGATCCGTGTCGGGCATGCGAGTCCGGCCTGTAAATTTGCAGGGATAGATGTGTTTGGGGGGGAAGGCTAATTCCCGTTATCAAAGTCATTAACTGGTGCGGCGCTTGAAGCAAAAATGGCTGAAAACGCCTGCCAATAGGGCATCTTAAAAAATCACCTCATACTTACCCTTCTCCATCCCTTCCACAAATCCCCTCCACAAACTCATCCATCCCAACATGCAAACCTACTTCTACCAACTGGCTGACTTTATTCAAACCTTGCTCAAAGCCGATGAGACCACCCTCGCCAATTTATCCGCTGAAGAATCCAACTTTGTGCGTTTTAATAAAAGCGCGGTTCGGCAGGCCGGCTCGGTCAAACAAATTGGCCTCACCGTTGCGCTGATCGCCCACAAGCGTCGGGCGGAATCGCGACTGACTTTATCCGGTAACCGAGAAGATGACGAAGGTTTGGTGAGTGCCGCCCTAGATACCCTGCGCCGTGATTTGGGCGATTTGCCAGAAGATCCTTACTTGCTTTACAACCTGACACCGCAATCAAGCGAAAGGGTCGGCCAGTCTGCGCTGCCCAGCGATGCGGAGATGCTTGAGCAGATTTTGACGGCGGGACGCGGCAAGGATTTGGTGGGGCTGTTTGCCTCCGGTGCCATCTACAAAGGATTTGCCAATTCGCTGGGACAGCGCAACTGGCACCGCATCGATAATTTCAATTGCGAATGGTGCCTGTATCACACCGCTGATAAAGCAGTTAAATCAAGCTACGCGGGGACCCATTGGCAGGCGGCTGAGTTTGAGAAAAAAATGGCGATGGCCTCGACCCAGCTCAGCATCTTGCAACGCCCGGCGAAATCATTGACACCCGGCCAGTACCGCGCCTACCTGTCACCGACTGCTCTCAATGAAATTGTCGGCCTGTTGTCATGGGGTGGCTTCGGCATAAAATCACAGCGCAATAAACAAAGTCCGCTGATCAAACTAGAAGACGGCAGTGCCATGCTACACAGCAGCATCTCGCTGATTGAAAACGCCAAAGATGGTGTTGCGCCCGGGTTTCAGGGCGATGGCTTTCTCAAGGCGGCTTCGGTTGCGCTAATTCAAAACGGCAAGCACGCCGGCGCGCTGATCAGCCCGCGTTCGGCTCGTGAATTCAGCATCGACACCAATGGCGCGAATAGCACCGAAGCGCCAGAATCACTTGAGATGGCGGCTGGAAATCTCGCCCATCAGGATGTACTGAAGACGCTAGATACCGGCATCATGATCGGCAATCTTTGGTATCTTAATTACTCTGATCGCGCCACCTGCCGCATGACCGGCATGACCCGCTTTGCCACATTTTGGGTCGAGAACGGTGAGATCGTGGCACCGCTTAATGTGATGCGGTTTGATGATTCCGCCTATCGCATGCTCGGTGAAAATTTATTGGCGCTAACGTCGGAGCGCGACTGGATTCTGGATTCAGGCAGCTACGGCGAACGCTCAACCGGCTCATCGCGATTGCCCGGCGCGTTGGTAAAAGATTTTTCGCTAACCCTTTGATTGCCACGATGCCGAACCCCATGAAGAAACTTTGCACGGCTGCGATGCTGATGGCTCTGACCGCAACATGCATGAGCATTGCCAATGCTCATGACCATGCACAGACGCTGGCAACAACAACTCCGCAGAAGCCTGCTCAAACAC
Organism: Burkholderiales bacterium; assembly: GCA_043773745.1. Taxonomy (GTDB): domain Bacteria; phylum Pseudomonadota; class Gammaproteobacteria; order Burkholderiales; family Usitatibacteraceae; genus UKL13-2. Next base: position 17,553 of record JAYVEV010000095.1, on the reverse strand, counting down.
TGTTAGCAGCCGCAGCGCCTGCTACAAATATTGCACCCTCTGCCGCCCAAAATGCCAGCAACGCGCCATCCGTCTCCCAAGATGCGCAGGTTACGACCTTTACCGATTTTACGGCCGACGTAACGCCAGCGATGCGGCAGGATGATGCCGATCTATGGCAGCGCGTGCGGCGCGGCTTTGCTATGGATCCACTGGCCTCACCCTTGGTGCAAGACCAAGAACAGTGGTACGCAGCACGACAGGATTACATTCGTCGTTTTGTTGAGCGTGGCTCGAAGTATATGTATCACATCGTTGAAGAGCTGGAACGCCGCAAAATGCCGACTGAGATCGTGCTATTGCCGATTATCGAAAGCGCGTTTAACCCGCAAGCTAACTCGCGTGCCAAGGCATCCGGCATGTGGCAGTTCATTCCGTCTACGGGTAAATTTTTCGGCCTCAAGCAGGACTGGTTATCAGACCACCGGCGTGATGTATTGCGCTCCACAGATGCCGCGCTTGATTATTTGCAAAAACTGCACGGCATGTTTAATTCGTGGGAACTGGCTTTTGCCGCCTATAACTGTGGCGAAGGCTGCGTGGGCCGCGCGATTGCGGCCAATCAGCGCAAAGGTTTGCCAACCGATTTTCTGAGTCTTAATTTACCCGCCGAAACTCGCAGCTATGTGCCGAAGCTGATCGCCGTTAAAAACATCGTGCTCTCACCCGCCACCTACGGGATCGAGCTGAACAGCGTGCTGAATCAGCCCTACTTCATTAAGGTCGCCGCACCCGACAAAATCGATGTGAAGCTCGCCGCGAGTTTGGCCGAAATGCCGGAGAACGATTTTGCAGCGCTTAATCCTGCTTTCAACAAACCAGTCGCCGCCAATATGGATTATTTTTTGGTGCCGACCGCGCAAGCTGAGGTATTCAAAACCAATCTCGATTTATACCGCTCGCTCAACGGTCCGATGGTGTCATGGCAAACCGTGACGGCCAATCGCGGCCAATCCGTTGACAGCATTGCCAAACGCTATGGCATGACCGGCTCCTATCTGCGCGCAACCAATGGCCCGTTCAAGGAACGCAAAGGCAAACTAACGCAGCCGGCAACCTTCATGGTGCCGATGTCAAAGGAAGCAAAAATTATTGATGCCACGCTGGATAAAAAAGTAGGCCTGCGCGCCAGCGCGGGGGTAGCGACGGTTGCAAGCGTCAATGCCACGTCATCCCAATTGGCATCAGCACCAGCGGCCACCGCAACTGCTGTCACAACGGTTGCGACAGCAGTTGCAGCGACATCAATAACTTCCGCTGCCGCGCCGATTGCAGCGCCTGCAGAAGCCGCGCAGTCGGCTCCGACAGCAACATTGCCAGCATCCGGCCCTGCTACTTATCAGGTCCAACCGGGCGATACGCTGTTCGCGATTTCAAAACGCTTCGGTGCCAGCGTCGATGCGATTAAGCAATTAAATTCCCTGCATGACAATCAATTGCAACCGGGACAAAATTTGATTCTGCTGGCGCTCCCCGATGATTCTGCCCAGGCAATCAAAGCCGACACCAATCTCAAACTAGCTGTCAATGCAAAGGCCGCCCGCCCTGCCGCTACCCGCGCCAGCCGAGCGTCAAGCACTCATAGCTACACCGTCAAAACAGGCGATACCTTGTTTGCGATTGCACAAAAATTCAGCGTCAGCATCGACAATTTGTTGCGTTGGAACAAGCTTTCGGCGAAGGCCGTCATCAAACCAGGCGTGCGGCTGCGGGTTTCTTGACAGCATGAGTAACAACTCAAACTAGCCAATAAGGGAATACACGAGCGTTTCCAGCCAAAAATGGCTGGAAACGCTCGTCATTAAACAATTCTTCTCTTTACGATTTTGCGGCTTTGTGGGGCATTGACGGTGATAGATCAGTCACGACCATTCGCCTGCGCACGAATTTCACCACCCGGGAAAGTAGCGCTGTGCACATTGAAATACATGCCATCCGCCGCGAATACCGCCGCTTGCGCGGCAGTCAATTTGGCGGTTGATGGTGCCGTCCACACACCGGGAGAAGTCTGCATAAAGCCAACCGTGACGGGGCCATTACTGCCGATTGCGCCGGTATGGATATGCGCGGCGGTAGCGGTGGTACCGGTTATGACAACGCTGGCGACAAAGCTGCCCGTAATCGGATCAAAATCAGCGCGTGCGCGTGCGGTTGCAGTAGAGGCATTGGGTGGCACTTCCTGAGCGCTGCTCAAATTGCCGGTGCGGATAATTTTACCGATTTGGCCACGCAGTTCGCCGCCTGGAAAAGTGGCGCTGTGCACATTGGCATACATGTCACCAACCAACAAAGCGCGATATTGCGTCGCCGTGAGGGTGGTACTAGGCATTGTCCAGACAGCGCTGGTGGTGCCGACTTTTGCGAACGGAAAAGTCACCGGGCCAGAAACGCCAAATGCGCCAGTATGAATATGTGCTGCCACCGCGGGAGCGCTAGTCGTGATGGTTCCTGAAACAACCAGCGTAATGGGATCAACCAGAATGCGTGCCGTTGCTGTTTCCAATGTTGCAACCGGCGGGACTTCCTGACTTCCACTTAGTGTCACATCAATCACGTCGAGACCAATTTGCCCGCGAATTTCGCCGCCGGGAGAGGTTGCGCTGTGGACATTAAAATAGAGATTACCGGCCAGCATGCTTTGATATTGCGATGCCGTAAGCGTCGCACCGGCAGCCGAGACCCAAATGCCGCTACCGGCGGCAGTTTCCGTCAGCGGCACAATGACCGGTCCATTGCTGCCTACTGCCCCTTCGTGAATATGCGCTGCCGCACCGGCAAGGCCAGTGGTGACCAAACGTGCTGTCAACCCGCGTCCGCTAGGTTCTACTGCCAGGATGCCATTGCCACTGGCACTACTGCCGGTGCCGGGATTTTCTTGCGAACTCGTGAGCAGTGCGGTGCGCGTGGTGACGCCGACTTGTCCACGAATTTGCCCCCCGGGGAACGATGCGCTGTGAACATTGGCATATAAGCTACCGCTGGGCAGTGCGATACGCAAATCGGAACTCAAAATAGTATTGGCGGCAACTGCCCATGTTCCGCTGCCGGGGCTGGTCTCGGCCAATGCGATAACTACAGGGCCATTCACGCCCGCACTGCCAAGATGCAGATGCGCTGCGGTTCCCACAAGACCGCTGGTAACAACCGAGCCGGTGAGCTCGCCCGTCGTGAGATTAATCTTAAATGACGCCGTGCCTGTTGCGGCAGTCAAGACCGGTGGGTTCTCTTGCGCACCGGTGAGCGATGCACTGTAAGTCAGGCTGCTGAGCGGCATCTCCGGCGGCGGGGCCACATACGAACTGCCACCACTACAGGCTGACAATACCAATGCGCTAATAACTGAAAACAATGCAACCGAAAAATGATTGAGTCTGTTCATTTCATGCTCCTTATTACAATGGATCGAAATTGTCTTGCCCGCTCTGGTAACGGGTAATTTTGCTGGCGGTGATAAAAAGGCGGACGGAAAAATAAAACGTAAAAATTAGTGGCCATTAAAAAGTTACGACGCACGAGCGCAAATGGATGCAAAAACCAGCTAAATGATGGCCGCGTTTGGTTTGAAGGAAGTCCGATGGAAGGCTGAAGGAATCTTATCTAACAAACCCACACTGGTGGACTGTGTTTTAAATTAGGCAACGAACTTCAAAATCGCAAAATAGTGAAGAACTGCGCCGCCCAGTACAAATAAATGCCAGATGCCATGCCAGTGTTTGAATTTTTCATCGAATACATAAAACACCGTGCCAGCGGTGTACACCACACCGCCCGCTGCCACCCAGATAAAACCCGGCCACCCCAGCGCATGGATCATCGGCACCACGCCAATCACCGCCAGCCAGCCCATTACCACGTAGATGACGAGCGAGGGATAACGCTGGCCGCGCGCCACCGTCAGCTCCTGAGTAATCCCCAGAATGGCCATGCACCAGACCACACCAAACAGTGACCAGCCCCACGGACCGCGCAAGGTAACCAGCGTAAACGGCGTGTAGGTACCTGCGATCAGCAAGTAGATGGCGCTATGGTCCAACTTGCGAAATACACTTTTCACCTTGCCACGCGTGCTGTGATAAAGCGTGGATGTGCTGAAGAGCAGGATCAGGGTTGCGCCGTAAATCGCGAAGCTGACAATCTTCCACACATCTCCATGCAGTGCGCCCTTCACGACAAGCACAACCGTGCCCGCCAGCGCCAATAAGGCACCCAGCAAATGCGTGTAGCCGTTGAAACGTTCGCCGTGGTACATGGTTTCCCAAAATGTCATCAATGCCAGAATGCGCGGCAGACAGTAAAACAAAATAGCATGACAACTCTGCTATTGCTTGCAATGAGTCAAACCAGCGGTTTTTCCATGCGGGCTAATTCGAGCTTCGCCGCTTTGGGCGTCCATAGATCCGGATTAACAGGAAAAGGCTTGGTCTTGCCAGTTAATTGGTAGCCACGCCGCTCGTAGAAGGCGATCAATTCGTGGCGTACAGAAATGACATCCATCAGCATTCTACGGGCGCCCCATTCGCGTTGCACCCGCGCTTCGGCGGCCTGCATCATTTGTTTGCCCAAGCCATTGGCCTGATATTCGGGATTGATGGCGAACATGCCGAGAAAAGCCGCTATTTCAGCATCCTCTTCGGTTCGTTCCAGATGAACAGAGCCCATTATCGCAGTGCCAGTATGGCCTGTATGGCCACCCATCTCTGCCAATAAAATCAACGAGTCGGGGGCTTCAAGCAACACCACCACATCAGCAAAATCAGTCCGCGAGCCATCCAATAAATCGGCCTCGGTGGTCCAACCTTTGCGGCTGGCTTCACCCCGATAGGCTGCGTTAACGATGGCGACTATTGCATTGGCATCACCGATAGCGGCTTTGCGAAAAAATAGATTTTGCATGACTGGAACAGACGCGTTATTCACAGCAGACCGAAAACCCGCTATTGCGGTGGTAAAAATTTCAACGGGTCAACCGGCTTGCCCTTGTTGCGAATCTCGAAGTGCAGCTTGACGCTATCGGTGTCACTTGAACCCATCTCGGCAATTTTTTGGCCCTTTTTGACGATCTCATCTTCAGCGACCAGCACTTTTTCGTTGTGCGCGTAGGCAGAGAGCCAGTTGTCGTTGTGTTTGATGATCACCACACGCCCATAGCCGCGCAGGCCAGATTTGTTATAGATCACTTTGCCCGGCGCCGATGCCAAGATGGCCGTACCGCGTGCACCGGGAATATCAATACCTTTGCTGAGGTCGGTGAACGTGCCACTGACTTTTCCCTTGACCGGCCACGCCCAATCGATGTTGTCATTGGTTGCGGCTGCAATGTTGGGGCTCACCGGTACGGATGGCACAGGCGTTGCGGACGGTGACACCACAATTGGCCCGGCTGTCAGAGACGGTGCGGACGAGGCTGCACCTGCCGCCGCTTCATTACTCAAACGGGCATAAGCCTGATCGGTATACGGCACGCGTCCTGCCTTGGGCTCGACTTTCATTTGGGCGCTATTAGTCGAACGCGCTTCCAATGCTGATGAAGGCCCGGGGGTCGGCGTCAGGATCAGGGGCGCGGCGACCGGCTCACCGGGTTTGAGTGCGGTTGTTGTAACAGTAGCATCGGGCGAGGTGAGCCGCAAATTATCGCCAACGCGAATCACGTTCGGGTTTTCAATATTGTTCCATGCGGCTAATTCGCGATAATCAAGACCATTTTGCAGCGCAATCGACACCAGCGTATCGCCACGCTGCACGGCATGCAGCTTAATTGTCTCAGCGGGCTTGGCAGGCTCCGTTGGAGACTGATCCGCAGGAGCGGCAACGACCGGTACATTCACCGATACCGGGGGCCGCGCATCACTCACCGGCGCGGGTCGTCTCGCGGCGCAGCCTGCCAATAAGGCCACCATAAGTGCGGGCACTAAAAATCTAGCCCGTAATAAACGACGATGGTGACAAAAAGCAATATTCATACAATTCCTGAAACGAGAGGCACAAAGCGGACATCATGAACTATTTTTTCGACGAAACCATCTGCGGTACGATCGATTACATAAAGTTTTTGCGACTCTTGCCCAACGGGCAACACCATCCGCCCACCGACCGCCAATTGCTGTTTTAATTCCGGCGGCACATGGGAGGCGGCGGCAGTCATCAAAATCGCATCGTACGGTCCGCCCTCGGCATAACCAAAATGACCGTCAGCGTGCTTGAAAATAATATTGAAATAACGCAAATCACGTAGCGTGCGGCGGGCCTTATCCATCAACGGCGCAATACGCTCAACGGTGTAAACCTCTTTCGCCAATTTGGCGAGAATCGCGGTCTGATAACCGCAACCGGTACCGATTTCAAGCACTTTTTTCGGCAGCCCGCGCTCGCAAACAAGCTCGGTCATGATCGCCACAATTTCCGGCGTGGAAATGGTTTGCCCAAGCCCGATCGGCAGCGCCTTATCGAGCTCGTACGCCCGCGCCTCTAGTGCACCTTCCACAAAGGCATGGCGTGGTACATCAGCCATCACTTTTAATACTTGCTCGTTTTTCACTCCTTTGGCACGCAGCCCGTCGATCATGCGCGCGCGGGTGCGGTCGGATGTCATGCCCGAGCCCTGAAACTTGGCGGCGAATTTTTCGGGGGTGCTGCTCATTAATTGGCCATCCATTCGGCGGCTTGTTTCATCTGGGTGTAATTGGTCAAATCCATTTGCAACGGCGTGATCGAAACGCGATTATTTTCCGTGCAATAAAAATCCGTACCCGGGCCCGCGTCAGCTGCCGCGCCGGCCGCGCCGACCCAATACATTATTTCTCCACGCGGATTGGTCACCTTCATTGACGGTTCCGCCTTGTGGCGCTTGCCGAGACGTGTCACCTCGAAGCCCTGCAATTGTTCACGCGGCACATCCGGTACATTCACATTCAGCAAGGTCGGCGTGGTGATCGGCGAGCGAATATGGCGTTTCACCAGCTCCGCCGCGACCCATGCAGCCGTTTCAAAATGCCGGTGCTCACGTGTCACCATCGACACCGCGATCGCCGGAATGCCGAGCAAAAAGCCCTCCGTCGCCGCCGCCACCGTGCCGGAATAAATCGTATCGTCGCCCATGTTGGCACCGTGATTTATCCCGGAGACCACCATATCAGGCACAAAATCGAGTACCCCCGTGACCGCCATGTGTACACAGTCCGTCGGCGTACCGTTGAGAAAGAAGAACCCATTCGGCGCCTTGCGCAACGACAGTGGCCGATCGAGCGTCAGTGAGTTAGACGCCCCACTTTTATCGCGTTCAGGTGCGACCACGGTAATTTCAGCAAGGGAGGAAAGTGCTGCTGCTAGCGCGGCTAAACCGGGGGCAAAATAGCCGTCGTCGTTTGAGAGGAGGATACGCATAATTTTTTCTAAAAAGTCAGCCTAAATTATGACACATCAAACCTCGGTTTCTCGATGATTGGCCAGTTTGCCCTGTGGACATTAATTTCTGTTGCATAGCATTGGCGGATTATTTTCAGTGCCGTTACTTCTTGCCCTGTCGTATAATCATGTTGCACCGCACCAACACGGTTAATCTTTCTGCCCAATAGGATTCATCATGTCTTTCCTCGCCGCTCGTCTCTCCCGCGTCAAACCATCCGCGACCATCGCTATTTCCGCCAAAGCGAATGCGCTTAAAGCTGCGGGCAAGAATGTGATTGCGCTGTCGTTTGGGGAGCCGGATTTTGATACGCCGCAGAACATCAAGGACGCGGCGATTAAGGCGATTCAATCGGGGGACACGAAATACACCGCGGTCGATGGCACGCCGAAATTGAAGGAAGCCATAATGGCGAAATTCAAGCGTGAGAACGGGCTGAACTATACGACCAAACAGATCACAGTGGGCACGGGTGGCAAGCAGGTTTTGTATAACGCATTCATGGCCACATTATCGGCAGGCGATGAAGTGATCATCCCCGCCCCCTATTGGGTTTCATATCCGGAGATGGTGTTGCTGGCCGAAGGCGAGCCAGTGATTGTGCCGTGCACGCAAGAGACTGGATTCAAATTAAACCCGGCCGATTTGGAGCGTGCAATTACGCCGAAAACCAAATGGGTGCTGCTCAATTCACCATCGAATCCGAGCGGTGCCGCGTACACCTACGACGAATTAAAAGCCATCACCGATGTACTGGTGCGTCACCCGCATGTCTGGGTGCTGACCGATGATATGTACGAGCATTTGGTGTATGACGATTTCAAATTTTTCACGCCCGCGCAGATTGAGCCTTCGCTCTACGACCGCACGCTAACGATGAACGGCGTATCAAAAGCCTATTGCATGACCGGCTGGCGCATCGGCTATGCGGGCGGCCCGGAAAAACTGATCAAGGCGATGGGCGATGTGCAATCGCAATCCACCTCCAACCCATCATCGATTAGTCAGGCCGCCGCAGTTGAGGCACTGAACGGCCCGCAGGGTTTTATTCCGGTGAATAACGCGGTGTTTAAGTCACGCCGAGATTTGGTGGTCAAAATGTTAAACGCGGCGCCCGGGCTGCATTGCCATACGCCCGAAGGCGCCTTCTATGTGTACCCAAGCTGCGCCGGTTTGATCGGTGCCACCACGCCATCAGGCAGCACGCTCAAGAACGATGAAGATGTGATTAATTATTTGCTCGATTCACAAGGTATCGCCGTCGTACATGGTGCCGCGTTTGGATTATCACCACACTTCCGCGTTTCGTATGCAGCATCTACCGAGCTGCTTGAAGATGCATGCAAGCGGATTCAAAAAGCTTGTGCAGAATTGACGTTGCGGGAGATGGTTGCGGCTTGATGCACATAGCCATATTTTGGCTGGATCGGGAAGATGCATGAATAATAAATGGATCGCGGCACTGATTCTACTCGGCGCGCTTGTCTCAATCTCAGTCTCAGCCTCATCAGCCAGCCCCACAACAGTACCCATTGCAACAATAGAAAGAATCGAGCCTGCCTTCTGGTGGGCGGGCATGAAGAGCGACAAGCTTCAGCTTATGGTTCATGGCGATAGTATTGCTGATTTCACGCCCTCGCTGACCCACCCCGGTGTGCGCATTAACTCGATCAAACGGGTGAGTAACCGCAATTATTTATTCATCAACCTGGGCATCAACCGCGCTGCCAAAGCGGGCAAATTCGATATCGTTTTCAAGCACAGCCTGGCGCACCAAAAGCCCGTCCGCTATTCCTACGAGTTGCTGATACGCGAGAAAAACTCCGCGCAAAGAATCGGTTTTAATTCATCGGACGTTATTCTGAATCTGATGCCCGATCGTTTCTCAAACGGTGATCCGGCCAATGATGATTTGCCTGGATTCCTGGACAAATCAAACCGCAGCGATATTGATGCGGGACGACACGGCGGCGATATTCAGGGCATGGTCAATCATCTGGATTATTTTGCCCGCATGGGCTACACCATGCTCTGGCCCACCCCGCTCACCGAGAGCAATCAGCCCCAATATTCATATCACGGCTATGCCGCGACCGACACCTATAAAATCGATGCGCGTTACGGCAGCAACGAAGATTACAAACGCATGGTGGCGAGTGCACGCCGCAAGGGCATCGGCGTGATTCAGGATATTGTGCTGAATCATATTGGCTCGAACCACTGGTGGATGCGCGATATGCCGATGCAGGATTGGTTGAGTTTCAATGGCAAATTCATTCCGACCTATCACGCCCGAACCACCGCAAACGATCCCTACGCTTCGGCAATCGACAAGAAAAATTTTACGGCCGGCTGGTTCGAACTCGGTATGCCCGACATGAACCAGCTCAACCCACAGCTTGCCACTTACCAAGTACAAAACACGATTTGGTGGATTGAGTACGCGGGCCTCGCCGGCGTTCGCGCCGATACTTACGGCTATTCCGATCCGGTCTTTCTGGCGGAGTGGTCGCGTCGCGTGATGGAGGAATACCCCCGATTTAATATCGTGGGCGAGGAATGGAGCCTGAACCCGGTCACGGTTTCGTATTGGCAACGCGGCAAAAAAAACGCAAATGGCTATGTTTCCCATCTGCCTAGCGTGATGGATTTCCCGCTCAATGAGACCTTGCGAAAATCACTGGTGGCTGAGGATTCATTACATTCCGGCCTGACGGATTTATATGAAGCGTTGACCAGCGATACGCTCTATCCCGACCCGATGAACCTGGTTCTCTTCGAGGGCAATCATGATGTGCCGCGTATTTTTAGCGCGCTGGATGAAGATATCGATCTCTACAAAATGGCGATGGCGTATGTGCTGACGATGCGCGGTATTCCACAACTCTACTACGGTACCGAGCTCTTGATGACGAGCCCGAAGGTGCGCGACGATGGCAAGTTCCGCCAAGATTTTCCGGGTGGCTGGGCCGGCGATAAAATAAATGCAGTCACCGGCGTTGGCCTGAGCGCACAGCAGAAAGACGCGCAGGCGTTTCTTCAAAAATTATTGAACTGGCGAAAATCGCAGCCTGTTATCCATCGCGGCAAGCTCATGCATTTCGCGCCAGATCAGGGAACTTATGTCTATTTCCGCTATGACGGCAAGCAGAAAATCATGGTGGTGCTGAATAAAAACAAGACTGAGAAAGTCTTGGCGACGAATCGATTCCGGGAGATCCTTCCGCAAAACGCAGCCGGCACCGACGTCATCAGCGGCCGGCGTTTTGAACTCGGCAATGTGCTGACCGTGCCCGCGCGAACCGTGTTGATACTTGAGGTGAAGCAGTCCGGTTAAACGCAAATTTGATCGGCTACTGATTCAGGAGACCACGCACTACAGATAAGAGCTTGTCGTCAAACGATCACTAATTAACCTTATTACTCTTAGCGACTTTTTTATTGTCGTCGCTGGTCTTGCCATTCAAACGGTTCTCAATTGACCTGACCCAGGCTGGTTCTTGCGGGGCCTCGCTCCAGGCTGCCATCATGTTTTGAACACGGTTTCTGACGCTTTCCGGCAACTTGAGCGGACGGGTCTGATCCATCAAAAGTTTACTCATGAATCGATAACCCAAGATACGGGTCATGAATCGGGCAATCGAAAAACCAGGAAACACAAGACGTCCCAAAATATCGATCCCTCTGACAGTAATCATGAAACCGGCAAACAGAAATCGGGAAACCAGCGATATCCATCCAGTGAGTCCCAGATCCTTCGCTGTCGCAGGCCCGCAAAGAAAACGCGTCATCATTACCGGGAATGGTTTAAGCAGTCGCAACGGGATGACCTGCTTCATGGCATTCATCAAGGCTGTGCCCAGTGCAGGGCGCGGATCTTGCTCATGTCCAACGCCATGCTCGGATGGTTTACCGTTCAACTTAAGTTCATTCAAGCGAACCTGCTCATCATCCAGTTGATTTTGTCGCCCCCGGGCTTGCATCAGCGCGAACAAAGCCTCTGCCTCCACCATTGTCTCCGGCATCAGCTCGCGCTCAATCCCGAGGAAATATCCCATCACGTTCCAGATATGCAGGTAAGCCTCTTCGTCCTGGGCTGGTAGGCCGATGCCGAGCTTGCGCATGCTGCGCAAAAATACATAACCAAAGGTGAGCAACGTGTAAGCTAATTCTTCCTGATTACAGGGTAGCCCATCCTTACCGAGCTTCCAGCCATGCGCAAACAGGACCTGGTGCATGCTTTGCGAAGCCTCCAGCAAAAGCAGTGGAGGGGTCACACCGGCATCTCTCACCTTTTGCGCATCGCCCAGCGCTTCAACCGCAATTTCAGGTGTGCCGCGCAAAATCAGATTGCGAATGGTGGCGTGGATCAGCCGCACCTTGAATATTTGTGCAACCCCGCCACCACTTGGGATGGTCATGCCGCCACGCATCATCACCGGGAAAATCATCGCCCCGGTCGAGCGTATGCGGTGTTCCGCATGTTTCTCCAATTGTCCGGTTGCATGCAGTACCGCGGCCAGATCAGGGATTACATAACATTCCGGCAGGCTCGAGCAAAATAACAATGTGACCGACAACGCACCGTAATCCATGAACAATTCTTCAGCGCGAGCAATCTTGCTGACATCGGCCCACGGCGGCAAGGCCTTGGCCGCTTGTACATAAGCGCGCAACGGCTCGGCAATTTCTGGTGGGATGGTCGCATTACCATCACCCTGCCCGGTCCAGCCGATGAGGCTGCAATTATCGGACCAGTCTTCAAAAATTCGACTCACGGTAGCCAATTTTTGCCATTGTAAATTCCATTGGGCGCTGTATTCATTCGCCACTGCTTTAGGCGCCATTGGTGGCACTGATTCCTTGGCAGAGTTGATTGCAACCGTCTCGGAATCCGCTGTAGGTGGCAGCCAATTACCTAGAATTTTGGCGATGGTTTCGTCCGCCAAAGGATCAGCGCGGTAATGCATGTGATCCAGCAAAGCATTGGAGATATTGGGTGCAGCCGGTTGGATTGATGGCATGAGTGATTTCTTTTTATTAGTGTCCTGAGGCAATCAAGGGCGCAACCGACTTCTTGCTAGCTGTTACAGTCTTTGCGACTTTTATCAAATACCACGTTGCTCAGTAGGAAATCGTCGCCATTACCGAATCCCCGTAGGTCCCCACGCTGGCGTTCTGTAGCGCGCTGATCCGGCCAAATAGGGTGAAGCTGGTCGATACTGTCGACTTGTTAGGGATAGAAAATGACTGCGTCATAGTATCTACCCCGGGCGTTTGCCCCCAGATCAATCCGCGTGAACTGTCGCGAAAAAGGTTGTAATTGATGATGCTGCCATTGCCCTGCCTCATGCTGCGCGTGCTGCTTGAACCCGACGTGGCGCTGGGCCCGAGTGCAAGCGTGACGGTTACACTTGGCGACCCACCATTTCGGGTGCAATTGATACTCACGTTTGTTGCCGTATCCCGTGGCACGGAGGAGCTGTCGTCATATACGCCAAAGACAACACCTGTGACACTGGAAAAACTGCATACAGTCTGGCTGTAGGCAATACTGGCACTCAATGAAAAGCCTAGCAACAGACAACTTTTAACGACAAATGACGATATCTTTTGCATCGAACATAATTCCTTCAGTTTCCGGCACGGCCAATTCAAACTGACAAACCTTCCCGTCCACGATTGCCACGCCAGTATACTTCCCCGTTTCCATGTCTTCCAATGAAAATGTTCCATCGTTTTCTGTTGACAGCATTTTTCGGCGGCCATTATGTGTCAGTACGGCGAGGTAATCCGCTAACGGAAATTGTCTTTTCCCAAGACTCACCACCAGTTTTCCAAACACGCTAAAAATGCGCTTGACGCCGAAATCAATGCGCGAACCGCTGCGAAACGCGGGCGAGATGCGCTGTGAGGCCAACTTGAATCCATATTCGATCGGCAAATCACGGTCATTCAAACGCACCTCTGTCTCGTAATAAGAGCCTAAATCGCTGACCATCAGTTTGCCCGCAGCATTGGTCTTGCCTGTCAGTTGGTTGTTGCGCAAGATTCTGACATCGGCTACCGGCACCCCAAGATCAACAATGGCAAAACTATCCGTAATGGTACGAGACGGCAGGCAGGAATCATGCACACAACCGATACCGCCCGCTAACGATAACTCGGCACGCCTGCTGCGCTGTCCACCCGCCGCAATCTGGTCGAGTGCGTTAATGGCCACGCTTGCAGCCGGAAAATTATATTGGGCGAAAGGCGCGATACGCAGCTGCCTCCCTGCTGCCGTGCTGGCATGCTCCAGTTCAACGCGATAGCCCAAGCCTTCTCCTTGCGGCACATTATGTGCAAACTGTAGCGATTGCGTATTTCCATCTTTGGTTTTTTGTGTCGTAGCTAACGCATTTTCTTCCGCATTCAAGTTGTAGCTCAGCCCAATAAATCCGCGCTTTTCTTGCCGATCACCACGAATTTCGCTGATCGATGCAAAGAATTGAATTCGACCAAAAAAAGTACGGTTCCACCCTAGCGTATTGATACGTTCCGCTTTACCGTTGGCAAAAGTAGTCGCACCCAATGCAAGTGAAAAAGTCCCTAAAAAAATATTGCCCGAGCTGAAGTCCAATCGCTGACCGCGCAACGGTCGCACATCCGCCTGAAGAGACAATAGATTTGTATAGGTATCGCTATAGCGTAGCTGGCTGTAGCGCCCCGTGAGCAGGGGCGAAGCATAAGTGTAGGAAAGACTGCTGGCGTTGCCACGCGCGGCATCCGCTTGGCGTTTGCTGGCCGAATACGCCAATTCCACCACCCCGAACTGGTCGCTTTTGGCCGCGAGCGTCGGCCCGACATTCCATAAATCACGGCTAGCTTCGCCACGTACACCCAGCGTCAGATAGTTAGTCAGACCAGCCCGATAAAACCCCAACGCTACATGACGGCTTTTGCTAGCATCGAACAACAGCGGCGTTTCCCGCCGCCCCAAGCTGAAGCTGTACTCTGAAAGCCCTTGGGCGAGCAGGCCCTCGGCAAAATAGAACGGAAATGTAATATTTTCAACGCGTCCCAGCGCGTCACGAATTCTCACATCAATGGTGCGAGCACCGCTGGAGTAATAAAGATCGCGCAGCTCAAACGGACCCGGCTTGATATCGCCCCGATAGATCGGCACACCTGAAGCCAGGACCTCTATTTGCGAAGGTATCAGCGCGCTGCCACCAAATGTCGCCAAAGGCTGACGCACAAAGGAAGGATTGATCGCATACAAGCGCGTGAAATTAAGGCCGATTATCGACAGGTTCGATCCCAATGTCCCTGAGGTGGCAATAGAATCGCCCAGTGTCCAACGATTAAGACGCTCGGTATCGTCATAGATTGCCTGGGTAGCCAGTCGCTTCGCGCCTGTGAGCGACCCCGCACGTACCCAGCTGGCTTCGTGACGAAAAAGTATTCCCGATAGACGGAACCCCGCTTCGACAGCCAAAATATATTGTTGCGTGTCACTGGTGTCGCCACGGCTGGCAGCCGCGCGGTAATTGAAAAAACTGCTAAGGGGTGAATCAGTTGTCCGTACCGCAAATCCCTGCTGATACTGAATGGTTGTGTCGATTGGAAAAAGCGCAGCAGGCAAAGTTACCGACAAAGACAATGTGCGCTCTTCAAATGTCACATTAAACGCCCCCAGCGACTTGATGGAGATGTGCGCCTGCCCGCCAATCGTGCGTTCGATTGCCCCAGATGCTGGCTTCACTTGGAAGGTGACAAGATCCTGCGTTCGCAGCCAGAAGTCACCGTCTGCGGAGCGGACTATCTCAATTTCGCCTAGCGCCTGACTATTTAACTTGAAGTCGACAATAATTGTTGTGTCGTCTAGAACCGTTTCATCCTGTCCGGGCACAGCAAACGCCTGGCATGCCAGTACCAGTAATGCTGAGATTGCTAACGCCCTGAAAAACTGGATGATGCTGCCAACAGTAATACGGAATAGATTTGGATAATAGTGGGTGGCGTGCGGCAAACTCGTCCTACCAACTTGCACTCTCGGCACTACTGGCAGTCCTCGGCGCGGATAACGATGCTTCGCTTCAGCGAGGAAGCTTCGTTGGAAGCCACAATCTCAGTGGTGCCCGCACGAATACATTCCTCACGCGGAAGCTCAATCTGAAATGAACGCGTAGCACCCGGCAGCACATACCAGACCTCCGCATCCTTGCTAAACCCGGCTGCAGTCTTGGCTGTAATACGGTCAAAACGAACATGTTGATTGCCACGGTTGGCAATCTGGATCCGAACTTTACCGCCATTAACCGTCAGCTCTTCAATTTCAGCAACCCGACTGGGTGTCAGTGACGGCAAAAAAATGGGGATGGAAAAACGATATCGAAAGTTGACGGCCGGGCCCTGAGTGGGGGCAACTTCGCCTGGCACATCCTCAATCTGTAGCCGATAAGTGCGCTCGCGCTCTTGCATCGGCGTCTTGATACCCAACCGCACCACTCTCGACTCTTTGGCAGCCAAGGTCATCGATCGGGGGTAATAAATAAGGTCGTCGCTGTCGGCGTATATATCCTTGCCATCGGTAGATTGCGTCCAGGAAACCAATTTAATTTGCAGCTTCAGGGGTACATCGTCGTCATTGCCGATGGTAACGAGCATGGTTTTTTGATTCGGCTCAAAAAATACCCGCACAGGACTGACCGAAAATGTATAAGCCGAAGCCAACCCGGGCAGGAAAAAAAAACAGGCCAGCAGACCAGCAAACAATACGCGCATTTTTGATCTCATTTCTAATCCCCAAAGCTCAATTCAAACTCAATTTAAGCTCAATTTAAGCTCAATAAAGCTCAATCAGAACTCATTCTATCAGGGTGAGACTGTGACTGTGATCGTATCCGTAAAGTTGCCTGCGATGGCATTGCCGTATTGAGTGGCGGTGATCGTGCCCGTAACGGTGATGGTCTGATTGGTATTCTTGGGGATGGTCGCGGTCTGGGGAGAGTAGCCTACCGAGTAGCCAAGAAATGCTGTTGCGGTTACGGCGTGCTGCATACGATAAGCACCGGCACCGGTTGAATGTAGCCCGCTATCGTCCGTTATCGCAAAGGTTGCGCTGGCGGCTGATCCGGCGCATTTTATGACCAAAGAGCCGGTTGCTGTTGCGTTCGCTATGCCGGAGGGATCAATGGTCCCAAAGGGAAGCGTAGTAGATCCAGGAGCGTTAAATCCACATTTGCTGGTCGACAAAACTGTCGCGCTGACAGGCATGCTGGCGGCGACACTGGCGGCCAGCAATACGTTGGGGAGTCCCAGAAAGCCCACCAACACCAGAGCTATAAATTTTTCCTTCGCGGAAGAAAAAATGGCCCTTGACGATAAATTAGGGAAACACATCATCGTCAAGGGCTTTAACTTTAATAGACTCGGATTTAAGTTGAGATGCTAATTTCTTAGAAATTCAGGGTGATGGTAACTGTGTCAGTGTAAGTACCGGCAATTGCATTTTGCGCGTCCACCGCCACAATTGTGCCGTTTTCGGTAATGGTTGTCGCCACTGAGCCTGTGCCGAAACCCGTACCAGCCGTCAGCGTCGCTGCTGCAAACGCAACAGAATAATTCAAAGTGTTTGCGCCAGACACCATTTTCGCCTGGGTTCCAGCCCCCGCATTAAGGCCCAAATTATTGCTCATTGAGGTTGGCGTCGTTCCAGTCGTACATTTGTACGCAAAGGTCGTGTTTGTAGTTACGTTAGCGGCTACAAGAGAAGGATCAATAGCACCAAATGCCAGCGTTCCGGCGGCAGTGGTGATTTTGCATGTTCCGGTGACACTGGCCGAAACAGCCATCGTTCCAGTACTGGAGCCAGCCTGCGCCGCGCTAGCGAAAAATAAACCTGAAACAGTTGCTGCGATAAGTAATTTTTTCATAAGTTTTCCTTAATTCCGAGTTAGTAAATAATTGATATTGGTGAATACGCTTTTTACAGCCCACACGTTATCACTTGACCGCGCGCAGCCCTGTGAAAAACCGCACTTTGACTAAGGTGTTTGTGTGAATTTTTGTGTATTTCACAGGCTTTTCAACTTGTGCCTAGGGTATTTCGAGTCTTTTTATCGCAT
>JAYVEV010000094.1:0-11452 GCA_043773745.1 Burkholderiales bacterium | reverse complement strand
CCGGTAGCTCAGCGCAAAACGAAAATACAGCCATACGCAGTGACTAATGATCTCAGCAGGAAATCGGTGGCGGTAATATAGTGGTTTTGGCAGGTTCATACGACATAATAAGCCGCAGCCTGTCAAACAGCGCCCAATACTTTCCACTAATCAGCGTCCAATATTTTCCACTTTGTCGGTTTTTTGAGAGCGATTTTTACGCTGTTTACAGCGGTATGAATCATTGCCTGTTTCCAGGATGTCGCAATGATGAGTCACCCGATCCAGTAAAGCCGTCGTCATCTTTGCAGCGCCCGCACGAAATGCGGATATACCGCCAAAGGTTTAGATGTACTAGCCCTGGATCATTTCTGCCAACTCATCTTTTGCCGCATCGATGACGCGCTGAGGCTCCAACCCAATTAAATCTTGGGGGCGCTTTCCGCCCAGGAAGCTGTTGACAGAGCCAAACCAATACGCTAGACCCCATCCACTTTTTTTGTCACCAAAACAAGTAATCACCTGGCTCATCGCTTTAAGCGGACGATAACCCTTGTTTGGGTCCAATCCAAACATCGGGAAATAATCGGCACCGTTTTTCTGGATCGCAAAAATTACCCCGTCCTTTTTCCATTTGTTGGGCTGCGTACTCGCATTCGTTTTACTCAAACCGGCGATCTCGGCGAGTTGTGATGACGTAAGCCAGTCACCACTTTGCAATATTTCGGTTTTCGCGTGCGCTTGCATCACCGCCTCTTTGAGCATGGCAGGCGTGGGTGCAGCATCGGGAACCAGCAATTCGACCAGCTTTCGCAGCGAATCATCTTGTTTGCTAAACACTTTGCGGGCAATCAGCTCCGACGCGCTAGCAATCGCGTCGACTGTTTCGCGTGCCATGTCTGTAGTCATGCTGCTCGGAATGGCTAATTCCAACAAAAAGGTTCCGTTGCCTCGATCCTCAAGTCTACGAACGACAGACGAACCCGCAGCATGTGTTGCATTTCCAAGAGGAAATGTCGTTGTGTTCGTAGGAACCGACATGGCTTACATCCCCATATTAGATGATGAATGGTATGACATTATATAAATAACTATACTCATAAATTATAATTATAAAATATGACTATAATTTTCTATAACGCCGAGCTGGGGTTTCGGCAATCGATATAGATGACATACCAAACCATGGATGGAACAGATTTAACGGACGCACATCCTTGCCGATTTGCATTCAATAATATATTATGAATGCATTGAATACATTTTCATGAGGTGACGCGATGGCAATGCTAACCGTACGCAATCTGCCCGACGATGTACACCGCGCATTGCGCGTGCGTGCGGCCCAACATGGGCGCAGCACCGAGGCCGAAGTCCGTGAGATTTTAGCAGGCGCGGTAAAGCCCGAGACCCGCGTTCGTCTGGGAGACGCCCTTGCCGCCTTGAGCCTCAAGGTCGGCCTGACAAACGAAGATTTCGAAATCTTCCAGCAAGTCAGAGACAAGAAACCGGCCGAGCCGCATAGCTTTGAATGATCATTCTCGATACCAACGTCGTTTCCGAGGCGATGAAACCCAAGCCACACGCAGCGGTACAGGCTTGGCTGAACGATCAAGCAGCCGAGACGCTCTATCTGA
This sequence comes from Burkholderiales bacterium, assembly GCA_043773745.1. GTDB lineage: Bacteria > Pseudomonadota > Gammaproteobacteria > Burkholderiales > Usitatibacteraceae > UKL13-2. Next base: position 9,836 of record JAYVEV010000094.1, on the reverse strand, counting down.
CCAGCGTGACGTTGGCCGAGTTGCTGTTTGGCATCGGCGCACTCCCGGCGGGAAAGCGCAAGGACATGTTGGCACAGACCCTCAATGGATTGATGGGATTATTCATGGATCGCGTGCTTCCATTCGACATCGAAGCAGCACGGCATTATGCCGATCTGGCGGTGGCAGCCAAGGTTTCTGGAAGAGGATTTCCAACACCCGATGGCTACATTGCCGCGATCGCCGCCTCCCGGGGGTTCATTGTAGCGTCGCGCGATACGAGCCCCTATCGGGTCGCCAAAGTCACCGTCATTAATCCGTGGGAAGCGTAAGGGAATCAAGGCGGCGGCTGACGACAGGCGTTGTTGCACGGATGCGCAGCCAATCGGGTAGAGTGGCGGTTTTGATAAATTGAAGCTGTTAATGCCCAACAAACATAACGCCAAAGGTCGGCACCACATACCGAAAATGGAATTCCAGGTAAAAACTGGGCGGAGTATGACGCTGGACTGAGGCGGCGAGGCAGCCTGACGTTATGGGTGACGCCAGAGGCGATGGCCGACTGGGATGCAACGCCCCGATTCACGCCAGGCGGACAGGCTTGCTATTCTGATCTGGCGATAGAAACCGGGTTGATGTTACGTCTGGCATTTCACCTTCCGTTGCGCCAGACGGAGGGACTAATGACTTCGGTTTTCGACCTGATGGGAGTTTCACTTCGCGTTCCCGATCACAGCATATTGAGCGGCCGTGCGATGACGATGAAATCAATTTCAAAAGGTTGCCTGATGGCCTGGTTCATTTGCTGATCGACAGCACGGGATTGAAAGTCTACGGTGCTGGCGAATGGCTACAAGAAAAACACGGCGCGAAAGCGCGGCGTACCTGGCGGAAATTGCATCTGGCTATGGATGCCGACACCGGCATGATCATGTCCTCGACTCTGACCGAAAACGATGTTGGGGACCCGTCGCAAGTAACGGCGTTGTTGGAACGGGTCGATGCCGAAATCGGAAGTGTCACAGCCGATGGTGCCTATGATGGCGCGCCGATTTATGCCGCCATTGCGGCGCGCGCGGGCGACATTCCCGTGATCATCCCGCCGCATGTCACGGCAGTATTGAGCGCCGCCGCCGAGCACGACCCTTCGCACCGAGACAAGCACATTACGTTGATGGCGGAAAGAGGACGACTGGGTTGGCAGAAAGAAACCGGCTATGGTCGGCGTGCACTTGTCGAGACGACGATGGGCCGATACAAAACGATCATCGGCCCCAGGTTACGTGCGCGCAGTCAGCCTGGACAACGTACGGAAGCAGCCGTTGGCGCCGCTGTTCTCAACCGCATGCTGCACGCCGGACGGCCAAACTCGTTCGTAATTTGCAAACCGCCTCCTGAGATTGTTTTGGGAAGGGATTTTTCGTCTAGAATGATATCCGTGCAACAACGCCCAAACAATAGAGGTTGGCTAATTTAAGTTGAATGGATTATTCATCCTTGCCGTCCACCTCCAGCCCCAACTCCTGAATCTTGCGCGTCAGTGTATTGCGCCCAATGCCCAGCAAAGTTGCCGCCTCGATCCTGCGGCCACCAGTGTGCTCCAGCGCTTTCACGATCAACGCCGACTCGAACGCGCGATTAAGGCCATTGTAGATTTCTCTTTCGCCGCGGCCGAGGGAGGCGGTGACTTCGCGTTCCAGTGAGCGCTTCCAATCGCCATCGACGACAATATTGGATTTATCACCGCGCACGTCCGGCGGAAGATCGCTGATCTCGACTAGCTGACCGGGAGCCATCACGGTAATCCAGTGGCAAAGATTTTCGAGTTGCCGCACATTGCCGGGAAAATCCTGCTGGGATAAAAAATTAAGTGTGTTTTGCGAGAGTCGCTTGGAGTCGACATGCAACTCATGGGCGCTTTTGGCAAGAAAATGTTTGATCAGCAGCGGGATATCATCGCGACGCTCACGCAATGACGGCAGGCGAAGCCGAATCACGTTGAGGCGGTGGAATAAATCTTCGCGGAACAAACCCTGTTTGACACGCGCTTCCAAATCTTGATGAGTCGCAGCGATGACGCGCACATTGGCGGTCATCGGCGTGTGGCCGCCGACTTTATAAAACTGCCCATCTGACAATACGCGCAGCAGACGGGTTTGTAATTCAGCGGGCATATCGCCGATTTCATCGAGAAACAGGGTGCCATTTTCGGCTTGTTCAAAACGGCCGCGACGCATGGTAGCTGCACCGGTAAATGCACCGCGTTCATGACCAAACAGCTCACTTTCCAATAAATCTTTTGGTATGGCCGCCGTGTTAATGGCGATGAATGGCTTGCTCGCGCGCGGGCTGTGGCGGTGCAGGGCACGCGCCACCAACTCCTTGCCGGAGCCCGATTCGCCGGTAATCATTACCGTTGCATGTGATTGAGAAAGCCGGCCGATGGCGCGAAACACTTCCTGCATAGTCGGCGCGGAGCCTAAAATTTCTGGCGCGGTGGTGCTGGCTTCTGCTTGCGGCACCTCGCGCAAACTTTCGTCGAGCGCGCGGCGAATCAGTTCAACCGCATGATCAACATCGAATGGTTTCGGCAAGTATTCATAAGCGCCACCCTGAAACGCCGCCACTGCACTTTCCAGATCCGAATACGCGGTCATGATGATAATCGGCGTAGCGGGTAGCTGGGCCTTCAGCGTTTTCATGAAATCAAGACCCGACGCGCCAGGCATCCGGATGTCGCTAATCACGACTTGTGGCGTACCTTCAGGATCGCCAATATCGAGCGTGTCCATGCCGTCTTGCGCGGAGACGAATGATTTATAGGCGATGCCTTCGCGGGACAACGCTTTTTCGATTACCCAGCGGATGCTTTTATCGTCATCAATAATCCAGACCGGTTTCATTGTTTCTTTCAGCAAAGTTTAATCATCGGGATGAGCGCCAGCAGAGCAAAAAAGCATGCTTCATTTTGCAAGCTGGGCACCCGCTGTGGGATCAATTACGGGCAATAAAATAGTGAAACAGGTTTTGCCCGACACGCTAACAAATTCGATAATGCCGTGATGTTGGTTGATGAAATTTTGAGCAAGCGATAAGCCCAGCCCCGTCCCGCCTTCGCGGCCTGACACCAGTGGGTAAAACACCTTGTCGCGCAAACCTTCGGGCACACCGGGGCCGTTATCAATAATATGAATCATGATCGCGTGCCGATAGCGCTGCTTCGCCAGCGTCACCTGCCTGGCGATGCGAGTGACCAGCTGAATTTCCCCGTTGCCCTGTAAAGCCTGTGCTGCGTTACGGGCGACATTCAACAGCGCCTGAATCAATGGCTCAAGGTCGCCATAGAGCTCGGGCAAGCTGGTGTCGTAATCACGCCGCACCTGAATACTCCCCGGGAATTCCGCCAGCACCAAAGCCCTCACCCGTTCCAGCACTTCATGGATATTGATATTGCCCATTTTGGGACGGCGATGCGGCGTGAGCAGGCGATCCATCAGTGCCTGCAGGCGATCGGCTTCTTTTACAATCACCTGCGTATATTCACGCAAGTCATGCATACCGCCACCGTCCGCATCGGCCAACTCCCGCTCTAGTAGTTGGGCCGAGCCGCGGATACCACCGAGCGGATTCTTAATTTCATGCGCCAAGTTGCGAATCAGCTCGCGATTTAATTGCTGGTGCTCCAGTATTTTTTCTTCTCGTGCTATTTTGAGTTGCTGATCCAGCGGGTGGCACTCCAGCACAACGCACTCGCCCTCGGCAGGGCTCGCTACACAGGCAAGATGAAGCGCTGGATGACCTGGCGTGGGAAGATCCAGTGTTAATTCATTTTCGCTGAAGCCCGCATTGAATTTTTGTACCTGATCAAGCATGGCGTACAAAGACGTATTGCCGGGCAGCCATTTTTGCAAAGGGTGACCAGCCGCACTTTTCAGGCTGAACGCGAATAAATTTTCGGCTGCAGGGTTGGCGTACATGACGGCGAGATGGCGATCCAAAATCAGGATCGCTGTGGAAAGAAGCTCAAGGCCAACATAGGCATGGGAGGCTGGGTGTGGTTTCACGATTTTGGGGTTGTCATCAAATACATCAGCAAGTTTCTTGCCAGATTATGTGAGATTCGTCGCACATCCCCTGATTGTAGCCAACGTGCCGCGACACCGCTCATAAAGCATGTATGAGCGGCACAGCAAAAGGGCGAAAAAAACGCCGGAGGCTCATCGCGTCCGGCGTCGAAATTTCGATCGAGACTGAAGATCGAAAGGAGTTAGAGATCAGTGACTAGCGGCCGGGATGCCGGAAGCGGTGGCAATTTTGGCCATATTGGTTTCGGTTTTTAGTGAGGCGCGTAAATCGGCAAGATTTTTCTCATGCATGGCAATCTGATCCTGTAAATCGCGTATGCGTTCAAAATGACGCTCCACTTTGGCGCGCGCTTCAGCAGGAATAATGGGCGCTGGTGACGATTCGCTTGGTCGCAACGCGGCATTAAATGAAGCTTTGATGGCGCGGACACCGACGCTGGCGTTCTTTTCTTCAGCGAGCCGTACTTTTGCTTCAGACAGTAGTTTCAGCTCCGCATCAATCGCGCTACGTATGCTGCGCAGCTTGATTTCATCGTGGCGTTGCTGGATCAAGACGTCCATGGCGAGCGGCTGCTGCACATTGACGGGCAGCGGCAAGTGCTTGATCTTGGCTGTTGAGACTGGCCTGACAATAGCGACCGATGCGGCTGGCGGCATGGCAACAATCGGTGCTGGCGCAGTAGGCAATACGGGGGGCTCAGTTGCGACGACTTGTTGCTCTGTATTGGGTGCCACCAATGCAGACGCTGCGGTTGGCGGCGCGACAGTCGACATGGCAGGTGCGACAGGTGTGACATAAGGGGCAGGTGGGACTGATGGGCGTGGCAAATTTGGGTTGATGAGTGAGCCAGTCGGCGTGGGCGGAATTAATGTAATCGGCTCCAGCTCGACACGCGCGCCACCGGCAATAGGCGCGTTCGAGTAGGTCACACGACCTTGCCCATCGATTTGCTTATAAATCGACTGCGCAGATTGTGCGCACGCCCACCATGGCAAATAAGCCACGCAAAATGCGGTGAACAAAGCTCTTTTCCCGAGACGATTCATGACCCGAATCTTTCTGGTAGGTGACGATTAGTGAGTCTTAAAGCATGCGCCTAGAAAAAATCTTTTTCAACTCAATGGGTTGTGTGCTTCGGGATAGTTAACACTAGGGATGGTGAAGGCTGGATGAACATACAGATAGGGTTGTTGCCGATACTTGCGGAAACAAAAAAAGGCGACGCTCTTTCGAACGTCGCCTTTGTGCGAAGCAGAATCTTATTACGCTGTTTTGATTAGAGGCTAGAGTTTAAGACGAGTAATACATATCAAACTCGACCGGATGCGTGGTCATACGGAAACGTGTGACTTCCTGCATTTTGAGTTCGATATACGCATCAATCATCTCGTTCGAGAATACGCCGCCACGGGTTAAGAATTCGCGGTCTTTGTCGAGTGCGTCCAAGGCTTGATCGAGTGATGAACAAACAGTTGGGATTTTGGCATCTTCTTCCGGCGGCAGATCATACAAGTTTTTGTCGGATGGATCGCCAGGATGAATCTTGTTTTGTACGCCATCGAGGCCGGCCATCATCATCGCAGCGAATGCCAAATAGGGGTTGGCGGTTGGATCGGGGAAGCGAACCTCAATGCGACGCGCCTTATCCGACTGTACATATGGAACACGAATTGAAGCGGAGCGATTACGGGCCGAGTACGCCAATTTTACCGGCGCTTCAAAGCCTGGCACCAAACGCTTATAGGAATTGGTGCCGGGGTTGGTAATCGCGTTTAAAGCGCGCGCATGTTTAATAATGCCGCCAATGTAATACAACGCGAATTCAGACAAGCCGGCATAGCCATTGCCCGCAAACAGGTTCTTGCCGTCTTTCCAGATCGACTGGTGCACGTGCATGCCGGAGCCGTTATCGCCAACGATCGGTTTGGGCATGAAGGTCGCTGTCTTACCGTAGCTGTGGGCCACGTTATGCACTGCGTATTTCAAAATCTGCGTCCAGTCAGCACGCTTAGTCAGAGTCTCAAATTTGGTGCCGATCTCGCACTGGCCCGCATTGGCAACCTCATGGTGATGCACTTCGACTTCCACGCCCATGTCTTCCAGCGCCACACACATCGCCGAGCGAATATCCTGCAATTGGTCAACTGGTGGAACGGGAAAATAGCCGCCCTTTACAGGCGGACGGTGGCCCAAATTGCCGCCTTCGAATTTCTCACCCGTAGACCATGCCGCTTCTTCAGAAAACACTTTGCAGGAGCTGCCGGACATATCGACATTCCACTCCACCGAATCAAAAACGAAGAATTCTGGCTCCGGGCCAAAGTAGGCTACATCACCAATGCCGCTGGCCTTCAAATAGGCTTCGGCCCGTTTGGCGAGCGAGCGCGGATCACGGTCATAGCCTTTGCCTGTCGAAGGCTCATGCACATCGCAGGAAAGAACCAGCGTTACTTCATCAAAAAACGGGTCAATAAAAGCGGTTGAAGGATCGGGCATCAACAACATGTCAGAAGCTTCAATGCCCTTCCAGCCAGCAATTGAGGAACCGTCAAAAGCGTGGCCTTCGGTAAATTTCGTTTCATCAAACGCTTTAACCGGTACTGATACGTGCTGTTCCTTGCCCTTGGTGTCCGTAAAACGGAAGTCAACAAACTTGACCTCATTGTCCTTCACCATTTTCATAACCTTTGCGACTGCCATCTTCTTCTCCTGGTAAGTAAAACGAAAACGAGTCTGCTATTTATATGTTCATAAATGACCACATGCGCAGATAATTATCTAAACTATCAGTACAGCAGAAAACATGCCATTTTTGCCGCACCATAAGTGACTGAGATTGCGAAGAAATGCACGGCAAGCAAAAACTTTTCGCACCATAAACGTGCAAATTGCGTTATTTTGCACGCTTATGGTGCGCGGGCCGTCTGAAATTAATGTTGCCTTTAGATAGCAATTTATTGGATTCTATCCTGCTCTAGCGTATTCATGATGGCAACAGCTCGTGCGCCCGACAATTTTTTAATAATAACTTATGTGAAACTGGTTAAACCCGTCAAATGACAGACCGTTACGCCATTATCGGCAATCCCGTAGAACATTCAAAATCGCCTGAGATTCATGCTGAGTTTTCGCGTGAAATGGCGCAGGATATTGTCTATGAGCGACTGCTGGCACCCCTCGATGGTTTTGCGCAAACGGTGGATGCGTTTCGTAATGCACATAAATTAAATTCGGCCGGTGTCAATGTCACGGTGCCTTTCAAGGTGGAGGCATTCCGGTACGCAAACAAACTAACCCCACGCGCGCTGCGCGGAGGTGCGGTGAATACCCTTAAATTTGAAGGCACCATCGTGCTCGGCGACAACACCGATGGTGTGGGCTTATGTGCCGATATCGAACGCAATCTCGGTTTCCAAATTGCAGGCGCTCGCGTGCTGGTGATGGGTGCTGGCGGTGCCGTGCGAGGCGTAATGGGGAATTTATTGGACGCCGCGCCGGGATTGTTGGCTATTACCAACCGCTCTATCGACAAGGCGGCAGCGATTGCGGCGCAGTTTGGCGGGGCTGAACATAATCAGGGTAGCCATAAAATTCGCGTGATGTCATTGGGCGAATTACCCAGGCAACAATTTGACCTTATTATCAATGCCACGTCTGCCAGCCTTTCAGAAAGTTTACCCTTGGTTCCAACGTCCAGTTTTGCGCCTGATGCGCTCGCCTACGACATGATGTACGGCAAAGGACGAACCCCATTTTTAGCGCTCGCGGCAAGTGCCGGCGCGCGTACGGCGGATGGGTTGGGGATGTTGATCGAGCAGGCGGCAGAGGCGTTTTATGTATGGCGCGGTCTGCGGCCCTCGACTGCACCGGTACTGGCGATGCTGCGCAAACGGCTTGGCAACGCAACATGATCCGAAAATTCTTCTTATTTTTGGCGGCCTTGCTCGGCCTTGTCATTGCGCTATTCATCGCCTATCAAAGCTATGTAATCATCAAAATTTGGTGGTGGACCGATCATGCCCCCATTAGCACCGCGTTTATGGAGGCTAGGCTAAGTGTATTACGCGAAAAAGACCCTAATGCCAAGCTGAAATACCAATGGGTGCCGTATGAGAAAATTTCGAACAATTTAAAGCGGGCCATTATCGTTGCTGAAGATGCCAAATTTACCGATCACGAAGGTTTTGACTGGGAAGGTATTCAAAAGGCAATGGAGAAAAATCAACGAAAAGGCAAGATTGTGGCGGGCGGCTCGACCATCTCGCAGCAGCTCTCTAAAAATTTGTTCCTGTCCGGTGAGCGCTCGGCCATTCGTAAAGGTGAAGAGGCGCTAATTACCCTGCTGTTAGAAGCGGTAATGGATAAAGAACGGATTTTTGAAATCTATCTGAACGTCATTGAATGGGGCAACGGCGTATTTGGTGCCGAAGCGGCCGCACGATACTACTATGGCATTCCCGCGGCACAGTTATCAGCGGAACAAGCGGCCAAGATGGCCGCTATGGTCCCGCGACCCCGCTTTTACGATAAAAATCGTAATGCGCCCTGGCTGCTGAAAAAGACCCAAATCATACTTGCCCGTATGCCACAGGCCCAATTGCCATGAAAGTCGCTATGAACGATCAGAAAAAGAGTGCGGTATGGAATTAGCACAATGGGTTTTTTTTGGGCCAGCTAAAATAATTGCTCTTTGGCATTATGCAGGCGCAGCCATTGCCGTGACGCTTATCACTTTGCAGGTTGGAATAAATCTCAAGGCCGGCGGCCCATTTGATAAAGCATTTTTCCGGAAGGCACCGGTATTTACAGGCCTGCTGTGGTTGATTTTTGGCTTCTATGAAATGCAAATTCAGGCAGTACTCGCGCGGCCCGCTGGCACGGACGCGCCGACATTGCTCAGACTAGATCTTATTGTGTTGTCGCCGATTTTATATTTGATGAGCGCAATGGCTATTTACTCGCTATGGCGAGCTACAGTGCGCCGCCAATAACGTCACCAAACAAGTCAAAAAGACACTTAGGCGTAGCTCATCATGAGCGCGCCGCAGGCATTCAGTCGTCAATACTAGCGTGAGGGGCGATCCTGCCGTGGGCGTGAGCCGCGTGGGCGGGATAGTGAACGGCGATTAATCATTGTCTGTCCCCAAATTCAGGGAGGCTCCATTACTCACTTGCGCAATCAACAAGTAATAAGCCCAGTTAGTTACTAAATAACCCGATCCGGCGAGCTCGCAACTACGGCGCTCGCGCGGATCGGAATCGGTATAACAGCTACCAATGCAACGATTACGCTTAACCCATCGGCTTGATGAGGGGCGTGATCACCGGAGTGATCATCGGAGCAGGTCTTGGTGAGGCAGCTTTTTTCTTCGGCGCTGCTTTTTTAGCGGCCGGTTTTTTGGCAGCAGGTTTTTTAGCAGCAGGCTTTTTAGCTACCTTTTTTTTTGCGGCTGGCTTTTTAGGCGCCGCTTTTTTAGCAGCAGGCTTCTTAGCAGCAGCTTTTTTGGCTGCTGGCTTTTTAGCCGCTGGTTTTTTGGCTGCTGGCTTTTTAGCAGCAGGCTTCTTAGCTACAGCTTTTTTGGCTGCTGGCTTTTTAGCTGCTGGCTTTTTGGCCGCTGGCTTTTTTGCAGCAGCTTTTTTGGCTGCTGGCTTTTTAGCGACGGCTTTCTTTGCTACGGGTTTCTTTGCTGCCGGCTTTTTAGCTGCCGGTTTCTTGGCTGTTGCCATGATCAACTCCTTTCGATGGTTGGACCGAATAACTTGATATTGCG
>JAYVEV010000093.1:0-10760 GCA_043773745.1 Burkholderiales bacterium | reverse complement strand
CCGACCACGCAAACGCCTAGGCTGGAAATCACCGACTCTAGTACTATCCGAGATGACCGCCGCGGCGACAAGTTAAACGCGAATCCACCTAAATGGCTCAATCGCCTCGCCAGTGCTAGCGTTTCATTTTATTTCTTTAAGCTAATCAAGCCGCCAGCAAACGATCACTCACATAGCCCAGATGATGATCCGCATCACCAAAGCTGGCAGCAATCACGGTGAGTCGCTTGAAATAATGGCTGATATTCAGCTCATCCGTCACCCCCATGCCGCCGTGCAGTTGCACCGCCTGTTGCCCGACCAAACGCGCTGATTCACACACCAGTACCTTGGCAGCAGCACAGGCCCAGCGCCGCTCTGCAACATCACCTGATTGCACACGGATACTCGCCAGGATCACCATGGAGCGCGCCTGTTCAGCCGCCGTGAACATATCAACCATGCGGTGCTGCAAGGCCTGGAATGAGCCGATCGGCACACCAAATTGTTTGCGGGTTTTCAGATATTCCAGTGTGGCCTGATTCAACGCATCCATCGCGCCGACAGCTTCTGCACAAAGCGCGGCATTGGCTGCGTCTAGGACGCACTCTATGACCGGCAGCGCCTCGCCCGCATTGCCTAGCAGCGCATCGGCACCCAGCCTGACATCCGTGAACGTGATCTCGGCCGCGCGCTGATTATCTTGTGTCGCGTAATCTCGAATGCTCACACCTTCAGCGTTGGCATCAACCAAAAACAGCGACAACCCATTGGGCTTATCCGCATCGCGCGCCGAAACAACAAGCTGATTCGCCTGCGCGCCGTGCAGCACAAAAGTCTTCACGCCATTCAGCCTAGATGCGCCGCCGACACGCGTGGCTTGCGTTTTCACCTGATCAATCTCATAACGCCCGCCCGCTTCGTAATGGGCAAACCCCATCAGCAGACTACCATCGGCTATTTTTGGTAGCAGCGATACTTTTTGCGCATTGCTGCCCGCAGTGCGCAGCAGGCCTCCAGCCAATACCACGGTTGCCAAATAGGGCTCAACCATCAGCCCGCAGCCAATTGCCTCCATCACCAGCATCGTATCCACCGCCGTGCCACCCAGCCCGCCATACTCTTCCGCAAACGGTAGCGCGAGCAGGCCCAGTTCGGCAAATTGCGCCCAATGCGCGGCGGAAATACCGTCGGGGGAATGAATAATCTCATGCCGTGTTTTGAAGCTGTAATCTTTTGTGATGAAGCGACCCAGTGTTTCCTGCAATGCCAATTGCTCGTCAGAGTATGTCAGTTTCATATCGGTACCTTGTGTCTTCTACAGTCCCAATATCATCTGGGAAACTATGTTTTTTTGAATTTCATTGGAGCCGCCAAAAATGCTGAGTTTGCGCATATTCAAATACGCCCCCATTACCGGCGGTGTATGCGCATGACCAATTGGCACGCCTTCCCAGCCCGGCTTTAGCGCTTGCGGCAGCGATGCCAAAGCCGCGTGCCCGCACGCCAACATGCTTAGCTCGGTCAGCACTTGCAAAATTTCGGTGCCGCGAATTTTCAGCATAGACACCTCCGGCCCAAGCGGCTTGCCGAGGTCTGCCGATAGCAAACGCATCATCGTGATATCCAATGCGGTGAGATCGATTTCAACCCGCGCGATACGGTCACGGAAGCGTTGATTCTCGATGAGTGGGCGACCATCGGCGCGTTCAAGCGCAGCGATATTTTTCAAGCGCTTCAGCACCCGCTTCGATTGGCCAATCAAGGCTAGGCCGGTGCGTTCATGGCCGAGTAAAAACTTGGCGTACGACCAGCCTTTGTTTTCTTCACCGATACGGTTTTCGACCGGCACTTTAACGTTGTCAAAAAACACATCATTAATTTCATGTCCGCCATCGAGCATGGTGATCGGGCGCACCGTAATGCCCGGCGATTTCATCTCTACTAGCACAAAACTGATGCCTGCCTGCGGGCGGCCTTCCGTGTTGGTACGTACCAGACAGAAAATCCAGTCTGCATGTTGGCCGAGCGTGTTCCAGGTTTTCTGGCCATTCAGCACATAGTGCTTACCGTCAGGCGTGAGCTCGGCACGCATTTTTAGTGATGCCAAATCAGAACCGGAACCCGGCTCTGAATATCCCTGGCACCACCAATCTTCACCCGACAAAATACGCGGCAAAAATCGTTGCTGCTGCGCGGCGGTACCGTAAGCCATGATCACCGGCGCCACCATCGCAAGCCCAAAGGCAATTTGTCCTGGTGCGCCAGCGGTGGTGGTTTCCTCGTCGAAAATATGCTTCTCGATGGCGTTCCAGCCCGTGCCACCAAAGGCTTTCGGCCAACCGGGTGCGCCCCAGCCACGCTCATACAGGATTCGCTGCCAACGCAAATAATATTCCTTGCTGATCTCGCGCCCCATCAACACCGCCTGCCGAATATCGTCGGGCAGTGATTGTTCGATAAAGGCGCGTACCTCAGCGCGGAAAGCCTGCTCGGCTTCGTTCGGGTCCAGATTCATGATGGCTTCGCTCGAAAAATCTATCAAGCCGGAATAGGCTGATATTAATGACACTAATCGTGCCATATTATGCTGATCCTCGCAAGCGGAGCAATACTGGTGTTCGCTACTGGCCCATGTAAACTAGTGGGCTCAGCTTCGCTAAGGGCTGAGTGGCTGTGCGCGCGTCTATAAATTTCGCCACCCTCTCCAGCGCTGGTTTGCCGTTACGCAATGGCGCGGCGAATTGAAGCAGTATGCCGACATGGCCGGTCTCGGGATAATAGGTTTCTTCGACTTGCCCGCCGTACTGGCGAATGCGTGTCGCCAGATTACGTGAATTGTGAATGCCGACACGGGTATCTGCCAAGCCATGTATCAGCAAGGTTGGTGGCTCGTGACCATTTATAAAATTGACGGGCTGCGAAGCGGCGCGAACATTTTCGGGAAAGATGAGAAATAATTTTTCTTCCGTCAGCGGTAAAAAATCCATCGGGCCCGCTACGCTCACCACCCCTTTAATCCGGCGCTTATCCACGCCAACGGCGCTGAGATATTGGGCATCATAGGCAGCAAGCGCTGCCAGCTGTGCGCCTGCAGAATGCCCCATTAAAAATATTTTGTTGGGATCGCCCCCGTATTGAGCCGCGTTGTCAAATGTCCATTTAATCGCTAACGCAGCATCATCCATGTAGAGCGGAAAGACTACTTCCGGATAGACCCGGTAATCCGGCATTACCACCACATAGCCGCGTGAAGTCAGCGCTTCCGCCATAAAAAAATAGCTGCTTTTATCGCCGGAATCCCAGGCACCGCCGTAAAAAAATACCACTACCGGCTTGGCAACCGTTGTCGGCGACGTGGCAGGTGGCAATGCCTTCGGCTGATAGACATCGAGCTTGTTGCGCGCATTCGGGCCATAAACAATATCGCGGGTGGCGATCACGCCCCGCTCTGGCACGAATGTGTTGAGCGCGCCTAATGCTGAGCAACCCGCAAAAAATGTCACGATGGCGGAAGAAAAAATAACATTTGACCAACGGGAAAATATATTGGAATTCATCAGATGAACAGTAAAAATAATGGAGGATTAAATGCCGGATGGAAAATAGAAACGTAAGACTTACATAAAATCCGCCGCGCGTCATCCACTATTGCGCAACCCCGCCGCAATCCCGTTGATAGTCAGATGCAAAGCACGCTGCGTACGCTCGTCGGCGTGGCCGTCGCGATAACGGGCCAACAGCTGAATTTGTAAATGGTTGATGGGGTCCAGATAGGGGAAGCGATTGCGGATGCTGCGCGCCAGTGCAGGGTTATCGGCCAAGAATTCTGTATGCCCCGTGATGGCTTGCAGTGCTTCCACTGTTTTCTGCCATTCCACTTTGATCAGACCAAAGATGCGCGCCGATAACGATTTGTCTGTGACCAAATTTGCATACCGTTCAGCGATTGCCATATCGGTCTTGGACAGCACCATATCCATATTGCTAAGCACTGTTTTGAAAAACGGCCAGTGGCTGCACATGGCCTGCAATTCTGCAAGGCGTTCATTGCGCCGTGCTGGCTCTTGCTCGAGCCATGCGGTCACTGCGCTGCCAAACCCAAACCAGCCTGGCAGCGCCATGCGCGACTGGCTCCAGCTAAATACCCAGGGAATGGCCCGCAAATCTTCGATGGCAAACGATGGCTTGCGTGATGCGGGACGGCTGCCGATATTCAAGCCGGCCAGCTCGTTGATTGGCGTGGCGCCACGGAAAAACTCAGTGAAGCCGGGTGTTTCATAAACCATGCCGCGATAGGCCTGGTAGGAAGCTTCGGAAAGTTGTTCCATCACTTGAAACCAGCGCGCCTCGTTATTTTCAAAAGCCACGGCACGGTCAACTGTGGGGAACGCGCCGAGCATGGTGGCGGAAACCAGAATTTCAAAATTACGTTGTCCCAATTCAGGGCTTGAATATTTTGCGGCAATAACTTCGCCCTGTTCGGTAATTCGCAGGCCAGAGCCAACGCAACCCGTTGGCTGCGCGAGGATTGCTTCAAAGGTAGGGCCGCCGCCGCGACCTACACTGCCGCCACGACCGTGGAAAATACGAATGTTCACGCCCGATGCTTTACTCAGCTGCTCCAATTCTTTTTGCGCACGATACAGCTCCCAATTCGCGGTCAAATAACCACCGTCCTTGTTGCTGTCCGAGTAACCCAGCATGATCTCTTGCAGATTGCCTTGTGCTGCAGTAAGCGATTTATAAAGTGGCAGCTGAAACGCACTGCTCATGACGCGGCTGTTCGCGCGCAGGTCGTCAATGGTCTCGAACAGGGGAATGATCGAAAGCGCCATATGCGCCGGTGATGAGCCGTCGCTTTTTGTGAGGCCAGTTTCTTTTTGCAATAGCGCGACTTCCAATAAATCGCTCACGGATTCTGCTTTTGAAATAATCGCATTAAGTATCGCCAGCTCGCCATAAAGCGCACGGGTCTCGGCTGCCTTGTGGAAAATGGCCAGTTCGCTAGCCGTCACTTCCGAATATAGCTGATGCGGAATGATCAGCGGCCTTGGATTGGCAATTTCATGAACGAGTAGCTTTATTTTTTCGCCCTCGTTCATGCCCGCATAATCATCTGCAACCCCGGCGCATCGCAGTAACTCAGCAACGGTCGATTCATGAATATCTGCGTTCTGCCGCAAATCAATTGAGGCGAGATGGAAGCCAAAAACGGCCACCGCGCGACGCAGCGTGGCAAGCCGCCCATCAGCCAGTGCACCCGCCGCATGGCTATAAAGTGATGCCGCAATAACATTAAGGTCGGCAAGAAATTCACCCGGCGCTTTATACGCTGCCAGCAGCAACGTCGTGGGACGCGGAGGTGAGCGCCCGGTGAGTGCCTCACAGCTTGCTGAGAGCCGCGCATAGATACCCCGCAAGGCGCGACGGTAAGGTTCATCTTGCCGATAGACTGAGGTATCTTCGGATAGTGCAGCGAGCTTGAGCAACGCGTCCGATTGTGTCACCAGACGGCTGGACATCGACAGCTCTGCACCTAGCGCATGCACTTCTTCAAGATAATGATCAAACGCTACACCGGCCTGCCGGCGAATGGCCGTCGTAAGCGACTCGGCAGTCACAAATGGATTGCCATCGCGGTCACCACCTATCCAAGAACCCATTCGAAAAAATGGTGGCAGCTGATTTGTAGAATCGTTACTAGGCTCAGGTGAATCAACTGGGCGCGTGCTTTCCAAGGTCGCTTCCAGTGTTGTATACAGTTTGGGAATGACATGCAAAAATGTTTGCCGGTAAAAACTCAGCGCGTTGTCAATTTCATCGACCACTCGTAGCTTGGTGAGTCTCAACATCGCGGTCTGCCAAAGCTGCAATACGGTTCGTGAGAGATCTATCTTGAGTTCCGCCGTTTCTTCGGGGTCAAGACTCAACTGCTCCAGCTTGCCGAGCGCGGCCGCTATCTCGCGTTGGCAATCGAGAATACTTTTTCTTTGCACTTCTGTTGGGTGTGCCGTCAGTACCGGGCTGATCTGCGCTTGGCCAAGCCAGCCACGAATTTGCTGTGCCGATATGCCCTGTGCAGCCAGCTTAGATACAGCGTGTTCAATGCTGCCCACTTGCGGGTCGGAACCGGCGATACGGTGGGCACGACGGCGACGATTTTGCTGACGATCTTCGGCAATATTGGCCAGCAGCGAAAAATAACTGAACGCGCGGATAACATTCAGGGTTTGATCAATCGGCAACTCGGTCAGCTCGCGATCAAGCTGGTCAAGAATGGTACTGCGGTCTGCACCCAAGGCGCGATGGAAGCCAACGGCGAGCTGGCGAATATGCTCGGTTTTTTGAAAAGTAGTTTCACCGGAGACGGCGCGAATGGCTTCGCCGAGTAAACGGCCCAATAGCCGCGTTTCCTCGCGAAGCTTGGTATCAGTCGGTGGTTTTTCTGCGGCACTTAGTGGTGATGGTGTTACCAAATTGTCATTCATGATATTCCATCCTTCGCTCTGCAATAACTTCCTTTGCGCGCTTCAATCTTGCGCCCAAGGCAGGCCCGCGCATCACCGCCACACCCACTGACAGCACATCAATGATGGCAAGATGCACCAGACGTGAGGTCATCGGTGCATACACATCCAAGTCCTCTGGCACATCGGCAAACAGGGTGATGTTCGCTAGTTTGGCAAGCGGTGAATCGCTGGACGTAATGGCAATCACCTCGGCACCCGCGCTTCTGGCGATTTCCACGCTGCGCAGCAAATCAAGCGTACTACCGCTACCCGATATTGCCACCACTACATCACCACTGTTTAACAGAGATGCCGCCATTGCATGAACATGGGGGTCAGCATAGGCAACGGCCGGTGCACCGAGCCGAAAGAATTTATGCTGGGCATCCATCGCCACAATACCGGAATTACCCGCGCCATAAAATTCGATTTTTTTTGCACGGGCCAATAAGCGAATGGCGCGATCCAGCGCGGCTGAATCAAGGTGATTACGCACGGTCATCAGCGCCGCAATGGCCCGGTCAAATACCTTTGCCCCCACCTCGGCCATGGAATCCTTCAAATTCACATCGCGATGAACAAACGGAACGCCGGTAGCCAGACTTTGCGCCAACCGCAATTTGAAATCCCGGTAGCCGCTAAATCCAGATGCAATACAAAAGCGCGCAACCGTGGGCTGGCTAACGCCCGTCTGTGCCGCGATTTCGGGGAACGATAAATTAATAACCAAATTGGGATGCCGCAGCACATAGCGGGCCACTCGCTGCTCGGATGGACGCAAACTATCCAGCCCGCTCTGAATACGGTCGAGCAAAGCGGAAGGTTTGTAATCTGAAGAGGGGGTTAATTTTTTCTGCAAAGTTTTGGATAATTTTTTTGCCATCAGGGTCCCGAATCAGGAAGGTTTTCTTGCAAGTCAATATATTGGCGCTATTTTTGTAGATTATCAACATAAAATGGATGGCTGCTGTCGCCAAGTTAGCTCATATTTATATTTTTTCACGATAGAGACTGCCAAAATAAATAATGCAGTTGATTTATTTATGTAGAAATCCTACAATCAGAAATTAACGTCGCCTCCTGGCGTGAGGACAGAGAAAATCATGACTATTCATCCTGTGATTGCCGAAGTTACCGCTCGAGTTATTGCTCGCAGCCTCGCAACTCGCACTGTCTACATGCAACGCGTTGCCAAGGCGCGCGTCGCCGGCGCTACCCGCGGTCGCATTTCCTGTACCAATCTTGCTCACGCCTTTGCTGCCGAGGCTGCCAACGATAAACTGGTCTTGCGCGAAATCCGCCAACCCAATATCGGCATCGTCTCGGCTTACAACGATATGCTCTCAGCACATCAGCCGCTGGCGCGCTTCCCCGAACTCATCAAAAAAGCCGCGCGTGAAGCCGGGGCGGTGGCGCAATTTGCGGGTGGCGTACCGGCCATGTGCGACGGCGTAACCCAAGGCCAGCCCGGCATGGAGCTATCGCTTTTTTCACGCGATGTGATTGCGATGTCAACCGGTATTGCGTTGTCGCACAATATGTTCGACGCCGTTCTTTGTCTGGGCGTGTGCGACAAGATTGTGCCCGGTCTGTTAATCGGCGCATTGCACTTCGGTCATTTGCCGACCATCTTTGTGCCCGCCGGCCCCATGACCTCGGGATTATCGAATGATGAAAAAGCAAAAATCCGTCAGCAATTTGCCGAAGGTAAACTGGATCGCGCCGCCCTGCTGGAAGCCGAAAGCCGTGCTTATCACGGGCCGGGCACCTGCACTTTTTACGGCACCGCCAACAGCAATCAATTTTTGATGGAGGTGATGGGGCTGCATTTGCCGGGTGCGGCTTTCATCACCCCGAATACACCGCTACGCGATGCACTCACCGGCGCGGCCGCCAAGCGTGCGGCAGAAATTTCACATCTGGGCAAGGACTACATTCCGCTTGCCGAAGTGATTAATGAGCGTTCCATTGTCAACGGCATTGTCGGCTTGCTGGCGACAGGCGGATCAACCAATCACACCATCCATATCGTAGCCATCGCCCGGGCGGCCGGGATTATCGTCAATTGGGATGACTTTGATGCGCTGTCTGGCGTGGTGCCGTTGCTGGCAAGGATTTATCCCAACGGTAGCGCCGATGTTAACCACTTTCATGCCGCTGGTGGCGCGGGCTTTACCATCCGTGAATTACTGACGGCAGGCTTGCTGCACGGCGATGTGCGCACCGTGGCGGGAAGCGGACTCATGCACTACAGCAATGAACCGACCCTGCAAGACAACCAGCTCGTGTGGCGCGCAGCCCCGCAGCACAGTCTGGATGAGGGCGTGCTGCGCCCTGCTACCAATCCATTCAGCGCCGATGGCGGCCTGAAAGTGCTGCGCGGCAATCTGGGTCGCGCCGTGATCAAGGTATCGGCGGTCAAGCCTGCACATCGTGTGGTTGAGGCGCCCGCTATTGTCTTCAACGATCAAGACGAGGTATTGGCCGCGTTCAAACGTGGTGAATTGCAGCGCGATTTTGTGGCGGTCGTATTATTTCAGGGGCCGCGCGCGAACGGTATGCCCGAGCTA
Organism: Burkholderiales bacterium; assembly: GCA_043773745.1. Classification (GTDB taxonomy): domain Bacteria; phylum Pseudomonadota; class Gammaproteobacteria; order Burkholderiales; family Usitatibacteraceae; genus UKL13-2. Next base: position 1,699 of record JAYVEV010000093.1, on the reverse strand, counting down.
CATAAATTGACACCGGCGTTGAGCTCCTTGCAGGAAGCGGGTTTCCACGTGGCCCTCGTCACTGACGGCCGCATGTCGGGTGCTTCGGGCAAGGTGCCTGCAGCGATACATGTTTCGCCGGAATGTTTATTGGGCGGACCAATCGGACGCGTTCGGACCGGCGATATGATTCTGCTGGATGCGGAAAATGGTATTTTGCAAGCTAAAGTAGCTGCCGATGTTTGGGCAAGCAGAAAAATTGCCGTTGCCGATCTTTCATCAAATCAATTTGGCATGGGACGCGAGCTGTTTGAATCGGCCCGCACCAATGCGCTCACAGCCGAAGAAGGCGCCGCAACATTTGGCGTTACCCAACATCAAACTACTGGCGCTGCTCTCGTTGAAGAAATCCCTAAAGGAATCGCCGCATGAAATCCATCCGTGAAATCTTAAGTGCAAGCCCCGTGATGCCGGTGATTGTGTTGGAACATGTTGCTGACGCCGTGCCGCTTGCGCAGGCACTCGTAGCGGGTGGTATCCGGGTTCTCGAAGTCACGATGCGCACCCCCGCAGCACTGGATTGTGTGCGCGCCATCCGCGCCGCCGTGCCGGAAGCTATTGTTGGCGTAGGTACCATCAGTAACGTCGCCGATTTTAATGCAGCCCGCGAGGCAGGCGCCATGTTTGGCGTAAGCCCAGGTGCTAATGCGGCTTTGTTAGCGAAAGCTTCTACCAGCGACTTACCATTTTTACCCGGCGTCATGACGCCATCAGATGTGATGAATGCGCTGGCCGCAGGCTTTACCGCCATGAAACTGTTTCCCGCCAAGCAGGCGGGTGGCATAGATATGTTGAAGGCCATTGGCGGCCCGTTTCCGCAAGTGATTTTTTGCCCGACTGGCGGAATCGATGCAGAGTCTGCTCCACAATATCTTGCACTGCCCAATGTTGCCTGTGTGGGCGGCTCGTGGCTGGCACCGGCCGCGCTGGTAGCCGACAAAAACTGGGGCGAAATTCAACGTCGCGCCGAGCAGGCGTGCAAACTTGCTTCCAACCGTTAAGCTAGTCATAAATCAACCCACATAACGCCAAGATTGCCCTATGAATATTGAATCGAGTCTTCCTGAATGTCGCGCGCTGGTTTTATTCGGCGCCACCGGCGACCTCGCCAAACGCATGCTCTGGCCTTCGCTGTATGCGCTGCATTGCGATGACTTGTTACCAAAGGCGTTTCAATTGGTTGGCGCAGCCACCTCGCAACTTTCTCAGCAGGATTTTATTGCGAAAGTAAAAGAGTCGATTCAAACCTCGGCCAACAAAGAGCTCTATAGCGATATTGGGTTTGAGGCATTTGCGCAGCGCATTCAGTATGTACCCGTTGATATCAAGGCGTCTGGTGGCTTGGAGCCGCTAAGGGCCGCGCTGGCAACCACCAAAAATAATAAAGCCGAGGGTGGTGTGATTTTTTATCTTTCCACCGGCCCACAATTGTTTGGTCCCATTTGTATAGCGCTACGCGAGCTGGGCATTGTCGATAAATTAAGCCGCATCGTTGTTGAAAAACCAATCGGCACCAACACGGAGACAGCGCGCATCACCAACGAATCGATTGGCGCGGCATTTGAAGAAAGCCAGGTATTTCGTATCGATCATTATTTGGGCAAAGAGGCGGTACAAAATTTATTGGCGCTGCGCTTTGCCAATTCTATTTTTGAACCGC
>JAYVEV010000092.1:0-5907 GCA_043773745.1 Burkholderiales bacterium | reverse complement strand
ATCCCGCTAAAATCAATACGCCCCGACCTGCCCGAGCGTTTGGTTGAAATTGTTGAAAAAGCGATGGCCAAGGATGTCACTAAACGCTATCCCGCCTGGTATGCGATGGCGCGTGATCTGGCCGAAACCTTTCCTCAGCTGGAAAAATATTCATTCGAAATTTCATCGGCCGAAAAATTCAATTCACTCCGCAAGCTCGACTTTTTTAAGGATTTTCGTGATTCCGAGCTATGGGAGGTATTGCGCGGAGCGATTTGGGAAAATCATTCCCGCGAGCAAAATTTGTTGCTTGAAGGCGATGTCAGCCGGGCATTTTTCATCATTGTCTCGGGACAAGTAAAGGTGATCAAGGACGACAAATTGCTGAATGTGCTCAAAGACGGCGATTGTTTTGGCGAGATGGCCTATCTTTCCGGGGACAGGGCACGCCGTACCGCTTCAATTATCTCGGTTTCCGAGGTTCAATTACTAAAAATTCAGGACGTACAGCTGGACCAGCTTTCGGATGCTTGCCAATTGCGCTTCAACCGACAGTTTTTGCGGACACTGATTGACCGTTTAGCCTGGACCAGCAACGTGCTGGCACAAGTAAAAAAGTAACACTTCAAGCGGAGCACTGGCACCACCTTGTAAACAATAGTCACACAAAGTCAAAACTGTGACGAATATCACGCTCATGCGTCCCAGAGCGTGGAATAATGATTTGTTTGTTGCTCTTGGGTGTGCGGTGATGCATATTTATGCAGCACTTAACGTCGATAATTTACTTTAGAAAAACAGTCTAATACATTGTTTTTAAAAAATTATGCTAAAAAATAACATGTCCATTAAAAACGCACTTGCCGCCTTTACGGGAATTGTTGCGATTATTTTTATTGTTATCGGCTTGATCGCATACTTCACAGTCGATCGCTTCAACGACACCCTACGCGAAGCGGCCAGCAATACCTCACTACTCCGCGCCAACAGCGATGCCGCCATCATGAATAATGCGATTCGCGGAGATGCGATGACATTTGTTTTGGCTTTCGAGCGTGGCGATACAGCATGGATGGCAAGGCTAGAAAAGCAATTTGAAGATCACAAAACTGTCATGTCAAAGGCCATGGCAACGATTGGTGATGCCAAAGCGGCACCCAATATTCGCAAGGCCATCGATGAGTTGCGTCCGGCGATAAAGTCGTACACCACAGAATCCGATGAATTATTTGCCCTAACCAAATCTGACCTAGTCGCGGCTCTTGCCGGCATGGGGGCATTTGAATCAAAGTTTGCCACCATCTCCGGCCGACTCGATGCGCTGTCCGATCAACTGGAATCGGAGAACCGGAACTTTCAGGAAAACGCCTACAGCATGGGCGTCAAAGCCGCGCTGGCGGTTTCGCTCAGCGTCATTATCGGACTGTTGATTTTTGGCGCGATCGCGTACTGGATGTATCGCAATATTACCGGTCCGATTGAGCAAGTATTGCGCGCTACAGAGGATCTGCGCGCGGGCGAAGCTGATTTGACTAAAAAGCTTCCCGCGATGTCGGGGGAATTTGGCCGCTTGTCGATCTCGATGAATGGCTTTGTGGGGCAATTACATAATCTGATTGCCCAGGTGGCGATTAATGCCAGTGAAATTGCGAACGCAGCACGGCAGATTAGTGCTGGCAATACCGACTTATCTGCACGTACCGAGGAACAAGCTTCTACGCTTGAAGAAACAGCCTCAAGCATGGAGGAATTCACGTCCACGATTCGCCAAAATGCCGACAACACCAAGCTAGCCAATAACCTTGCGACCAACGCGACTGAGGCCGCCAAAAAAGGCGGCGTCGTGGCAGGCAAAGCGGTTGATAAAATGGCCGCCATCAGTACCAGCTCTCGCAAAATTGGCGAAATCATCAGCGTCATCGACAGCATTGCGTTTCAGACCAATATTCTCGCTTTGAATGCAGCCGTGGAAGCGGCTCGCGCGGGTGAACAGGGCCGCGGCTTTGCGGTAGTTGCAGCTGAAGTACGTGCGCTGGCGCAGCGCAGTGCAGCGGCCGCTAAGGAAATCAAGGACTTGATCCGCACCTCGGTAGATCAGGTTGAGGATGGTACCAAGTTGGTTAATGAAGCGGGTACCGCAATGCAAAATATTGTGGTCGGTATTCAACAAACGACCGAAATCATTAACGAAATTTCAGTGGCATCACATGAGCAGGCGGCCGGTATCGAGCAAGTCAATCGCGCGATTGTGCAAATGGAAGACGTCACCCAACAAAATGCCGCACTGGTTGAAGAAGCTGCCGCCGCTGCCGAATCAATGCGCGAACAGGCGGAAGCATTGTCGGATCTTGTTTCGCGCTTCAAGTTAGACGATAGCAAACTTAAGGATGATCAAATCCGCGCACGACGCACGGCTGCTTTGGCTGAATCCAGCAATTTTAAGCCACAGGCGAGCAATCAGTCCGGTGCCAACCGACTAGCCAATGAGGGCTCGCGCGGCAAAACACCATCGTTACCCAAAGACCTTGATGGCGAGTGGGAAGAGTTTTAATCAAATGCTCATTTATATTTTTATCTGATCATGCAAATCCAGAGCCGCAATAATCACAAAAAAGATGAAGTCGCGCTTCAGGAATTCCTGACTTTCACGTTGGGTGAAGAAGAGTACGCCATCGATATCCTGAAGGTTCAGGAAATTCGTGGCTATGATGCCGTTACCAAGATCGCCAATACACCCGCCTTTATTAAAGGGGTAATCAATCTGCGCGGCATCATCGTGCCAATTGTGGATATGCGCATCAAATTCAACCTTGGTGAGGCCGTCTATAACGATTTCACGGTGGTTATTGTTCTCAATATCGGCCGTCGAGTTATCGGCATTGTGGTCGACAGCGTATCCGACGTGATGAGTCTGGCAGCCGATGCCATAAGTGCCGCGCCCGAATTTGCAATGTTTGATACTGAATTCCTGCTGGGCCTCGCCAGCGTTGAGGGTCGCATGTTGATTTTGCTCGACATTGAACGTTTGATGAGTAGCGCCGATATGGCACTTATTGATGAGACAGGTACCTGATCAATATGGAAACGCCCATTCCAACCACTCCTGCCTCAATATCCAAAGCAGCCAGTACGCCCTCCTACGCATCATTACTCACATTGCAAGAACTCGTGGCGCGTCTGGCGTCGCATGTTCACGCCGCTCATGATGAAATAGGCGAGACCCGCGCAATTTTGCGGGATGCCATTGAACGCCTGATGCCCGCTTTTACCGGTACCAACGGTATTAGCGATACTTCGACTACCCTCGATAATATCGGCATCACCACCAACCCAACCCACGAAGCTGCGTTTAACGCCCTGCAGTTTCAGGATATTTCGGACCAGCTATTGGCGCACGCACAATGCCGCCTCAGTGCACTAGTCCGTGAGCTTGACCGAATTGCCAAAAATGTAGAGCCCGCAAACCTGATTCAGCGTGACGCCTTAATGCTGCATCTACTGACGCATGTTGAGCAAGTAAACGACAATCTGGCGGAGCTTGATTTATCGCTTTCCAAGCCTGTCAGCAAGGCTCATCTTGGCGTGGGCGAGATGGAGTTATTTTGATGTGCCCATTAGAGTTTGACAATATTCTGCAGTTCCGTACTTCCTTACTAGCTACCTACCCATAAAACTGCTTTAGTAATCAAATAAAACATGAAAACAATCCTGACTGTTGATGACTCCCCTTCCATTCGGCAAATGCTGGCCTATGTGCTGGTCAGTGCCGGCTACAAGGTACTAGAAGCGGCCGATGGCGAAGAAGGCCTTGCGATTGCCAAGGCCAATACTGTTGACTTGGTACTGACCGATCACAACATGCCCAAGATGGACGGGGTAAATCTCACCAAAGCACTAAGGGCATTACCGGCTTATCGCAAAGTGCCAATCATGATGCTCTCTACCGAATCATCGCCTGTGCTAAAACAATCGGGACGCGAAGCAGGTGCAACCGGATGGATGGTGAAGCCGTTCGATCCCGACAAGCTATTGGAGATGCTCAAGAAAGCCTTGGGCACGGTTTAACTTTCCCAAGCTGGCTCCGCTCAAATCATGGCACTGGACCTCTCCCGCTTTGCAAAAGCGTTTTTTGAAGAAGCGCAGGAACACCTGTATTCACTGGAATCATTATTGATTGCGGTTGATATCCATTCTCCTGACGACGAAACATTGAACGCTATTTTCAGAGCAGTACATTCAGTCAAAGGCGGCGCAGCAGCGTTTGGTTTTACCGCGCTGACCAGCTTCACACATGAGTTTGAATCGCTTCTTGATCGCGTCCGCAAACGTAAATTGGCGCTCACCAAACAGTTAGTTGATTTATGTCTGACCTCAAGCGATATCATGCGTCGCCATCTGGCTGTGTTGGAGCAGGATGGAACGCCGGATCTGGAAGAACTTGTTGTCATGCAGGCAGCATTAGTCGATATTGCTAACAGTACCACTCCGGCAACTATTACCGCCAATCCTGCGCAGACTTCAACCGATGCGGCTGCACCGCAAGCTTTCACTGACGAGCCAATATTTCAGGTGGCCATGCGTCTAATGCGCACTGATTATGCTGATCAGACGGCCATTGATGCGTTGCTTGCGGACATCAGAGGGTTGGGCGATGTGTCCAGTCACGAATGTGAAATGGTTGATTCCACACATTGCGAATTGCGTTTTTCACTTTCTGCCGAGCTCGACCAGGATGAATTGCGTGAAAGCCTGGAATTTTTGGCGCCTGCGGATTCGATCTATATCAATCGCGGCTTGATGGCAATGCCAGCTGGCCCAATCGATGCAATCGATGATGAAGATTATGGTTTTTTCGCACCATTTGATGACGAGCCAGCAGCAGAATCGATAGCAGTGCCGCAAGCACTAGACAGTCCGGGAAATGCGCAGGTCAACGATATCGCGCTGGCATCACTCGCAGACGCAAGTTCGATTCGCGTCAACGTGGCCAAGGTGGATCAGCTTATCAATTTGGTGGGGGAATTGGTTATTGCCGAGGCTATGCTTGTTCAGGCTACCGCCGGTATAGGTGAAGAAGAAAGAGCGCGCCTAGCTTATGGCATGAGCCAACTGGAACGCAACACCCGCGAACTGCAAGAGGCGGTTCTGGCAATCCGCATGTTACCGATTAGTTTTGTGTTCAGCCGCCTGCCACGCCTGACACGCGACCTGGCCGACCGTTTGAATAAAGAAGTTGAGCTGGAAATGATTGGTGAAGACACCGAACTCGATAAAAGTGTCATTGAAAAAATCGCTGATCCACTCACGCATCTGGTTCGCAATGCGCTTGATCATGGTATCGAAAGCCCCGAAGAGCGGGTACGCAACGGCAAGCCACGCGTGGGCCGGCTCAGCGTGCGCGCCGCACATCAGGCTGGCGGCATCATGATTACCGTGACAGATGACGGTGCGGGCCTAAGTCGTGAGCGCATCATCAAAAAAGCCAATGAGCTGGGCTTGTCTGTCACCGAACAGTGGCGAGATGATGAAATCTGGCCACTTATTTTTACGCCTGGTTTTTCGACCGCCGTATCATTGAGCGATATTTCAGGCCGTGGGGTCGGCATGGATGTTGTATGGCAAAACGTACATTCCTTGGGCGGCGCAGTCGATATTGATTCAACCTTAGGCGAAGGCACCATGATTACCATTCGCCTGCCGCTTACTCTCGCCATTTTGGATGGCATGTCCGTAAGCGTATGCGGTGAGACTTATATTTTGCCGTTGGCACACATTGCCCAATCCATGCAACTGGTTGAAGGTGATCTCAAAACGGTGAACGGCCAGGAAGTTGTACGTTTGCGTGATGAGTATTTGCCTATAACATCGCTGAAAGAACTATTTAATTTATCGAGTCCTGTCGTCGCCATTAATGACGAAAATATCGAT
>JAYVEV010000091.1:0-17859 GCA_043773745.1 Burkholderiales bacterium | reverse complement strand
ATGGCGTTCGAAACCGAAGCAGCCGAGATTCGCACGCTCGCAAAATTGCTTGAGCGCGGCTATGTGTATCGCGGCTTGAAGCCGGTGAACTGGTGCTTTGATTGCGGCTCGGCATTGGCTGAGGCCGAAGTGGAATACGAGGATAAAGTTTCCACCGCCATCGATGTTGGCTTTCCCGTTCTGGATTCAGAGAGGGAAAAGTTGGCGAAGGCGTTTGGTTTGGTCGCTGTGCCGACGGGCCCCATCTTTACCGTTATCTGGACCACCACACCCTGGACCATTCCCGCCAATCAAGCGCTCAATATACATCCTGAATTCGACTATGCATTAGTCGAAACGCCTCGTGGCTGCTTGATCCTGGCTGCATCGCGGGTTGAAGAATGTCTCAAGATTTACGGTCTGGAAGGTAAAGTTTTAGCGACTACTAAAGGCGTGGCATTGGAACGGATTGCGTTCAAGCATCCTTTTTACGATCGCGTCTCACCCATTTTTCTAGCCAACTATGTGACGCTAGAAACCGGCACCGGCATCGTGCATTCTTCTCCCGCGTATGGCGTGGACGACTTCAACACCTGCCAGCGCTACGGTATGAAAACCGAAGACATCATCAACCCGGTGATGGGCAACGGCGTGTACGCCTCCACGCTGCCGCTGTTCGGCGGTATGCATATCTGGAAGGCGCAGGCCGAGATCGTCAAAACCATCGAAGCTGCGAGCGCGCTGTTTCATTCGAATGATTTCAAACACTCTTACCCGCATTGCTGGCGGCATAAAACCCCGACCGTGTTTCGCGCAACCGCGCAATGGTTTATCGGGATGGATAAATCCGCAAAGGGCGAAACAGAAACCTTGCGGCAACTGGCATTGAAGGCTATCAGCGAAACCACGTTTTTCCCCGACTGGGGTAAAGCACGCCTACACGGCATGATCGCCAACCGGCCTGACTGGTGTATCTCGCGTCAACGCAACTGGGGCACACCGATTCCGTTTTTCCTACACAAGGAAACCGGCGAACTGCACCCGCGCACCCAAGAGCTTCTGGAAACCGTCGCAACCCGCGTGGCGGCAGAAGGCGTTGAAGCCTGGCAGCGCATGACCGCAGAAGAGTTGTTGGGTGACGAGGCAAAACACTACAACAAAATTGGCGACACGCTGGATGTGTGGCTCGATTCCGGGTCGACGTTTAATACCGTTGTTGCCAACACGCCCGCGCTGGTCAAACCTGAAACCGATGGTAAGCCCGGCCAATCCGATTTGTATCTTGAAGGCTCGGATCAACATCGCGGCTGGTTCCATTCTTCATTGCTGGTGAGCTGTGCATTGAACGGTCGCGCGCCCTATCTCAACTTGCTCACGCATGGTTTTGTAGTAGACGGGCAGGGCAAGAAGATGTCCAAATCCGGCACCAATGCGGTTGCGCCACAAAAAATTTCAGACAGTCTGGGTGCAGAAATTTTGCGACTCTGGGTCGGCTCATCCGATTACTCGGGCGAGCTGTCAATCTCAGATGAAATTTTGAAACGTGTGGTGGAAAGCTACCGGCGGATTCGCAATACGCTCAGATTCTTGTTGGCGAATACCGCTGATTTTGATGCGGCTAAAAATGCACTGCCTGTTGAGGAATTGCTGGAGATTGATCGCTATGCCTTGGTATTGGCGGATGATCTGCAGAAGAAGGTATTGGCGCATTATGAGAAATATGAATTCCAGCCCGCGATGCAACTGATTCAAAATTTCTGCTCGGAAGATTTGGGCGGATTTTATCTGGATATTCTGAAGGATCGTTTGTACACCACGACCAAAGATGGCAAGGTGCGCCGTGCGGCACAGACGGCGTTGAATCATATTCTGCAATTGTTGACGCGATTGATCGCACCCGTGTTGTCATTTACGGCGGAAGAAATCTGGGCGACGCTGAATGCAGGTAAAGACGAAAGTGTGTTTTTGCATTCGTATTACACAGTACCGCCCGTTGAAAATGGCGAATTGATGATGGAACGTTGGAATAAGCTGCGCGAGATTCGAGCTACAGTTTCAAAGCGACTCGAAGAAGCTCGCAGCGCAGGTGAAATTGGGTCGTCGTTACGGGCTGAAGTTGCTCTAAAAATTAGAACAACTGGAGACAATTTTGCGCTGCTAAAATCAATTGGGGACGACCTGAGATTTGTTTTCATTACGTCTGTCGCTTCATTGGAAGCTTCGGAGGAAGCTAATGGCTTATTAGAAATTTCCGTCCGGGCCAGTTCAAATCCAAAATGCGAACGCTGCTGGCACTATCGCGCCGATGTTGGCTCGCATGCAGTTCACCCCACTCTCTGCACGCGCTGCGTCGATGTTGTGGTCAATCATAAAGATGAAAATCGCCTTTATGCATAATGTTCGATGGGCAAAATGGCTGGGCATCAGCGCGATTATTTTCGTGCTGGACCAGCTGACGAAATATGCGATTACCGCGAATTTCGCCGACTATGAATCAAAAACGATCCTGCCATTTTTCAATCTGGTGCTGACCTACAACAAAGGGGCAGCATTCAGTTTTTTGCATAACGCGGGCGGCTGGCAACGGGAGTTTTTTATCGTCGTTACCATCGTCATTACGGCAGCATTGTTATGGATGATGAAAAAAAATCCGCAGAACCGTCTGCTGTGTACCGCACTTTCGCTCGTGATTGGCGGCGCGCTGGGCAATTTATATGATCGTGTTCTGCACGGGCAAGTGACCGACTTCATCCAAATTCACGCCATGGGCTTCATGAATCTGCCGCCGTGGCCAGCCTTCAACATTGCGGACTCGGCCATTTGCATCGGCGCGGGCTTGCTGATCTGGGATTCCTTTCGCCGACCCAAGGCCATGCCATGACCAACTGGGCAAGAGTGATAGAAGGCAAAACGGCCCTTGCCAAACGTCATATCGACAGCGGCATGAAGCCGGGCAAGATATCGGCCGATGCGCGCATCCCGCAAGGGCAATCCCGCGTCACTGATTTTCCGGTGCTCGATATGGGTATCCGCCCTTCGGTGGATACGCCGACATGGACACTGCGGCTGTTTGGGTTGGTTGATAGCGAGACCACGCTTGACTGGAAAACATTTAAATTGCTGCCGCAAACCAAAGTGGTGGCCGATATGCATTGCGTGACCCGCTGGTCGCAACTCGATATGAATTGGGAGGGTGTGTTGGCGCGTGATCTGGTCGCGCTCGTCATACCAACTGAAGCCGCACAATTCGTCACTTTGCATGGCTTTGACGGCTACACGACCAATCTGCCGCTCGCTGCTTTATTGGATGATGATGTGCTGATCGCCCATTCTGTTTTTGGCGAGCCCTTGTCGATGGAGCATGGCTGGCCTGCGCGTCTGGTGGTGCCCAAACGCTATGCGTGGAAAGGTACAAAATGGATTTCTGGTATCGAATTCCATGAGAACGATCGCCCTGGTTTTTGGGAAGTGCGCGGGTACCATAATGAGGCCGATCCCTGGAAGGAAGAGCGCTTTGGCTATTCACAAGAGAATGAAGGTAATTTATCGTAACGCCAATATTGACGGGCATCTTGAGGCATTTTTGCCTCAAGATGCCTATAATAATAGCGTTTCTAATATAGCTTGCACTGCAACAAGTACGGGGTAATAACATGAACATCACCATTGAAAGCGAAATTCTGCTCGCCAATCCCCGCGGCTTTTGTGCCGGAGTAGATCGCGCCATCGAGATTGTCGAGCGCGCGCTGGCGCTGCACGGCGCGCCGATTTATGTGCGGCACGAAATTGTCCATAATAAATATGTGGTCGATGATTTACGCAGCAAGGGCGCGATATTTATTGAAGACCTTGCTGACGTTCCCAAAGGAGCCACGCTGATTTTTAGCGCGCACGGCGTCTCAAAGGCCGTCCGCAGCGAGGCCGACGAGCGCGGCTTCCAGGTGTTTGATGCCACCTGCCCGCTGGTCAAAAAAGTGCATGTTGAAGTTGCCAAAAAACGCGCTGAAGGATTCGAAATTGTGATGATCGGCCACGATGGGCATCCGGAAGTTGAAGGCACTTTGGGGCAATCGGAAACCGGCATGTATCTGGTCGAAACCGTTGAGGATGTTGCCAAACTCAACATCAGTAGCGAAAAACTGACCTATGTTTCGCAAACAACCTTGTCCGTTGATGACTGCCAGAAAGTCATCAACGCACTCAAAGAAAAATTTCCGCATATCGTCGGCCAAAAGCAGGACGATATTTGCTACGCCACACAAAACCGCCAGGACGCGGTGAAATTTATGGCCCCGCAAGTCGAGGTCGTGATTGTGGTTGGCTCGCGCACCAGTTCGAATACCAATCGGCTGCGCGAGCTGGCGGCCTTGTTGGGTTGCGAGACGCATCAGGTCGATAGCGCGGACGAATTAAAAGAGGAGTGGGTCGCCGGCAAGCGCCGTATCGGCGTCACCTCGGGCGCCTCAGCCCCTGACGTGCTGGTGCGCGATGTCATTGCCAAGCTCAAATCGCTGGGCGCAAAAAGCGTACGTGAGCTTGACGGCATCACCGAGAACATCACTTTCCCGCTGCCCAAAGGGCTTGCTCTGAACACCCCTCCTGCTGCCGGTCGTCAGGCATAGAGTATTCCTCCAGGCTTGCAGACGCCTGCGCCGCTTGCCAGAACCTTGTAACCACTTGTCGGCTAGCCTTGTCCGCTGCGGGGCGCTTGGTTACGATGGCATAGTCATAAATTGAACGGGGTGGGGTAAAGTTTAAGTCAGCCCGTCGATTTTGTTGGTTGTATTCAGGCTGCCTGTGCCGGGGTGGTGATATTCACATTTGGAGCGCACGCAGTTGCGGCGGAGAAAAATAAATGAACACTAAGCGAGCAGCCGGTTTCACACTCATCGAATTGATGATTACAGTCGCCATCGTCGGCATTCTTGCCTCGGTTGCTTATCCAAGCTATCAAAATTACCTGCTAAAAGGTCGGCGGGGAGCGGCGCAGGCATTTTTGCTGCAGGTAGCCCAGCGCCAGCAGCAATATTTTCTCGACAATCGCAACTTTGCACCAGACTTGACTACTTTGGGCGTGACGGTACCGCTGGAAGTCTCGCCTTATTACGGCAACCCAGTTATCGCCACAACCGCCGGGCCGCCACCCGGATTTCTCATTACGGCGACGCCACAGGGCGTACAGGCCAAAAATAGCGAGCCCGCCCTCACCATTGATCAAACGGGCGCTAAAACCCCAACGGGCACCGCCAATGGCGCTTGGTAACCACTCATGAGGTTATTGGCCCCATCAACATACAATCTCACCACCCGCCAAAGTGGTGTAACCACCATTGAATTGCTGGTGGTGATTGCCATCATCGGCATACTGAGTGCCATGGCAGTTCCTTCATTCGTTGAATTCATCCGTAATCAGCGCATACGAGCGATGGCGACTGACCTCCATGTTTCGCTGATGCGCACACGCAGTGAAGCGATCAAACGCAATAGAGATGTGACGATCGCCCCGATGACGGCAGGATCATGGCAAAGCGGCTGGACCGTCGCCGACCCTGATAACGTCGGCAGTAATATTGAAAATCATTCTGCTTTTGTCGGCGTGGTGGTGACAGGGCCGGCCACCGTGGTTTATCAGGGATCGGGGCGTATTAGCGGCACAGCAGCCCCCAATTTTGATATCGGCGCCACCGGGTCGACCGTCAAAAGATGTGTTTCCATTGATTTGAGTGGCCGCCCTTACACAAAGTCTGTCACATGCTAACGAGATTTTTTTCCTCTTCTTCCATCCTTCGCCAGCAACAGGGCACGACCTTGCTCGAGGTATTGGTCACTCTGGTGATTCTTACCTTTGGCCTACTGGGTTTGGCTGGTTTGCAAGCACAGATTTTAATTGCAGAGCTGGAAGCGTTCCAGCGCGCACAAGCAGTACTGGTCATGAATGACATGATCGATCGCATCTCGGCAAACCGGACCTATGCCGCCAGTTACGTCACTACCACGCCGTTGGGCACCGGTAATGTGCCGGCAGTAGCCTGTAATGATTCCACGCTGACCACAGAAGCCATGCGCGATCAATGCGAGTGGGGCAATGCTCTGCTGGGTGCGTCAGAGAAAAAAGATGGCGTTATAGTGAGCGGTCAGGTCACTGGCGTTAAAGTGGGCGGCCTGGTCAACGGCGTCGGCTGCGTTGAGCTGGTTACAGCAGAAAATGCTGCCGCCGGCACCTGTCAACCCGGCATTTACCGGGTCACCGTCGCCTGGCAGGGATCAAACCTGACCTCCATACCCAGTGTGAGCTGTGGCACTGGCCTGTTCGGCAACGAACGTTATCGGCGCGCCATTTCTTCCCAGGTTTCGATCGGCTTGCCGTCTTGTCAATGATGCCATCAACTGCCATGAAAAAATTACTTTCCAAGAGCGATATCGGCGCGCGCAGGCTCCGTCAGCAAGGCGGCTTTTCGATTATTGAGCTGATGATCGCGATTACGTTGGGCCTGCTGGTGATGGCGGGTATGTCCGCTGTTTTTGTTAACAGCAGTCAGGCACGCTCCGAGATTGAACGCAACAACCGCCAGATTGAAAGCGGCCGTTACGCGATGTCGATCCTCGCTGATGACTTACACATGGCGGGCTATCTTTCATCGTTTGATCCTTATGAACTGATCATTAAGCCCTCAAGCCCACCGCTGGGTGGGCTCACGCCCATGACCAGCATGCCTGACCCGTGTAATGTCACGCTGACCGGTAATGCCAGCAGCTGGATTAACTCTTTCTTTTTTCATGTGCAGGGCATTGATAACGCTGCCAGCGCCAACATTCCAAGTTGCCTTACCGATGTGAAACTGGGTTCGGATATTTTAGTAGTGCGACGTGTCAGCAGTTGCGTTGCCGGGCCGACAACGGCAGCTGGGTGTGATGCGGCCATCGCAGGTGTGCCCTACTTTCAAGGCTCCAATTGCTATGTGACCGGAGAGTTGGCGACCAACACCGGTGTCACCTCCTCTACTGACTATCTGGCGCATTTCGCGCTCAGCACCGATACCAGCGCGACCGGTCTCGGCAAGCACGCGATTAACTGCACCAGCATTGCCGACTATCGGCGCTATATCGTGCGCATTTATTTTGTGGCCAATAATAATGTGGGCACAGACGGCGTGCCAACGCTGAAGCGCGCAGAATTAGGGGTTTCAAGTACCGGCATCGCCCAATTTAATATCGTGCCGTTGGTCGAAGGTATTGAAACAATCCAGTTTGAATACGGCATGGATACCGACAATGATGGGCGCGTCGATGTCTTTAACGCCAGCCCGGGTACGTACAACACCTGTATCGGCGCGGCCTGTGTCACCAATTGGCTTAATAGTTATGTCGTCAAGGTAAACGTGCTGGCGAGAAATACCGAGGCCTCACCAAACTTCTTCGATACCAAAACCTATATTTTGGGCAAGTTGGCCAACGGCACCACCGATAATGCATTTGGTCCCTATAACGACGCCTTTAAGCGCCACGTCTTCAATTCAGTGGTGCGGCTGGATAACCCAGCCGGCCGGAGACTGCCATGAACATCGCCAGCAAAAGCAGAAAAAAACAGGCGGGCGCAACCCTATTGGTAGGCTTGATTATGCTGATCCTGCTGACACTGATGGCGATCAGCAGTTTTAACCTCGGCAAAGGTAATTTGCAAATTGTCGGCAACATGCAGTTCCGCAATGAAACGGTGCGCACCGCGGAGAAGGCGGTCGAAATTGCGATCAGCACACCCACTGGCGTAAGCATTGCCACCAACACGAGCTCCGGTGGCTTTGATGTATCGGTCACCCCAACCTTGGTGCAGGCGCACGTGAAGAAAAACAGCGTGATCGATCTGAATGACCCGGCGCAGCTCGGCTGCACTTTGGGCGCAGCCCAAACTTTTGGTGTGGATGGCGCGGCTACCGGCAATTCGCTCTGCGCCGAAACGCTTTATAACCTCAAGGTGAGCGCGGTCGATACCAAAACCAATGCTTCTGTTGTGATTGACCAGGGGGTGTCGATACAAGTGCCCGCCGACAAGGTTTGCAGTCTGGTGCCGTGCTAGCCCAGAGGCGTACTTAACACGCACTTAACAGTTAAGCGCTTAATTTCCCGACCATTAGCTCTAGGCCACGTATCAACAGAATTCATTCTGCCGCAAAGGAAAATCGTCATGAAATATTTAATCAAAAAACGGCTGTTACCACTATTGCTGTGCGGATTGGCTGCCATCAGCCCGGTTCAGTCTGGTGCTGAAGACATTGATATTTTTGTTGGTTCCAGCACAAACGTTAATCAAAACCCTAAAGTTCTGGTCATCCTTGAGAATTCTTCCAACTGGTCGCGCGCCTCGCAAAAATGGCCCGGCGGATTAACCCAGGGCCAATCTGAAGCGCGCGCACTGCAAACTTTAATCAGCGGCGCCGGTCTCAATATCGATATCGGCTTGATGGAATATGCAACGGCAGGCAGCGGAAATTCTGGCGGCTTTATACGCAAAGCGGTCACGGTTTTGGATACGACCAACAAAGCGAACTTTAGCAATTCGCTGACCACTATTTTTAATAACATCACTGACCCGAATGAAAAAGTTAATTCGTCTTATGGCTACGGCGATTTGATGTGGTCAGCCTACAATTATTTCTCCGGTACCAGTACGGTGGCTCCGAGTTCAACCGTGGTCTCTAGCAAGGCGGATTCAGACGGCTATACGGCGAACTACACCAACTTCAAATCGCCATTGGCCGATACCAATGCCTGCGGCCGTAACTTTGTGGTGTTCATCGGCAATAACGGCCAAGGAGCGATTGGCACAGATGGCGCTGTAAACGGGAATGCATTGGTTGCCTTGGGCGGCAGTATCAGTCCACAGCTTCAATACAATAACTACACGACCACTACTAGCAGCTCGCCGACCACCCTTGGCTATACATCACAGTGCTATTCCAGCCTGGCCACCTGCAACACCACAGATTACGCCGCGCAGTGCGTAACCGGTGGCGCCTACGATAGCTGCACCTGCACCAACACCACGACCACAAACCTGGATACCTGCTCAGCCGGTCAGCAGCGCTATGCGGTATATGGAAATACCCTGACGGCCGGCACCACTACCACGAGCGGCCCCACGGCACAGAGCCCGGTCACCAACACCGGCGGGTTCTCTTCGTGTTATGCCACCTCGACCGCAGCCAGCTCCGCCGTTACTTCCGGGTCTGATATAGGCGGCTTCACTTGTCCTGCAGGCTCCACCTCAACATCCGGCAACGTAACAACCACAACCACGAACAGCTGTTCATATGCATTGGTTAGCAATACCCCCAGCGTTACCGCCACCCAAAATTGTGCTGCCACCGCGGGCTCGACCGTGCTGGGTAGCACAACCACTGCCACCAGCTCAGCCACCACCACTATCTGCTACGGTGGTATTTCTAGCGGTAGCCCAAAGTGGAGCACTTCCGGCGACCGTGCAGGCCTGACCTGTCCCGCAACCTCAGTGGTAACCTCGGGCAACACCACCACCACGACGACCTATACCTGCACTTATAGCGGCGCGTTGGCTGCTTCCTGCGGTGGCG
Organism: Burkholderiales bacterium; assembly: GCA_043773745.1. Lineage (GTDB taxonomy): Bacteria > Pseudomonadota > Gammaproteobacteria > Burkholderiales > Usitatibacteraceae > UKL13-2. The sequence continues at coordinate 8,293 of JAYVEV010000091.1, read as the reverse complement.
GCAAAAACAAGGTGCTGGTAACCCAGACAGCAACCGGCTCACCTTCCTCGGTAACATCTACGGCAAACTTTAAATATGACGTAAAACAAATTGTTACCCCGTCCATCAAGACCGTGACGACCAGCGGCGGCACTACCACACAAACCCTTGTGGGCAACACCAGCCTTTGCTATACCAGCAGCACAAATGCCGCAACCTCAACGGAATTTACCAGCCAATGTGCAAGCTACAATAGTGGGTGTACTGGCGGTACCCCCACGGCCAGCGCGGGTCTTTGCAATGGCGGCGCGCGTTATCTGGTTACGGGCAATGTGCTGTCCACAGTGGTAACGCCTACTGGAACCACGTATACCCCAACCGACGGTTCGTACGCCGATGAATGGGCGCGCTTCATGCACCAGGAAACGATTAAAAACGCCGCCAACGGTGGTGACACAATCAAACAAAATGTCACCACTTACACTATCGATGTCTATAACGCTCAGCAGAATGCCGCCTATACCGCGCTACTTCAAAGTATGGCCAGCGCCGGCGGTGGGAAATATTTTGCCGCCACCAACGAGCAAGCCATCCTCGATGCGCTTAAAAAAATACTGGCCGAAATTCAATCAATAAATTCGACATTTGCTTCGGCCAGCCTGCCGGTGAACGCCACCAACCGCACGCAGAATGCCAACCAGGTTTTCATTGGCATGTTCCGACCTGACCCTGATGCCAATCCACGATGGTTCGGCAATCTGAAGCAATACGCTGTTGGTAATGTAAATGGCGCACTTGATTTGGTGGATTCAAATAACAATCCTGCCACCAATGCCTTAACCGGATTCATTGATGATTGCGCGAAGAGTTTTTGGACAACTGACTCTGGAAATTACTGGATTAGCCTTGCGGTACCGATTAACCCGGACCCTTCCAGCAACTGCGCGACGCTCGCTGCTACCGCGTTGTATTCAGACGCACCTGACGGTCCCACGGTGGAAAAAGGCGCGGTGGCAGAAGTGCTGCGAAAGGGTAATGATCCTAGCGCATCCACCGCGACTTATACCTTTCAACGCAATATGCTTACGAGCTCGAGCAGCAGTAATGCGCTGTCCACGTTTGATGCCACCTCAAGCGGATTGTCTGCTGCTTCCACCAACAATGTTGTCGGGTTTGCACAGGGTAAGGATGTCAACAATGATACTGGCTCGGGTGGTCCAACCACGAGCCGGACGCGCCCCTCAATACACGGCGATGTGGTGCATTCGCGTCCCTTGCCTATTAACTATGGCACGGCCGGCGTGACGGTGTATTACGGTGCGAACGACGGCACCTACCGTGCTATCGACGCAACCACTGTCGGCAGCCAGGGCAAGGAACGCTGGTCGTATATTGCGCCCGAATTCTACTCAAAACTACAGCGGCAAAAAGATAACCTGCCGCTGGTGAGCTATCCCAGTGTCGTCGCTTTGGGTCTGCCAAACCTGCCCAAGGATTATTTTTTCGATGGCTCAACCGGAATTTATCAAAACAAAGACAGCAGCAAGGTTTGGATTTACCCAACCCAGCGCCGCGGCGGCCGCATGATTTACGGTTTTGATGTGTCCACCCCCGGCAGTAATCCCACTCTCAAATGGCGTCACGGCTGCCCGAATCTGACCGACGATACCGGCTGCACCACCGGTGGATCGAGTTACTCGGCCATTGGTCAAACCTGGTCTACGCCGAATGTCGCTTTCATCCGCGGATTTTCGACAACCACCCCGATATTGCTGGTAGGAGGCGGGTATGACAACTGCGAGGATCAGGATGTGCAAATCAAAACGGGCTGCGGTTCAGCAAAAGGCCGCGTCATTTATGTAATCAATGCCGATACCGGCGATATTATTAAATCGTTTACCACCCTCAGCAGTGTGGCTGCTGATATCTCGTTTATTGATATAAATAATGACAGTTATGTCGACTACGCCTATGCAGCAGACACCGGCGGCAATATTTATCGTATTGATTTCGTCGATGGGCCCGGCAGCCTAGTCCCGTTAGCCAGCAGCGCATGGGTGATGCGTCGGGTTGCGTATACCAACGGCAGTGGCCGCAAGTTTTTATTTACGCCAGGCTTGTTTGCATCGGGTACTACGACCTATGTCGCCTTGACATCTGGTGATCGGGAACGCCCATTGATTACCAACTACCCTTACACGACACCAGTGGTCAATCGTGCCTATGTTTACAAAGATAATCTGAGCATCACTGCCGCCATCTCCACCAATATTGGCGGCGTTGATCTCGATGGCGCTACTATGCTGGATTTTACCAGCCCGGGCGGCTCCACTTGTTCGTCAGCTTCATTGTTGTCCACGGCGAATGCAGCCAAAAACGGCTGGTATCTGAGCCTGACCGCAAACGGCACAGGCGAGCAGGGTGTTACCAGTTCCGTGATCGTTGCGGGCATGGTGACATTCAGCACCAACCGGCCGCTGCCGACCTCTGCACAATCGTGCGGCAGTGTGCTCGGCGAGGCGCGCGGATATTTTGTTAACTTGTTCAACGCCTCAGGTTCTATTGCCGCGCCCAATAATGCTTCCTGCGGCGGCGATCGGTCTTCGATTTTCGCAGGTGGTGGATTACCGCCTTCACCGGTGATCGGTATTGTGCCCATCGACGGTCAACCTACTGCGGTGCTGATTGGCGCAGTGCAGCGCGACGGCACCAACAGCTCGCCCGTCAAGCCCAGCAAAATTGTGCCCCCGATCACGCAGGTGCGCACTAGAACCTACAAGTCCATCAACAGCGATAAATAGATAGGTTTGCGATACAGCAACTCTTTCCATGGCGGGGTCATTTAAGCCCCGCCATGGACGTTTTAGGTTCATCGAAACAGTGGAAATATCGGACCTGCGCTGCTAAAATACAAGGCTACACTTTTGAAATCGCCCGTTGATTTCAACCAGTACGCCGAAATAGCTCAGTTGGTAGAGCAGCTCATTCGTAATGAGAAGGTCGGGGGTTCAATTCCTCTTTTCGGCACCAATATATTAACGGTTACTCCGCTGCTTATCGACCTATTCGCATTCCACTTAAGCCTGCATTTGTGACCCGCGTTATCTCATCGCCAGCGTCATCAAGACCCGCTTCGACCGGCTCAAATGTGCGCGGGTTTACGCTTCTCGAAATGTTGGTCGTTTTAACAGTCATTGCGCTACTTGCGGGTATCGCTGTGCCCAATTTCATGCGGATGATGCAATCCTTTACGGCCGCTGTAAAATGGTCTGAGCTGTTGAACGAGATTGATGGGCTGCCCTATCGCGCTTATACGCAAGGCCAGCCAATTCAATTGAATGCGGAGACAGCATCTCAACTTTTGAGCGCCCTTCCGTATGGTTGGACGCTCAGCGTAGAAACTGATGCGAAGGCGGCGTCGGGCATTGGTATCGGCGGCAATGGCATCGCGGGCGGTCGCGCCATCAGTTACCGCGAAAACGGTTGGTGCAACGGTGGGCGAATAACGTTTACGACTGATGAAGGCGCGCGACGCACAGTGGATCTGACGGCTCCGCGCTGCGCAGTGTCAGCATCATAATGAATCTGAGTCACCTAGGCCGCCGGTCCCGCTTTTGCGGCCAATATCAATCTGGGTTTTCATTGCTGGAAGCCATTGTCGCCATGGTGCTGATTTCCGTAGCGGGTCTGGCCTTGTTTTCTTGGATCAACACCAGTTTTATCGGCCTAAATCGCATTCAAGAATCAAATGCGCGAGCTGCAGCCGAGACTAATGCATTGCAGTACCTGCAGACCATCAACCCGATGGAACGACCTAATGGCACAACTACATTGGGTAAATTAAAACTGGAATGGAAGGCGCGACCCATGGGCGAGCCCTCGCCCAACATACTAGATTCCGGCTCACCGGGGCCATTTACGGTCGCCTTATATGAAATCGAGGTGAATATAGAAGAGTTGCCCGACGTCCCTCTTGGGCGCTTTACCGTGCGATTGATGGGCTATGAGCGCTTGCCCTTCGACTCTGATCCGTTTAACGACGCACCCGCGAAAAAAAATAATGCGCCAAACAAGCCAAAAAACGAGCAGACACCTAAAAAGTAAGTCAAAAAATTAGGTTTTAAAGCGGGCATGCGCTAAAATACGCGGCTTGGATTTAAAAGCGCTGGTAATTTTCTTTTTACAGCTTATCCGTGCCCGCATAGCTCAGTGGTAGAGCAACCGCCTTGTAAGCGGTAGGTCGTCTGTTCAATCCAGACTGTGGGCACCAAGCTAACCCGTTGACTTACCAGCAATTTTCGCTTTTTTGCCTTCAGCAAAACGCCATCGAAAATTCTGTCGTGGCCAAAAAATGGCCATTAAGTCGAGTGAATTTGAACCGTTACCTATATGCATTATTCCCCATCAAGGAGTAATGCAAATGGCGCGCAAAAAATCCCCCGGTATTACCCTTCTTTCCAATGGTCGTTTCCGCGCTCGGTCACGGCGCAAAGGCTACCCTGCTGATTCACATGTTTTCGACGCCCTAGAAGACGCGACCGAATGGAAGGCCAACGCCGACGCCGGCAAACGTCACGGTACCTACGTCAACAGTAAGGAGGCGGAAAATACCACGTTGCGCGCTGCGTTAAAGGCCTATTTAGGCGAAGTCGTGGGGGTCAAGAAGGGCAAGATCCGACTTGGCTTACGTCGTCCCGCCACAGGCTCCGTGACGTTGGTTTCATGGGCTGCTCCCCCGTTCGCGGAGGGAGCGGTATTCCCCTTGTGCTGTGACACTTAAGTTACGCAGTGGGCTGTACGTGCGTTTCGTCGGCGCGATCATCGAGCGGGGCGGTCCCTCGCTTTTTCGCCGACTGACGTTATTTAAGCGCAATCGCCTGCAGATATGCCGCCACATCGATCTTATTTGCCTCAGTCAAGTCGTGAGCAATGATTTTCATGACCGCACCACTGGGGCGTTCATCTGTACGTTGAAATACCGACAACTGCTTCACTAAATAGTCCGCATGCTGCCCTGCAAGACGCGGGTTTTGGTCTTTGCCCTGGCCGTGATCACCGTGACAAGCCAGGCACGGCGGAATGTTTTTTTCGGGCACACCACCCTCAAAGATTTTCCTGCCTGCAGTGGTTTGCACATCTGCGGTCTGTAAAGGTCGCAGCGATTGGCTGGAGAAATAGGACGCGAGCCCGTCGATCTGTTCGTCGGTCAGATGACGGCTGAGTCCCCACATGTACTCAAATCCCGCCGGGTCTGAGCGGCTATGCTTGCGAAATTCTTTTAGCTGGCTGACCAGGTAGAGCTGTGTCTGCCCAGCCAGATTCGGAAAGTTGGGAGAAACCGAATTTCCATCAACGGCATGGCACGCCGAACACACTTGCTGAGCCAGCGACTTCGCGGACACGTGAGAATCATTCAGATTCCGCGATCGCTCGACGTTCGCACACGCGGCTATACCTACTATTGCAAGGACCGCCGCAGCATATTTTAGAGCCTTCATTTTCATGTCTCCTTTTGACACCCGGGTGCGCGCAGTTTCATGGTCATTCGTTCAAAGCCAGGTCGAGTGGCATGCTTCAATATGCCGCCCAGAGATACAAGAAAAGCGTGTTGTTGTCCTTGGCATTGCGTCCCAAGCCATCGTAATTGCTGCTCGCGCCGTTGTATTTACTGTATGCGGTATATTGCGCACCGACACGAACATACTGCACCGGCGTCCAGAAGACCTCACCGGTCCAGCCGCGCGTTGCCGGATTGCCAGTGAGACTGCCGTTGACGCGCGTCGACGTTATTCCTGTTCCTGCCGGGTCGGTCGAAGTTATTTGCCCGTTCGAATCGAATCCGGATGTCTGATTGAGCGTGTTAGTGGTGCCTGTTTTATTGAAGAGGGACAGGCTGCTGCCATATTTGGCTTGATAGATGTACGAGACCTTTGCCCTCAAGACGTTGGTCGTATCCGAAGTGCTGACCGCAGCGACCGGCGTTACGCCGTCTGCCAGAAAATAAGGTGGCCCGGCAGCAGCCAGCGTATTCGCCGAATAGAATTGCGTTTGTCGCATAAAGGTTACCTGTGCTGTAACCGTCTGAGGATCGAGGAGATACTGATATTGGGCATCAAGGCCCATGTTCCTGAACCGGCCGAGGTTGTCAGGCTCCGACACATCGGAATCGCCGTCGAAAACGTGCGCGACCATGCCGGAAACGCCGATCATCGCATTGTGGGGGCCCCACTCATGCGAAAGCGCCAGCCGCCAGTAGGGATTGTTGCTGCCGCGGAGTTTGGTGGTGCCGGCATCATTGATGCCCCGGCTCATGAAAGAGAATGCCTGATTGGCCGTTCGGTAGCTCCCGACTTCGGCGTAGAGCATTCGGTTCCAATAAGCGTAAGCAGTAATGCCAGCGATGTTGCCGCCCGCCCCGAAACCCGGATAGGGAGCTTTTCCGTCAATGAACTGATGACTGGAAGGTGATGGAACGGGGACGTATTGCATCCAGGCTGCCGCCGAATTCCAGACGTCGGAAATCGATGGATTGTTATTCAGGCTGACGCCAACAATCAGGTCACTGTTACCATCAATGAAGCGGTCGGCATAGCGAAAATCCATGTTGTCGGCATGACTATGCCCCCTGAACTCTCCAAGTTGACCGTCCGCACCAACGGACTGGTAGGCATAGTTATCGTAGGTGATCTGGGAAAACACGCCAATATTGTTGGTGAGTTTGCCGGCGATGAAAAGACTGCCTGTCGCAAACAGGGGCGACGCATTTTTCTGAAAGTCGCTTGAGGGCGAATCACTCTTCGAGGTATCGCTGACTTTGGCGACACTGGCCACGCCCATCACGGAGATCGGAATAGTGCGTTCGCCGATTGTATAGGCGGTGAGTTTAAAGATGCGCCCATAGGGCGTAAGTTCAGGGAATTGGCCACCAGCGTGACAACTCACGCAGTTCTGGCCGGTTTGGCGCGCGAATGCTGGCAGTGCATGAGCTACGTCAACAGGAAGGACCGCGATTACGGGCCAGAATAGAGCCGCCAACAGGAAATATTTTCCGACACCGCTTGTCGGGCGCCACAGAGCAACACGCATAACGCACCCTCCTTAAACAGAGCAACTGGAAAAGCCCCTTTGCAGGCTCACACGGCGAAACCGTGACAAGTGAATAAAACGACAGCGTTATTTCTAGTCACGCAATCTGATTATTCAATACCATTTGCGCGGCGGTTTGATCTGCATCAAGTAAACGTCAATGAGCATGAATTCTCAAATCATGAGCCTCGGCTTGACACTGCGAACACGACATGACGCGAAAGACAACTACGCTTTCACCTTCGATTGCAACCACCATATTTGTATCAGAATCGGCGATCGCATCGCAGAAGCTGAGGTCATTCATTATCATTTGAATACTCGTGGTGCCTCTGAAATTACACCTGGCCTACAGGCAGCCACGGTCAAAAATCCAGAGCCGCGAATGTGGCAATGAAAGACATGCCACCGATGCTTCCTACTCATTCTGCTTCCTACTCATTCTGCTTCCTACTTATTTGTCGCCCTGCTCAAGCACCAGCAGATTGGCCATGAAGGCACGATGCGCGGAAAGTTTTCCTACTTGTGTATCAAAGATTGGCGCCTTGGGTCCATCGTAGCCCAGGATGACAATTTTCCCCGCGAAATTCGCGCGATTGACCGCATTGCGAGTCGGGTATCGACGATGAAACACCCGCTCGTTTTCGGAATGTTGAACCAGCTTTCCATCAGCGCATTATCTCAGCAAGTGCCTTTACGGCTCATGCCGGGGATCGCGTTTATGTCCGCGATTAGCGCTTGATAGTCGTCACTCTAATACTGGCACCTCGGTCACGTTGTTGCCATGACTGTTCTTTCTTTTTGGTTTCCCAAGTTGCTGTAACCATTGTTATCGCGCGTTGACCTCCACGACACGCTCAAAAGAATCGATTCCGTCATACCAAAATTTGCAGTACGAAGACCCTTGGGCAGTGTGCCCAAGGGTCTTCGTAAGTGATGGACAAGATGTCCGACTGGGCCATGTTCTGTTGATGCCAATGGGAATTGGGCCGTCCATCTGCAGCCTGTTGAATGTAGCTCGCGGCTGGCAACGGTTTCATGGCCGCTGATGCCCGAGTGTTAGAATCCACTCGGAATGCTAGACAACATTTTTTGTGTCTATAACTAGTCGGTGGCGGAAGGTTGATTAAGTCGACAACGGGAGCGTAGTGCAGATGAAAATCAATATCCTCGATGAACTTGCACGGCTCATCGAGCAGGAGCGGGATGCGCTGCTCACGCGATGGCG
>JAYVEV010000090.1:0-3216 GCA_043773745.1 Burkholderiales bacterium | reverse complement strand
CATCAACCATAAAATCCGCGAAGGCTTTTTTACGGGCTTCGGTTTCAGCCTCATAGCCCATGCTGGTCCAGACATCCGTTGTCACCAGATGGGCGCCTTTTGCGGCCTGCATGGGGTCGGTGAAAGAGGTCAGGTAGGTGTTGTCGAGCGCCTCGCCACGCTGCGATTTCATTTCATAGCCAGCCGGTGTGGCGACATGTAACTTAAAATCAAAAATTCGCGCGGCTTGTAGCCAGGTGTACGCCATATTGTTTGCGTCACCAACCCACGCAACTGTTTTGCCGGCAATGGAGCCGCGAAATTCAATAAAAGTAAAAATATCAGCCAGCACCTGACAAGGGTGATATTCATTGGTCAGCCCGTTAATCACCGGCACCCGCGAGTTGGCAGCAAAGCGCTCCAAAATGGACTGGTCAAAAGTGCGGATCATGACAATATCAACCATTCGCGAAATGACTCGCGCGACATCCTCAATCGGCTCACCACGACCCAATTGGCTGTCAGACGTATTGAGCACGATAGAAGCCCCGCCAAGCTGAAACATGCCCGCTTCAAATGAAACGCGGGTGCGGGTGGAGCTTTTCTCAAACACCATCGCCAGCATCCGGTCGGTCAGCGGCTGGTAGGGAATGTAGCTCTTGAAACGCTGCTTGAGAATTTTCGTGCGCTCAATCAGGTGCTCAAATTCGTCGCGCGTAAAGTCGGTGAATTGCAAAAAATGTTTCATCTTGTATCCGTCAAATGGCTAGGCAGCAGCTTGAATGGTTTGGTTAGGCATCGCTAAAAAGCTCTTGATCGCGCCCGATATGCGAATTGCAATTTCACGCGCCTCAGCTTCATTAATAATCAGCGGCGGCAGGATGCGCACCACACAATCCTGTGTCACATTGGTCAGCACCCCTGCCGCCAACCCGATTTTCACCACATCTGCGCAGGGTCGATCTAGCTCAATGCCCATCATCAGACCCGCACCACGAATGTCCTTCACGCCCGCAACGCCCTTGAGCGCTGTACTGAATTCATGTTTGAGCAACGCGCCCATTTCGGTAGCGTTTTTAAGCAAGCCTTCTTCTTCCATGATCTCCAGAGTGCGCAAAGCGGCGACTGAAACCAGTGGGCCGCCACCAAAGGTGGTGCCGTGATTGCCAGGTTTGAATACATGGGCTGCCACACCATGCGCCATACACGCGCCGATTGGCACACCGGAACCCAGACCTTTGGCTAGCGGCATCACATCGGGCAGGATATCGGCCCACTGATGCGCGAACCATTTACCGGTGCGGCCAATTCCAGACTGGACTTCATCAATCATCAGCAGCCAATTTTTTTCAGTGCAGAGCTGGCGTAAATTTTTCAAATAATCCGCACGCGCTTCAACAACGCCGCCCTCACCTTGTAATACTTCAGATAACACGGCTACCACATCAGGATTATGCTGGGCAATGGTGCGGATCGCGTCAATATCGTTATACGGCACACGAATAAAGCCAGTGACGAGCGGCTCAAAACCCGCCTGCGCTTTACGAGATCCTGTAGCCGCAAGAGTGGCCAGGGTGCGGCCATGCCAGGCGTGTTCCATGACGATGATTTGCGGATTGGCAATGCCCCGCTGGTGACCATAAAGCCGTGCAATTTTGATTGCACATTCATTAGCCTCAGCGCCAGAATTCGCAAAAAAAACATTGTCCATGCCGGATAAGGCGCAGAGCTTATCGGCCAGCGCCGCTTGTTCAGGAATGTTGACGAGGTTGGAGGTATGAATCAGTTTGCCCGCCTGCTCGGCAATAACCTTGGTGAGCTTGGGGTGGGCATGGCCCAAACCGGAGACAGCAATGCCTGCCAATGCATCCAAAATTTTGCGGCCATCCGTGGTGTGAAGCCAAGCGCCGACGCCATGCGTAAAGGCCACATCGAGCGGCTTGTAGGTATTCATTTGGTGCTTGGAAAACATCGCGAGCTCCCGGCCACGTGCGTTGGATGAAGGGATTAAATCAGGCCTGTGATACTAGGGCAAAGCAGGCGCTTGGGCAAGCGCATTGGTGACGGCGATTTTGAATGTCGAATTAATTTTTAAACGAGGCCAGCAACGCATTCACGGCATGACGCGCGTGCTCACGCAGCTCAGGAACCGCCGTCGCTTCCCAAAATCTGGCCTTCAGCAACGGGCCCACACAAAATAAATTGGGTATAGCGCGGCCATTTTTATCAATAACCTGCAGCTGATCATTCACTTCAATACCCAGGCGATTCAGATCCGGCGAAATTAAACCCTGCGCGTGCAAATTCAGCAGCAATGCCTCGTTCGCCGTTCGAAAATCGCTGGTAGGGCCGGTGCAATTTATAATTGTACCCACCGATATTCGTTCAGCGTGTGCTTGATGACGGCGGCGCAATGTGAGGTGCGCCGCATTAATATCAGTCGTCATGCCAATCAGCCGCGCCGCCATGATTTGCAGACGCTTGTCCACTATCAAGCCATCAATGGTACGAGCGATGGCGGGTGCGGCGCGATGGCGGTGCGATTCCCAGTAAGGCAGCACATGCCTCAGCAGGCGTGCCCGCTCTTCAGGCGGCAGACGATGCCACAGCGCAGGCGTGATCGGGCGCAGCGATGCAATTACGTCCCGCCAATTGCCAACGCCGTTACTTTGCTGCGCATGACGGGTGACCGCCGTGCGTACCGCGCGAAGATAAGCCCTCGCGGTGGCGGGGCCATCTAAAATATGTTCAGGTGCATGATCAAATTGCGGTGGCGATGTTGCCTCGCGATGGGGCTGGGGTAGTAAGCCGCGCCGCGAAAACGCGGTGAACGTTGCCTGTGGCCATTTTGCACTCAGTGAAAGCACCACATCAAACATGGTGAGCCCAGTACCAATGAGGGCAATCGATTGGGTGCCATCAATTTCATCAAGCGCGCCGGGCGCCCACGGATCACGAATATAACGTGTCGATAAAAATCCTGCCGCCTCGCTTAGCGCTGGGTTAGTCGGCGCGAAATTACCCAACGCCAGCACCACACGATCAGCCATCAACTCTCGACCATTTGCAAACTTGAGCAGGGAAATGCCCTGTTTTTGTTTTTGCAACATGGTTAGCGAAGCCACCTCGCCGCCGATAATTTTCAACGTCGTTTCTGCGCCGCAAGCCGCGACAGCCGAATCAAGAATATGGCGCAAATACTCGCCATACCAGCGCCGCGATACGAATGTACCGCCA
>JAYVEV010000089.1:0-26064 GCA_043773745.1 Burkholderiales bacterium | reverse complement strand
ATGGGCAGATTGAAGCGCAAGAAACCGTAGGCGCCAATCTTTAGCGTGATCGCCGCCAATACCACTGAGCCGCCGGTTGGCGCTTCCACGTGGGCATCGGGCAGCCAGGTGTGAACCGGCCACATCGGAACCTTAACGGCGAACGAGGCGAAGAACGCAAAGAACAACACGGTTTGCACACTGATGCTCAGCGGTACCTTGTGATAATCAAGAATGTTGAAGCTGCCGTTAGTCACGTTATAGAGATAGATAAACGCGGCCAGCATGAGCAGTGAGCCGAGCAACGTGTACAGAAAAAATTTGACGGCCGCATAAACACGCCTCGGCCCACCCCATATACCGATAATCAGGAACATCGGGATCAGCATTGCTTCAAAAAAGAGGTAGAACAAAATCGCATCGGTCGCGGCGAATACGCCGTTAACGAGACCAGACATAATCAGGAAGGCGGCCAAATACTGAGATACTTTTTCCTGAATTGCTTGCCAGCCCGCGATCACCACCAGAATAGTTGTAAAGCTATTCAGGATGATAAGTAGCATCGAAATGCCGTCCACGCCCACCGCGTAGTTGATATTGAAACGCGCAACCCAGGGGATGAATTCGACAAACTGCATGGCGGATGTGCTGTTGTCAAAACCAATCCAGAGGGGAAGCGCGACCAACAGGCCCAGCACACTGCCAATCAGGGCAGTGACACGCGCCGCATTTTTTTGGGTGTCGCCGCTCATGAACAGCGTCAAGACACCCGCCAAAATCGGCACCCAAATGGTCAAACTTAAAATAATAGAACTCGATTGCATATTGTTTTAATTTTCAAATATTGGTCGGGTGCATGGGCTACAAAGCGCGCAGCTTAAAAAACACGATCGTCAGCAAACCAAACACGCCGATAATCATCGTGAACGCATAGGTATAAACAAACCCGGTCTGAACTTTACGAATAACGCCCGATCCCCAACCGATGACCTTGGCGGTGCCGTTGACAAAGAAGCCGTCAATGATCGTCACATCGCCAAATTTCCAGAGGGCCGCACCAAGCTTGCGTGCACCGCTGGCGAAAAACCAATCGTTGAAGCGGTCAAATCCGTATTTTTCTTCCAAAATTTTTACCGGCAGCGCGAATGCAGCGCGAATTTTTGCGGGCAATTCCGGCTTGAGAATATAGCAATACCAAGCGGTGGCAGCACCCCCAACCGCAAACCAAAATGGCAAGGCCATCATGCCGTGCCAGATCATGGCACTAACACCGTGAAATTCTGCCTTCAGTTCGCGCATGGTTTCAGAGGTTTTGATCGCGCTATCAAAGAAGCCACCATAAAGCATCGGCTCAATCAACAGCGCACCGATCACAACTGAAGGAATGGCCAGCAAAATTAGTGGCAATGTCACAACCCAAGGAGTCTCGTGTGGCTTTTCACCCGGCGCTAATCCGTGATGATGCTCGTCATGCGCATCATGTGAATCTTGCGCATGGTGATCAATTTTTCCAAACCGCTCTTCTCCGTGGAAGGCAAAAAACACGAGACGGAACGAATACAGGGCGCCAATAAATACCCCCAACAGCGCCGCAATATAAGCAATGCTGTGGCCAGGAGTATGCGAGAGCTTAATCGCATCGATAATCGTATCTTTTGAGAAGAACCCCGCAAACGGTGGGAAGCCCGCATTGGCTAGCGCACCGATGAGCACGGTGAAATATGTGATGGGCAGATATTTACGCAAGCCACCCATTTTGCGCATGTCCTGTTCATGGTGCATGGCGATAATCACTGAACCCGCGCCCAGGAACAACACGGCTTTGAAGAACGCGTGCGTCATCAAATGAAACACACCCGCCGAGTAGGCACCTGCGCCCAATGCCATCGTCATATAGCCCAATTGCGATAATGTTGAGTACGCGACAACCCGCTTGATGTCGTATTGAACAATGGCAATCAAGGCCATAAAAAAAGCCGTTATGGCGCCGATGATCAACACAAACGACAGCGCTGTCTCGGACATCTCAAACAAAGGTGACATTCTGGCCACCATAAAAATACCGGCGGTCACCATCGTCGCGGCATGAATCAGCGCTGAGATGGGGGTAGGGCCTTCCATTGAATCAGGCAGCCAGACATGCAGTGGAAACTGGGCAGATTTACCCATCGCGCCGATGAACAAGCAAATACAAGTCACCGTAATTAGCGACCATTGCCAGCCGGGTATCAACTCAATAACAGCATCCTTCAGTTCAGGGGCGCGGGTGAAGGCAACCGCGTAATCCAGCGTGCCCATATAGGCAAACACCAAACCAATACCGAGCAGGAAGCCAAAGTCCCCGACGCGATTAACTAAGAATGCTTTCAGATTGGCGTAGATGGCAGTGGGACGCGTGTACCAGAAGCCAATCAGCAAATAGGAGACCAGCCCAACGGCCTCCCAGCCAAAGAATAATTGCAGGAAATTATTCGACATCACCAGCATCAACATCGAGAAGGTGAAGAGCGAGATATAAGCGAAGAAGCGCGTGTAGCCTTCGTCTTCAGCCATATAGCCGATAGTATAGATATGCACCATCAGCGAGACAAAGGTCACCACCATCATCATCATGACGGTCAATGAATCAATCAGGAAACCTACCTCAAACTTGATACCACCTGACACGAGCCATGTATAAACTGAGCCGTTATAGGTCTTGCCAACCAGCACATCCTGGAATACTAAAAAGGACAATACAAATGCCAGCAACACACCAAGAATAGTGACGCTGTGCGCAAAGACACGACCGGGTTTGCCCAACACCGGGCCAATAAAACCCGCCAGAATCGCGCCCAAAAGCGGCAGCAACGGGATGGATAGAAGTGCTAATTTATTTTCGATCATAATTTTGAGTACGTCGCGACCAATTGATTGGGCTCGGTTTTATCCTTTTAGCGTGCCAATGTCATCGACATTGATGCTGCGCAAATTGCGGAACAAAATCACCAGAATGGCCAAGCCAATCGCGGACTCCGCCGCCGCAACGGTAAGTATGAAGAACACCATTACCTGCCCTGCCAGATTGCCCCAGTGATGCGAGAACGCGATGAAATTCATGTTAACGGCGAGCAGCATCAACTCGATTGCCATCAGCAACACAATGATATTTTTGCGGTTAAGAAAAATACCCGCGACTGAAATCGCAAATAAAATTGCCGAGAGGACGAGATAATCTGAAAGAGTAATCATGGCTATTTCTTGGCGTCCGGCGCTGATGTTGCGGCAGCGGTCACCGAAGTTGGCTCCGCCATAGAGGGGGTTTCTTTTTCCGCGTCCATTTTGATAATCTTCAGGCGATCACTGGCTTTGACGCGAACCTGATCACCAACAATTTGCGATCTTGCTTCTTTGCGTGGACGCAACGTAAGCGCAATCGCCGCCACAATCGCGACCACCAAAATCACCGCGGCCAATTCAAACGGCAGCAAATAATCGGTATATAAAATTCGCCCCAGCTCTTTGGTGTTGGAGACGGCAGTCGGTGCCGCAGGAAGTGCCTGATCCGCCAAATGAAAAGACTTAGCATTGATGAGTAGCACCATTTCGACAACCATCAGGGTTGCAACTGTGGCCGCAACCGGCATGTATTTCCAAAAGCCTTCACGCAGCTTTTCAAAATTAATATCGAGCATCATCACCACAAACAGGAATAGCACCATCACAGCGCCGACGTACACCAAAATCAGCGTAATCGCCAAGAACTCCGCGTATAGCAACAACCACAAGGCCGAAGCGGTGAAAAATGCGAGTACCAAAAACAGCACCGCATGCACTGGATTTTTAGCCGAAATCACACGCAGTGCAGACAGCACCAGCACGGAGGCAAAAATATAAAAAATGATGGATTGGAAAGTCATTGTTTTTTACTGGCAGCAGGTGGAGGTTAAGTGGTCAGATGTGAGGAAAGCGCAAGCATTTCTGCCGCCCTTTGTTGACGCCTAAAGCTTTACCGATATTTAGCATCTTCCGCACGGCGGCTGGCAATTTCAGATTCGTATTTATCGCCAATCGCCAGCAACATAGGTTTAGTGTAATAAAGATCGCCGCGCTTTTCGCCGTGATATTCGAGCAAGTGAGTTTCGACAATGGAATCAACCGGGCAAGACTCTTCGCAGAAGCCGCAGAAAATACACTTGGTTAAATCGATATCGTAACGGGTGGTGCGACGGCTGCCGTCATCACGTTGTTCGGACTCAATCGTGATGGCAAGCGCCGGGCAAACGGCCTCACATAGTTTGCAGGCGATGCAGCGCTCTTCACCATTGGGATACCGACGCAATGCATGCAGACCACGAAAGCGCGGGCTTTGCGGGGTTTTTTCTTCGGGAAATTGCACGGTAATTTTGCGCGCAAACAAATTTCGCCCGGTCAGTTTCAGACCTTGTACTAATTCGCCCAACAGCAGGCTGCCCAATAATTCTTTGGTTCTATCAAACATGGTTACTTTCCAAACCAGAGCGAAAACGGCGGCCAATTGCGAACCGGATCCAGCATCATCACACCGACCACAATGATCCACACAATCGTGATCGGAATAAAGACCTTCCAGCCCAAGCGCATGATCTGGTCATAGCGATAGCGCGGGAATGACGCACGAATCCAGACGAAGAGCAGCATCAGGCTCATCATTTTGGCCAGCATCCACAAGATGCATGGCTCACCCAAAATCGGCACTGATTTCGGGAATGGCGACAACCAGCCGCCCATAAACATGATGGTTGAAATGGTCGCAACCAAGAGCATATTCGCGTACTCGGCCAAGAAGAACAGCGACCACGTCATGCCTGAATATTCAACCAACGGACCGGCTACGATTTCGGACTCACCTTCGGCCACATCGAACGGATGGCGATTGGTCTCAGCCACACCGGCGATAAAGTGAATAACAAACAGTGGCAGAAGCGGGAGCCAGAACCAACCGAGCGCTCCCCAGTTGCTATCTTGTTTCATCACCATCTCGGTCAGGTTCATGGTCTGTGCGGCCATCAGACCACCGACCAAGGCGAAACCCATCGCAATTTCATAGCTGACCACTTGCGCGGCGGAGCGCATCGCGCCAAGAAAAGCGTACTTGGAGTTTGATGCCCAACCAGCCACAATCACGCCATAAACCCCCATCGAAGTCATCGCCAGCACTACCAGCAAACCGGCGTCTGCATTGGCAACCACCCAGCCGGGCATAAATGGCACAACCGCCCATACCGCCATTGCCGGCGCTACCGACAATGCTGGGGCGACGAGAAATAACCACTTGCTGGAGCCGGTTGGAACGATCTGTTCCTTCATTAATAATTTCAGTGCATCTGCAATTGGCTGCGCAAAACCGCCGAGCCATTTGATGCCAAAAAATGTCACGCGATTGGGGCCTTTGCGAACCTGCATCCAGCCGATTACCCAGCGCTCGATCAATTGGAAGTACAACACAAATAAAATCAATGGCACCAGCACCGTGAGAATTTTGGCGAGCGCCCACGTCACTGCAAACGCGGGAGGACCCCACGTTGCACCCAATTGATTGCTAAAACCCGCGTCTAGTGTTTGGTAAAGAGTATCGATCATGTTATTTTTTAAAGATCAGGCGCGTTAATCTGCGGCAGCCGAAAGCACAATTTTTTGCACGGTCAATGCCGCAAACGCCCCGTCCAGCCTTGTGTTTGAGGCTGTTGCTGTCGCAACGCGAATGCAGCCTGCCGCCAATTTTGCATCCAACCTTGCAACCAATGTTGCGCTACCGTCACCTTGACTAATGCTGACATCAGCACCTTCTATCAAGCTCAGTTGCGCGAATACATCACTGGCAAAGTAAGCAAATTTTGTGTTCTTGGCATCGGCTGATTTTTGTAATGAAGGCGCGCGACGAACCAGCGCGTCAGTGGCGTAAATAGGCACTTCGCCAACGCGCTCGATGCCCGTTTGGGCAGGCTGAATGTTAGGCACCATACCCGCAATTGCATTGTTTAATTTTGCCGATACAAAAGTTTGTAAGTTGGGTGCAATTTCGGCACGAATCGCATCAACATTGTCCTGCTCAAACCCATTTAAACCCAACAAATTACCCAATACGCGAATCACTTTCCATGCCGGGCGCGCTTCACCCAACGGTTTCACAACACCGTTAAAAGACTGCACCGTGCCTTCCGTATTCACAAAGGTTCCAGCGGTTTCGGTGAACGGCGCGATCGGTAAAATGACGTGCGCATAATCTGGCGCAGCGTTTTGAAATGCTGAAAGTGCAACCACAAATTCAGCCGATTTCAGGGCGTTAATTGTGGTCACTGGCGCTGCACAATCGAGTTCGGGCTCAACTCCGAGCAGTACATAAGCTCGACGAGGTTTGCTAACCATGCCCTGCGCGCAAAAACCGTGGACGCCGGGCTCAGCGCCAACAACCGCTGCGCCAACGCTATTCGCTGCCTCACCCAAGAAGCCCAATGTGGCACCGCCCAAACGGGCAATTTCTTGCGCCAGAACATGAAGCGTTGCATAGCTTGGATGGTGCTGAGCAAGGTTGCCAAGGAATACCGCTGTTTTTTCTTTGTCGGCAAGACTTTGTGCGATGGCACGAGCCTCGCTTGATACGGTTGCAGCGCTGACAATCGTGGCAACATCGGCAGACAGTGTTACACCTTTGATGTCAGCCAGTGATTTCGCCACCGCAGCCAGCGTCATGGCAATTGCGCTTGGACGAACGATGGCTTTGTTTGCAACTTTCATCAATAAATCATCATCGCTGCAATGCACGAGATTGATTTGCAGACCTTTCTTCGCAGCTTGACGGAGACGATTGGCAATCAGCGGATGATCCTTGCGGATGGTGGAGCCGACCACCAGTACACTTTGCAGTGCGCTCATTTCCGCGATTTTCATACCCAACCAGCGCGCACCACCAAGCTTGCCGTCGGCGCTGGTATCGGCCTGACGCAAACGGGCATCCATATTGTGTGAGCCCAAGCCGCGCACGACTTTATTGAGCAAATATAATTCTTCCAGCGTCTGATGCGGCGAAGCCATTGCACCAATTGCTTCCGCGCCATGCTTACTCTTCACGCCACTTAAACCATCTGCCACGGCCTGCAAAGCTTCCGGCCATTCTGCCTCAGTCCATACGCCGGCACGCTTTACCATTGGCTTGGCGAGGCGTTCTGGTGAGTTCAATCCTTCATAAGAAAATCGGTCTTTGTCCGACAACCAGCATTCATTGATTGCCTCATTCTCCAGCGGCAATACCCGCATCACCCGGTCTTGCTTGACCTGCACAATCAGATTCGAGCCCAGGCCATCATGCGGTGATACTGATTTGCGGCGCGAAAGCTCCCAGGTGCGGGCGGAATAACGGAACGGCTTGGAGGTCAGCGCGCCAACTGGGCACAAATCAATCATGTTGCCGGACAATTCAGAATCCACTGTCTTGCCGACAAATGTCAGAATTTCTGAATGCTCGCCACGCCCCGCCTGGCCAAGCTCCATCACGCCGGCGATTTCCTGCCCAAAGCGGACGCAGCGGGTACAGTGAATACAGCGCGTCATGTCGGTTGAAATCAGTGGGCCCAGGTTTTTATTGACCACCACCCGCTTTTCTTCCTGATAACGCGACGCGCCATTGCCGTAACCAACGGCCAGATCCTGCAACTGACATTCGCCCCCCTGATCGCAGATCGGGCAATCAAGCGGATGGTTAATCAGCAAAAATTCCATCACGCCTTCTTGCGCTTTTTTGGCGTACTCGGATGCTGTCTGTACCTTCATGCCTTCGGTTGCCGGTGTGGCGCACGCGGGCAAGGGCTTGGGCGCTTTCTCAACCTGCACGAGACACATGCGGCAGTTGGCCGCGATACTTAATTTTTTGTGATAGCAGAAGTGCGGCACAAATACGCCCAGCTTGTTCGCCGCTTCCATCACGGTTGCGCCGTTTTCAACCTGAACCTGCTTGCCGTCGATTTCTAAATTGATCATTTTTGTTTCTCGTCTTCCGCTTATTCCGCTGCCATCGCCAGTACTTCATCCACGGCAGCAGATGAATATCCGCCGGCCTTGACCATACAACGCTTGTTGGCGATGTGATACTCGAATTCTTCGCGAAAGTTTTTCACAAACGCACGCACCGGCATCGCGGCGGCATCGCCCAAAGCGCAAATCGTGCGGCCCTGGATTTGATCCGATAAATTCAGCAGCAGATCAAGATCTTCGGCGCGACCCTGGCCGTGTTCAATGCGGCTAATGATTCGGTACAGCCAGCCAGTACCTTCGCGACACGGGGTGCATTGACCACAGGATTCTTCATAGTAAAAATAGGCCAGCCGCTCTGCCACCTTCACCATGCAGGTATCTTCATCCATCACAATCACAGCACCTGAGCCCAGCATTGAACCTGCTTTAGCGATGGAGTCATAATCCATATCGGTTGCCATCATCAGATCGGCCTTGATGACCGGCATTGATGAGCCGCCGGGGATGACACCCTTGAGTTTTTTACCGCCGCGCATACCACCGGCCATTTCGAGCAGGTTTGCGAACGGCGTACCCAGCTTGACTTCGTAATTGCCGGGTCTTGCCACATGCCCTGTGACTGAAAATAATTTAGTGCCGCCGTTATTGGGCTTACCCAAATTCAGAAAGGCATCACCACCTTCGCGGATGATGAATGGCACAGCAGCAAAGGTTTCGGTATTGTTAATCGTGGTCGGCTTGCCATACATGCCAAACGATGCCGGAAACGGTGGCTTGAAGCGCGGCTGGCCCTTTTTGCCTTCGAGCGATTCAAGCAATGCGGTTTCTTCACCACAAATATAGGCACCATAGCCGTGAAAGGCGTGCAACTGGAATGAAAATTCCGAACCTAAAATATTGTTGCCCAGATAACCAGCGGCACGCGCTTCTTCCAAGGCTTGTTCGAAGCGATCGTACTCGGCCCAGATTTCGCCGTGAATATAGTTGTAGCCCACCGGGATGCCCATCGCATAGGCACCAATAATCATGCCCTCAATCAGCTGATGTGGATTGTAGCGATGGATGTCACGATCTTTGCAAGTGCCGGGCTCGCCCTCGTCGGAATTGCACACCAGATATTTCGGTCCGGGAAACGCGCGCGGCATAAAGCTCCACTTCAAGCCCGTCGGGAAACCCGCGCCGCCACGACCGCGCAATGCTGATTTTTTGACCTCGGCAATAACGTCTTCGGGCTTCATGCCTGTACTGATAATTTTACGAATCGCCGCGTATCCGTCGCGCGCTTCATAGGCTTTTAAGCGCCAGTCATCGCCCTCACCGGTCAAACCCTTCATCAATATGGCGTCAGGGCCGTAGTCTAGGAGTGCCATGTTATTTAAGCTCCGCAATCAATTGTTCGAGCTTCGCGTTCGACATAAAGCTGCACATGCGCTTGTTATTCACCAGCAATACCGGCGCATCCGCACAGGCACCCATGCATTCGCCTTCGACCACGCTGAACTTGCCATCGGCTGTTATCTCTTTCCAATCCACGCCCAGCTTGTGCTTTAAATATTCTGCTGCATCCACACCGCCGGATAAAGCGCATGGCAAATTGGTACACACCGTAATCTTGTGCTTGCCCATCGGCTTCAGGTTGTACATATTGTAAAACGTCGCAACTTCATAAACGGCAATAGAAGGCATGCCTAAATATTGGGCAACTTCATCCATCAATTCATTGGGCAACCAGCCATGCTCATCCTGCGCAATCGCCAGCGCAGCCATTACCGCTGATTGTTTCTGGTCAGGCGGGAATTTCGCCAATTCGCGATCAATTTTTTGTTTGGCCGCCATTGACAACAATGCAGGCAACGCGTCGGTGTTTTGATTTTCCATATCATTACTCATCGATCAATCTCGCCAAACACGATATCCTGCGTCCCTATGATCGTCACCACGTCCGCGATCATGTGACCACGGGACATTTCATCAAGTGCTGCCAAATGCGGGAAACCGGGCGCGCGGATTTTAAGCCGATAGGGTTTATTGGCGCCGTCAGAAACCAGATAGATGCCGAACTCACCTTTCGGGTGCTCGACTGCTGAATAAACCTCGCCGGGCGGCACGTGAAAACCTTCCGTAAAGAGCTTGAAGTGATGAATCAACTCTTCCATGTTGGATTTCATATTTTCGCGTGATGGCGGGGCAACTTTATGGTCACCTGTAATCACCGCGCCTGGGTTTACGCGCAGCCAATCAACGCACTGCTTGATGATCTTGTTCGACTCACGCATTTCCTGCACGCGCACCAGATAGCGGTCATAACAATCACCGTTGGTGCCGATCGGGATATCGAAATCCATCTTGTCATAGACTTCATAGGGCTGCTTCTTGCGCAGGTCCCACGCGATACCTGAGCCGCGAAGCATCGGGCCGGTAAAGCCGAGTTGCTGCGCGCGTTCAGGCGAGACCACACCAATGCCCACCAGGCGCTGCTTCCAGATTCGGTTGTCGGTCAGCAGGGTTTCGTATTCATCAATATATTTTGGAAAGCGCCGGGTGAAGTCATCAATAAAATCCAGCAATGAACCCTGACGGTTTTCGTTGAGGCGCTTCATGGCCTCAGCATTGCGCCCCTGCATAGTTGTGTACTGCGGCATGCGGTCGGGCAGGTCACGATACACACCACCCGGACGATAGTAAGCCGCATGCATACGTGCTCCGGATACCGCCTCGTAGCAATCCATCAAATCTTCCCGCTCGCGGAACGCGTAGAGGAAAACGGTCATCGCGCCAACATCCAGTGCGTGCGCACCTAGCCACAGCAAATGATTCAGAACGCGCGTAATTTCATCGAACATCACGCGAATGTATTGGGCACGCACTGGCACTGCAACGCCCATCAATTTTTCAATTGCCATCACATACGCATGCTCGTTGACCATCATGGACACATAGTCAAGCCGATCCATGTACGGCACGCTTTGAATAAAGGTGCGAGTTTCAGCGAGTTTTTCTGTGGCGCGATGCAACAGGCCGATATGCGGATCGGCACGCTGAACTACTTCTCCGTCCAGCTCCAAAACCAGCCGAAGCACGCCGTGGGCTGCAGGATGCTGAGGCCCGAAATTCATGGTGTAGTTTTTAATTTCAGCCATGGCTATTTGCGCCCTGCATAATTTTCTTCGCGAATGACGCGTGGCACGACTTCGCGTGGCTCAATCGTGACAGGCTGATAGATCACACGCTTTTTCTCGGGGTCGTAGCGCATCTCGACGTTGCCATAGACCGGGAAATCTTTGCGGAATGGATGACCCACAAAGCCGTAATCAGTGAGAATGCGGCGCAGATCCGGATGGCCGTTAAAGACAATGCCGTAAAGATCAAACGCCTCGCGCTCATACCAATTAGCGGATGCCCACACACCAATGACCGAATCCAGTAACGGAAAATCATCGTCAGTTGCGAATGCGCGTACCCTGACGCGCCAGTTATGCTGAAGCGAGAGCAACTGATACACGACAGCAAAGCGCGGGCCGCGAGATGAGGATTCTTCAGTGCCGCCGAACTCGGCATAATCCATCCCACAGGCATCAATCAATTGGCTGAATCCGAGCGCAGGATCATCGCGCAACGCGGTCATCGCGGCAATCAGATTGGCCGCTTTTACCACAACAATAATTTGCTCTTTATCAACCAGAATTCTTGCGGCCACTGCTCCAAGAGTGGCTTCCAGACTGGCCTTTAGGGCATCTAGCTTAGCGGACATCCGGGTTATCTCGCAATCGTATTAGTACGTTTAATCTTGTTTTGTAGCTGAATGATGCCGTACAAAAGTGCTTCAGCAGTTGGCGGGCAACCCGGCACATAGACATCCACCGGCACGATACGATCGCAGCCGCGGACAACTGAATAGGAGTAATGGTAATAGCCACCACCATTAGCGCATGAGCCCATTGAAATGACCCAGCGCGGCTCCGCCATTTGGTCGTAAACCTTGCGCAGTGCAGGTGCCATTTTATTGCACAAAGTACCTGCCACAATCATCACATCCGACTGGCGTGGGCTGGGACGAAACACGACGCCGAAGCGGTCTAAATCATAACGCGACGCACCGGCGTGCATCATCTCCACTGCGCAGCACGCCAGCCCAAATGACATCGGCCACATCGATCCCGTTCTGCTCCAGTTAAGCAGTGAATCAATGGATGTTGTTACAAACCCTTGCTGGGTGATGCTACCGCCACCTTCAGGCATGACGCTCTCCGAAACTTTAAACCGTTTATGACCATTTGAGACTTGCGCCGCGGGCTTTCTTGCGTCATTACTCCCAGTCCAACGCACCCTTTTTCCACTCGTAAATAAAACCCGCCACGAGGATGCCCAGGAAAACCATCATTGACCAAAACCCAAACCAGCCTAGCTCTTGAAACACAATCGCCCAGGGAAACATGAACGCAATCTCAAGATCGAAAAGAATAAACAGAATAGCGACGAGGTAATAACGCACATCGAATTTCATGCGCGCATCTTCAAACGCCTCAAAGCCGCATTCGTACGGGGAAAGTTTTTCCGAGTCGGGGTTGTCATGCCCGAGAAGCATGGTCAACCCTTTGGTTAATACCAAGGGCAACACGCCGACCGCAATGCCGACGATGACAAAAATCAGAATGGGGAAGTAATTTTCCAACATGCTCGAATCAATACGGTGGCCCAGGGATTCGGGGGAGGGAATCGCCTACCCGAATAACGCATGTTTACAATCAGAATTTCAGCTAGCCGCTATTGGGATACGACCAATCAGCAACGACTGCAATCCCGACTTTTAACTTTTAATCTTTACTCTTTGCCTTGCTTAAAGCATCACTAATCAATACTGGTGCCGTCGGCGAGACTCGAACTCGCACAGCTTTCGCCACTACCCCCTCAAGATAGCGTGTCTACCAATTTCACCACGACGGCTAAAGTTTTTACAGTTTAGAGCTAACTATTTAAAACTAACTGCCCGAATTTTACTTCGGAATTTGCTGCGATTTCGGGTCTGCACTTCCGGCTGGCGCTACCGGCGCACTGGCTGGCGCTGCTGGTGGTGTTGTAACCGATGGAACCGGAATACTGTTGACGTCCGTTTTGACCGCATCAGTCTTCGCCGGCGCTTCAATCGTTTTGACATCACCCATCACACCACCGCCCAACTTTGGCGCATGGTAATAAGTCAGGCCAAGGCTGGTCAGAAAAAATAGCGTTGCACAGACTGCGGTGGAGCGCGATAAAAAATTCGCCGCTCCCGAGGAGCCGAACAAGCTGCCCGCAGAGCCAGTGCCGAACGCCGCGCCCATATCAGCGCCTTTGCCGTGTTGCACTAATACCAATGCAATCATGGCAGCCGCAACCATCACATGAAAAATCAAAATAAAATTTACCAACATAATCATTCCTAAACGAAATTTGAATCCTTACGCTCCGGGGATCAGAGTGCCGCCCAAATTCCTAAAAATTCATCCGCAACTAACGATGCCCCACCAATCAAACCGCCATCAATATTGGGCATCGCAAACAACTCGGCAGCGTTTGACCTCTTAACACTGCCGCCATACAAAATCGGTAACGCATTTGCAACTTTGACACCTGCCGCACCTTCAGCGTTCGCCACATGCTGACGAAGATACTGATGCACCGCTTCAGCCTCGCCAGGTGTTGCCGTCTTGCCGGTACCAATCGCCCAAACGGGCTCATATGCCAATACTGCATCCTGCAATGCCGCAACACCATGAACCGCGATGACTGCATCCAACTGCCTCGCAACCACCTGCTCGGTCTTGCTCGCCATCCGCTCATCGAGCGTCTCACCTACGCAAAGAATCGGTTCTAAGCCGACTTTCTTTGCAGCTCCAAATTTTTGCGCCACAAACTCATCGGTATCGCCGAAAATTGCGCGCCGCTCCGAGTGCCCCACCAGCGCAAACCGGCCGCCAAACTCGGCCACCATACTGGCGGCTACTTCGCCCGTATAGGCCCCCGACTCAAAGCGACTCACATCCTGCGAGCCCCAGGAAATCGAGGTATTTTGCAACAGTGTTTGAACCTGCGCCAAATAGGCGAACGGCACAGAAACCCCGCAAATTCGGCTTTCATGGGCAGTAATTTTGCCAGCCAACTGCGTCAGCAAGGCCGCATTTTGCGCCAAGCCACCGTTCAGCTTCCAATTACCCACTACAAGACGATTTCGCACGCTTAAAATTCCACAAGCCGACAAACTCAGCGATTATAACGTGACCGGTGGGTTCTCGGCAAATCAGGGGAGATTTTTTGGTGGCTGGAAGCCCAAAATTGGCCAGGCTGGGTGTCGCTTAGCGCTGCAAATCAAATCGGCTCAGCTCCGGTGGCACACCCGGGATATGGGTTGATTCAAGTGTTTCTTTGATTTTCTGACGCGACAACAGAAACTGGGAGTCCTCGGCGCCTGCTCCCAGCAATTTATCCAAATCGCCATGCTCGCGGCGCAAGCGCGACACCAGTGCTAGAAAATAATCGGTGAGCTTGGGGTCGAATTGCCGCTCTCGCAACGCCAGAATTTCAGTCAATGCACTATCGACTGTCCATGCCTGCTTGTATGAACGCAAATGCGTCAGCGCATCAAATACATCGGCCAGCGCCGTAATGCGTGCATACAGTGGAATATCAGTGCCCACCACGCCATTGGGATAGCCCGAGCCATCCCACCATTCATGGTGATAGCGGGCAATATCTTCAGCCATTTTCATGTGCGGAATCTGGCTTTGCGCGAGCACTTCTGCACCAATGGAGGCATGGGTTTTCATAATTTCGCGCTCCGAGTGATTCAGCGGCCCTGCCTTGAGCAAAATGCCATCCGGAATGCCGACCTTGCCAATATCGTGCAGGCGAGCTGCAATATCAATCATGAAGATTTCGCTGTCGCTGCAGCCGATCTCCTGCGCCAACAGTTGCGCCAAGCGGCCCACCCGGTATGAATGTTTGCCGGTGGAATCATCACGCAACTCCGCAGCGACAGCGAGACGCTCCATGACTTCGATACGCGCTTTGAAAAGCTCCTGATCACGCTTTTTGAGCTCGCCTTTTGCCATCCGCCCTTCGAAAACCTCGGCACGGGTTTCCATTTTTTTCAGCACCTGCTCTGCATCTTCAAGACCAGACCCCTGCTCCACCGAATGCAATTGTTCTAGGTGGCGTTTGACGTGCTGGAGCACGTTTGCTCCTTGGGTTTTACGTTGAGCATCCAGCATTTTGTTCAAATATTCGAGGGCTTTATCGTGCTGGCCCAAATATTCGAACGCTTTCACAAGCGCCGCCAATACTTCCCTTGTTGTGACTTTTAAAGCGATTGCACGCCCTAATGTGCCTTCGAGCCTGGATATTCCTACATCTGCTTGACCAGAAAAGACTTCCGCTAAACCCTGCGCAAGGGACGCAGATATATCTGCACGAGGAGACTGAGACCGAGAGGCGTAATTTCGTGCCGCTTTTGCATGCTCAATAGCGCCTGCAAAGTTATTAACTTCTAGCAATAAGCGTGTGTAATAATTTTCTGCGAGGACACGATTCAGTATTGAATGCGCATCGGTTGGCTCTACGGAGGTTTCAATTGCCTTCTTGATTGAAATGAGCCCTTGGCCAATTTCATCTAAATTTAAACAACAAGCGGCAATGTTCATATGCAAATGGGGGATTGTCGGCTCAAAATCTTTTGATAGCGCCGTGAACTCCAGCGCTTTTGAGTAACAGACTATTGCTTCCCTAAAAAGACCGCTATATTGAAGCGCCACGCCTAAGTTATGCCAAATACGCCCCTGCTGAAACAGATCATTGTTTTTTTTAGCCAATGAAAGCGCATCGGCATAGGAAGACATTGCCAGCGGCAAATTGCCCGTATCGGCAGCACATACCCCCAAAATTGTCAGCGCAAGTGCAGTCGACTTAGCGTCCGCAAGCTCAAGTGCAAAATCACGAGTCTTCTGAGCAACCGCTAGACCACTCTCCGGCCGACCGGCTATGTATAAACACTTGACTGCATCAAGCATCAGCTTCAGCTGCACAGCTTTATCGACGTCCAGCGACGGCAATTTATAAGCCAGCGCTTCAAGTAGGCGAACGTCATCGCACGCCCCAGTCTTAAGGGCAGCTGTAATCAACTCTTGAGCCTGCTTAAACAGGGTTTTTTCCTCTTCGGAACCCCGAAGTTCTACTTCACCCACAAATTACTCCTTGCATAAAACCGACACATCGCAGTAATCTTGCAAAATGTGAACTAGTTCACATTTCCATTCTAACTGTTTAATTAATAAAGGAAACAATCATGAGCAAAGAACTAAACACAGTCGAAATCATTAACGACGCTATCGAAGTTGCAACAAATGACGTAGCAACCCTTGATGACCTGTCGCTGATGCTGGTGGGTGGTGGCGAAGCTACAGTTTCACTGTAATTTAATAACTCAATTTAATTCTAACGGAGATCACCATGAGCAAAGAACTAAATACATTCGAAGTCATTAACGACGCTATCGAAGTTGCAACAAATGACGTAGCAACCCTTGATGACCTGTCGCTGATGCTGGTGGGTGGTGGCGAAGTTACAGTTTCACTGTAATTTAATAACTCAATTTAATTCTAACGGAGATCACCATGAGCAAAGAACTAAATACATTCGAAGTCATTAACGACACTATCGAAGTTACGACGAAAGACCTAATAACGCTTGATGACCTGTCGCTGATGCTGGTGGGCGGTGGCGAAGCTACAGTTTCACTATAATTAAACTTCACCAACCAAATTTATCTTCCGCACTCCAAACACAGACTCTGGTCGATGACTCACCAGCACAATAGTTGAAACACGCCCCGCCAAATTTTGGCGGATGAGTCCTTCCTGTCCAGCATCTACCTGGTCGAGGGTTTCATCTAAAAAAAGTATCTGGGGGCGACGGTAGAGCGCGCGGGCAAGCAGAACGCGTTGTTTTTGGCCGCCTGATAGTGTCGTGCCTAGCGCACCTACCAAGGTGGAGTAACCCATGGGGAAGCCGTCGATTTCAGTATTGATCTGTGCGGCGGTGGCGCAGGTTTTGATATCGTCCATATCAAATTCACCGCCGAAGGCAATTGCGTCAGCGATTGAGCCTAGGAACAATTGATCGTCCTGCATGACGGCGCCTAGCCTGGCGCGATATTGGGCGAGATCCCAATCACGCAGATCACGGCCGTTAACCAATACCTGACCTTCGGTTGGATGCAGCAGGCCCAGCAGCACTTTTAGCAAAGTGGTTTTACCGCAGCCGGACGGGCCGATTAAGGCCACAGTTTCACCGGGTTTTATTTCCAGGTTGATATGACGGAACGCGAAACCCTCGGGTCCGTAGGCGTAGCCCAGATTATGCGCTTCAATAATGAGTGGCTCGGCCTTTTCGGCGATCACCATGGCGGTGCTGGAGGCCCGCTCACTTTCGGCAAGGGCAATATCAGCAATGCGCTCGGCGTGCAGGTCAAGCATGCGGAATTCATTCCATTTTTCGACCAAGTTGTTCACCCGCGTCAAAAACACCAGCTTGAAACCCAAAAACGCGTACAGCATGCCCACTGAAAATATGCCGTCCATCACCAGCGTGGCGCCGATCCAGATGACGATCACGCTTTCGAGCCCAAAAATAAGACCGCTTGAACCACGCTGAAAAATGCCGACGCTTTGCACCTTCACCCCGGCATTGATGTGCTCTACCACCAGATTTTGGTAGGCGGCACGCCGATCATTTTCACGCAGGTTGAGCTTGATGGCCATCATGCCGCGCAGGGTTTCGATGAAATGAGTACTGGCCTTGGCCTCGTGAGCGAGCTGCTCATCGGTTGCGTAGCGTTGCGGATAATAAAAATACCATCTCGCCAGCGCATAAAGTGCGGCGGCCGAAACCACAATAATCGTCAGCTTGACGCTATAAAACGCCATCACGGCAACAGTTAACAACACCATCACGCCATCGATAAAAGTCTCCACAAAGGTGGTGGACAGGGTTTTTTGAATCACATCGACGCTGCGAAATTTCGACACGATATCGCCAATATGCCGCTTCTCAAACCAGGCCAGTGGCAGCTTCAGCAGGTGATTGAACAGGGCCGTCAGCAGCCGCATATTGAAATGGGTGCTGAGATAGACTCCGACCCATGCGCGCACCCCCGTGACGAGCACTTGAATGATCACCAGTGCGCCAAACGCAATGCCCAAAACCGTCAACAAATCCCGATCACGACCGACCAGTACCCGATCAACCACCAGCTGCAAAAAGAATGGCATCGCAATCGCAAACACTTCCAGCGCCAGCGACAAAAACACCAATTGCGCCACGCTGCCACCCAGGCCACCACTGACTGAGAAAAGCTGCCAGGCGCTGATTTTTTCGCGTTCATCGACCCTGCGAAAGCTCGCGGTCGGCGTGAATTCCATCGCGATGCCGGTGAAGTGTTTGGACGCCTCAGCAAAGGTTAATTTTCGCCGACCGCGCCCCGGGTCGTGGACCAGGATATGTTTGCGACTCACTTCGGTCAGCACCACAAAATGATTCATATCCCAGTGCAGCACCGCGGGCAGCGTCAACTTGCTCAGGCTTTCCAGTTGCACCTGCACGCCGCGTGCGGCCAGTCCCATCGCCTCCGCCACTTGCGACACATGCTTGAGCGTGACCCCTTTGAGCGAGGGCGAAAGGCGCAGACGCATCGCGGAGAGATCCGTCAAATGTCCGTGAAACGACGCCACCATCGCAAGGCAGGCGATACCGCATTCCGGTGCTTCGCTTTGCAAAATAACCGGCACTCTGCGCCCGAAAAAACTGCCCATTTCAGCAATGTCCCTTTAATGGCATAGTCAAAATTCCCCTTAAAATCTGCCTTTAAAATCTACCTTTAAGCTGGATAACCGGCTCAAATATCCATTCGAACAAGCTGCGTTTCTCCAGCAAAATATCGGCATTGACCAGCATCCCGGAGCGCAATGGCACGGTTTGCCCCAATGCGCTGACCGTCTGCTGCTCCAGCGTCACTGTCACCCGGTAGACTGGCTCTCGCACCGTCATGGGCCCGATTTTTTCACCGGCAGACCATACCGTCTGGCTCACATCAGAGATCACGCCGTGATACTGCCCAAAGCGCTCAAACGGAAACGCCTCATAACGCATCACCACTTTTTTACCCTTGGTCACGAAACCAATCGCACGGGTGGGCACCAGTAACTCAACATGCAACACGCTGCCCTTCGGTAGCACGGTGGCCAGCAATGCATCGGCTGCAACCGATTGCCCCTGGCTAATCGCAATATTGGTTACCGTGCCGGTAATCGGGGCGCGGATCACAGTCTCACGTTTGGCGTCTTCAGTTGCCAGAGTCTGCTGTACCTCGCTAATCTGGCGTGAAATTTGGTCAACCTGTGAACGTGATTTCAGTGTAATCGCCGGTTCTTCCATCTGGGCATTGGACAGATCGCGATCCAGGGCCAGACGCTGGCGCTTCAATGCTTGCAGGCGGATTTCCTGATCGGTCACATCATCCTGCTTCTGGCGAACCGCCACATCGGAATAAAATTTGTCTTTTGCCAGGTCCACAAATTTTTGCGCCTGCTCGCGCGCCGAATTGAGCCGTTTCTCCTGTAGCTTCATTTCGCGGTCAAGTTGCTGAAGCTCGGTTTGCAAATCGACTACTTTTTTACGCTGTTGCTGAACCTGCTGCTGCCCTAGTTCACGCAGCTGTTCTTGTTCTTTTGCCAGAATGATGCGGCGCTGTGCAAGTTCACCCGACACCAGGGCGCCGGTGGACGATGAAGCCTCCGTTGAACGATCATATGAAATTCGCGCCAAGGGCGCGCCCGCGGTCACTTCCAGCCCTTCGCGCACCATCAGCTCAGCCACCCGGCCCGCATCGGGTATCTGCACCCGGGCCGCACCGATATCGAGGGCCAGGAAGCCTTCAACCCTTTCGCGTCGCGTGTAGTGGCCCCACACCGCCACCGTAATCATCATGGCAGCGGCACCAATAGCCAGTGCCGTCATTGCCCATAGAGTGACCGGACGGGCAACGGTTGCCTCGCCAAAGAATTTCTCGCGTTGGGCATCGATGGCTTCTTGCCGGAAAAGTTTTTTTGTCATTATTGGAATATCAAAAGCAAAGACAAGCGTGGTGCACCATTAAATTAATAATTACTGCCAAACCAATGCGAGAGTAAGTGGACCAACACCATCGGCCTTCTCACTCTTAAACGGTTTTCTTATGTTTTTGCGATATTGCCTTGATTGTAAAACAATCTAAGCAAATAAAATTGATTTTTACTGCATCACAGATCAGTGAACATATAGGGAAGCCAATATTGCCTGCCTACGTCGAACATGGCGAAATCCACTTCCTATACATCCTCGCTGTGAAGCGCGCCCAGAGTGTCATAAAGCCGTCATATTTCAGCCCTATCCTTGCAACAACTAAAAAAATATTTAGAAACACCGCATATTTTTATGATTAACCGGAGATCAAAAATGACTTTGAAACGAATCTTTACAAGCTTGGCGGCGAGCGCCATTACCACCGTCAGCCTGTTCGCCACCTCCAGCCATGCCACCGATATAACCGGTGCGGGCGCCACGTTCCCCTATCCCATTTATGCAAAATGGGCTGATGACTACAAAAAAGTGTCTGGCAGTAGCATGAACTATCAATCAATTGGCTCGGGTGGCGGCATCCGCCAGATCGGCGCCAAGACGGTTGATTTCGGCGCATCTGACCGTCCGCTAACGCCAGAAGAACTCGCTAAGGGTGGCTTGGTACAATTCCCCGCCATTATTGGTGGTGTGGTACTGGTCGTGAATCTTGATGGTGTTGCCGCTGGCGCCATGCGTTTGACCGGTCCTGTTGTTGCCAATATTTTTCTGGGCCAGATTAAAACCTGGAACGATAAAGCCATCGGTGACTTGAACCCAACCCTGAAATTGCCTGCTGATCCGATCACTGTGGTGCGCCGCTCTGATGGCTCAGGCACGACATTTTTATTCACGGATTACCTCGCTAAGGTTAGCACCGAGTGGAAAACAAAAGTCGGTGCAGATCAGTCTGTTGCCTGGCCTGAAGGGGTGGGCGGTAAAGGTAACGAAGGTGTAGCCGCGTATGTGCAGCGAATCAAGGGTTCAATTGGCTATGTCGAGTATGCGTATGCCAAGAAAAATAAAATGACACACGCCGCAATTAAAAATCAAGCTGGTAACTTTATTCAGCCTGATGATTTGACTTTTCAGGCCGCCACAGCCAATGCCGATTGGGCAAAAGCACCGGGCTTTTTTCTGGTGCTGACTGACCAGCCAGGTAAAGATAGTTACCCCATCAGCGGCGCTTCCTTCATCCTCATGCACAAATCACAGGACAAGCCAGAAAAGGCACTGGCCGTACTCAAGTTTTTTGAGTGGTCATACAAAAATGGTGCCAAGTCAGCAGCAGAAATGGACTACGTGCCGATGCCGGATAACGCCGTAAAGCTGGTACAAGCCATGTGGAAGAGTGAGATCAAAAATGCCGCTGGCCAACCCGTTTGGAAATAGGTGCTGGGCGATCGCAATTTTGTTGTGAGTGAATAGTTGAAATTGAAATAGGGAATGCGGGCCGCTTGCGCAAATGTATGCGCAGGTGGCCCGATTTTTTACAGCTTCCAGGCACCTCTAAAAATTCAAAGTTCTAAGTGAGCTTATTTACGATCAGGCGTGAACAAAAAATATCGGCGCAGCATATATTTAATGTGTAGAAAGATATTTTTTGTGAACAACAACGTATCGAGACGAAATTTGGATTTTTAAAGGTGCCCTTCAGTAGAATAGGATGTAATACTCATGAGCATCGCTGGCATTGATGCCTCTTCCCCATTGACCGCTAAGGGCCAATACGTGTCGCGTGAACAACAATTACAAGCCTTGGCAAGCAAATTAGCCCGGCAACGCTGGCAAGATACCGCTTTTCGCTACACGACGCTGATGTTCGCGTTGTTCGTGCTGCTTATTTTGGGCGCGATTATTTTTTCGCTGATTCAAGGCTCAATCCCTATTTTTGAAAAATTTGGCTTGGGCTTTTTGACCAGCACCGAATGGAACCCGGTTACCCATAATTATGGTGCCGCAAACGCGATTTATGGCACTGTCATGACGTCCGTTATTGCGCTCCTGTTTGGCATCCCGATCAGCTTTGGCATTGCGGTATTTCTGACTGAGCTATGCCCTGCCTGGCTTAAGCGCCCGCTGGGTACTGCCGTCGAGTTACTTGCCGGCATTCCAAGCATTATTTATGGCATGTGGGGCCTGTTTATTTTTGCGCCGATTTTTTCGGAATACATCCAGCCCGCTTTGACAAAATACCTGGGCCCGCTGCCCTACATCGGCCAGCTATTTCAAGGCGCCTCAATGGGCATCGGGGTTTTGGCAGCGGGCATCATACTGGCAGTGATGGTGATTCCGTTTATAGCGTCGGTCATGCGTGATGTTTTTGAAGTGGTGCCGCCGATGCTCAAAGAGTCCGCCTATGGTGTCGGCGCGACGACCTGGGAAGTGGTGCGTTATATCGTGTTGCCGTTCACAAAGGCGGGCGTTGTTGGCGGCATTATGCTGGGGCTGGGCCGAGCGCTTGGCGAGACCATGGCGGTTACGTTTGTGATCGGCAACACACCCAAAATTGCCGCATCACTGTTTGCACCCGGTTCGTCAATTGCCTCCACACTGGCCAATGAATTCGCCGAGGCAAGTCATGAATTACATATCTCGGCACTGATCTCGTTGGGACTGGTGTTGTTCTTGCTGACATTCGTGGTGTTGGCGCTGGCCAAACTAATGCTAGCGCAACTCGCGAAAAAAGAAGGCATGAAAACATGAGCGCGCTTTATAGAAAAAGGCTTTTCATCAACCGTGTGGCACTGATACTGGCGATGGCGGCCATGTCGATCGGCATGGCATTTTTATTCTGGATTTTATTTGTTCTGGTCTCTAAAGGAATGGGTGGCTTGAATATCGCCATCTTCACGCAAATGACGCCGCCACCCGGCAGTGAGGGCGGCCTAGCCAATGCTATTTTTGGCAGCCTGGTCATGGTGGGCGTAGCCACACTGGTTGCAACTCCCATTGGTATTTTGGCCGGCATCTATTTAGCGGAGTTCGGTACTCGCGGTTGGGTTGGCCCGACCACGCGATTCATCAACGATATTTTACTATCTGCACCGTCGATTATTTTGGGATTGTTTATTTACGCCATCTATGTGGCACAAGTGAAACATTTCTCAGGCTGGGCGGGATCTTGCGCACTGGCCCTGATTGCCATTCCCGTGGTGGTCCGCACCACCGAAAATATGCTCACGCTGGTGCCAACCAGCTTGCGTGAAGCCGCTGCCGCGTTAGGTGCGCCGCAGTGGAAAATGATTTTGTATGTCGCCCTGCGTGCCGTGAAAGGCGGCGTGATGACGGGTGTGTTGTTGGCGGTCGCCCGTATCAGCGGTGAAACCGCTCCGTTGTTATTTACTGCCTTAAATAACCAATTCTGGTCGGCCGATATGAATGAGCCGATGGCCAACTTGCCGGTGGTTATTTTTCAATTCGCCATGAGCCCGTTTGAGAATTGGGTATCGCTGGCATGGGCTGGTGCAATGCTCATTACTTTCTCCGTATTGGCATTGAATATATTTGCCCGCGCGCTGTTTGATCAGCGCCAGAAAAGCTAGTACAACCAAACTGCACCAATCAAAAAGATGGAACATAAATGAACCAAATCGTCTCCTCCGCGCCGCCTGCCGTTAAAGTCAAGGTTGATAATCTGCAGTTTTTTTATGGCAGTTTTCAGGGATTAAAGAATATTAATCTCGACATTCTAGAGCGGCGCATCACCGCATTTATCGGTCCCTCCGGCTGCGGAAAATCAACCTTGCTGCGCACCTTTAACCGCATGTACGATTTATATCCCGGCCAGCGGGCTGAGGGCAGGATCATCATGAATGGACAGAACGTGCTTGAAAAAGGCCAGGATCTGAATCTCCTGCGCGCCAGGGTTGGCATGGTGTTTCAAAAACCAACGCCGTTCCCCATGTCGATTTACGACAATATCGCTTTCGGTGTGAAGCTCTACGAAAATTTATCCAAGGCCGAAATGGACGAACGTGTTGAGTGGGCACTCAACAAAGCGGCCATCTGGAACGAGGCAAAGGACAAGCTGAAGCAAAGCGGCTTGTCACTTTCGGGGGGGCAGCAACAGCGCCTGTGCATTGCGCGCGCCGTTGCGGTGAAACCAGAAGTCGTATTATTGGACGAACCGACCTCGGCGCTCGATCCCATTTCAACCGCGAAAATTGAAGAGCTGCTGCACGAGCTGAAAGCCGATTACACCATCGCCATCGTCACCCACAATATGCAGCAGGCCGCGCGAGTATCCGACTACACCGCGTATATGTATTTAGGTGAGCTGATGGAATACGGCGTGACCGATGAAATCTTTATCAAGCCCAAGCGAAAAGAAACGGAAGACTACATCACCGGACGATTTGGTTAATCTCAAAAACATCTTCGCTCAAACAAAAACGCCTGAATAAAATCAGGCTTTTTTTGCTTCACGGCCACTTTCATAGTGACATAAATCATCATAACAGTCCCTCTCGGCGGATTGTCTCGATAGCGCAACATTCAGAATCTATCCTGTCACCTTACTTAATTATTAACGGTGTCGATAGAAAATGATGTCTGCTCAAAACGCCTTGCTGAAGCCTGTTGAAGGCACAAAATTTCGCGTGGAAAAGCTCCTCTTTTCGGTTGTTGCAGTGATATGTCTTCTGTTATCAACGACTATCACTAATGTATGGGGCCAGGATATCAAGGTTGGGATTGTGACTGACCAGTCTGGCCTCAATAGCGATATCAGCCGCGATTATGTGGCCGGAGCACGAACTTATTTTGATCATATCAATGCACAGGGCGGGGTCAACGGCCGCAAAATTACGGTGCTACTTAAAGATGATGAAGGCAAAGCCATGAATATGGTTGCTCTCACGCATGAGCTGATCGACAAGCAGAGAGCTAATGTGCTGTTTGGTTTTATGGGTGATGAGGGTTTGCAGGCGCTTGCCAAAGACAGCGCCTTTAAGGCATCGGGAATAACGTTGTACGCACCGTTAAGCGGGGCCGAACTGGACAAAGGTACGGACCGTATTTATTTTGTCCGTCCGACCTATCGCGATGAAGCCAGACACATCATTCAACACTTCAGTTTGCTCGGTAACACCACGTTCGCCGTGGTCACCACCGACAATGCGTTTGGTGCGACCATCGGAAAAGAAATGGCCGCCCAACTCAAAGCGCGCGGCCTGACACTAATGAACAGCAGCGTGCTCAATACCGATCTCAAAAATATTGATGCGATTAGCCGGGGACTCACTAAAATAAAGGCGCAGGTCGTGGTGATTGCGGCCGATACGATTTCAAGCGCAGAATTTTTAAGGCGCTTCCGCCCGCTCAATAAAGGTGCCAACGTGGTGGGCTTTTCGACCATCAACCATCGCACCTTGATTGAGCTTGCCACCCCTGATTTCGCGGCGGGCGCCATGCTCACGCAGGTTGTTCCGCATCCCGAGGCAAACACGACCAAGCTGCAGTTTGAACACCGTACCCTGATGAAAAAATATCGCGATGAGCCTCTTTCGCATCTCACGCTCGAAGGGTTTTTGGCCGCCAAAGGGTTAGTGCGGGCACTCGAGCGAAGTGGGCACGATTTATCCCGTGCCAATATCGCCGCATCACTAAGCGGCGAAAAGCGTTTTGACCTGGAAGGGATGACGCTGGTTTTCACATCCAAAAATGATCGTGGCTCGAATTTTGTCGATCTCACTTTTTTACGGAAAAGCGGCGCATTGATTCAATAGCACATATGTAATAAAAACGAGAAACTCAATTACTGGCGGGGCTTTTGAAGCAATAATGTCTTCAACGGCAAGCTGGACGGGCACCTTGTTTTTAATACGCCATCCCTCAAGCCGCCGCGCGAACCGCATCCGCCACCGTATCTGCCAGCGCTTTTACCTTAATGCGCTCTGGCCCTTCGACCAT
>JAYVEV010000088.1:0-12247 GCA_043773745.1 Burkholderiales bacterium | reverse complement strand
CATGCCACACCGTTTTACTTCAAACGGGGATTTTTGTCGCACGGGTCCGAGTTTGCCGAAGCGGGTATTCCACATCTGGAAATGCGCCGCGCACTGGCCTAGCGGCCGACAATATTGAGTACTGTTGTATTGTCAAAACGGTACAAAGTTGATGTGATGTTTCTTCAACTGATCCTGAATGAGCTGCTTCCAAGCACCGTCAGGCACCCAGACTTTCGATACTGAGTCATAAGCCGTATTGGGGTTTTCTTTTAGAACGATAGTTCGATACAGAAAAACCATTGATGAGGCGCGCAGGTTTATCTGGCAATGGACCAACACTTTTTTCTTGTTGAGCGCGACCATGACCGCCGCAAAATTCTCAAAGTCCTGCTCAGTTGGGCTGGCAAACTTGATGGGAATATTGACAAATATCAAGCCTTGGCGCGACACGATCAGCGGCTCATCTTTGACAGCATCCGAAACCGTTGCAGGTGCCAGATAGATTACCGCGTCGTAGCCTTGTAACTTCAAGCCACTCAGCCAGTCGGCAGAGGGTTGGCCGACTGTGGTAATGCGTTCACTTATGACCACGAGGTTGGGCGGTGCCAGTGATTCAGACGGTGGCGCAGATGCTGCGCAAATGGAAGTTGAGGCCACCAACCAAGTTAACCAAGCCAGCAAAGCGGTAAAACTTCTGGGGGGAAAATTCACCATCGTATTAAATGAACGAGTACGGCAGTGGCTGGATAGAAAGCACTTCGCCGCCAACCCCCGTGAGCCGCAATGAGTTCGCGTTAATGCTGTCCAGCTGGGCGACCACCAGGGCATCAAAGCCGCCGTCCAGACTGGGGGCGATATTCGCGATTTGCCCGGCCGCCTGATCGAGAAATTCTGGCGCATAAATACTGTCGCCGGGTTTGGGCATAACTTCGGCCTTCCCGTGTACCCACACCATGCGCCGTTTTAAAATGCCGCGATACTGGGTGCGGGCGACGATTTCCTGGCCGGGGTAGCAGCCCTTTTTGAAGTTGACGCCACCGATCAATTCAAAGTTCGCCATTTGCGCAACGAACGCATCCTGGGTTTCCGGCAGAATCGTGATAACGCCATCGCGAATCGCAAATCCCTCCCACACAGGTGCGCCGACAGGCTTGGCAACTGCGCTCAATTGTTGCCAAATCAATGCCGCATTTTCAACGCTGGCGACAACTTCAAAGCGATGGGGTGACAGGCGAATAATGCGACCAAGCTCAGTGTGTATGGTTTGCATGGGCGCAAGCTTAATCGGTCCAAACACCGCATGAATACTGGCCTCTAGCCGATTTGCGTTACGATCCGCAATGCCCAGCTTGACCCACTGTCCACTGACATCGTCGAGTTTTACTTTTGAGCGCAGTACAAACATGCCCAGCCGTTTTTGTATGGCGGGCTGCAAGGCGCGCGGCAATTGCATGAACACGCTTTGCTTGCCGCGCCACATCAGAAATGTTGCCAGCAGGCGACCTTTGGGACTGCTCCAACTGTTCCATTGTGCGGTTCCGTTTGCAATGTCAGCAGCAAGCGCCAGCACATCATTGCTGAGCTGCCCTTGCAGAAAAGCGACGGCGTCGTCGCCGGAAGCCAGAATCAATCCCTCATGCGACAGGTCACAAAACACTGTGCCATCCTCAGCGGCAACCAGCTCAGCGTGCAGGGAGGTGTAAGTTTGCACACGGCCATTTTCAAACTGCGCGCCATGTTGTGTCAGCGTTGTTGCCCAGGATTCGTTCATACTTCGGTCATTAAGAAATTATTCAGCAAACCTTATTTTAGTGCAGATGCGTGATTTTTTGACATGAAAGTTTTAACTGCGGATCCCCGCTGGGTTCAGCTTAATCCATCGCGCATTCAAAGGCAGCAACGACCGCAAGGCCGCTGCGCCTTTACCTACACCTAAAACAAAGCTGGGAATACGCCTTCAATGCCGTAATGCTGCAGTCCAGCAAGGTGAAGTGTCCGATGGCGCATTCGTGATGCCGTGGTTCGCCGCTGTGCCATACCGCTTACCGGGTGATGGTCGTATCAGAAAACTCTGGCCACGCATCTTGCCCCTTTGGCGGGACAGTATGAATGCAGAAGATTTTCGTGCCGTGCGAGTGCGTCTGCGCTGGACATAGCGGCGGGTTGAGCAACGATTGAGTGGCTACTTGAGGACCATTAAGCGGCCGATCAGCAACGAGTCCCGTATAATTCGGGTTTGATTTAATTCGCGACTCATCATCTGGTTCCAGTGCGGAGCCTGCGCTCAGTTGCTCTTTCATTTCCCGCCATGACACTCCCATCCGCCACCCCCCTTTTATTGCTGACTTTGCGCGGCTCGTCCGCGTTATCCCCTTTCAGGGTTGAAAAACTGCTGGGCACTTTAAGGTCACAGCATCCGTCAGTTAGCGCGATTCGGGCGGAGTTTGTACATTTCATCCAAGCGGCTGCACCGCTCTTGGCAAGCGAAATGGTGGTGCTGGAGAAGTTGTTAACGTATGGTGATATCCATACAGAAAAATTTTTAAAAGATGGCTCTGGGAGAGGCGTTTCAGGCAAAAATGCCTCAAATAGCCCGCCGTTATTGGTTATTCCTAGAATTGGCACGATCTCTTCTTGGGCCTCGAAGGCAACCGATATTGCGCACAACTGCGGCCTGGGCATGATCAAGCGCATCGAGCGCGGCACCGCTTTTTATATTGAAACGGCCGCCGCCGATGACGTGATGACGAAGGTAGAACGCGACAGCATTGTTCGCATGATCCATGACCCTATGACGGAGGCCGTGCGTTTTTCGTTTGATGCTGCTGCTGAACTCTTCATCAGCCAAGCGCCGCAGCCGCTCGCTACTGTGCCGACGATACGCGATGGCAAGCCTGCCCTGGAGCTCGCCAACCGCGAGATGGGTCTGGCGTTATCGCCGGATGAAATTGATTACCTGTTTGATTACTACACAAAAATAAAGCGTGACCCCACTGATGTCGAATTGATGATGTTTGCGCAGGCGAACTCGGAACACTGCCGGCATAAAATTTTTAATGCGTCGTGGACCATTGATGGAGCAGCGCAGGACAAAAGCCTGTTTGCCATGATTCGTAATACCCATGCGGTAACGCCGCAGGGAACCGTGGTGGCGTATTCGGATAATTGCGCGGTGATGGAAGGTGCCATGATCGAGCGGTTTTTTCCAACTGCGGGTAAATATGATTTTCATGTGGATAAAACCCATATTCTGATGAAGGTCGAGACGCATAATCATCCCACCGCGATTGCGCCGTGGCCCGGTGCCGCGACTGGCTCAGGCGGCGAAATTCGTGACGAGGGTGCCACCGGAATTGGCGCAAAGCCCAAGGCGGGACTTACCGGTTTTTCGGTATCGAACCTGAATATTCCAGCGACGCCGCAACCTTGGGAACTCGCCTATGGCAAGCCCTCGCGGATCGCTTCGGCGCTGAATATCATGATTGAAGGCCCCTTGGGTGGCGCGGCGTTCAACAATGAATTTGGCCGCATCAATTTGACTGGGTATTTCCGCACTTATGAGCAATTGGCCGATGGAGTGGTGCGCGGCTATCACAAGCCGATCATGATTGCCGGTGGTCTGGGCAATATCTCTGATCGCCATACTCACAAAAAACCATTTGGCCCCGGCACGCTGCTTATCCAGCTCGGTGGTCCCGGTATGCGTATTGGTCTCGGCGGTGGGGCTGCCTCATCCATGACCTCGGGCGCTAATACTGAAGCGCTCGACTTTGATTCGGTACAGCGCGCCAATGCCGAGATGGAGCGGCGCTGTCAGGAAGTGATTGACGCGTGTTGGCAAATGGGCGAAGCCAATCCCATCCTGTCGCTGCACGATGTTGGGGCGGGCGGCATTTCGAATGCACTGCCTGAGCTGGCGCATGCTGGCGGCATGGGCGCAAAATTTGATCTGCGCGCCGTGCCAAGTGAAGAACCTGGCATGAGCCCGAAAGAAATCTGGAGTAATGAGTCGCAGGAACGTTATGTGCTGGCTATCGCACCTGCTTCATTGCCGTTGTTCAAACAATTTTGTGAGCGCGAACGTTGTCCGTTTGCCGTGGTAGGCGAAGCGACTGCCGAGCAGCAATTGGTTGTGACTGATCCCTTGTTTTCCAACCATGCTGTCGATATGGATATGGATGTGTTGCTCGGCAAGCCGCCGCGTATGCATCGCGATGTGGCATCGATTACACCAGTGCTGATCGCGCTGGATACCAGCGCGATTGAACTAAAAGAAGCTGTCTATCGAGTGCTGCGGCTGCCAACGGTTGCCGACAAATCATTTCTGATTACGATCGGTGATCGTTCGGTGGGTGGCCTCACAGCGCGCGATCAATTTGTCGGTCCGTGGCAGGTGCCAGTAGCCGATTGTGCGGTTACGCTGATGGGCTACAACACGGATCTGGGTGAAGCAATGGCGATGGGTGAGCGCACCCCAATCGCGATTATCGATGCGCCTGCTTCGGGCCGCATGGCGGTGGGCGAGGCTATTACCAATATTGCCGCCGCCGACATTAAAAATATTTCGGATATCAAACTCTCCGCTAACTGGATGGCAGCAGCCGGCGTGGCGGGTGAAGATGCAAAATTATTCGCGACCGTGAAGGCAGTCGGAATGGAGCTATGCCCGGCGCTGGGGATTTCCATTCCAGTGGGTAAAGATTCGCTGTCGATGAAAACAGCCTGGAATGACGATCAAGATAAAAAACAGGTGATTGCCCCGGTCTCGCTGATCATCTCGGCGTTCGCGCCGGTGCAGGATGCCCGTGCCACGCTGACGCCGGAGCTGGATGCCGCGGAGAAAGAATCCGAGCTGATTCTGATTGATCTGGGGGCCGGAAAAAACCGCCTCGGTGCGTCGGCGCTGGCGCAGGTTTATGCGCAGGTTGGTAATCGCGCGCCTGATGTTGACGATGCCAATGCGCTTAAATCATTCTTTATGGCGGTGCGACAGCTGGCACGCGATCACAAAATTCTGGGCTATCACGACCGCTCGGATGGCGGCTTGCTGGCCACGCTGGTAGAGATGATGTTCGCATCGCATGTCGGTGTTTCCATTTACATGGATACCCTGATCTTCAATGAAAAGGAAACCGATGTTGATGATTACGATGTGACCGCAACCTCGAAGAAGCTCGGCGAGAATGATGCCTTGTTGGCCGCACTCTTTAATGAAGAGCTGGGTGCCGTCATCCAGGTCCGCAAAGCGGATCGTACGGTTGTGATGCAAACATTGCGAGATGCCGGTTTGGGTAGCGTCAGCCACATTATCGGACACTTGAATGCAACCGACGAGCTGCGCATTATTCGCGGCACCAAACCGGTGTTGGCAGAAGCACGTGTTGCTTTGCAACGCGCTTGGTCAGAGACTAGCCACCAGATTCAATCACTGCGTGATAACCCCGCCAGTGCGCGACAAGAATACGATCGTATTTTGGATGTGAAAGATCCCGGCCTGAACGCCAGACTAAGCTATGACCCGACAGTAAACCCCGCCGCGCCGTTCATTGCCAGCGGAGTGCGCCCGAAGATCGCGATATTGCGCGAACAGGGTGTGAACGGCCAGCTTGAAATGGCCCATGCCTTCACCAAAGCTGGCTTTGAGGCGCACGATGTCCATATGAGCGACATCA
The DNA here is from genome assembly GCA_043773745.1 of Burkholderiales bacterium. Lineage (GTDB taxonomy): Bacteria > Pseudomonadota > Gammaproteobacteria > Burkholderiales > Usitatibacteraceae > UKL13-2. The sequence goes on along the minus strand of JAYVEV010000088.1, from coordinate 6,593 downwards.
TTGCGGGCCGTGTGCGCTTGCAGGACTTCAAGGGTTTCGCCGCTTGCGGTGGGTTTTCCTATGGCGATGTGCTGGGCGCAGGAGAAGGGTGGGCCAAATCGATTTTGTTCAATGCCCGCGCCCGCGATGAGTTTGAAGCGTTTTTTAAACGTAGCGATTCCTTCGCGCTGGGGGTGTGCAACGGCTGCCAGATGATGTCGAATCTCAACACCATCATTCCGGGCGCAGAAAATTGGCCGCATTTGGAGCGCAATAAAAGCGAACAGTACGAAGCCCGCACTGTGCTGCTGGAAATTCGCGAATCGCCTTCCATTCTGTTCGCGGCCATGGCGGGCTCGCGATTGCCGGTCGCGACCGCACACGGCGAAGGACAGGCCGTGTTCAGGGATAAAGCGCAGCAAGATGCGGTGCGCTGGCTCACCGCCGCGCATTTTGTCGATGGTTACGGCCGCGTAACGGAAGCATTCCCCGCCAACCCTAATGGCTCGCCGCTGGGTATGACTGCGTTTACCACGCCGGATGGACGTTTCACGATCATGATGCCGCACCCTGAGCGGGTGGCGCTGAATGTGAATTTGTCATGGCATCCCAAAGAGTGGGCACAGGCATCACGCGAGAGCCCGTGGATGCAGATGTTCAGGAATGCGCGGGTTTGGGTGGCTTGATCAACTGCGGCGCTAGATTAGGCTAGTTTTCGAACCGGGCACCAAACGCGGTCGCGTATTGTGATTCGCCAAACTCAAAGTGCGAGTCAGGATTTTCGCCCAGATAGGTTGCTTCAACAGTCACTTTTACATAGCGATCCAGTTGCTTCCAGATCGCATAGCTCAGCGTACGGGCGATATCGGCAGGGCGTTCGCCGGCACGGATTTCATGGTCGGCTATCAACACCAGCGCGGTTGCATCACAGACCTTGGCGCGGTCTACTTCTTCGGGTTTTGTCCAGTGGGTGGTGAATGCTTCGACAACCGTGGGGATTTCGCGCGGCAATAGCGGAGAGACCGATACCTCTAAGCGGTATAAATTGCCCGCTTTGGCGAATTGCACTTGGATCTGATTGTTCATATCAATACGTTAGTCGAAACCCATCAACGACGCAATGCTAGGCAAGCCATTTTGTTTGGATTACGATAGACATCCTGTAGAAAAAAGGGCGGCCCATAAATGGCCGCCCTTTTTTTGCTGGCGATGACTAATGATTTAGTTCAACGCCAGACACTAAATTACTGACCCGTGATGCTGGCCTTTTCGCGCAAGCTCTTCACCAGTGCGGATACCTGCTCTTGCTGTGCACGCTGGCGAATGTTTTCTTTAACTTCGTCGAATGCGGGCACTTTCATGTCGCGCACATCGTCGAGGCGAATCACGTGGTAACCAAATGGTGATTTCACCGGTGTGGCGGTCATGCCACCTTTGGCCAGTGCTTTCAAAGCATTGCCAAATTCAGGGACATAGCGACCGGCAGGACCCCAATCGAGATCGCCACCGTTGTCTTTGGAACCGGTGTCTTTCGATTTTTCTTTGGCGAGTTTTTCAAAGCTTTCGCCACGGCCCAAATTAGCGATGATGGTTTTTGCTTCGTCTTCTGAATCAACCAAAATATGACGCGCTTTGTATTCTTTACTACCAGCCTGCGCGAGTGCTGCGTCGAAGTTCGCCTTCAGCTGCGCATCCGAAATCGGGTTGGCTTTGATGAAGTCATCAAAGTAAGCGCGGATTAGTACAGCTTGACGAGCCATATCCATTTGTGCGGCGACCGTACCTTCTTTGTCCACGCCTTTTTTACGGGCAGCCTGGGAAAGAATTTCACGGTTGATCAGCTCATCACGAATCGCGTTCGCGACTTCAGGTGACGATGGTTGGCCGGAAGCCTCGCGCTCGCGGTTCATGGCATCAAAATAAGCCTTGGGAATGACCACGCCGTTGACCGTTAGACCGCTGGCAGCGCCGGCTGCAGACTTGGCGGCTTTAGCCGGCTTTTCTGCCTTGGCTTGGGCAAAAGCGATAGGTGCCGAAATGGCAAATGCGAGAGCGGCAGCAGCGCCGATGGAAGCGGTGATGGTTTTCATTTTGAATTGCATGAGTTTTCCTTAACAAAAAAATAAAACAAAGTGTGTGTAACAAAAAAATACAAAATAAAAAACTTGAAACTTACAAAGTCCGTGCGTCAATCTTCAGTGCGTGAATCCGGGTTTTCATTAAATCATCCAACAGTTCATAAATCATCCGGTGTCTGGCTACCAGCGGTTTGCCTTGAAACGCGGCAGACACAATCATTAATTCAAAGTGTGACTCAGCCGATTGCAAATGGGCTGTGCCGACCCGTTCCGCATGCTGTGCTGCACCCGCATGTCCCGCATGTGCGTCGGAGTCGTCTATAACTTCGAGTTGCGCCGGGTTAAGTGCTTGCAGGCGTATCTCGATTTGTTCGCGGACGGAAATCATTCAGCTTGGAAACACTTTTTTAAACGGCTTAACAGTCACGCTGGAATACACATTGCCTTTGCTGTACGGGTCTTCCGATGCCCAGGCAATGGCCGCTTCACGCGATGCGAATTCAGCAACAATGAGTGAGCCTGAAAATCCGGCGGGACCAGGATCTTCTGAGTCAATTGATGGATGGGGACCGGCCAACAACAAGCGCCCCTCAGCTTGCAGTGCTTTCAGGCGCTCGACATGAGCCGGGCGATTGGCCATACGGCGTTCAAGCGCGCCAGGCAATTCTTCGCAAACGATGGCGTAGAGCATTAGACTTTTTTCGCTTTCGTGTTGATGCCGGAATCCCCATGAACTGCCGTCGTATCTGCAACTGCAATGACAGTTAATTTATCGTCATCATCTTTGGGCATATAGGGATAGAGCCAAAACATTTGTGCGACGATGAATATCATAAACAATGCCATATCGCCGAAGGTTTTGAAGTAGAGCCAAACATCGGTTGATTGGTAGTAAACAAAGTAAAGATTCAAAACGGCAACGAATAATAAAAAAACAATCCATGCCAGTGACAGCTTGCGCCAGACAAAATCCGGCGCCTGAATTTGATCATTGAAAATGACCGCTATCGGATTCTTGTTGAAAATAAACTGGGCGACGCCAATCGCTAACGCCATCGCCGAAAATAGCACTGTCGGTTTCCATTTGATGAACATTTCGTTCTTGAAAATGATCGTGGCACCGCCCGCGACAACAATAATGCCGAGGCCGATCCATGTCATGGTTTGCACTTTTTTGCCGCTCAATTTCAAATAGGCGACTTGCATAATAGTCGCCACAATGGCGACCGCCGTCGCGACATAGATGTCAAACATCTTGTATGCCGCGAAAAACAAAATCACAGGGAAAAATTCGAACAGCAGCTTCATGAAATATTCGGTTGCGCGATAATAATCAATAACTTAGCATTATCGCATTTTTCGACAGGCATGGCTAAGTCGGCATTCCAGCCCAACTTAGGTGCGTTTGGTGCGGTTGTTGAACAAGAGCGTGAGCCTGCCCGGTCAAGATGCAGTGCTAAAAACATCAATGAAGCCGGGTCCATTTGGCGTGCTCAGCTTCAATCAAAGCGCGGGTATCGAGCGGAAAACCCGGCTGTGAAGCCACCACATATGCTTCTTCATAAAAGCCGGCGCGTTCGTCCGGCAAATGGACATTAAAAATATCAAAAGCAAAACGCATCAGCGCGGCATCGCCGGTGCGAATCGCGGTAATGGCAAAATTTAGATTTAACAGCCGCCATGGACGTTCCGGGTTGGAGCGCTCAAGATCAGCCTCAAGTAGCGGTGCCAAATGGCGGATAAAGCCCTGCATCATCGCGTAGGCCGCGGCAGTTTCTTGCTTAGTATTGGCCTCGTTTGAGCGGTGGGCAAGCGCATTTACGATCGGCTCGGGGGAATTAATCGGCAAATCATGTCGCATCGCCCAGAGGCCTATGCCGAGCATGACCGCATATAACTCGGGCCGGAAGGTTGGCAAATCAAAGCGGTCCAGCCACGGATCAAGCTCAGTCGCGGAACGTAGCGCTTCATCGACTGCATCACCCGCATCTGCGAGTGGTAATACCGCATCAGCGCCATACTCGGCATCCAGTTGATCGGACAAGGCTAAAAAATCGGCAACCGCGGCAACGAGTGCAATAGGGTCACTGGTGCCCAGTGCGGCGCTATGGGTATTCTGGACGCCAACGGGGCCACCAAAACGTTCACGGTAAACCGCGTTCAGGGCAGTGGCCAGCGGCAAAAAACGCCCACCCAAGGTTGGGTCTGCCGGTGGATCCATGACGCTGGCATCTTTTAAGGCAAGCCGGATAGGTTTTATAGTGGCCATGGTGTTTGCGGTTGATTGCTTTGGAGGGAGCTCATTTTGTTATGATGCCAAGTTGGCTGAATAGTTTTAATCATTTACAAATATTCGTGAAAAATTTCGATTTACATAACCACACCATCGCATCTGACGGCCTGCTTTCGTCACATGAATTGGTCGCGCTGGCTGCAAAAAACGGCTGCAATGCGCTCGGCCTGACCGACCATGACACGACCGACGGTCTTGCTGCCGCACAAATTGCTGCTGAGGCAATTCAATTACGGTTTATTCCCGGGGTTGAAATTTCTGTTTCATGGTCGCCGAACATCGACGCGAAGTCTACAACCTTGCACATCGTCGGGCTAGGCATTGATGAAAAAAATCCTGTTTTATCAGCTGGGTTGAGCAGTATCCGCGAGGGCCGAATTGCGCGTGCTAAATTGATCGGGGATGATTTTGCCCGTATTGGTATGCCCGGCATGTTTGAGGCCGCTTATGAATTTGCGGAAAATAAATCGATGATTGGTCGTACCCATTTTGCCCGTGCCCTGGTGGCTCGTGGTGAGGTTAATGAAGTCGGTAAAGCCTTTAACCGCTATTTGACACCGGGTCGTCCGGGATTTGTGCCGCACTATTGGGCCGCACTGGCGGATGCCGTGACATGGATAAATGCAGCTGACGGGGTGGCGGTGTTGGCGCATCCGGGTCGATATAAATTATCCAAGGCGGAAATGACCCAGTTGCTGGGAGATTTCAAGGATTTGGGCGGGCGCAGCATTGAAGTGATGACCGGCAGCCACTCGCCGCCGCAATTTCGTGAGTACGCGTTGCGGGCCAAAGAGTTTGGCTTTCTGGCCTCACGCGGCGCGGATTATCATGGCCCGGGCGAAAGTCACTACGAGCCGGGCCGTGTGCCACTGCTGCCGGATGATTTGATACCGGTTTGGACGGTACTCTCGTAGCGTTCAGTCATTTATGAGTCAATTTTTCTCCCTGCATCCAACCCACCCCGAAAGCCGCTTGATTAAGCGCGCGGTCGAGATTGTGCGTGGCGGAGGAGTAATCGCTTACCCGACTGATTCTTGCTATGCACTGGGCTGTCATATTGGTGACAAGACGGCGATGGAACGAATCCGTAAAATTCGCGATGTTGATGAACGACACCATTTCACGCTGGTCTGTCGCGATCTTTCTGAAATTGGTACTTTCGCTAAAGTAAACAACGCGCAATATCGTTTGCTGAAAGCATACACGCCCGGTAGCTATACCTTTATCCTGCAGGCCACCCGCGAGCTGCCGCGCCGTCTGGCACACTCTAAACGGGCCACCATTGGGGTGCGGGTGCCGGAGCATCCTGCCACCCAGGCGTTATTGGCGGAGTTGAATGAGCCGATGCTGTCTTCAACCCTAATATTACCGGGAGATGACGAGCCGCTTAACGATGCCGAAGAAATTCGCAAGCGCTTGAATCATCAGCTGGATTTAATACTTGATGGCGGTGCTTGCGGCGTTGAGCCCACCACAGTCATTGATTTATCCGAAGACCAACCCATCTTGGTAAGGCGTGGTAAAGGCGATGCTTCTGTATTTGGTTTCGATAATGGCCAATAAGCTACAAATAATTCACAAATAAGCTGCAAATAAGCGACAAATAATTTTCTCTCATTCATCAAAAGCACCCATGGACTTAGCCCTGATTATTCAAAGAATCGCCGTTTATGCGATACCGCTCATTTTTGCGATTACGCTGCATGAAGCCGCACATGCGTTTGCGGCCCGGTATTTTGGCGATAACACTGCCTATATGTTGGGACGCATGACGCTCAATCCGATCAAGCATATCGATCCCATTTGGACCATTTTGGTACCGCTGCTGCTGGTGCTCATGTCGAGCCCGTTTGTGTTCGGCGCGGCTAAGCCGGTGCCGGTCAACTTTGGCGCGCTCAGGAATCCCAAGCGAGATTCAATCTGGGTTGCATTGGCTGGGCCACTGGCGAATTTGGCCATGATGATTGGCTGGGCCATTTTGGCTAAAATCACGCTATTAATGGGTGCAGATGCGGTTGAGGGCGGTCCCATCGTTTATTTGGTGTTAGTGGCACAGGCAGGCATTGTGGTGAATGCACTGTTAATGGTGTTTAACCTCTTTCCCTTGCTCCCGCTGGATGGCGGGCGCATCGTTGCCGGCCTGTTGCCTAACAAGTTGGCTTACTCGTATTCGCGCCTTGAGCCCTACGGCATGTTCATACTGATTGGCTTGCTGGTGACGGGTGTGTTTGGCCGCATCATGG
>JAYVEV010000087.1:0-4273 GCA_043773745.1 Burkholderiales bacterium | reverse complement strand
TAGCGCGATTGTGGGGCGTGCCGTGACGAATCACTACTTAGATGCGATGAAACGCATAAATAGATTCACCGATGGGATATGAGGCTGATAGATGACTGGAAAGTCAGCCTTAATAGCCCAAGATTTCGCTGTATTGCCAATTGCGCCGGCGGAGGTGCCGGCGCAAAAAAAGGATATTTGAATATTAACGTCCCGGCTTGGGCAGTTGATAAATTTATGCAGATCGCCATTTGGCGCGACGATTAGAGGAAAAACGAGCCGAAAGCCGCACCAGTGCTAGAGTTTTTAACAGGGGTCATTTGGCCACACCGCCATTTATCACTTTGACTTTACCGCCACGACTTCAATTTCCACCAACGCATTCGGCACCACCAGCGCTGCCGCCTGGATCGTGGCGCGCACCGGTTTATTCGGCTGCTCTTTGGTGCCGAAGAATTGTTTATAGGCGTCGTTCATTCCACCGAAATCGAGTTTGCCACTCTGCGCCGGATCACCGATCAGATAGACGCGCATCTGCACGATATCGCCCATCCCAAGGCCTTGTTCTTTGAGTATGCCTTGAATGACGTTGAGCGTATTGAGGGTCTGCGCCTTGGTGTCGCCCTCGATAGTAGGCTTGGTGCCTTTGGCCGGGTCGCCCGGGGTGGGCGCGGGAAGCTGGCCCGACATGTACAGTGTGTCGCCGACCCAGATGGCATTGGCGATGATGCTCTTGTCAGAGCCAAAGCGCTTGACGGTCGTTTGCGCATCAACACCAATCGCCAGCAACGCCAGTAACAGCAGTGCAATCGTTTGAACTTTTTTCATTGATGTCTCCCTAATTTGAAATAACAAAAAATCAAGCGCGTACTTTCTTGGCAATCATCTCAATGGCCCGATGCGCAGAGAGAATTGCACCTTCCTGCCAACCGGTGAGGTAGCTCAGATGTTCACCGGCGAGATAGAACGGTCCATCCGGTTCCAGCAATTGCGCGTAGGCAGTGGCACGTTGCTCTGGTTGCCAGTCGGCCCAGCCGCCCAGGCTATGTGGCACGTTGGGCCACGCGACGCTGATGCCATGGCGCACCAGCCCTGCGTAACCCGCGTGCAAGCGCTCGCCGGAAGCGATAGCCTGCGCGATGCGATCACGTACACTGAATTTCGACGGATCGTCTCCGGGTGCGAAACCGAAGGAATACGAGCCCACCAGCACGCCATCGCGCTGGCGGATGCCGTGCGAAGGATAAAGCATCTGCGTAATCTCCCGGTTGGTCCAGGACATGCCGCCATAAATATCGTCATCTTCTTCCCAGAATCGGCGCGGGGCGTAAAAGCCGATCTTGGCTGCTGTGGTGTAGCGCAATTCGCCCATCGCCTTTTGGGTGGCGGCGGAAAAATCGTTGGGTACCGATTTCAGCACCGACAAGGGCATCGTACAAATCACATAATCGCTGTCGATATGCTGTTTTTGTCCGGGATTTTTTGCATTGTGATAACCCACGCGCGCGCCGTTGGCGGTCTTGCGAATTTCATCGACGACCATTTCGTAGCGGATCATGCGGCCCACCTGTTTGGCAAACGCATAGGGGATACGGTCCATGCCGCCCACCGGCTGGAACATGGTGGATGCCTGTTCGTGGAGTTCGCCGAAGTGCATTTTAAACTGCCAGAAATCGGATTTCATCAATTCGGCCAGCGGCAAGGGCTGGCGCAAAATACCCGCCTGCGTCGCCGCGCCAGGTGGCACGACGTAACCAGCGCGGTCGCCCCCAATATAGCGGCCATTGTCCCGTAATTCGCCAAAGGAGCGAATCATCTCGGTAAGGCGTTCGCGATCTTCCTTGGTCATGTCCGCGTTTAGTCCGCCGCCGCCGAGCGCCTTGGCCAGCATCTCTGACATATAGCCGCGCGTGTCGTTGATCACCTGCTTCGCCTGTACCGGCTTACCGGAAAACGCCGCGTCATCTTGCATGAGCGCGGCGCGGTTGTCGTTCATCATGATTTCAAGCGGGACATTGAATTCCTTGCAATACCCCAGCAGTGCGTGATGATGATTGGGAATGCGCGCCGGCCCTGCGTTCATGTACAAATGCGGCGCCTTGGGCCAGTGCACGTATTGCTGGCTATCGGTTTGTTCGACGCGGTCCCCGCCGCGCAGGGTCCAGTTGCGCCCGCCGGGCCGCGAACGCGCTTCCAGCACGGTGCAAACGAATCCAGCTTTAGTCAACTCATGCGCGCTTACCAGTCCGGCGATGCCAGCGCCGATGATCGTTACACGTTTATCCTTGCCAGTACTCGCCGCCAGCACCGGCGGGCCGGCATAGCGGTGTTGCGCGCCCACTACCAGTGCACCCGCACCCAGCGCATCGAGCGCGCTCAGTGCTGTGCCCGCGCCGCCAAGCTGGGCGACGCGCATGAGAAAGTCACGTCTTGAAACTAAGAAACCCGGTCGCTTGCTTGCCATTTTTCTCTCCCTGGTGTTGGTTATGCGTCGCCATTCCGCATCACTTTTTCATTTGTTCCCGACAAATTTATTATCCAAAATTGCTGCCTGGCGGTGAACAATTACATCTGTTTTTTATGATGACTGTGTGTCTGCCTTCTCTGATCGGCACACCGCGTTTGCGCGGTGCATCGGTCTACTTTTCCTAATACGCATAGTGCATGTAGCTCGGCATATCCTAAGTATAAAAATTTTAAGCGCTATTTCCTGCCAACCAATATATCCTCGCCTCTGCGAACGGTCAATTGCAGTTATGTTGGCCCAACCGCCGCTTGAATTTCATTGTCTCCAGTACGATGTGGGCGGTGCCGTTGCGCCACGCGGCCATGGTCGTCTCTTGGCAGGGTGAGAATATGGCGCAATCGGAGAATAGCAGTTCCCACTGTTACCGTGTTTCCCGACCGCGCTATACTCACAGGGCAAGTGTATGACGACGTTGAGTCATCGGTGGTGAACATTGCGCGATTATTCCAAATCGTATCAAGCCAACAAATCTAGGGAGTAGAGATGGGGCATAACAATGCATTCAGCGCGATTGGTCGCGCCGCGTGGGTGCTCGCAATAGTGCTCGGTCTGCACGTCGCTACCGCCACAGCACAGCCGCTAGAGCCGGTTCAGCATGAGTTCATCATCAAGGATTTCAAGCCCGAAAGCGGCGTACTACTCTCTGAGGCGCGCATCACTTACGCGACCTACGGAAAATTAAATGCGGCTGGGGATAATGCAATATTGCTTCCGAGCCACTACATGGCAAAATTTACCGGGTATGGTTGGCTGATCGGCCCCGGCAAGGCGCTTGATCCAAACAAGTTGTTCCTCGTCAGTACTGAGTTGTTTGGCAACGGCCGATCGTCGTCGCCAAGTACCGCACCGGAACCCTTGCATGGCCCGCGTTTTCCGTTGATAAGCATTCGCGACAATGTCCATGCCATCCACCGCTTGCTGACTGATGGTTTAAAAATCAACCATCTTCGCGCGGTGATTGGCTTTTCGATGGGGGCACAGCAAGCTTTCCAATGGGCCGTGAGCTATCCCGATTTCATGGATCGAGTCGTGGCCACGGCTGGCACCGCCAAGACCAATGGACATGGCGTCGTGCGCCTCGAAGGTCAGATCGCGGCATTGACCGCTGACGAGAACTTTAAAGATGGCGAATACACCAGCCCGCCGGTGAAAGGGCTTGAAGCATTCGCGATGGTTTGGATGGGTTGGCTCTATTCTCAAGAGTGGTGGCGTCTTGAGCGCTGGAAAGATAATGCCCCCGCTGGGACCACGCTCGCACAAATCATCGAGCAGCGCCGCAAGCGATTCATTCCGGGAGCCGATGCCAACGATTTGATCCTGCAGATGCGCACTTGGCAAAACCATAATGTGGGTGACACCCCGCCGTTCAAGGGCGATCTCGAAGCAGCGCTTCGCTCCATCAAGGTGCCTGTGCTCTATATGCCTTCCGAAACCGATCTCTACTTCCCGATGACCGATGCGCGCTATGAAGCTGCGTTTATTCCGAAGGGCAACCTGCTGCCGATTCCTTCCATCTGGGGCCACACGGCTGGCGCCGCATCGAATCCTGTAGATGCGAAATTTCTGAATGAGAATATTGCTGCCTTCCTCGATGGAAAATTGCCCGGCAAATAAAGCGCTGGATGAGGAGTTTTACCAGATTTGCGCGGAAAGCCTCGTCCTTTAGGACGGGGAAGGATAGCGTGGGCGGCGTAGCCGGCCATTGTCAACAAACATAAGGTACTGTACGTTAATATAGTCTTAATGAAACGCCTTCAAGCCTATCAA
>JAYVEV010000086.1:0-50571 GCA_043773745.1 Burkholderiales bacterium | reverse complement strand
AATGCATTTTTTGCGGCCATGAAGCCAGCATTGGCAAAGCCATTGACCACGGGTGCTTACTAAAACAAAACATGAACACCAACGATAACAAGAGTGGCGTCGGCCTCAGTCAGGTCGTCAAGGTTTATGACAACGGGGTTGAAGTTTTGCACGGCATTAACCTTGAAATTAACCAGGGTGAATTTGTTGTCTTTGTTGGCCCATCCGGCTGCGGCAAATCGACACTGATGCGCATGGTGGCAGGGCTTGAGACCATCACTGGCGGCACCATCACAATCGACGGTCGGGTCGTCAATCATTTGCCGCCGCGCGAGCGCGACATTGCAATGGTGTTCCAGGACTACGCCCTGTATCCGCATAAGACCGTGTTTGACAACCTGGCGTTTGGCCTTAAATTACGCAAATTTCCCAAGGCGGATATCGTCAAGCGGGTGAATGACGCCGCCACCATTTTGAAAATCGAACATCTGCTGGAGCGCAAGCCGCGAGCGCTTTCCGGCGGGCAGCGGCAACGGGTCGCAATGGGCCGCGCGATTGTGCGTCAGCCCAAGCTGTTTTTATTCGATGAACCGCTATCAAATCTGGATGCGCTGCTGCGTGCCGAGATGCGCACTGAAATCAAAAAGCTGCACCAGCGTATTGGTGCCACCACGATTTATGTGACTCATGATCAAACCGAAGCAATGACTTTAGCGGAGCGAATTGTGGTGTTGTCAGGCGGCAATATTATGCAGGTCGGTACGCCGGATGAGATTTATAACCAGCCCATATCCAAATTTGTCGCGGGTTTCACCGGCTCGCCACCGATGAATTTTTTGGCGGCACATATCGCGTTGAGTGCCGCCGGGCAGGCAGAGATTGTCATGGGTGCTGAAAGGCTGGCGATCCCGGCGGACGCGGCCGCACCCTATCAGGCGATGCTGGGGCGCGGCGTCGAGTTTGGTATCCGCCCCGAAGATATGGCGATTGAGCGCAGCGGCGCGCATGATGCACCGATCTTGGCTAGGGTTGTGGTGGTGGAGCCATTGGGCGCTGAAACTCTGGTGACAATGCAATGCGAAGGCGGCGAAATGATTGCGCGCCTGCCACCCACTACGCAACTCAGGCCCAATAAAATGACGACTGTGTGGATCAATATGGATAAATTTCATTTATTCGATGTGGGCAGTGGTAAAGCCATCCGTGGAACATAGCTGAATGCATCAAGCTTTCTCATATCCTGAATTGAACGCTTAAATGACTATCAGCCTGCGCGCCTGCTGCTCGCTCATGACTTGCTTTGCTCTGGTCATGGTGGCTGACGCATATTCACAATCAAGCAAGATTGCCGTGCCTCCACCCGCTTCAGTGCCGATACGCTTAAAGGTTTATATCGGCGGCCAGCAGCGCCCAGACCTCATGCGGCAATTATTTGCCACTTACATGGCGACAAATCCAGGCGTCAAAATTGATCTGGAAGTAGGTGGTGCCACCTCGGACCTGCATCAAAAATATCTCAATATGGTGTTGACGGCCAAAGACGCCACGCTGGATGTTTTTTTAATAGATGTGGTGCGTCCAGCACAGTTTGCGGCGGCCGGCTGGGCAGAGCCATTAAATACCTATCTGGGCGCAGATGTCGAAGCCGCGATGAGCCCATATTTGCCCGCCTATCGAGAGGCCAATACCGTGGATGGCAAGGTGATTGCGCTGCCAGCATTTGCAGATGCCCTGTTTCTTTATTACCGCAAAGATCTGCTCGCAAAATATCATCTCCAGCCACCGACAACATGGCCCGAACTGGCCAGCATGGCGCGCATCATTTCTCAGGGTGAGCAGAACCCCAACTTGCAGGGCTTAAGTTTTCAGGCCAAAGCGATTGAAGGTACGGTGTGTACTTTTTTGTTGCCCTACTGGAGTCAGGGTGGCGAGATGATTCGCGATGGCAAATTGGCGTTCGATGCACCCAAGGCTGAGGCGGGCTTGAATATGTGGCTCGATATGGTGCGGCAAGGTGTTGCCAAGAAAAATATTGCCGAGGTGGGCACTGACGATACCCGCAAAGAGTTTCAGGCTGGCCGAGTGATATTTGCGGTGAATTGGGGCTATGCCTGGAATCATTTTCAGGCGGGCAATGATTCCCAGGTGATGAATAAAGTTGGTGTCGCAAAGCTCCCCTCCATGACAGGGGGACAATCAGTTTCCTGCATGGGTGGCTGGAACTGGGCAGTGTCGGCGTATTCAAAAAATAAAGCGGCATCTGCGGCGCTGGTGCGCTGGCTATCGAGCCCCGAGACCTCCAAGCAGCTGGCGCTGCGCGGCTCATTTCACCCGGTGTTCCCGTCAGTCTATAAGGACGCCGACGTGCTCAAGGCAGTCCCATGGTTTGCGGATGCGTTGCCCGTCGTGCAAACAGCACGCCCGCGTCCCGTGACGCCAATGTATAAGATGGTCTCAGATGCGTTGCGCATCAATACCAATACCGTCATGGCGGGCGTTAAAAAGCCCGCCGAGGCGTTGGCCGAAATTGAACTGCGGGTTGGGCGCGCTGTACGTTAAGCGTATTAAAAATGCATAAGCGAAATCTCATCGACCGCATCATTGACCCCAGCGAAACCACCTTGGCTTGGGTGCTGCTGACTCCTGCCATCGTGTTTATTTTGCTGATTGTGGCATATCCGGTTGCCAGCCTCATTTACAACAGTTTTTTTGATATCCGTCTGTCGCGCGGTGTGCCGATTCGTTTTATCGGACTCGAAAATTATGTGGCCGCATGGCACGATGCGATGTTCTGGCGTGCCGTCAAAAACACCATGATTATTACGGCTGTGACGGTACCAGGTGCGCTGGTAGTAGGTTTGGGGCTGGCGATGCTGGCGAATATGCCATTTAAGCGGCGTGGGTTGATCCGACTTTCCTTGCTGTTACCGTGGGCGCTGCCATTGGCGTTTGTAGGCCTTATTTTTGCGTGGTTTTTCCATAGCGAATACGGCATTGTCAATGACATCATTCGCCGTATCTCACTTATGTTTCCAGGCTTGGGTTGGGAGCCGCAAATCTGGTTTAATTCGCCGACCCTGACCATGATGGCAATTTGTATTGCCACTATTTGGAAAACTTCCTCATTCATGGCGCTGATATTGCTCGCGGGCCTGCAAACTATTCCGTCATCGCTTTATGAAGCGGCTGAAGTCGATGGCGCTTCCAGATGGACACAGTTCGTTGAAATCACTTTGCCTCTGTTGGTGCCGTCAATGTTGATCGCATTAATTTTTCGTACGCTGACGGCTATCCAATCGTTTGATATTCCTTTTAGCATGCCGGGACCGGGCGAGGAAGCGCAAACACTGGCTATGTATATCCAGCTTAACTCGGTCGATTACCTTGATCTGGGTTACAGCTCAGCGCTGGCGGTATTCATGTTTATATTGTCGATGGCAACAACCTTTGTTTACCTTCGCTATGTGCGTGGAGGTAAAGATTGAAGAGCTTTTTTACGGCCAGACGTCTGCGCTGGTTCGCGGCGGCGGTCGTGATGATTAACGGGCTGTTCCCAGCGCTCTGGATTCTGGCAACTTCGCTGAAAGGCGAAATTGAATTAACCGCCAAGCCCATCACTTACTGGCCCGCCGATCCTACTCTGCAAAATTTTATGGCGGCGTTTCGCGATCAGCCGCTGCTGACCTATTTGTTGAATAGCGCGCTTGTTGCCATTTTATCAACGCTGCTAAGTCTGTTCATCAGCGCGTTGGCCGCTTACGCGATTGCACGCCTGAACCTGAAGCGCCAGGATTTTATTTTGACTGCCATCATTGCTGTATCCATGTTCCCGCTGGTCACTTTGATGGTGCCGCTGTTTGAAATTATGCGCGGCCTTAATTTGCTGAACAGCTATTGGGCATTGATATTGCCTTACACCGTGCTGAACCTGCCAATTTGTACCCTGATGCTGGTGAGTTTTTTTCATGATATTCCGCGCGATATCGAGAACGCCGCCATGCTGGATGGCTGTACACGGCTTGGCGCTCTGTGGCGCATCGTGGTGCCACTGGCTGCGCCGGGCGTTTTTACAGCGGGTATTCTGGCATTCGTGAATTCATGGGATGAATTTTTGCTGGCGCTATCGCTGAATTCTGCTGTGGCCTATCGGACGTTGCCGGTTGGCATTCAAATGTATCAGGGTGAATTTGCGTTTCCGTGGCCGATTATTTCTGCGGCGCTGGTGGTTGCGATGGTGCCCGTGGTGATAGTGATTATTGTGTTTCAGGAAAAAGTAGTGAGTGGTTTGACGTCCGGCGGGCTTAAGGGCTAGTGCTAGTGGTTAGGTGTTAAGTATTAGGGGGCCAGCAAGCTAATCACGTACATCGTTAAGGAGTAAAAAGTTGTCAACTGAAGCATTTAATCAAGCTGCATTCCAGCGATTGCAAAACCTTAGCTTGGTCTCAACGACCAACCAGGATGCATATTTTGAGGTGGATGGAATAGCGCTGCGGGTGTCCGCACATGCGCTCAATACGTTGCGGCTCACCATTGGCAAGCCCACACGGCCAGACTATAAATTATTGCAGCAGCCTCATGCGGATGGTGTGCTTGAAGTCGATGCAGAGTCTAGCGGTTGGCGCATCAGCGCCGGCGAGATGACCCTCGAAATATCAACAGCACCGTTGCGTCTTACTTTGAGTCGCAACGGGAAAACGATCCTCACCTCCATCACTGATCAGCATTTTCGCGGACGCAGTCGGCTGCCTGCTTTTGGTATGGGCGAACAGGGCACGCTGTGGTGTGCGGCGTTTGCATTAGCTAGCGATAGCGCTGTGTATGGTATGGGTGAAAAATTTGGCCCGCTCAATAAGCGCGGACAATTGGTGCGCGGTCGTACCGAAGATGCGCTCGGGGTGAATACCGAACTTTCCTATAAAAATATTCCATTTTGCTGGGGCACCGAGGGCTGGGGTTTGTTGGTGCATACCCCTGGCGTAGTGCGGCATGGCGTGGGCTACCCGCAGTGGTCACATCGCAGTTATGTTGTTGAGGCTGAAGACGACACGCTCGATTTATTCTTGTTTGGTGGCGAGCCGGCTGATATTTTAGATGCCTACACGACATTGACCGGACGCGCATCGCTCCCACCATTGTGGAGCTTCGGTATGTGGTTGTCACGCGCCTATTACCAGACGCCGCAAGAGGCGATTGATACTGCTGCCGAGTTACGGCAGCGTCAGATTCCTTGCGATGTGATAACCCTTGATGGACGCGCCGCATGGGAAGTGCGGACACGGTTTGCTTTCGAGTGGGACCCGAGCCGGTTTGACGACCCTAAAAAAATTCTGTCGCAACTAAAGCTTCATAACCTGAAGGTCTGCGCTTGGGAATATCCGTATATCTCTATACATAACCCGCTTTTCAAAGAACTTGAAGCGAAAGGCTGGCTGCTTAAAAATAAGGCAGGTGCCGCGTATGTCTTCGAGTGGGTAAAGGACCCCAGCGATAATCCATTTGGTGCCGTACTGACACCCTTGCCGCCATCCGGTATTCTCGATTTCACCCATCCCGAGGCGGCGGCATTCTGGGCGGTGAGTCACAACAAACTTTTTGATGACGGCGTGGATGTCATCAAAACTGATTTTGGCGAACAGGTTGAAGATGACATGTTTGCACATAACGGCGATACCGGGCGACGCCTGCATAACGTCTATCCATTGCTATACAACGAGTGCGTATACAACGCTACCAAGCGCTATAACACACTAAATAATCGCGGCGCGCCTATGGTCTGGGGACGCGATGGGTTTATTGGCAGCCAGCGCTTCCCGATGCAATGGGGCGGCGACCCGCAAACCGATTGGGAAGGCATGGCGGCCAGCATTCGCGGCGGACTCTCGTACGGCATGAGTGGCGTGCCGTATTACGCAACTGACGTGGGCGGCTTTTATGGCGCGCAGCAACCGGATAGTGAGCTGTATTTACGCTGGACAGCGAATGGACTTTTTTGTTCGCACTTTCGATATCACGGCATTGGCGTTCGCGAGCCTTGGGGCTTGGGCGCACAAACAGAAGCGATTGCCAAGCAGTTGCTCGCGTTCCGCTATCGCCTGATTCCGTACATCATGGGGGCCGCAGAACAAGCTGCCCGCACTGGGCTGCCATTGATGCGGGCTATGCCGCTCGCGTTTCCGCATGATCGTTTGGCTCGTTCGTTTGAGATGCAATATATGTTCGGCGATGCGCTGTTGGTGGCACCGATTATTGCTCCCGGCGGAATAGTGGAGGTTTATTTTCCGGCAGGCGAGGTTTGGCATGACCTAGTCACGGGTGAGTGTATTACCGGCGGTCAAACCCGCGTGATTAAAAGAGCCATTCATGAGTTGCCGGCATGGGGGCGTGATGGTCATGCCCTTTGCCTAGGGCCAGCAGTGATGCATACCGGTGAAATGAATTTACTCCAACCTGTTGATGAGGTTCGTCTATTCGGGTTGCCGCAACATCAGCCATGCGTGATGAATGGCGTCGTTACGTTTAGTCTTGAATCATCCACTGTCTTTTTGAGCGGCGTGACAGCTGAGCAGTGTCGTCCATCTCAAGGACTGGTGGTGCGGGAGGTTTCAGGCCGAGTTTGTGTTAATTTCGAGCGATGACCAATTCCAATCGACTGACATTAAATAACGGCGACAGCCAAGTGTTGTTATGTCCTGACATCGGTGCCTCAATCGCGCGCTACACTTGGCGTGGACATTCCGTATTGCGTCCTGCGCCCGATGGGGCTATCGCGCAGGGCTTGGTGCGTCAAATGGGCGTGTATCCGCTGGTGCCTTATTCAAACCGTATCGCCCAAGGCCAATTGCTGGTGGGTAACAAGACCTATGCGCTGCGACCTAATTTTTCTCCTGAGCCGCATGCGATTCATGGCTTTGGCTGGCAGCGGGAATGGAAAGTGGCGTCCAGTGGCGTGGACAGCGTACAACTTACGCTTAAGCACCTCCCCGATGCTGATTGGCCCTTTGCCTGTGAGTCCGCACAGCATGTTCAACTACTGCCAGACGGACTGCTTTTAACCTTGAGTGTATGCAATCTGGATGATGCCCCTATGCCAGCGGGATTGGGTTTTCATCCTTATTTTCCAGCCCCGCTTGGGACAAAATTACAAGCGGACTGGAAAGGTATGTGGAAAATGGATGCTGACTCGCTGCCGACCGAGCTGGCAGGTGTGCCACCCGCCGCAGATTTTAGTCGTCTGCGTTCCATTGATGGTTGGAAGATCGATAACTGTTTTGCTGGCTGGGGGCGGCGCGCCATCTTAGAATATCCCGATTATCGTATGACACTTGATGCCAGCGCCGATTGCCGACAGATTGTCTGCTATGCACCCAATGACGGACGCAATTTTATTGCGCTTGAACCGGTGAGTAATATCAATAACGCGTTTGCGCTCGCGACCCAAGGTGTCACCGATACCGGGATGCGCATGCTGGGGCGCGGTGATAGCATCGAAGTTTCAATGAAAATTTCCTTGCAGGTCTTGCCTACAGTACCAACTGGCGAGAAAGTTAAAGCTGCAAATGGTTGAAACCACACAAGCCCACTGCGTGCTGGATGCGCGCGCTAAGCTGGGGGAATGTCCCCTTTGGAGTCAGGCTGAACAGAGATTGTATTGGGTAGATATTTCCGGCCGCACGATCAACCGTTTTGACCCTGCAACAGGTGATAGCCAAAGCTGGGTGTCGCCAAGCGAGCCGGGTTGTATTGCCTTGGCGGCCAGTGGCGGCTTGATCGCGGCTTTGCGCGATGGCTGGTATCGTTTTTATCCTGATACACAACGATTCACCAAAATAGCTGATGCACCTTACGACACAGTGAATATGCGCTTCAATGATGGTCGTTGTGATGCCGCCGGACGATTCTGGGCGGGGGCGATGTATGAGCCGCGCACCGCAGAACTTGCCAGCATGTATTGTCTGGAAGGTGGTCAAGCACGTCTGGGCTGGGGGTCTGAACACGGGCTCGGTGTGAAGGTCAGTAATGGCCTTGCGTTCAGCACGGATGGCAATATGGTGTATCAATCCGACACGCCGAATCATGTTGTGTATTGTTTCCCATTCGATATGGCTCACGGAAAAATTGGAGCGCGCGCAGTTTTTGTAAAACGCCCCGATGATAAAAATTCCCCGACTTATGAGGGGCGCCCTGATGGCGCATCGATCGATGCAGAAGGCTGCTACTGGAGCGCCCAATACGAAGGCGGCTGCATACTGCGGTTCTCACCGGATGGCGAAATTATCGGCCGAGTGAATGTGCCCGTAAAACGTACCACGATGCTCGCCTTTGGCGGAGCTGATTTGCGGACGATGTACATCACCACGGCCCGCGAGGGCGCGTCACCGGAGGAGCTGGTGACGCAACCGCAGGCAGGCGGAATTTTCGCCTGTAAAGTTGCAGTCGCTGGTCGAGTAGAACCACATTATCGGGATTAAGAAAATATGACCCAATACCCCAGCCTTAATCAGCGCGTTGTGTTTATTTCAGGTGGCGGCTCTGGTATCGGCGCCGCCTTGGTGGAGCATTTTTCGCTGCAAGGCGCGCACGTCGCATTTTGCGATATTGATGTTGCTGCTAGTGAAGTGCTGGTTCAAAAACTGGCTAACAGCTGCGCATACAAACCGGTATTTATGCCATGCGATGTGCGCGATATCGCTGGTTATCAAGCACAGTTGGCACGGCTTGAGACTGACCTCGGCCCCATTCGTGTCCTGATTAACAATGCGGGCAACGATGCGCGTCACTCATTAGCCGAGTTGACCTCCGATTCATGGGATAACTGTCTGGGACTTAATCTCAAACATCATGTGTTCGCAATTCAACAAGTTGCGCCCGGCATGGCGGCGGCAGGAGGAGGTTCAATTATCAATCTGGGTTCGGTTTCATGGATGCGGGGGCGCCCCAATTTGATTGGCTATACGGCCTCGAAAGCAGCGATCTCTGGCATTTCGCGCACTCTTGCGCGTGAGCTAGGAGGGCAAAATATTCGGGTCAATTCGCTGGTGCCAGGCGCTATTGTCACCGATCGTCAGGAAGCGCTATGGCGCGGGGCTGATGATGATAAAAAATTCATCGAGCTACAGTGCCTTAAATATCGCCTAGATGCTTCACACGTGGCACGCACGGCGCTGTTTTTGGCGGCGGATGACTCTGACGGTATTACCGGGACAAATATTATTGTCGACGCAGGTTTGGCCCAGGTGTCGGTAGTCGGCTAGCGATACTGCGTTCGGATATATCTCAAGTATTCTTCGCCAAATCACTGAAGTATTCATAGTCTTCGGTATTTACAAGCGAGCGTCGAAACTCGACTGGCGCATCATTAAAACTCATAGCCACGCGGCGAATTTCCAGCAGTGGCGAGCCTGCTTTGATATTCAGTAATGCGGCTGTCTCGGCATCCGCCAAGCGGGCACGCAATCGCTCTGCAGAGCGTACCACCGTGATATTGAAGGCGGTTTGATAGAGGTGATAAATGGTGTTGGGACGATTTTTGAAAGTGGCGGCAGTGAGCTTCGGAAATATCGCCTGCGGAATCACAATGGCGTCCAAAATAATCGGCTGCCCCTCAAGCCGCAGTACATTGCGAATGCGAAATACCTTCGCGCCAAGCGCGATACCCAAATGCTCCGCCTCTTCCGCATTGGCGCTGCCACTTCGGAAGGCAAGCATTTCAACTATTGGCGTTTCTTTGCCACCATCGCTACGCACAATATGAAAAAAATGGAACATCAAGCGAGCGCGATTGTGGGCGGCCACAAATGTTCCGCGGCCTTGTTGGCGAATCAAAATATTTTCGCTAACCAATTCATCCACGGCTTTGCGCACGGTCCCGACTGCAACTTTGAAGCGCTCGGACAGCATCCATTCCGCGGGAATCGCCGCACCCGGTTTCCATTCGCCCGCACTGATGGTTTCGGTCAGAAGGCGTTTGATTTCCTTATAGAGCGGGGTATCCAGTGCGGCGCCGGTCATCAGCTTCTGGTGTCTTGACGGGTCTTCCCATTTACGGTGCATATTTGGGCACATTTTCTGCAAAATTGATTGTTGTCATCATAACCAACGCAGCCGTATGCTACAACTCATATAGATGACCTATTTGACTTTGGGGGCCGCACTGAATATTATCTGGGTAAGTGCAATATCTGTCCAACAGTCTTGATCGTTTGGAGCCCGTGCTTCAGTCAACGCGCAAGCGAAATATCAATGTAGGAGCTAACCATGATTCATTTTGTGCTGCATGAGGCAAAAGACACTGTCGCTGTAGCGGTAGTCGAGGGTATCCAAGCAGGTGCTGATTTGACGGCCTGGATTATGGATGACGACAAGCAGATCGCCATCAAGGCGCTGCAGGACATTCCAATCGGCCACAAGATCGCCCTCAAGGATATGGCCGTCGGCGAAACCGTATTTAAATATGGCACTGATATTGGCCGTGTAATCGCGCCCATTAAAGCGGGTGAGCATGCGCATGTGCACAACATCAAGACCAAGCGCTGGTAATAACGGCTGCCCCGACGAACAGATAATGAACCTTTTCAGGATATTCACATGATTACTAAAGACACTACTTTTTGGGGCTACCGGCGCGTAAATGGCCGCGTGGGTGTTCGCAACCACGTCATCATTTTGCCGGTGGATGATTTATCGAATGCGGCCTGCGAGGCCGTGGCCCACAACATCAAAGGAGTGATGGCTATACCGCATCCTTATGGTCGTCTGCAGTTTGGTGCAGATCTGGATTTGCATTTCCGTACTCTGATTGGTACCGGCAGCAATCCCAATGTGGCGGCAGTCGTGGTCATTGGCATTGAAGAAGGTTGGACCAAGCGCGTCGTCGACGGTATCGCCAAATCCGGCAAGCCGGTGGTCGGCTTTGGAATTGAGCAGCACGGCGACCACGACACCATCATGCGTGCCTCAAAAGCGGCACGCGAATTTTTGCAAAACGCCTCCGAACTGCATCGCGAAGAATGTGGCATCAAGGATTTATGGGTGTCCACCAAATGTGGCGAATCCGATACAACATCCGGCTGCGGTGCCAACCCCACGGTGGGCAGCGCGTTCGACCGACTTTATGAGTTGGGCAGTACGCTGGTTTTTGGCGAGACCACTGAGATTACGGGTGGCGAAAAGGTCGTGGTTGAGCGCTGTCGTACGCCGAAAGTCGCCGAAGATTTTATGGCCATGTTTAACCGTTATCAGGATGTGGTGAACCGTCATAAAACCAGTGATCTATCCGAATCGCAGCCGACCAAGGGCAATATTTTGGGTGGCCTCACCACTATCGAAGAAAAAGCGATGGGCAATATCCAAAAAATCGGCAAAAAATGTTTGGTTGATGGCGTACTCGACAAAGCAGAAACTCCCACCGGTCCCGGGCTCTGGTTTATGGATTCATCTTCGGCAGCCGCCGAAATGGTCACGCTGTGTGCCGCCGCCGGTTTTACCGTGCATTTTTTCCCAACAGGGCAGGGCAATGTGATTGGTAACCCGATTTTGCCGGTGATAAAAATTTGTGCAAATCCGCGTACCGTGCGCACGATGAGTGAACATATTGATGTTGATTCTTGCGCACTGCTGCAACGAGAGCTGGTGCTTGATCAGGCGGGCGATAAATTACTCGAGATGATGTTGCGCACCGCCAATGGTCGGTTGACCGCAGCGGAGGCTTTGGGACATCGCGAATTTGTGTTGACGCGTCTTTATGAAAGCGCTTGATTTAGGTGCGTCTTTGATTCGGTTTTAGCCATGAAAATTGTCATTACTGAATTCATGGATGAGGCTGCAGTTGCCTCGCTGAAGAAAAAATTTTATGTCACCTACGACCCTACCCTGGTGGATCGTAGTGAGGAGCTGTACGCGAAGCTCGCTGATTGCGATGCATTGATTGTGCGTAATCGTACTCAGGTTACGGCGGCATTATTGCAGAGGGCTCCCATCCTCAAAGTGGTGGGCCGTCTTGGTGTTGGCCTAGATAATATTGACCTGCCCGCCTGCAAGGCGCGTCATGTCGAAGTCATTCCTGCAACCGGCGCGAATGCGTTGGCGGTAGCCGAGTATGTAATCGGTACGGCCATGATGCTGCTGCGGGGCACCTACTTTTCCTCGGCAGCCGTCGCTGCCGGAAGCTGGCCGCGCGGGCCGCTGTCGAACGGCCGCGAAATCAGCGGCAAGGTGTTGGGTGTTGTCGGCTTTGGCGGAATTGGACAATTAACCGCAAAACTGGCGTGTGGTCTGGGTATGCAGGTCATCGCAAGCGATCCCATGATTGCAGCTGATTCGCCCATATGGCAAGAGCAGGATGTTGGCTACCGGTCGCTCGATGCTTTGCTGACAGATAGCGATGTCGTCTCGCTACACATTCCGCTGACGCCTGAAACTAAAAACCTGCTGGGCCCGGCTCGCCTGGCTATGATGAAGGTAGATGCCATTCTGATCAATAGTGCACGCGGTAGCGTGGTCGATGAAACGGCGCTGGCGGCTGCACTCAAGGAAAAGCGGCTGGGTGGTGCCGCGCTTGATGTGTTTGATGACGAACCTTTGAAAGCGGGTTCTGCGCTGGTGGATTGCCCCAACATCATACTGACACCGCATATTGCTGGCGTTACAAATGAATCAAATGTGCGAGTGAGCAGCATGATTGCGGAGCGAGTGAGCACGTTTCTTGTAAATACCCAAGCCGCGTAGTCAAAAAGATAAACCCGTTGCCTTGGCAACATAATTTTAAAAAAGATTATGTCGAAACATTCACAGCAATATCTGGCTGATCTCGGCATTCGTGCGCTCCTGCAATCAGGTGCATCGCGGGCGATGGCTGATGCTACCGTCAAAGCGTTGATTTATGCCGATTCGCGCGGGCTCGCCTCGCACGGTCTGTCGCGGGTTTTGCAGTACGCAGCTCATTTGAAAAACGGTCGTGCCAATGGCGTTGCCGTGGCAAAAGTCGTGAACACCAAAGCGGCTGCATGTCTGATTGATGCCGAAGAGGGGCTGGCGTTTCCAGCATGTGAACTGGCAATAAGCGAGGCGATCGCACGCGCAAAAATTTCTGGTGCCTGTTTTGTTGGCGTGACCAACAGCCATCATTTTGGCGCAGTTGCCTACCATTTGGAAGCAGTTGCTGCCGCCAGCATGGTGGGCTTGGCATTCGGCAACTCACCGGCGGCGATGCCTGCTTGGGGCGGC
Source organism: Burkholderiales bacterium (assembly GCA_043773745.1). Classification (GTDB taxonomy): domain Bacteria; phylum Pseudomonadota; class Gammaproteobacteria; order Burkholderiales; family Usitatibacteraceae; genus UKL13-2. Next base: position 37,371 of record JAYVEV010000086.1, on the reverse strand, counting down.
AAGCGCGGTATTTTCGGCACCAATCCCATTGCGGCTGCGTTCCCGCGCGCCAATGATGCACCCCTGTTGATTGATTTATCGCTCTCCGAAGTTGCCCGCGGCAAACTGATGATTGCTGCCAAAAAAGGTGAGTCTATTCCGTTAGGCTGGGCGCTGGATAAAGACGGCAAGCCAACCACGGACCCAAAGGCTGGTATGGAAGGCACAATGCTGCCCGCAGGTGGCGTCAAGGGTGCGATGCTGGCCTTGGTTGTTGAGCTGCTATGCTGTGCTCTCACCGGGGCTGCTTTTGGTTTCGAGGTCGATTCATTCTTCGTCGATGCCGGTAATCGGCCTCGTATCGGCCAGGCTTTTTTGGTGATTGATCCCGATGCCATGGCGGGGCGAGAGATTTTTTTTGAGCGCATTGAAACCTTGATCGCGGCGATGCTGGCCGATGAAGGTGTACGCCTGCCGGGCTATCGACGGCTGGGGCTGGCGGCAGAATCAGCAACGTCAGGCATTGAAATTCCAGATGCGCTGATTGCTGATTTGCAGCGGTTGGCTAACGCTTAACTAACGCTCAGCGCATGTCGGACATGGGCAAGACTATTTCATTAAGGCACCATAAACCCGGTTAGGAATAAGCTGCCGATAGTAAGCGCGCGCACCCGGCGCTGCCGCCATCCATACCACGGCGAGTTTTTCTTGCGGGTCGATCCAAAAATGCGGCCCGGATAATCCGTTCCAATCGCCACTACCGACGGTACCTAGCGTACCCGCCTCGCCACCGTCAAGACGTACGGCAAATCCCAAACCAAAGCTATAACCCGGACGTGGACCTATGGCCTCCGAATTTTTATTGGGCGATATCGCAGCGCGAACGCCTACCAGCTGATCCGACAACATGTACTCAATAGTCTTTCTGGACACGATACGCGCACCATCCAGTTCGCCGCCGTTGATAAGCATTTGGGTAAAGCGCAAATAGTCGTCAGCCGTTGAAACAGCGCCACCGCCCCCGGAAAAAAATTTCGGCTGATTCCGGATATTAGTTAGGGGCACCTTCACCTTGAATACCGGATCAATCTCATATGCCTCGGCTATCCGGTCCTGCTTGGTCGGCTCTACCCAGAAGCCGGAGTCTTTCATGCCCAATGGTATGAAAATACGCTGCGCTAAATGTTCTTCAAGCGATTGCCCGGAAAGCCGCTCCAGCATGACGCCCAATACATCCGTGGCGACGCTGTAATCCCAGTTGGTGCCAGGCTGATACTGTAGCGGCACGGAGGCGAGCTTCTGAATAAATTCGAGCGAACTGTGTCCGCCGCGTTCAATGCCGAGCCTGTTGTACTCATCCTTTACCAACGACTTACCCTGAAAGCCATAGGTCAGCCCTGCGGTGTGTCGCAACAGATCTTGTATCGTGATGGCCCGCATTGGCGGGACCAGCTCCAGTGCTTTGACGCCGTTCGCATCGATTTTCTCAATACCCACTTTCAGATTTTTTAATTCAGGGATGTATTTTGAAATGGGGTCAGTCATTAACACGCGGCCCTCCTCAACCATCATCATGACCGCGACTGACACGATGGGCTTGGTCATTGAGTAAAGGCGGAAAATAGTATTACTGCGCATTAAGGCATTAGTCTTCGGATCTTGCTTGCCGATGGTATCTGCATAGACCAGCCTGCCGTTACGCGCGACCATGATGACCGCGCCGGGTAATTTATTTTCCTTGATGTCGGCGCGAATATCTTCACCTATTGCATTTAGGCGTGGTATTGAAAAGCCTTCAACGAGGTTCTCGGGCTTTGGATTGCTTTGCGCAAATGTGCAATTTGCGAAGGCAAATAATGCGATTGATGTCATTATTTGCAGTAGTGAGTATATGCAGTGACGCATCATTTTTCTCATGGTTGGTTGGCGTTATAGCGAATATTTTTTCGCAGTGTAATGATCATCAGATCGTGTCGGCACTTTGCAAGCAGGCGCTGCTAGCGTTCAAATTTTACGCTCAATACAATTGAGGTCTGTGTGCGCTCAACGCCATCAAGCCTGCCCGCGGCATCCAGCGCTTCATCCAGGTCAGCCGTGGTATTGGCTTGCAATACCACGAGTGCATCAAACTCACCGGAGAGCGCATACATCCCGCCCACGGCCGGGATAGTGCGGAGCTGGGCATAAAGCTGCTCTGCCTTTTTGGGATCGATTCTTAACAGGGTGTGGGCAGTGACCCGGCTCCTGCTGTAAGTCGGGTTCAGTCGGACGGTATAGCCTTCAATTACACCTTTTTCTTCGAGTCGGCGAATGCGTTCTTGGACAGTCGCCCGTGCAAGACCGAGTTGACGCGCAATATCGGCAACGCTGGTGCGCGCATTTTTTCGTAATAAATCGAGCAGTAGTTGCTCGGCGGCCGTCAAAGAATTAGGTGAATTGATCATTATGGTAGTTGTGTCCTGCGTTATGCCTAATATTACCCGAACATTTAATAGATTTGCAGCTACAAATTGCATAACAATAAATTTAAAGTAGCGCTCTCAGTTTTAAACATCCACAAAGGAAAACATCATGATGCACGTTGCACTTATCGGTTCAGGGAAAATTGGCGAGGCTATCGTCACGCTATTCAATTCTGTTGGCGGTTATAAACTGACGGTTGTTGATAAGGATGCAGAGCGGCTGGCACCGATGAAAGCGCTGGGCGCAACGGTTGTTGCCGCCGATGTGGCTAGCGATGATTTGGCATCGAAGTTGAAAGGCGTGAACGTTATTATTTCAGCCTGCCCGTTTTATCTGACGCCCAAGTTGGCCAAGCTTGCGCGTGATATCGGTGCGCATTATTTTGATCTGACCGAAGATGTTGAAAGCACCAAGGTGGTTAAAGAAATTGCCAAGGGGGCATCGACAGTCTTTATGCCGCAGTGCGGACTGGCCCCTGGATTTATCTCAATTGCCGCCGCTGAAATTGCCCGCCGCTTCGATACATTGCGTGACGTAAACATGCGAGTCGGCGCCCTGCCAATTTATCCGACTAATGCGTTGAAATACAATCTAACATGGAGTACCGACGGGCTTATCAATGAATATTTGAATCCCTGTGAAGCGATTATCGACGGCAAGATAAAAGAAACCCCGCCGCTTGAAGAGCTTGAGCATTTTTCGATGGACGGCCTGGATTATGAAGCGTTCAATACATCTGGCGGGTTGGGTACACTCTGTGAAACCCTCGAAGGCCGCGTGCAAAACCTGAATTACAAAACGGTACGCTATCCCGGCCATTGCGACATCATGAAAATATTGGTACGTGATTTGCGTTTGGGCGAGCGTCGTGAGTTGTTGAAAGATGTGCTGGAAACAGCCATTCCTATTACCCTCCAAGATGTGGTGCTGGTATTTGTATCCGTCAGCGGACAGCGTGAGGGCCGTCTTGCTCAAGAAAGTTATGCAAAGAAAATTTACGCAAAACAAATCAATGGCAAATGGCTTTCGGCCATTCAGCTCACCACCGCCGCCGGTATTTGTACAATGGTGGATCTGCTGGCAAAAGGGCAGCTTAAGGCTGATTTACCGGGCACTGGGTTTATACGTCAAGAGTCAGTTTCACTTGAGACATTTTTGGCCAATCCATTTGGAGCGCATTACGCATGAACGATGTAAATACGATCGACAAATTAATTGACATTAAGCCGCTGTTGTCCAAGCTGGGCGTAGCGATTGAGTCATTCGCCGGAAACGATATCGAGGCCCGTTCGCCCATTAATGGTGACGTGCTCGCGACGTTACGCGCTGATACACCGGCGCAGGTTAGTAACAAAATTGCTGCTGCACACGCCGCATTTTTAAGCTGGCGTAATGTGCCGGCACCGGTGCGTGGCGAGCTGGTGCGCCTGCTTGGCGAAGAGCTGCGCGCACACAAAGCCGAGTTGGGCGAGTTGGTCACAATCGAAGCGGGAAAAATTCGACAGGAAGGATTGGGCGAAGTGCAGGAAATGATCGACATCTGCGACTTTGCGGTGGGTCTCTCTCGACAGTTGTACGGCTTGACGATTGCAACTGAACGGCCCGGTCATCGCATGATGGAGCAATGGCAGCCGTTAGGTCCTGTGGGCATTATCAGCGCATTCAATTTTCCGGTGGCGGTATGGGCCTGGAATGCCGCACTGGCGCTGGTTTGCGGCGATTCGCTGGTGTGGAAGCCGTCCGAAAAAACATCGTTGACTGCGCTGGCCTGTCATGCCTTGCTGGCTCGTGCATTGAAAAAATTTAATGCCCAAGGCAAGTCGGCACCAGAAGGGCTATTACAGGTACTGATTGGTGGCCCAGAAGTGGGCGCTGCGCTGGTTGCTGACCCGCGTATCGCCTTGATTTCGGCTACCGGTTCAACTCGTATGGGGCGCGCCGTCGCGTTGCGCGCCGCAGAGCGATTTGCTAAAACGCTGCTTGAATTGGGCGGAAATAATGCGATGATTGTCGCGCCAACCGCAGACTTGGATTTGGCACTGCCTGCGACGCTGTTCTCAGCAGTGGGTACCGCCGGTCAGCGCTGCACAACGCTGCGTCGATTGATTGTGCACAACGATGTTTACGATAAATTATTGCCACGTTTGAAAGTGGCTTATGGCAATGTGAGCCGCACCCGTATCGGTAGCCCGCTGGCGACCGATACTCTGATCGGACCGCTGATTGATCGTGCGGCTTTTGAAGGTATGCAGCGTGCATTGGCGGCAGCGGCAGAGCAGGGTGGTGCCGTAACCGGCGGTGAGCGTGTCATGGCGAGCGATGTGCCGAACGCCTACTATGTGCAGCCGGCTATTGTTGAAATGCCCTCACAAACGGCAGTTGTATGCACAGAAACCTTTGTGCCCATTCTCTATGTGTTGCGTTATCAAACGCTCGACGAAGCAATTGCATTGCAAAACGCGGTTCCGCAGGGATTGTCGTCGAGCATCTTTACCAATGATGTCCGTGAGGCCGAACAATTTATGGCGGCAGCTGGCAGCGATTGCGGCATAGCCAACGTTAATATCGGCACCTCAGGAGCGGAAATCGGCGGCGCATTTGGCGGCGAAAAAGAAACGGGTGGAGGCCGTGAGTCTGGCTCAGATAGCTGGAAAGCGTATATGCGACGGACGACCAACACCATTAATTATTCGCGTGCATTGCCATTGGCGCAGGGAATTGTTTTTGATGCGGGCGAGTGAGAGTAATTTCAATAGCTCTGACAACTGATATTGGATATCGTCAAATGTAAATCGTAGAGGGCAGCTATACTAATAGCTGCCCTTTTTGATTTAATTTAGCGAAGAGTATTTCATGGCCCATCATCCGCATCACCATCATGGCCACGATCATGCGCATGATCATGCGCATGATCATGCCAACCAGCCTCTTCACACCCACAGCAATTCGGCCGACCACCTCGATGATGCTGACCATGGTGGACGACATCACCATCATATTCCCGGATCAAATCGCGCATTTGCCATTGGCGTGGCGCTCAACCTTGGTTTCGTCTTGGCCGAGGTTGGGTTTGGGCTTTGGACCAACTCGCTGGCGCTGTTAGCCGATGCAGGTCATAACTTTGGTGATGTAATTGGGTTATTGCTCGCCTGGGGGGCGATGCGCTTGGCGTTGGTCAAACCATCTACACGTTTCACCTATGGCCTGGGTAGCAGCACGATCCTGGCCGCACTGGCAAACGCGATGCTGCTTATCCTGGCGACGGGTGCCATTGTGTGGGAAGCAACACAACGTTTGGCGGCGTCTAGCGCCGAGCCCGTTGCGGGCGGCGTTGTAATTGGTGTGGCGCTTGCGGGCGTTGTTATCAATGGTGTTACGGCATTTTTATTTATGCGCGGCAGTGAGCATGATCTCAATTTGCGCAGCGCATATTTGCATATGGCAGCTGACGCGGCCGTGTCGTTGGGCGTCGCTATTGCCGGCGGTTTAATGCTGCTGGGCGGGTGGCTGTGGTTGGATTCTGCCGTCAGTATTGTGATTGCGATCGTGATTTTGCTTGGCACATGGGGGCTCCTGCGTGAATCGGCACAGCTGGCGATGCAGGCTGTACCATCCGCCATTGATGCCGTTGCTGTTAAAAATTATCTGGCTACTTTAAGCGGCGTGGTTGAGGTGCACGATTTGCATATCTGGGGTATGAGCACCACCGAAACTGCGTTGACTGCACACTTGCTGATGCCAAATGGTCATCCCGGTGATGATTTCTTCGCCAGTGTTGCCGATGAGCTGGAACGTCGATTCCGTATCGGCCATCCTACGCTGCAAATTGAAACGGGAAATGCCGCCAGGCCCTGCGCACTTGCGCCCGACCACGTGTTGTAAGTCAGTGGTGTATTCTAAATGGATTCGGCATGCGTTGTCGGATGAAGGGCAACCTTAGCCAGATTTCGCTTCATCACTCAAATATAGCGAGGACCACAAAATGCCGAACAACTTAACTACTTTGGAGATTCTAAAATTCGCAACGACCTATATGCGACGGGCGTGGGCGGCTAAATTTGCAGTTGCCGCCGTTTGGGCGTTCACCGCATTGTCAGCGAACGCGGCAGAAATTATTTTTTATGAGTTTGAAGGCTTCAGCGGCCGACAAGTCAATTTGCGTAGCATGACCACGAACTTCGACGCCGTCTCATTCAATGATCGCGCCAACAGCGTTCGGGTGCGATCAGGTACTTGGCTGGTTTGTACCGATGCTGAATTTCGCGGAACCTGCGCCACCTTTGCGCCAGGCGAATATCGAGGTCTCGATGCCCGTTTTGCAAATGCAATCTCTTCCGCGCGTGAAGTGGAAATTTACCGAACTCAGCCGGGTGATAATCCCGGTCGAAGCCGCGCGCTGATCGAATTTTTTGATCAGCGTGAATATAGCGGTCAATCGCTGTTGCTGGATGCTGATTCTGAAAATTTTTCCGCCGCCGGTTTTAATGATCGCGCGGTCTCAATCATCATCAGTGGTGGCACTTGGGAGTTATGTACAGATGCGGGATATCGCGGTGACTGCAGGATTTATACGCCCGGTCGATATGGCGACCTGGGGCTTGGTATGGCGCGCGAAATATCATCGGCCCGCTTGGTGTCGGGTAATCAGGACTATCCCAACTTAAACGGCGGTGGTGCTGATGGTAACAATAATGTTGGCAAATTAGTGCTTTACGATGCCGACGGTTTTTTGGGGCGCGGCATGAGTATTTCTGGCAACGTGGCAAGTCTGGAACGCACCGGCTTCAACGATGCTACGCAATCCATTGTGATTGAGCAGGGTACTTGGGAGTTCTGTACGGATGCCGATTTTAGGGGTGCGTGCCGGGTGCTCGGTCCGGGATACTATCGTCGTTTGGATCCTGAGCTTTATCGCACCATCTCCTCAATTCGCGCCAGCGCTGCCAGCTCCAACAACATGGGCGGACGCAGAGGCAATCGTAATCCTAATGATGGCGGCGAACTGGTGATCTACGATCACGCCAGCTTCACGGGCCGTAGTTTTAGTGCGCGTTCCAGTGTTGATAATTTGGTGGATAAAGATTTCAATGATCGAGCCCAGTCGCTGATTATTTATGCGGGCCTCTGGCAACTTTGCACAGACGCAAATTATGCAGGCCGCTGTGTTGTGTTTGGGCCAGGGCGATATGAAAATTTGCAGGACCTGAATAACAAGCTTTCATCATTCAAGCATCTTCCCTGACAGGGAATAAAAATCGCGATGGTATGGGCCGCTGCGGGGGCAGTTAATGATCGGAGTCGACCGTTAGCCACTGGACCAGGGCGTTATCCGCCTCGCGATAGTGATGGCGAATCAGCTCAAATATTTCATCCAATGCGATTTGCAATGGCTGCAAGTCTGCGTCATTCTGATTATTACAAAGCTGGCGCGCACCGAGTTCCATGTCTTTACACAATGTTGCGACACGGGGAAACCCGACGCTTGCTGACGCGCCGCGCAGGCTATGTGCTGTGTCGGCAAGCCGTTTCCAATCCTGCGTTGCCAGACAATCTTTCATGATGTTAATTCGTTCAATCGCTTTGGTCTGAAACAGGTTGATCAAACTAGTGACAGGATCAGTACTGCTATTGCTGGTTGGGTCCCCCGGTGTGGCGGGCAAATAGCGCAAATCTTCCAATTGCTCTTTGTCCAATACCGGTATCGCCTCTACTTTTGAAATCGTAATGGCTGGTTTCGCAACAGCCGGTGAAGAAACGTTATTGGGTTGCGACGCTGCTTGAGGTTTATTGACTGGGGGCTTGACAGCCATTCTCGTCGTTTCCGTTTCTTTTTCGTTTGGCGACTCGTCATAAGCCAGGACTTGTCGGTCGTAGATTCGTCCCAGTAACAGCGCCACGTCTGCGGTTCGAATTGGCTTGGATAAATAGTCATCCATGCCGGACTCTAGATATCGTTCGCGGTCTCCGGCCATGGCGTGCGCTGTCATAGCGACAATCGGCGGACAAGGTTGATCTGCAAAGTGCGAACGAATTTCATGCATTGCGCTGGTGCCGTCGAGCTCCGGCATATGAATATCCATCAGAATGACATCAAAATGCTGCGATAAAGCGGCTTGAACCGCCAGGCGACCATTTTCGACCAGTGTGACGTGTTGATGAAGATTTTTCAGTATGCCGCTGATGACGCGCTGATTAATTTCATTATCTTCGGCGACTAAAATATTGAATATTTTTGCGCACGGAATCGTGGATAGATTGTCGGATGTTTGGCCTGCTCGTGTAGCGTTAATGGGCGGCTTTTTCTCTGCAAAAGTAGCTCTATCAGCGGATTTAATGATGAACGGACGACTGCCCGCGTCTGCATTAAATTCCCGCAACACGGCGCGCAGCAAGGCATCGAACATTTTTGGTTTTCCGCAAGGCCGCAGCAAGAAAACATCATGCCGGACGGGCGGCACCACGCCACGCTGTTGCAAATCAAGCCGGGAGAAACCGGATAGCAAAATGCTGGCAAGAGGCGGTTGATGATTAACTGCGCGCGCGGCATCTATATCCGTCATCACACGTTGCAATGCGTCGCCGTGTTGGCTCGGCAGTACCAGATCACTCATGATGATATCGGTTAGAGGGGCTGCTAACAGCGCGGCTGCGGCATTCTCGGGGAACACAACAGTTGTCAGAAATCCCCAATTGGTTAAAAAATGGTGCATGCCCGAATGTCGGGTGCGGCAGCTTTCAACGAGCAACAAGCGCTTACCCACAAAATCAAGTACGTCGTGCTGCATATAGGGGCTGAGTGGTCCGCGAGCCGTCTGAGTGGCGAACGTAAAGATAAAGGTGGTGCCTTCGCCTTCAGTGCTTTCAATCCTGACGTCGCCGCGCATCAATTGTGTCAAGCGGCGAATGATGGCGAGGCCCAGCCCCGTGCCGCCATATTTCCGTGTGGTGGATGCATCAGCCTGGGTGAACGGTTGGAACAGTCTGGAAAGACGCTCTGCTGGTATACCGATGCCGGTATCGGTCACGCGCCCTTCAATCTCCAGCTTACCGTCAGCGGTACGTCTGGCGATCATGGCTAATTTAATCTCGCCGCGCTCAGTAAATTTGATGGCATTGGAGAGCATGTTCAGCAAAATTTGGCGCAAACGCGTGGCGTCGCCCAAAATATAAAACGGCACATCTTCGCGAATATCGTAGATTAGCTGAAGTTGTTTCTCTCGCGCTTTCTCGGCGACCAGCTCAAATGCCTCCTCAACCAACGTAATGATTTCGACGGGCACGGCTTCCAGCGTCATGCGTCCTGATTCAATTTTTGAAAAATCCAGCACATCATCAATCAGCCGGAGCAGCGTATCGCCCGAGGCGTGGATCAAGCGGATATAGTCGCGCTGCTCGCCATTGAGCGCGGTTTCCGAAAGCAAGCCTGCCATACCGAGCACACCGTTGAGCGGCGTGCGAATTTCATGGCTCATGGTCGCTAGAAAAGCTTCTTTCGCTCTTGCGGCTTCCACCACCCGCACATTCGCCTCACGCATGGCCGCTTCAACTTCCTTGCTTTCGGTGATGTCGCCTATTGAACCAACAAATCGTATTGCGCGGCCGTTCTCATCGTGCTGGGCCACAGCACGGACGCGGACCCAGATATATTCACCGTTTTGTTTCAGGACTCGCGCCTCGGTATCGAAATAGGGCGTTTCCTGTTTGAAGTGGCGCACCAACTCACGGGAAAATTCCTTTACGTCGTCCGGATGTAGTTGTTGTCGCCAGTTGGTATCGGCTAGCGGCTGTTCTGGGCTGTAGCCCAACATCTCGAAGAAGCGCTCGGAAAAATAGCGGTGTCCACCCGGCTTAAGTTCGACATCCCAGATGCCCTGCTGGGCCGAGCGAATCACCAGATCAAGTTGTTCTCGCTGCTGCGCGAGATCCTGCTCCAGCTTTTTCTTTGGGGTGATGTCGGTAATCGTACCGATCAGGCCGTCAATGGTGCCATCGGCCCGGCGCAGCACCTGTTTAGAAATGATGGTCTCAAACTTGCGCCCTTCAGCATTGCTGATAAAGACCTCGCTTGCCTCGCTGCCAATTTCTGAGGCAAAAAGTTCTTTATCGGCTAGCTCATCTTGCAATGCCACTTCGGGACGCAGAAAATCATGATTATTTTTGCCCAGTACGTCCTTACGGCTGCGCCCGGATAGCTGCTCCCAAGCGCGATTGACGACTGTGAAGCGGCCGGCCGCGTCTTTGCGGAAAATAGGATTGGGATTGAATTCAATCAAGTCCTCAGTGAATTTCACCTGGTCCTGCAGTTTTTCAGTAATACGTGCGGCCAGCGCCTCAGCCTGGTCGCGCAATCGTGTTAGTAACCAGATGAGACCGGTCAAAAGTAGCGTGCCCAAGGTGCCCACAAGAAAAATGGCGCGAGGCGTGTCGGTGGCCAACTCCCGCTCTAGCATCGGGGTACTATCAACCTTGAGAACCCACTGACGCTGGCCAGGATTGATGGTCATGTCCTCGGAAAATGCGACAGGGTAAGGCGTGGCAGCTTTCATCTCACTAAGAAGTATTTTATTACCGCTCAGCAATGATAGGGACAGACGTTGCCCAAAATTAGCACTGACATTGGCGACAATATCATCCAGTTGCACCAGTGCAATTAAATAGCCCAACGTAGGCGATAACTTTGACGCTTGATGGGTATTGGCTTTGCTTTCACCGGTCGGATTGAGGGCCTGGACTGGTGTTGAATTGGCGGCATAGACCGGCAAAATAAGTGCGACCATTGCAGATTGGGTTGATTTGTCATCGACTGTTTGCACTGATTCTGTAGCAGTGAGCTTGCGGGTTTTGTCTGCCAGTGAGATGGCCGCGACCACAGAGGAATGTTGTTCAATATCAGCATGAAGTTTGCTATCGGCCAGGCTTCCATAACTGTGGGTGAGCAGTACGGGATTTGCCGGATCGGCTGATTTGTAAATAACACGAACCAGTCCGCGCACGTTGGAGCCTGAAAGACTATGGGCCTCGAAAAAGTTGTTCCATTGCCGAGGTTCAATTTTAGGTAAAGCAATGACCAATGCGGAGGCGCTGCGCAACAAATCCGCTGCGCTTTGCAGCTCGGTGATGAGGTTTTGCTGTGCTGCCCGCGCTTTCTCGATGAACCGTGACTGAGCCTCAATCTTGCCGCGCTCATGACTTTGATAGGTCGCGGTAAAGGTGCCCAGCATTAACGCGATCAAAATCAGCCAGGGTGCCTCTAGTTTTAAGCGCATAGATGCAGACAGCCTAGTTTTCGCAGTAGGCGAGCTGATCAGTGGCGGGTGTGCGCGTTTAGCGCTGGCAACGGGGGCGGAAGACTCCATTTGCTAAGGGTACATCAAGCCGAAGGCGCTGAAAATATAGAATGCACTCGAAAATGCGCATTACGGGGTTTTGCCCAAGACCGATACATTTCCCAACATTTTTCTCTTGCAGGGCATACACTTAGCGATAATTGTTGTCCAATGTTATTAAGTAACGTTATACCTTTATGCAAAATGGTTTAAAAAATCGCATTAAAAGCTTAATCAGCCCTGCAAAAACGCAGTCATCGCCCAGACTGCGGGCGCTGCCTTTGGCGATTAGTATGCTGCTGATTCAGATTGGACTGCATGCACCATCTGCATTCGCCAATATCTATTCCTTCAAGGACGATAGCGGGGTAGTGCATTTTTCCAATTTGCCGCACTTGGATAAACGCTACAAACTGGTTTACCGCATTCCTGTTTCGATGCAGTCACGGCCTAATGCCTGGTCGCCGAACGGGCCGAAGGCGGTCGATATTTCCAGACTGGTCCCGATCATTGAAAATGCGGCCAAAATTCACGGCCTAGATGCTAGATTGATTCATGCGGTGATTCGGGCGGAGTCCGGTTATAACGCGGACGCCGTATCACCCAAAGGGGCCATTGGCCTGATGCAGTTGATTCCCGCTACTGCGCAGCGCTATGGTGTGAACAACATTAATGACCCGACAGAAAATATTTTTGGCGGAGCCCGCTATTTGCGCGATCTGCTACGAATGTTCAATGGCGATATGGAATTGGCGCTGGCCGGTTACAACGCTGGTGAAAATGCTGTCATCCGTGCGGGTAATCGTATTCCGCCCTATCCAGAAACCATGGCCTACGTACCGAAGGTCATGAGCTTTTATAAAAGTGTGGACCTGAAACGCTTTTAGAATTTTTAGAGATTTTAGAAATTTAGCGGCTAGAGCAGCACTAGGTTATTGCGGTGAATGAGTTCCGGCTCCGCAATATAGCCCAGACGCGTTTCAATCTCGGTCGTGGAGCGCTTCATAATTTTGGCGGCCTCGAGCGAAGAATAATTCGTCAGGCCGCGGGCTACTTCGCGACTCTCGGGTCCATCCACGACCACGCAGCTCACCACCTCGCCACGCTCGAAAGAACCTTCCACAGCGATCACGCCAATCGGCAGCAGACTCTTGCCATCTTGGCTGAGAGCACGTGCGGCACCAGCATCAAGAGTAAAACGGCCGCTGGTTTTCAGATGCCCGGCCAGCCAGGTTTTTTTCGCTTGCAGGGATAGAGTTTCGGTACTGAGTCGGGTGCCGATTGCCTCCCCAGCCAGCAGTCGCAACAGCACCTCGGGCTCACGTCCATAAGCAATGACAGTGGTAGCGCCAGACAGGGCCGCCTTTTTGGCGGCGAGCACTTTGGTCAGCATGCCGCCGCTGCCCAAAACTGATCCAGCACCACCTGCCATGGCTTCCAAGCGTGAGTCTCCGGCTTTTGCGTTGGCAATCAGCGTGGCAGTACTGTCTTTGCGCGGATCGGCGCTGAACAGGCCCTGCTGGTCGGTGAGAATAATTAACTCATCGGCCTCAATCAGATTGGCCACAAGCGCGGCCAGCGTGTCGTTATCACCGAATTTAATTTCATCGGTGACAACCGTATCGTTCTCATTAATGATGGCAATAATGCCGAGATCAATCAAGGTGGTGAGCGTGGAGCGCGCGTTCAAATAGCGCTTACGATCGGCCAAATCATCATGAGTGAGTAAAATCTGCGCGGTACCCAGCCCATACTCGCGAAAGGCAGATTCATAAACCTGCACCAGACCCATTTGTCCCACCGCGGCGGCGGCTTGCAATTGGTTTACCTGGTGTGGACGAGTTTTCCAGCCAAGGCGCTTGATGCCCTCCGCAATGGCACCGGACGATACCAGCAACACCTCGTGGCCCAGCGCCGCAAGTGCCGCAATCTGTCTGACCCATTCATGGATGAGCGCATGGTCAACGCCCGCACCATGATTGGTGATGAGGGTTGAACCGATTTTGACGACGATGCGTTTGGACGCTGTAACTTTGGACATTGGAGATGAGATATTTTAAGCCGACTCTAGTCTGGGCGGGAGTTTTCAGCCATTTTGGCCTGAAAAAGCACGTGGATACTAGCGTTTCAATCTGTTGGCAAGAGTACGTTCAGGCTTGACTTCGAGCGCAGGCGCTTCTGCCAATGCCTGTTGTTTCAGTGCATCGACATGCTCCATGATCGCGAAGGTCAGTGCCGGGCAACCTTCTGTTTTCATCGCTGAAATCACGAAGTGGGGGCCTTTCCATTTCAGCGCTTTAATGATCGCTTTCACCCGTCGCTCGGCTTCTGCAGGCTCGAGCAAATCAGCCTTGTTTAATACCAGCCAACGCGGTTTATCGAACAGCGATTGGTCGTATTTCTTTAATTCATTGACGATTGCTTTGGCTTCAGCCGTCGCTTGCTTGACCGGATCAACTGAATCATCAAAAGGCGCGATATCCAGCAAGTGCAGCAACAAATGCGTACGCTGCAAATGCTTTAAAAATTGAATGCCCAGCCCGGCACCTTCAGCGGCACCTTCAATCAAGCCCGGCACATCAGCAATCACAAAGCTCTTGTTATCCGATACGCGCACCACGCCCAGATTGGGGTGCAGGGTGGTGAAAGGATAATCCGCCACTTTCGGGCGTGCCGCTGAGACGGCGCGAATAAAGGTCGATTTCCCCGCGTTGGGCATGCCGAGCAGACCCACATCAGCCAACACTTTTAATTCGAAATGGATTTCCTTGCTTTCACCCTCTGTACCCTGCGTTGTTTGGCGGGGCGCACGGTTGGTGCTGGATTTAAAGTGCAAATTACCCAAGCCACCGCGACCCCCTTTGGCGATGAGCACGCGCTCTTTATCGTGGGTTAAGTCGGCAATGATTTCTTCGGTCGTTAAATCTTTTACGACTGTGCCAATGGGTACGCGCAAGGTAATGTCGTCCGCGCCGCGACCGGTGCAGTCCGCCCCGCGCCCCGGCTCGCCGTGTTTGGCGCGGAAGATGCGTGCGAACCGGTAATCGACGAGCGTGTTGATATTGACATCGGCAATCACGTAAATCGAGCCGCCTACACCGCCGTCACCGCCATCGGGGCCGCCGAAGGCGATGTATTTTTCACGGCGCATTGATGCCGAACCATCACCACCTTTGCCGGCATGGGCTTCAATACGGGCTTCGTCAATAAATTTCATAAATTATTCTACTTGCAAAAACAGTCACTAAAAATGCACAACCAGCCACAAAACAAAAGGCCCCGAAGATGACTCTCCGGGGCCTCTATGTTTGCAGAGAGCCTGCGAAATTACGCCGGCTGAATGCTGACCGTGCGGCGCTTTTGGGCGCCCTTGACCGCAAACAAAACTTTGCCGGTTTTCAGCGCGAACAGGGTGTGATCCTTGCCCATACCGACGAATTCACCCGCATGGAATTCGGTACCGCGCTGACGCACGATGATCGAACCAGCCGGAATGAGTTCTCCGCCGTAGGCTTTAACGCCCAGGCGTTTTGATTCTGAGTCGCGACCGTTACGTGAACTGCCGCCTGCTTTCTTGTGTGCCATTGTCTAGCTCCTTGTCTTTACGAGTCGTTATGCAGTAATTGCACCGATTTGAATCTCGGTGTAATTCTGACGGTGACCCTGACGTTTTTGATAATGCTTACGACGACGCATTTTGAAAATGCGTACTTTGTCAGCACGACCCTGGGAGACAACGGTAGCCGAGACTTGCGCACCCGCCACGAGAGGTTTGCCAATTGTCACGGTTTCACCCGTACCAACCATCAACACTTCATCAAGGACGATCTGCGAGCCCACGTCTGCCGGTATCTGTTCTATTTTGATTTTTTCACCAGCCTGGACGCGATACTGCTTCCCGCCGGTTTTTATGACCGCATACATGGTTAAACTCCTAAAATATTTTCATGATTTCACAGAGGCTGATTGCTGTTAAATGCTATTCAACAACTATTGACCCAGCGAACCCGCTATTATACGAGCCTGTCGATACCCCGTCAATCCAAATATTTCGCTGAAAACAGAGGCTTAGCGCCTGTTTTGCCCAAGCCGTAGGCTTGGGCTGGCCTTGTGAGCCCTCGTTTTTTTAATTTTTAAGTTTTTATCGAATGAATACAGTCGTTACCCCATTATCCCCACCAACCTTGCCGCTTGCCCATTCGGACGCGCGCGCAGCGCTTGATACCTTCCGCAGTGTGATCGAGGCTGATATGGAGGCTGTTGATGGGGTCATTCGCACTCGTCTGGCCTCGGATGTGGTGCTGATTAACCAAATTTCCCAATACATTATAAATGCGGGTGGAAAACGGCTGCGACCCGCCTTAGTGGTGCTGGCCGGCAACATGATGGGAGCTACCAAAGCCCATTCCCATGAAATGGCAGCGGTAATTGAATTTATTCATACCGCGACCTTGTTGCATGACGATGTGGTTGATGAATCCGCGCTGCGCCGTGGGCGTGATACCGCAAACGCGACTTTCGGCAACGCCGCTAGCGTCCTGGTCGGCGACTTTCTGTATTCCCGAGCCTTCCAGATGATGGTGGCCGTGGGTTCTGTGCGTGTGATGGGAGTCATGGCTGAGGCAACCAATATCATCTCGGAAGGCGAAGTCTTGCAGCTGATGAATGTGCACGATGCCGATATTGACGAGGAAAATTACCTCAAAGTGGTGCGCTATAAAACCGCCAAATTATTTGAGGCCGCGTGCCGTGTTGGTGCCATTCTGGGTAACGCTTCCGAAAAAGATGAAGCCGCTCTTGCCGCCTATGGTATGCATATCGGCACCGCTTTTCAGCTTATCGATGATGTGCTCGATTACTCGGGCGAAGTGAACGAGACTGGAAAAAATGTCGGTGATGATCTTGCCGAAGGTAAGCCCACACTACCGCTGATATTTGCGATGCGCGAGGGCACCGAAGCGCAACGCGCGGTGATTCGCCGGGCCATTTTGGAAGGCAGTGATGCCAATGATGAAAGTCGCGCTGACGCCAATATGGAAGCGGTGATGGCAGCGATTCAAGCTACCGGGGCGGTTGACTATGCGCGTGATGCGGCACGGGCAGAAGCCAAACTTGCCGCTGCGGCCATTGTTGAGTTGCCGGATTCCGTTTATCGCGATGCTTTGTTACAATTATGTGTGTTCGCGGTTGAGCGAAAGTTTTAACCAGTTTACGGCAAATATGGGTAATCTGAGGCCTCGAAGCAATTTTCGGGATATAACTTAGCCTGGTAGAGCGCTACGTTCGGGACGTAGAGGCCGGAAGTTCGAATCCTCTTACCCCGACCACGATGGTGTGATTTTCTGATTTACTTCCGATGAATTTATAGTCAGCCTGTGCACTGCGCAGGCTTTTTTATTAGGGCTGTTTCTTAGATTGATTTCTCATAATCTAATAACTTTTTAAATTTTTAGCTGTAAAAACTTCAAACCTGAAACGTAAAAATATGGCTGCGCACTTTCATGAACGCGTCTTGAGCGTTCGACACTGGACCGATACGCTGTTCAGTTTTACCACCACCCGCGATATGTCGTTTCGCTTCCTGAACGGTCAGTTCACTATGATCGGAATTGAAGTGGAAGGCAAACCGCTGCTGCGTGCTTACAGCATGGTGAGCGCCAACTATGAAGAGCATCTCGAATTTTTCTCGATCAAGGTGCAAAACGGCCCGCTCACCTCGCGCCTGCAGCATCTTCAGGTGGGAGACACCTTGTTGGTAAACAGCAAGGCGGTCGGCACATTGATTCTGCAAAATTTGTTACCCGGCAAAACCTTATATTTGCTGTCAACCGGTACTGGCATGGCGCCCTTTATGAGTGTCATCAAAGACCCGGAAACGTATGAGCACTTTGAGAAAGTAGTGCTTGTCCACGGATGTCGCCATGTGGCGGAGCTGGCCTATCACGAGCTGATTACCAATGAGTTGCCGCAAAATGAATTTTTTGGTGAGCTGGTGCGAGAACAATTGCTTTACTATCCGACCGTCACGCGCGAACCATTTCGCAATCAGGGCCGGGTCACCACATTAATGGATTCAGGCAAGTTGATGGATGATCTGGGCTTGCCGCACCTGGATATTGAGCACGATCGCGTGATGATTTGCGGGAGCCCTGAAATGCTCAAAGATACCAGGGCGCTACTCGTCAAGCGCGGCTTCGAAGAAGGCAATATGAGCACTCCCGGACACTTTGTCATTGAGCGCGCATTTGTTGAAAAATAATCTGCGACAAGCGGTCGGCCGGCCGCTGCAATAAATAGCAAATGCTGAGAGGATTGCCACAAGTGCGTTAGCATTACGCCATCCCCTTTTTGCAGGAAGCCGGTTGATGGGCAAAATAATTTTCATGTTGTTGATTGCGGCCATTACCTGGATGCTGTTCAAAAAGCGCATCAAGCCGCCATCTACCCCTGTCGATAAAGCTGAGGGCGCCAGTGAATCCAATACTTCATCAGCGGGAAAAAAAGCAAAAGAGCTAGGTGCCGCAGAGCGAATGGTCGCTTGCGCGGCATGCGGCGTTTTTATGCCGGAGTCTGATAGCGTAATTCATAACGATATCGTAAGTTGTCGCGACCCTGCGCATTGCGCGCACCGTCCCCACGCTAACCGCGCCAGCAACAATTGAACTCAATCCCCGCTTCTGCTTCGACCAAGCACGGCGAGAAGGCCGCCGCCAGATTTCCGCTGGTGGCGGCGTTTAATGCGGCGTTAAGCCCGGTTTTGAATGACCACAGCCTTGCGCAAGCGGCGCTGTGGCGATCGCTCATCTCATTTTGTGTTTATCGGTCGGTCATTGCGCTGATTCTGGCGATAACCTATTGGGGTTTTCACCGTTTCCAAGTGATGGGGGCTATTTCGCCGCTGATGGCGATGACGGTTATTGCCACCTATTTTGTGGCGTCGCTTGGTCTGCTGGGTGCGGCCAAATTGCGCTTCCCTTTGCCGGGCATTCACCTCACCGCGCAAGTTGTCGTCGATGTTGTTGGTATGACCCTGTTAATGCACGCCTCGGGCGGCACGCGTAGCGGCATTGGGCTGTTGTTGTTGATTACCCTAGCCGCAGCCGGCTTGGTGTCGCGCGGACGTATGGCGTTTTTTCATGCGGCGTTGGCGGCGTTGGCGATATTGTTTGAGCAAGGTTGGCAGTTCCTTTATCAGGACGGAAGCGCCAGTGATTTTGTATCCTCCGGTTTATTGGCGGCGACTTTCTTTGTCGTCGCCGGGCTGGGTCATACACTGGCCAAGTACGCCAGTGGCGCTGAAAAAATTGCCGAGGAGCGTGGCGTTGATCTGGCCAATTTGGCTCAAATTAACGAGCTGGTAATTCGCGATATGCAGGATGGTTTTGTGGTGGTGGATGAGCGCGGCATTATCCGCCAGCACAATCCGCAAAGCGAAGCGATGGTGGGCGGTTTGCGTAATGCAACGGATCAGCCGCTCGCCGACGCGGTGCCGCCATTGGCGGTGCTACTGGATAACTGGCGGCAGGATCGGGCGCAAATTTTTCCGATGATGCGCGATGCCAATACGCAAAAAGATTATCAGGTGAGATTTGTTGCGATCGGTGAAAAGTTCCCCGCGCCAACCGTGGTGTTTATTGAAGACGCCGGCCGTATTCGGACGCAGGCTCAGCAAATGAAATTGGTCGCGCTGGGCCGTTTAACAGCGTCTATTGCACACGAAATTCGCAATCCGCTGTCGAGTATTAACCATGCGTCAGAATTACTGAAAGAGGATGTTGATCGTAATGAATCAGACCAGCGCTTGTTGACCATTATTCAGCAAAACGCGCACCGTCTGGATCGTATGGTGCAGGAAGTTTTGTATCTGAACCGTCGTGACCGCGCACATGCTGAGCCGATTGATGTGGGCGCCTATCTGGAGCAATTTGTGCGGGATTTTTGCGCCAACGAAAAAATTGCCTCCGAAGTGATTGCAGTTGATACTACGACGTCGCGCCGTATTTTTTTTGACCGCAGCCATCTCGATCAGGTTCTGTGGAATCTGACCCGTAACGCCTGCCGTCATAGCCGTGGACAGCCGGCCAGCGTGCGGCTCACGGTGAGCAACTCCAACACGCCCGAAAACATGTGGCTCAGCGTTGCCGATGACGGCCCCGGGGTGGCGGCTGATGCGATACCGCATTTGTTCGAACCGTTTTTCACTACCGATAGCCAAGGCACCGGTCTGGGGTTGTATATTGCTCAAGAGTTATCTGAAGTGAATGGCGCGCAGATTGAATATATGGCCGGTACATTCGCCGCAGATGAGCGTGGCGCTTGTTTTCGCATCACACTCAAGGGTGTATAGCCCGTACTGGGCAACAACAAATTTGCACGCAAAAAGAGGGACGATAAATTTCAGTTATGACTGCCAAACATGTATTGATTGTGGATGATGAAGCGGATATCCGCGAGTTGCTGGTGCTTACCCTGATGCGGATGGGGGTGGAGGCGGATACGGCGGCTACTTGCGAGCACGCTTTCGCCCGACTTGCCGAGCGCAGCTACGATTTATGTCTGACCGATATGCGTCTGCCGGATGGTGATGGTCTCACCGTGTTGCGACATATTGCGACGCATCATGGCAACACCCCGGTCGCCGTTATTACTGCTTATGGCAGCACCGAGAATGCCGTCGCTGCCCTGAAAGCCGGCGCCTTTGATTACATCTCCAAACCTATCCAGCTCAAGCAATTGCGCGAAGTGATCACTGCCGCGCTCAACTTGCCAAAGCATGCGGCAGAGCGTGCCCGCAAATCTGTTAACGGGGGTGACAAGCCGTCATCAACCTCG
The DNA here is from genome assembly GCA_043773745.1 of Burkholderiales bacterium. Lineage (GTDB taxonomy): Bacteria > Pseudomonadota > Gammaproteobacteria > Burkholderiales > Usitatibacteraceae > UKL13-2. The sequence goes on along the minus strand of JAYVEV010000086.1, from coordinate 16,771 downwards.
ACCGCCTTCACCGCCGCCAGCGGGCCGCGCCTGCTTGGTGAGTCAGCGCCGATCGTGCGGGCGCGAGACATGATCAGCAAGCTGGCACGAAGCCAGGCACCGGTTTATATCGCGGGCGAATCGGGCAGCGGCAAGGAAGTCGCCGCGCGCATGATCCATTCCGGGTCAGCCCGGCGCGATGCCGAGTTCGTTGCCGTCAACTGCGGTGCCATTCCCGAAAACCTGATGGAAAGCGAATTTTTTGGCTATAAGAAAGGTGCCTTTACCGGTGCGGATAGTGATAAAGATGGTTTCCTGCATGCGGCTGATGGTGGTACTTTGTTTTTGGACGAGGTGGGTGATTTGCCGTTGCTGATGCAGGTAAAACTGCTGCGTGTGATCCAGGAAAAAAAGGTCCGCAAACTGGGCGAGACCGCGGAAGTGCCGATCGATTTTCGTATTATCAGCGCCACCCATAAAAACTTGGCCGATAAAGTCTCGGCTGGAGAATTCCGTCAGGATTTGTTCTATCGCCTGAACGTGATCGAGCTCAAAATGCCGAGCTTGCGCGAGATTCCTGAAGATATTCCGCTGATGGTGCAGCAGGTGCTGGACCGGCTTGCCGCGCAAGTAAAAATGCCGGTGCCCGAACTGACCAAAAATGCACTTAATGCGCTGATGGATTATGACTACCCCGGCAATGTTCGCGAGCTGGAAAACATTCTCGAACGTTCGCTCGCGTTGTGTGATGGCAAAGCCATTCACCAGGAAGATCTTTATTTGACCGAAGCGCGCGACACCACCGCAAACGGCGCTGCCTTACTATCGGGCGAGCGCACGCTACCGCTGCATGAATACCTCGATCAAATAGAGCGCCAGCAAATTATGAAAGCGTTGGAGTCCACGCGCTTTAACAAAACCGCCGCCGCAAAAATACTGGGCATTACGTTCAGATCGCTACGATACCGGCTGGACCGTTTGGGCATAGAGTGATCGATATTTGTTTGGCCGCCCATGAATTTTTTATAAACAGGCTCAAAATTAAAAAAACCAGTTAAAAGTTAGTTCAAAGTCAGTAATGGTCAGTTTTGTAACAGCGCATTTGGACTAAAGCAGCCAAAAAATTGCGTTTAAGCCCCAGTTTTACCCTTCTCCCCAAGCAAAAATCCTAGCATTGGCGCGGCTTTCCACGATATTTTGGCTGGAAAAGCGCGTCATTTCTCGGCCTTTTCCTTCTTAACAAAACACTTTAACGCTAGCCCTCTTTTTGCCTCTCTTTTGGCGCTTGAAGTGCTTGTTTTTATTCGCAAAATTCATGCAAATAAATTACTGTTGCATTTTCCTGAAAGCGCACGATATAGTGTGCCCAGCCTATGCGGACACAAGATATTGTGTCAGCTGTGGATATTTCTGTTCCCAACCAGCCTTATAAGCTTGGGACGCACGGTGGATAGGGTGTGGATAAGTTTTGAGTCCCCAACCCCAGCCTCGTGTTCGGCAGGTTTGTCAGACATTGCGATGCTAGTTCGCGCTGTTCCACAAACTTGTTTCGCCAGAAAGCTCCGCCGATTTGCGCCAGTTGAACATGCTGGATCGAGTCGGTTGCAAGCTGGGTGAAACACAGTAACTCACTGAATTCAAAATCAAAAAAAGTATTTTAAGGAGATAGACTATGCGACAGGCAACCGATATTGTGACGGCGAATCCCGTATTAGGTAGCAACCTCATGGCTGCAACAGGTGCGGGTTATGCTGAGTCGGCCGAAGCGCGCGAGTCACAGTATCAGGCGTACAAGATTATTCGTCGTAACGGCTCTATTGCGCCGTTCGCGCCGGACAAAATTGCCATTGCCCTGACCAAAGCCTTTCTCGCCGTAAATGGTGGCCATGAAGCCGCCAGCGCCCGGATGCGCGATCAAGTGCGTGAGCTGACCCAATCCGTTGTTGCCGCATTATTACGCTTCAAGCCTTCCGGCGGCACCTTCCATATCGAAGAAGTACAGGATCAGGTGGAATTGGCGCTGATGCGAGGTGGTGCCCATGAAGTCGCGCGCTCCTATGTGCTGTATCGCGAAAAGCGTAATACCGAACGTGCTCAGGCCAAAGCCCAGGCGCCCGCTGCCGCTGCTACCAAGCTGAATGTCACGGTTGACGGCAAAAAAGTCCCGCTGGATACCGACTTCTTATTTGGTGTCATTCAAACTGCGTGCGCAGGTTTGGGCGAATTCGTCGAACCTAACGGTATTTTTGAAGCAACCCTGAAAGATTTGTACGAAGGTGTGCCACAGGAAGAAGTTTTCAAAGCCGCCACACTCGCGGCGCGCACGCTGATTGAAAAAGATCCGGCCTACACCAAGGTCACCTCGCGTTTGCTGATGCACACCATTCGCAAAGAAGTGTTGGGTGAAGAAACGGTGCAGGCCGATATGGCCACCCGTTACGCCGAATATTTTCCGACCTTCATCAAAAAAGGTATTGCCGCTGAATTGCTCGATGAGCGCCTCGCCCAATACGACCTGAAAAAACTCGGTGCCGCCCTAAACCCCGAGCGTGATGGTCAGTTTACCTATCTGGGTTTGCAAACATTGTATGACCGCTATTTCTTGCATATTGATGAAGCCCGCATCGAATTGCCGCAAGCGTTTTACATGCGCGTCGCGATGGGCTTGTCACTCAATGAAGTCAACCGCGAAGCGCGTGCGATCGAGTTTTACAATGTGTTGTCATCGTTCGACTTCATGTCGTCCACACCGACGCTGTTTAACGCCGGTACCCGCCGTTCGCAGTTGTCGTCGTGCTACCTCACCACCGTCGCAGATGATCTCGATGGTATTTACGAAGCGCTGAAAGAAAACGCCTTGCTCTCCAAATTTGCCGGTGGTCTCGGCAATGACTGGACGCCGGTGCGCGCGCTCGGCAGCTATATCAAAGGCACCAACGGCAAATCGCAGGGCGTTGTGCCTTTCCTCAAAGTCGTCAACGATACCGCCGTTGCCGTGAACCAGGGCGGCAAGCGTAAAGGCGCGGTCTGCGCCTACCTCGAAACATGGCATCTGGATATTGAAGAATTCCTCGAGCTGCGCAAAAACACCGGTGATGATCGCCGCCGCACGCACGACATGAACACCGCGAACTGGATTCCTGATCTATTCATGCGTCGTGTGATGGAAGGCGCGAATTGGACGCTGTTCTCGCCATCAGACGCGATTGATTTGCACGATAAATTTGGCAAGGCGTTCGAAGAAGCCTACGTGCGTTACGAACAAAAAGCCGCACGCGGCGAGATGAAGCTGTTCAAAACCGTGCCCGCGCTGTCGCTCTGGCGCAAGATGCTGTCGATGCTGTTTGAGACCGGCCACCCCTGGATCACATTTAAAGACCCGTGCAATATCCGTTCGCCGCAAAACCATGTCGGCGTCGTGCACTCATCCAACCTGTGTACTGAGATCACGCTCAATACCAACGAAAGCGAAATCGCGGTCTGTAACCTTGGCTCGGTCAACATGGTCGCGCATTTGGTGACCGATAAAAACGGCGTAAAAACACTCGACCACGCCAAGCTCAAAAACACCATCACCACCGCGATGCGGATGCTCGATAACGTTATCGACATCAATTATTACGCGGTCAAAAAAGCCCGCGATTCCAATTTGCGCCATCGTCCCGTCGGCCTTGGCATCATGGGCTTTCAGGATTGCCTGCATGAATTGCGTATACCGTATGCCTCCAACGATGCCGTCGCGTTTGCAGACAGCTCGATGGAAGCCGTTTGTTACTACGCCTATTGGGCCTCGACCGAGCTTGCGGAAGAGCGCGGCCGTTACTCTTCGTACAAAGGCTCGCTGTGGGACCGCGGCATCCTGCCGCAGGATTCACTCAATCTGTTGCGCGAAGAGCGCGGTGGCTATGTTGAAGTCGATATGTCCAGCAGCATGAACTGGGACAGCCTGCGCACCCGCATCAAAGAGCACGGCATGCGCAATTCCAATTGCGTTGCTATCGCGCCTACCGCCACCATCTCGAACATCATCGGGGTCTCGGCCTGTATCGAGCCGACCTATCAAAACCTGTTCGTGAAATCGAATCTTTCCGGCGAATTCACGGTAGTCAATGATTACCTGGTGCGCGATCTGAAATCCCGTGGCTTGTGGGACGAAGTAATGATTGCCGACATTAAATATTTTGACGGCTCGCTGGGCAAGATTGATCGCATCCCCGCCGAGTTGCGCGAGCTCTATGCGACCGCCTTTGAAGTCGATACCAGCTGGGTCATCGAAGCCGCCTCGCGTCGCCAAAAATGGATTGATCAGGCGCAGAGTCTGAACATCTACATGGCCGGCGCATCCGGTAAAAAGCTTGATGACACCTACAAGCTCGCTTGGTTGCGCGGCCTCAAAACCACTTATTACCTGCGCACACTGGCAGCAACTTCGGCTGAGAAATCAACCGGCCGCGGCGGTGAGCTGAACGCAGTGCCCGTCAGTGGTGGCATGGCCGCCACCGGCATGGGCGCGATGAGTGCGGCCGGCAATGGTGCCAGCGCATTCGGTGCATCAGCCTATGCCGAAGGTGCAGGCGATGGTATGGCCGAAGGCGCCAAGTTTTGCTCTATCGATAATCCGGAATGTGAGGCGTGCCAGTAAGTAATACGCACAGCCCCACGCACTGTTTTAGTCACGCCCGAAACCGCAACTCGTAATCACAACTGAAAAGGACCGACGATGCAATTTCACATCTTCCAGGATGCAAGGCTCGAATGGCGTTGGCAGTTGAGCAGTGACGACGGCAAGAAAATTGCCGATTCAGGTCACAGCTATCGCGATAAAGACGCGTGCCTTGACACCATCTCGCAAGTCAAAGGATCGGATCAAGCCATCGTGCTTGAAAACGTATCCAGCTTGATGGATACGGAATTGCTGCAAATGCCGGGATTTTTTAGGCAGCACTAGTAGCACAGAGCAACAGGCGCAGCAACAACAAGGAGGCAGCATGGTCTTCCACATTTATCAAGATATCCGTAACGATTGGCGCTGGTATTTGGCCGCACCGAACGGCGCAAAACTGGCCACCGCGGCCGAAGGCTATAAACGCCGTGGTGATTGTGTATTGGCGATTAAGCGAATGCGGGAGGCTGTTGCAGCACCGATGTTTTACGATAACTTTGGCAGCTTGGCCGACGCCACTTCCGGCGCACGCCTAGCCGTCGCAAGTTAATCGCCAAAAGTTAAGCGGAATTTTTGTGATGAATCATTTGTTTCACTTATTTGTACCAACCTGTCGATGCTTGTTTCCCTCGTATTCGTTTCAGCTTTTTGATTCTGATACCACGCAAGCTGCGGCCAAAATAGAACCATCTAAATAACAGGAGCCACCTATGTCTTTAACTTGGGATGACACACCATCCGCCACCCTGCCATCGCCCGCCTTGGCGCACCCGCCAAGCTCCCGTCATGAGCCGCGTCATGAACCTTCAACACTCGCCACACTCGCTGCCCGCGCCCATGCTGCCACTGGCATTCTGGCGCGCGAATTTGCAGCCGACTATGTGGTTGATCCCGCCACCGGTGAACGTCCCGCCGACATGACCGCCGAAACCGCCAGCATTGACGCGCGTTTCAATCGTGTTCGCGCCGAAGACAAGCGCGTCATCAACGCCAAGACCGACGTCAACCAGTTAGTCCCCTTCAAATACAAATGGGCATGGGATAAATATTTAGCCGGCTGCGCCAACCACTGGATGCCGCAAGAAGTGAACATGAACCGCGATATCGCCACCTGGAAAGACCCGAATGGTTTAACCGATGACGAGCGCTTACTGATCAAACGCAACCTGGGCTTTTTCGTCACCGCCGATTCACTTGCCGCCAACAATATCGTGCTCGGCACCTACCGCCACATCACCGCACCCGAGTGCCGCCAGTACCTGCTGCGCCAAGCCTTTGAAGAAGCCATCCACACCCACGCCTATCAGTACATCGCTGAAAGTTTGGGGCTTGATGAAGCCGAAATTTTCAACGCCTACAACGAAGTCAAATGCATCCGCGATAAAGATCGTTTCCTGATCCCATTTATCGACACCTTGTCTGACCCCAATTTCAAAACCGGCACGTTTGAAAACGACCAGAAATTATTGAAATCTCTCATCGTATTTAGCTGCATCATGGAAGGTCTTTTCTTCTATGTCGGCTTCGTACAAATCCTGGCACTCGGCCGTCAAAACAAAATGACCGGCGCGGCAGAACAGTACCAATACATCCTGCGCGACGAATCCATGCACTGCAATTTCGGCATCGATCTGGTCAACACCATTAAACTCGAAAATCCGCAACTGTGGACCAACGAATTCAAGAAAGAAATCGAAGCCCTGTTCCGCCAAGGCGTCGAGCTTGAATATGCGTATGCCGAAGACACCATGCCCCGCGGCGTGCTCGGCCTCAACGCCCCCATGTTCAAGGAATACCTGCGCTTCGTCGCTAACCGCCGTGCGCAGCAGGTCGGCCTGGATGTGCTCTATCCGGGCGCCACCAATCCATTCCCGTGGATGTCGGAGTTGATTGACTTGAAGAAAGAGAAGAATTTCTTTGAGACTAGGGTGACGGAGTATCAGACGGGTGGGGCGTTGAGTTGGGATTGATGGACTTGTACGTCGATTACCATGGGCGATGAGAATAACGTCCATTGTAAAACAATGATTTACCGTTGCTAATAACATTAAATAAATCGAACACTAACATTTAAAATGATAATTTCGCAAAAAAATATCATTTAGGATGAGAATTCGTTCTATCAACCGAAATCACGCATAAATTAAATTTCCCAGTAAATTTTGTCTCAAGTTTTAGGGAATTTCCATTGCATAAAACTAAACGTCACTCGAATAGCTTGAGACCGAAAGTCATGTTTAACACACAATTTTCACTCCAGATTAACAAGTCCTTGGGAGCCTCTCAATCAGCCATACGCTCGGAAGCGTCGGACATCGCGCCACCTAAGCAGTAACATGGAATTTATACCATACTCACTTTCTTAAACTCGCTCTATTCTCCCAGTTGCTATTAGGTTGGTAATCCCTCGTTCTGTCAGACATATAATGCTGAAAAAAAGCAAAAGATTCTCAAAATGACCTAGCAGTCCCTAGCGGACCATTTGCGTTGCCTCCCAATTTGCTCAAAATCTGTTTAATCGGATGCAGCGCGACGACTTTTGGAATGTGTGCCCAATTAATTTTTCAAATAGAAGAAATGTAATGCCACTCAGAAAAGGATCCGCCCCGTCGGTCGTCAGCAGCAATATCAAAACACTGGTGGATGAATGGAAGAAAGATGGTTCAATTGGCACCAGCCATCCAGCGACTAAGAAAAAAGCGATCAAGCAGGCTGTTGCCATCGCAATGGACAAAGCAGGCAAAAGCCGCAATTCGTAGTCGCATAAGCTGGACCTTCAATTAGGCCTGACGTTTGCCCCGAACGGTCGATAAAATCATCGGTAAGCTCCTGGATAACAGGAGGGAAACGCCCGTTCTTTATTCATATTATTTGACCAATCGCAAAGACTTTCACGGACCGACTCGGTAAGGTCAATCTTTAACCCACCGGCAGAGTCAATGAACGCGCACGATATCTTTATGTGGCCCGACGACTTTTGGTGTTTTCGAGAAGAATTTCACCACGAGTTTGGACGAGAAGAAAATTACCGCGTCATCGTCCAAGGAAGTGATGAGTGGCAGGGTCTACACGATAGTACATCCCTGCGTCGATAAGCGATTGCACGATCAGTCGTAGCCATCTGCGCGGGCGAATCAAAGTGTATAAAAATCGGATTAGTTAGTTATTTTTTTGGATGGCAAATTCACCTTACGAATTTGCGGGATCATGCGCTGCGTCAGATACTCTAATTCGTCCAAGGTGCGACCGAGCAATTTACTGGTCGCGCCGGTTATTCCTACGTCGCCCGATTTAATGGCCGAGAAAGCCAATCTAGCAATGTCGAGTAGTCGATTATGTTCGTCATAAAAAGCAACTAAGTCACTCTTTTGTGCTTTTATGTGTTCGTTGGTCGACACCTCATTGACCTGACCAAACGCAACGACAGCGTCAGCAATGGCGTTGTCAAGGCAACCATTGAACACGCGAAACTCACTCGTCGAAATAGGAACATTCAATTCGACGGCCAATTCCGTAACCGATTGACAAACATCACCGTACGTGCGAACCACTTGATCAATTTTAAATCCGCTATGCAACATTTCTGCGCCGTGCAACGCTGCTGCTCGACCAATCTCTGTTCGCGAGGGCGCCATGCTCTGATCCTGGGTCGGGCTGTACGTACTGGCGCGCTCGACGCGAAGCGTCTCAATAAGCTGGTTCAAAAATAGTGGTACGCCATGCTCAAAGGCCGTGGGCGCCTCGGTAGGCCCAAATCGCATGGCCGCCTTTCCGCGACATCGCTTGATTAACTCGGAGCGATTTGACGTTAAAAATTCATAAAGCATAGTTTGACCTCGTTATTTCCTGATTGGGCGAAATAGCGCTGCCGTAGAAAATGATGGCTGAAACCGGTTCGCGCGTGAAAAATGGACTCTCTATAAAGGGCTTATTTCTATTTAGACATCTCTCTTGGAAGCAAGCGATCATATTCAGTCTTGACCACTCCATAGCATTCGCAGACCCTTGACTCAATGCCCTTACGGTCCATTACTTCAATGCGGCCGCGTGAATAACTGATCAGTCCCGCCAGCTGTAATTTGACCGCCGCCTCCGTTACCCCTTCGCGACGCACGCCGAGCATGTTCGCAATCAACTCCTGCGTCATGACAAGCTCATTACCTTGCAGGCGATCAAGACTCAATAACAACCAGCGGCACAATTGCTGATCCAGCGAATGATGTCGATTGCAGACGGCTGTTTGCGTCATTTGGGTGATCAATGCTTGCGTATAACGAAGAAGCAAATGGGCCACGGGTCCAAATTTGGCGAATGCGTCTTTAGCGACGGTTGCTTTTAAGCGAATGCCTCGTCCCGCACTTTGGACGACCGCCCGACTCGGCGTTGAATTGCCGCCCATGAATAGCGAAATGCCCACTATGCCTTCGTAACCAACGACCGCGATTTCCGCTGAATCGCCGTTTTGCATGACATACAAGAGTGAAACAATGGCAGTTGTTGGGAAATATACAAAATTTTCAATTGTTCCCGATTCATACAGAACCTGACCCAACGGCATATCGATCAGGTCAATGTCCTGTTTCCACGCGACCAACGTTTCGCGCCCCATTGACGCCAGCAGTTGATTCCTCTTTATTTCGTAATCAAGGCCGGGCAAGGCTTTTTCACGTGATGCAGCCGTAGGCGGGGGAATTTTTTTGCGGGGCGGTGATGGCAAAGTAGTCCTAAAAATGGCGCTCGATTCCGAAAAAATGCGGATACGCACCTTCGATCGCACTTCGGTCGAGTATGGTGACACTAGGAAGCAGTGTATGTACGCTAACAGACAAAGCGCTCGACTTATCCTGCAGACCCCGACTAAACGTTGGAATAAACGCTACTCCTCAGTTGGCGCCAACTCGCAAAAGGATGTCTCCATTCTGGCGCGGTCTAGTCGTCGCCTGCTCTCCAATGCTTGCCGAGATTTGCTTGGGTCTTTGACATATTGAGTCTCCTTAAGTGATTCACTTGTTTCCGCGAGCGGGGGTCCGCAAGCGTGGTCACGGCATAATCATTTTTTATCGCGCGTAAATCCAGACGCAAACAAGGCGATTGTCTCGAGCTCAACAGCGCAATGAACCTTACCGCTGAACGACGCTGCATTCGTCAGAATCTGGGGCAAACAGCCGAGCAGTTTAAGCAACGGTGCAGACAACGAAGGTCGCATAGCCAAGTGCGCAAAAAAAGCTGCAAGACGTAGGCGCGGCGCAAAGTGGTGACGCCAGTCAGCCCGATACTGCTTCCCCAGCTGGCGATGCAAGGATAAATCTAACTTGGCGCCTGGCTCCTGTTGAGACGTTATCAGGAGAGAACAAAGCAGCCATGCAGACTGCATTGCCATGCTCATACCTTCGCCAATAATGGGATGGGCCTCTCCCGCCGCATTGCCAATTTTGAAATGATCATCATCATCGCGTAGGTGAACGCCTGGCGCGATCGGGCCGGAAGCAAGCCAATCGCCCACCCGTTGAGAATGGCATAGCGCGTCGGCCACGCCGTCGCACTCGAGTTTTAGCGAGGCCTCAACGACGTCGCCAGCGCGTATTCCGGGCGACCGGCGTCGAAGTGAATTGAGGCGATCGGATCGAACGCAGCAAGCTAACGTCGTAATGCCATCACCGGCTAGCACCATGCCGCCATATCCGCCGTTGAATGAAAGCACCGGCAGCAAACCGGGCGCCAACGTCGAACCGCGAAAATTTGCCTTAAATGCAATCAGGTCACTTGGGCGACGTCCAAGACGCCGGATTGCGCGTGCCGAGGGCATCGGTTCCCAAGACCCGTTAGCGGATATCACAATCGGTGCACGTAAGATTGTGCTCTGACCAGAATCCACGGACTGAACCAAACAAATATGATCACCGGCAATTCCCTCAACGGATTCAGCGGCCCAAGGTTGAAGCACAACGGCGCCGTCTGCTTGTGCCTGATTGAGTAACAACGTATCCAGCGTTTCGCGACCAAGCGCGCGGCCCCAGGCATACCGTGGGAATTCAGCGGGGGGCAAGTCAGTGACGATGGTTCGTTGTCGTTGCATCAGTGCCACGTGGCGCAACGGGGGGCCCGCACAAGCATCAAATTTTTCACCGATACCGAGCGCTTCGAGCAATAACATGTTGCTGGCAGCAATACATTCCCCGCACACTTTCCGGCGCGGAAAGCGCCCCTTTTCAATGAGCGCGACCTGCCAGCCTGCACGCGCTAGCAATATCGCCGCGGTCGAGCCCGCTGGTCCTGCACCGATAACAATCGCGTCAAAGTGGGTACGCATCAATTTTTATGGGCACTGAACGAGACTTGCGTTGTCCCGTGAAGCAATGGCTGAATAGTCCAGCCGGATATTCACGTAGATCCCAAACGGACTCATGGGTCGCTGACGACGGCCACAAGGAGCTTAGCTCTGCGTCACGAAAGCCAGCGTGCACACTTAAAACGGCGTCTTTACGGGTCACTAAATTGGCGCCGATGGCGCCGATCAGATGGCTGCCTGCTAGGGGAAGCCAACCTCGGCGGGGTTCGACGGCGACGAAATGGTCTGTGCGCAATTCAATAGCACTTAACAACATCGACAGTTGCTTGCCCTCGAAATGATGAAGGAAAAGATTGGAAAAAATCAGATCCCAACGCGGAGATAAATAGGATTTTAGATTTGTATCGGTATTCGTTTTTGCCCAGTCTAGGGCATCGACCACCATCGGTTTTGCGTGCCATCCCTGCGATGCATACCCCGTGATGATGGATTGGCTTATCAAATTCTGCCGATCAAGCAAAGTCAAGTCGACACGAGGATGGTTGTCATACCCCATTGCGGTTGCGGACGTCCTCAGTGCGGAGGCAATCCCCAGCATTAAGCTGCCATCGCCGGCGCCAAGTTCGAGCACCCGCACGGGTTTTGCATCGATGCCAGCGTGCGGCCGACTCGGGTTGTGAGACAACACGGACTCTGATAGTTCATGCAGGATAGTTTTGCGGGTACGCATGACGGCGTGGATGCGTCTCAAATCTTTGCGAGACCGTATTGCCGCCGGATCGTGTTCTGGGAGGAAATCTAGCGCCTCGGGTGAAACGATTCGCAATTGGGTCATGTTCGATGCGCCCGGGCATTCATGAAACGAGCGTAAGAGATGCAGTTCATCATCGAACTTCAAGCAATGCGCCGTGCGAGCTGAACCCAGCACCAAATGCCGCAAGCCACCACCAGCCTGCCGGTGCCTTATCAGCAATGGCAGCCTGTAGGACGAAATAGACGAAAGCGCTCGACAAGTTGCCATATTCTCGTAGCATTGCCGCGCTGTAACGCAAATCCTCTGGCTGGAGATCAAAACGTCGTTCAACTTCCAGCAGCACATCGCGTCCGCCGGCATGCATAATCCAAGTTTGCACATCGGTGTTAACCAGATCAGCGCGTTGGAGCACGGTCGTGAGCACGCGAGCCGAATATTCAGCGGCCAGAGCTGGTACGCCACGCGTTAGTACGTTGCGAAGCATTCCGCCTCTATGCTCAAACTTCAGCGCGTCACGATGCAACGGCTCCATCACTGAGGCACTGTCTTTCCATTCAATCCGTCGATTTGAAGGCCGATTCGATTTGTCGGGTTCCCGCGATAATACGGCAGCGCCCGCACCATCGCCAAAAAGACATGCGCTAATCATGACACCGGGATCATTTTCAAGATACATTGCGGCACTGCTTACTTCAACGCAAATCGATAAGACGTGTTGGCACGAGCCTGAAATCAACAACGCACGCCCGAGCTGCAAATTGGGTACCGCGGCCGCACAGCCTTGGCCAACGAGATCAAATGCCTGCACATCTTTTCGAAGGCCGACTCGCTCGACCACATAGCCTGATAGCCCCGGACAAAGGTATCCAGTACAGGTACTGACCACGATCGCATCAATTGCCTGCGCATCAAGGTCGGCGTCCAGCAGCGCCCGCGTCGCCGCTGCGGCTGCAAGCCGTGGCGCGTGCTCCAAAAATCGTTGCGCAAGCGTATCCGGATCTATACAGAACACCTCGCTAAGCGAGTCTATTGCGAGACGGCGCGCGTCAATGCCATTGTCACGCTGCAGCACGGTTCGCGCGATAAAATGCGATCGGGCATCCAGCTTCGCGAACCACGCTGATCGCTGAAATGCTGTAAGGCATTCAGATTTCGTGTAACGCGCAGGGGGCGTTGACGTTCCGACTCCACAAATGAACATATTTAGTTACTAGCCAGATAGACAGTGATCATGCGGCGATATGATTTCGCCCATTCGCGCGGTGCTCGCCTAGACTTGCGATAAACATCCGGTCAGAATGACGCATTGGTCGCGTTCGAACTAGCCATCACCGTATTCATATGTGCTCTTTTGGCAATTGGGTGATCTGAATCAGTCACCCAATGTTGACGTCAAATGGGAATTAAATAAATCGGCAAGTCACCTTCTAGGTGAGCTTTTAGAATAGGCGAGACTTACAAAATTGCTCTGTACGTTATCGAACATACATTGTTCTCCGATCGCTTTATTTTTTGAATTTCACTCATCTTGCATGGTTTGCCGCGCCGGTGTAGGTTTCACATCGAGCTTATTGAGGGCATAACGGACAACATCGTATTGAGACACATTGTCGGTCGGGAGCGGGCCCTGCACCGTGACCGGTTGCGAATCGAACGTATCGATTTTTTTCGCGTACCTTGGTTGGTTATATTCGCCCAATCCAGTTGGAACACAATTTCATCATGTGCTGTCCCGAGATTGAGCGGCTTAACGCGCACGCTGGCTGCATTGCGTCGACGCCGGCGCGATTCGAAGACGGCTTCGACGTACCGTTTTGGTGGACCATCGCGCGCTTGATCAAGCGTTCTTGTGCCGCTCTTTGGTCAAAACGCGGCCTTGTCAGATACATTGGCTAAAATCTCTTGCAGCTTCGTGATGTCAGCTGGCTTGACCAAGTGGTAATCGAAACCCGCTTCTTTCGAACGCTGACGAGCTGCTTGTTCTCCATATCCAGTCATTGCAACCAATACAACGTCGCCGAGAAAAGGTAGCTGACGCAATCGTCTTGCTACTTCGAATCCGTTCATTCCCGGCAACCCGATGTCCAATAGTGCGACCTGTGGTTTGAAATCGACCGCCGCTTCCAATGCGGCCAGGCCATCGTGCTCCGTCCGCACAACATGACCGAATAACTCCAGAAGCATCGTCATTGTCTTGGCCGAGTCTACGTTATCTTCAACCACAAGCACCCGCAATGGCTGGCAATTGCTCTCGGCCTTATTGGTGAAAGCCAATGTTGACGATGCAGATTGTTGCATCACGGGCAGACGCACAGTAAACTCGCTGCCCTTGCCCAGCGTACTCGTCACATTTACTGTACCACGGTGCATTTCCACCAGTCGCTGTACCAAGCTCAATCCGATGCCTAAACCGCCTTGAGAGCGGGCCAATGACCTTTCGGCTTGCGCGAAAAGATCAAAGACATGAGGGAGTAGTTCGGGTGCAATTCCAACGCCAGAATCCCTCACGCGAATCACTGCTTCGTCGCACTCTTGCCTAGCGGACAGCGAAATGGAACCGCCATCGTCGGTATATTTGGCGGCATTGGTGAGCAGGTTCACTATCACCTGTTCCAGGCGGGCGGCGTCGGCAAACAGCCAAATTGGTTCCGGTGGCAAAGACAAACCGAGCAAATGGTGGTGGTGATCGATCAGCGGTCGAACCGTCTCGACCGCATTTTCCACGATGCCGTTCAATGCGAGCCGTTCCTCTTGGAGATGAATTCGTCCGGTGGAGATGCGAGAGACTTCCATGAGATCGTCAATAAGGCGGGTCAGTTGCCTTACTTGACGCTCAATAATGCCGTGTGCCTCAGCTTGGATTGGGTCTTCGTTCTTCTGGAGACGAAGCAGCCGTACAGCGTTCGAGATCGGAGCAAGTGGGTTGCGGAGCTCATGACTCAGCATTGCCAAGAATTCATCCTTTCGGCGATGGAGGTCAGCCAACGTTTCTGCTTGTGAAAGCGTCTGTTGCTCCAAGCGACTTCGCTCGGTTATGTCGTAAAAGCAGTTTATTGCGCCCGTGATTTCTCCTGTTTCGGTCTTCAGCGGAACAATATTCGCGATGACGTTTATTCGCGTGCGGTCCGGTCGCTCAATGATTATTTCCATATCGTGCACGGCCGGTAATATTCCCTGCAAGACTTGGTTCATTGGAGTTTCCACGTAGGGCACGAATGTACCGTCTGGAAGGTAAATTTTAAATGAGCCGCCCAATTGCTCATAGGTATTTCCTTTTTTTGGATCCAATCTCCATAAATCCAAGGCAACCTGATTGAATTCCCGCGTCGCTCCGGCGGCATCACAGGTATACATCGCGATCGGTCCTCGATCGAACAAAGCACGGAAACGTTCTTCACTCAGACGGAATGCATCCTCAGTCTGTTTGCGCTCGGTGATGTCGAGGTGCGTCGCAAACGATTTCAGGGGCTTGCCACCGGGGTCACGATCGACCGACCAGCGCGTTTCGATCCATCGCTCGACCCCGTCTTGACCGAGAACCCGATAATCTACCTTGCCAGCGCCACTTCCATCGATGAATTGCCTTAGTGCCGCCTCCACTCGGGACTGGTCGGAAACGATGACATGCTCGAGTAAGGCTTGAGCACCTGCTAAAACATCCGTATCGTAGTCGGGCTGGGCATAACCCATCACCGCCGCGTAGTTTTTAGCACCCCTACGCACTCCGCCACCGGTGAAATCCAACTCAACGAAAGTCAATCGTGCTGACTCCATTGCGTAGCGTAAACGCCACTCGTTCTCTCGCAGCGCTTGCACTGCTTCCTTGCGCTCGGTAATTTCCAGCTGAAGTTGTTCGTTTAACCTTTCCGCGGCTTCGGTCAGTTCATGCTGGCGCAGCGATCCGAGCATTAAAGCTTGGTTAATCGCAATAATTTGTTCCGGACTTTGTGCACCCTGTGTCATTTGAATCATGACCCCCAGGGGGATTTCACCCTGACCCGCCTCCAACATCGGCCACATCGTATAAGACCTGAAAACAGGGTGCGGCTGGGCATGTTGTTTCGTATGGGTTTCGGATTTACCGGTTTGGTAAACCCGGTCCAGCCTTGTGACAAATTCGTCCTTTTCCTCAACTATGTCGGAAAAAGGTTTGCCCAACAGTTGATCCGCAGATTTATCGATGAGATGGCAAAAGGCAGGATTGACATAACGCACAATGTGGCTTGCGCCTTCGACCATGACGAGCGGCAAGGGTGAGTGGTCGTTGATCGCCAAGCTAACACTTGGCATGTCCGGCGGCGACGACGCTAATGGCGGTTCCACATCCATCTCATTTTCCCTAACTCTTCATTTTCGGTTCCGGTGCTGGTTCCTCTCCCTGTTCCTGTCGCGGACCCGTTCGTTGCGGGATTCCTGTTGTCAGGCCGGTATATTCCGTACTTCGCGGGCTGATGACGACAACGCCTTTATCCGTGATGACATATTCACGGATGTCCTTGCTGTGGTTGCCACCACGCATTTTGATCACCACCATTACCTTGCGAAGCTGGCCATCGATCTCCACATAACGCATCCGGATAATGTCGTCGGTGAGAAACGATATGGCGTAATGACTAAACGATAGTGCCGTAAAGCTGTCTTCCACTTCGACGGTGCTGAGAATCGTCACACCGGCCCCGGTTAGCGCCCCAATCATCCGGTAGAGCGATTCGCGAAATTCCGCGCGGAAACCGGGGGCAAGCGCCATTTCAAAACCCACCAGCGAATCAATCACCAAGCGTTTTGCGCCCACCCGTTCGATCGCATCAAGAATCTCCTGCATCGTTTCATCCACCGAAAGATCGAGCGGACGAAGGTAAAGAACTTCGAGTTTTCCTTTTTCTTGCGGCGTTTTCAAATTCAGCCCAAAACTGCGTGCGCGATCGGTGTAGCCTGCCGGGCGTTCTTCGAAAATCGCCATAATCCCCGGTTCACCAACACGAAGCCCTTCAGCGATAAATTGTGTCGCCAACGCTGATTTTCCGGTCCCGGAGGGCCCCGCCACGAGGAGGCTGTCGCCTTCGAGAAGGCCGCCGCCCATCATTTT
>JAYVEV010000085.1:0-8199 GCA_043773745.1 Burkholderiales bacterium | reverse complement strand
CAAGAAGTCGATGGGAAATAGCGCGCTACTATTCTTTGCAAACTTTGAATTCCGCCAAATGTGACGCGATTTGTCATGTTTTGTACTAACTCGGCATTTATTCCAATTGTTTTTTAGCGATATATCCAAGCTGTGAATCTTTAATAGTTGGATCTGGCGTGCTGCGATGGGGAAATTTTCAGAAAATATAATATGCAGGTTATTGGGGGAGGGTATCGGTGCAAATAAAGTGTTAAATTTTGAAAATTGCCTAAGTCACAACTTCAATTTTTAAAATGAATGATTATTGCCCTCAAGAGCTTAGAGTTAAATTTGGCATAGTAATTGCAACGATAAGGTTACAAACATAATATATTGATAATGAGCAATTTTTCTAAATTGACAACGGTCCTCAAATGAAAACAGCACAACAGGGTTTTACCTTAATCGAACTGATGATCGTGGTAGCGATTATCGGTATTTTGGCAGCAGTAGCGATTCCGGCATATCAGGATTACACCGCCAAGGCTCAGGCATCGGAAGCGTTTATTTTGCTTGATGGATTGAAAACACCCATCGCCGAGGCTATGTCTGCCGATGCCACTACAGGCTGCGCGATCCCAACTGGAGCAGTATCAACGGGTAAATATGTTGCTAGCATCGCGCCAACGTATACCGCGCCTAGTTGCGCGCTTTTGGCTACTTTTGTAACGTCAGGCGCTAATGCCAAGGTACTTTCTAAGACAGTCACGTTAACTTTTGATTCGACTACGGGCGCTTGGACCTGTGCTTCAACTCTCGCAGCAGAAATCAAGCCAAAATCCTGCTGATCAGAAATATCTGATTTTTGGTTACCCTAGCGTGAAAGTAATTCATCGCAATTCCATTTGTAGTCTTTAGTACTATTAAAGTCGTGAAAAGTGTTGGCATAGAATATGCTTCATTTAAAATGCATTAAGTGCGTCAACTTCGTAGGCTCCCATTTTAAAAAGGATTGTAAAATGAAAACAGTACAACAAGGTTTTACCTTAATCGAACTGATGATCGTGGTAGCGATTATCGGTATTTTAGCAGCAGTAGCGATTCCGGCATATCAGGATTACACCGCCAAGGCTCAGGCGTCGGAAGCGTTTATTTTGCTTGATGGATTGAAAACACCCATCGCCGAGGCTATGTCTGCCGATGCCACTACAGGCTGTGCGATTCCAACTGGTGCAGTATCAACGGGTAAATATGTTGCTAGCATCGCGCCAACGTATACCGCACCTAGTTGCGCGCTTTTGGCTACTTTTGTAACGTCAGGCGCTAATGCCAAGGTACTTTCTAAGACAGTCACATTAACTTTTAATTCGACTTCGGGCGCTTGGACCTGTACTTCAACTCTCGCAGCAGAAATCAAGCCAAAATCCTGCTGATTACAAATCAGCTTTATGTACATAGAAAAGGGCGACATATGTCGCCCTTTTTCAGAGGGGGCATGGATTTATGGTACCAATTAATAAACAGAGGGGATTTACCCTCATAGAGTTGATGATTGTGGTCGCCATTATTGGTATATTAGCTGCCGTCGCTATTCCTGCATATCAAGATTACACTGCCAAAGCGCAAGTTAGTGAGGGTGTAATTTTATTGGATGGCCTCAAAACCCCTACGGTAGAGGCCATGTCGCAATCGGTAACCTGCGCAATCGATGCTTCTGCGGTGTCTACAGGCAAATATGTTGCAAGCATTTCAGCAACACCCGGTGGAACGACTGCATCACCAACATGTACGCTTGTTGCCACATTTAGGTCATCGGGTGTAAATGCAAAAGTATCGGGCGGCACCATTACGTTCTTGTATACGACGGGCGGGGCCTGGACTTGTTCAACCACATTGCCATCTGAAATTGCACCAAAAAGTTGTCCTTAAAATTTACTCTTATTATTTTTAGTTTCAGTTTCAGTTTGAAGCAGCTCTTGTTTCTGTTTAATATACTGATATTTTATTTGTGGAGCAGCCAGAGCGCCTTCTCAACCGCGGCTTAATTAAGCCCCAATTTCGGTGCATAATCCGAAACCGTTTAAACTTGATCGTCATATCAATCGACCTTGACGAAGTGCGGTACAGTTCAATTTAAATAAATTTAAAAATACCGCGCCTTGTAAAAAAGGCATGTGGTCTTTCTTTGGGGCGGCAGATAATAATGAATCGAGTTTTAGTCACCGGCGGAGCAGGCTTTCTGGGCTCCCACTTGTGCGATCGTTTGATCGCGGATGGTGCGGATTTGCTGTGCGTGGATAATTTTTTCACGGGCAGCAAACGCAATATTGCACATTTGCAAAACAAGCCATACTTTGAGTTGATGCGTCACGATGTGACCTTTCCACTCTATGCGGAAGTCGATCAGATTTTTAATTTGGCCTGTCCGGCCAGCCCCGTGCATTATCAGTTTGATCCCGTGCAAACCACCAAAACGAGTGTGCACGGCGCGATCAATATGCTGGGCTTGGCGAAGCGCGTTAAGGCGCGTATTTTGCAATCTTCTACATCCGAGGTTTATGGCGATCCGGAGGTGCATCCGCAGACTGAAACCTATTGGGGCAAAGTGAATCCAATCGGCATCCGCAGCTGTTATGACGAAGGCAAGCGCTGCGCGGAGACATTATTTTTTGATTATCACCGCCAGCATCAGGTTGATATCAAAGTGGTGAGAATTTTTAATACTTACGGCCCGCGCATGCATCCCAACGATGGCCGCGTGGTAAGCAATTTTATTGTGCAGGCATTAAAGGGGCAGGATATTACGATCTACGGTAATGGCCAGCAAACCCGCAGCTTTTGTTATGTGGATGATCTGGTTGAAGCGATGATGCGGATGATGGCCTCGCGGGATGGCTTCACCGGCCCTGTGAATATCGGTAATCCAGTTGAAATGACAATGCTGGAGCTGGCCGAAAATGTACTGCGCCTGACCGGCTCCAAAGCCAAATTGATTTTCAAGCCGTTGCCGCAGGATGATCCTAAGCAACGTCAGCCGGATATTACCCTGGCGAAAAAAGAATTGGACTGGGAGCCAAAAGTGACGCTGGCTGACGGCTTGAAAGAAACGATTGCTTACTTCAAGGCGGTTGTGCAGAGTTAAACACTGACGCACAGCGCACGGCACACCTATTCATACCTGAGCGCTTCTACCGGCTTCAGTGCCGCCGCGCGCTTGGCCGGATAGAACCCAAAAAATATTCCAATCAGGGCTGAAAAGCTGAACGCGATCACAATGCCGGTAACGGAGATACCTACTTCCATTGGCGAAAATTTGGTAATGGCGGTACTGCCAAGATAGGCGAGAAGTACGCCAAGCGCGCCGCCGCATACGCAAATCACCACTGCCTCGGTTAAAAATTGCAGTAACACATCGCGGCGTTTGGCACCCAACGCCATTCGAATGCCGATTTCACGGGTTCGCTCCGTGACAGACACCAACATGATATTCATGATGCCGATGCCGCCGACGAGCAGCGAGATGGAGCCAATTGCGCCGAGCAGTAAGGTCAGCGCGGTAGCGATGCCTTGCGCGGCTTCGGCAATGGAGGCTAGATCGCGAATCGTAAAATCATCTTCCTGGTCTTCGCGTACGCGATGGCGTACACGCAAGAGCTGCGAGGCATCATAGATCGCATCTTGTACCTGGCTTGCGCTGGCGGCCTGTGCCAGCGCGTAGTGAATGCTGCCTGGCTGGCCCCAGCGGATGAGCTGCTGGCGCGCCGTCGTCAATGGCACAAACACGGCGTCGTCCTGATCGCCGCCACCCAAATCGCTGCCTTTGTTTTCCAGCACGCCGATCACTTCAAACGGCCGGTTACGAATCCGGATGCTTTGGCCGATTGGATTGGCTTCGCCATAAAGGTTGCTGGCAACGGTTCGGCCAATCACGGCGACGCGCGAGGCAGAGCGGAGTTCAACTTCCCCAAACAGTGAGCCTAGCTCGGCATTCCAATCCTTGATGGTGAAAAAATCCGGCGTCACGCCTGATACGCTAGCATTCCAATTGGTAGTGTCACTGGCGACCTGAAACGGTTGCCGCACAATTCCTGCCACGCCACTAAAGCTGGGCAGTTGGGCAATCGCTTGCGCATCTTGCAGCGTCAGCGTCTGCACAACACCGGTGCCTGCACGTACGCCGTTCGAGGTCGACGAACCGGGCAGAATCACCATCACGTTCGAGCCCATCGCCGAGATGCGGCGGTTGATATTTCCACGCACCGATTCGCCAATTGCGAGCATCAGCACCACCGCACCAACGCCGATAATAATCCCGAGCATGGTGAGCCCCGCACGCAAACGGTTCATGCTCATGGCGCGGAAAGCTTCAAGAAAAACCTGGAAAATATTCATGGTCGCTAGTTTGATTAATTTAACACTTCTGATAAAAACCAATAGGAGCGGCGATTTCAAGCCATTTTTGCTTCGAAATCCGCTCCAGTGCTAGAGTTTCAATTTTTATCAATCGCTCATCATTTATAAATGGGCGCCAGCCACCGGTCCATCATAAGTCACATAGCCATCCTTCAAACGCACCAGACGCTTGGCATATTTGGCGACATCCGGTTCGTGGGTAACGATTAAAATACTCATGCCCTGTTCCTCATTGAGGCGCCTGAACAGATTCATGATTTCCTCGCTGGTAGTGGTATCGAGATTGCCAGTCGGCTCATCAGCCAGAATCAATGCGGGCTCGCAGACCAGTGCGCGTGAGATCGCCACTCGCTGCTGCTGACCGCCCGAAATTTGATTCGGCAGACGTTTGGTGAATGCACCTAAACCAGTTTGCGTGAGCTTCTCAGTGGCGCGTTTGCGCGCTTCAGCCATCGATACGCCGGCGTAGAGTAAGGGCAGGGCGACGTTATCGACGAGCGGCATACGCTTGAGTAAATTAAATCCTTGAAACACAAAACCGATGGTTTCATTGCGGATTTTGGCAAGTTCGTTATCGTTGAGGGTGCCGACCTCTTTTCCATTGAGTACAAAGCTGCCCGAGGTCGGTGTGTCCAAGCAGCCCAGAATATTCATCAGTGTGGATTTGCCTGAGCCAGATTGCCCCATGATGGCCACGAATTCACCGCGATTGATGCTCACATTTATTCCGTGCAGCACCGGGGTTTCAATCTCGGCATTGAAATAACTTTTTTTGATGTCGGTAAGAGTCATCAACACTTTCTCAGCCGCCGCAGCCGCATTGTTAGAGTCTGGCGGTGTTTCAGTGGATTGCAAATTAACAGCGTTCATCATCCGGCCGAGCGCTTATTTCTTCACGTTCTTGTCGAACAAATCGCGAATCACCAATTCATCGCCGGGTTTAATCCCGCCGGAAATAAGTTCGGTGTGCTGATTGCTCGAGATGCCAGTGCGAATTTGCACGGGAACGAGTTCGTACTTCTCGTTTAATTTATAAACTGTGCCGATGCCGCGACGTCCTCCCGCACCGGCGTTTTGCTGGCTTGCATCCGATTTTGCCGCGTCAGTTTTCGCTGTGTCAGGCGTTTTCACGCCATCTGCCTTTTTCTTGTCGTCCTTTTTTTTGTCTTCTTTTTCATCCTTCGTTGGCTTGAATCGCAACGCTGCGCTGGGAATACGAACCACATCATCACGCTGCGCGGCCACAAAACTGACCTGCGCCGTCATGCCCGGCTTGAGCATTGAATTTTCGTTGGTGACGTCAACCACCACGTTGTAGGTCACCACGTTTTGGCTGATGGAAGGGTTAAGACGCACCAGGCGAATCGCGCCTTTGAAATCGCGCTCAGGATATGCATCCACCGTAAATTTAACCGGCATGCCTTGCTTGACTGTGCCCACATCGGCTTCGGCTACCGAAGTGTCAATCTGCATGGCCTCAAGGCTTTGCGCAATCTGAAACAGTGTCGGGGTATTGAAACTGGCGGCCACTGTTTGACCCACATCTACCTTCCGGTCGATTACGATGCCGTTAATGGGCGAGCGAATGATGGTGTAAGCCAGATTAATTTTTTCACGATCAAGCTGTGATTTTACCTGTGCCACCTGTGCCTTTGCTACGTCCAGCTCCTTCACATTCTGCTCCAATGTGGCTGAGGTGATAAAGCCCTTTGCGACCAGTTCTTGATTGCGCTTCAGTGTTGATTCTGCCAAGCGCATTGTCGCTTCTGCCGAGCGCATATTAGCCTCAATCTGCGCGACCGAGGCTTTAATGAGCGCAGGATCCAGCTCCAGCAATATCTGTCCGGCCGTGACCGGTTGATTGAAGTCGGTATAGATCTTGGTCACTGTGGCCGACACCTGTGTGCCGACATTCACCACCGTCACTGGATTCAGTGTGCCGTTGGCCGTAATGCGCTGAATGATGGCACCTCCGTCAACTGTGACGGTGCGGTAACGATCTGCTTTCGATTCTTCGGCTTTCTGCTGCGAATAAATGACAGCAGCGGCGATGCCCGCGATCAAAATCAAGGGGATTAAAATTTTGGCGCGAAAGAAAAAACGAAAAGTTGAAACGAGAAAAGATTTGAGGGATGTCATTTTTATGGGCTGAGTATGTTTATTGATTATTGTTTTTTTATTTATATAATTTCAGATGATAACCGAGCTCATCTGTGGTGTTTTATAAAACAGTTGCGGCGCTTAACGCGCTGTTGCCAATGGCCGTAGCGGCAAGCCGTTTGACATGAAAGCCAAATAATATTCTAGATTATTGAATTCATCGGAGCCTACCGCAAAAGGCTCTGCACCACTACGCTGCATGCAGCGTTGAAACTGCGCTTGCAGGGTGCGAATACTGCCGCCGGGCTGAATGCGCGGCCAAGTTACCGCCTGGCCGACAGCCGGTGCCAATCCCGCAAGGCCATATTGCGCGCCCGCATTGAGCACATGGCATGATGCACAGGCGAAATTTTGCTGTCCCATCCGCTGCTGAAACCAGCGTTTTCCCGCGTCATAACGATCACGCGCAGGCTGTCCCACAACGCGCACATTGAGCCGTTGTCCCTCCGCAAGACTCTTGCCATAAGCCGACAGCGGACCCATCACCGCGGCATTTGCATAATCGATGGCCGCTTCACCGTGTAGCTGCAAGCAACGATTAATCGCCAATTCAAACGTTACGACTTGTTTACTGGCCGTATCGAATTGCGGGTAGGCGGCAGCAACTCGTTTGCCGCCATTGGGAAAACAATTTGCCAATGATTTACCGTCGGTAAACTTTCGATCCCATAATTTTTTGCCGATGGCTAAAATATCCGCCGAATTAGTCGCATTGTCGGCAGAAAGCGGAATGGCCTGCACACCGGGTTCAAACGCGGCACTACCGACAACCCAGTCAGCAGGGTTGGTGCCCGGCAAACGTTTTTGCAATGCCTGAATTAAACTGAGCCGCTCCTGTTCTGGGTTGGAAGTAGCTCTGGCAGGCGTCTGTGCGGCCAGCCCTGCGCTGAACAACGCCATAAAAAAAATACAAATCGGATTACGCAATAATTGCACTATCGCCATATTTATCGCCATCTCACATTGGTTCCAAGTAGCGCACCAAGGTGTCAATTTCGGCATCAGTCAAAATCCGATTTTTGCCGTATGGCGGCATGATGGTATTGGCGTTGCTGTTCGGTCCGGCCTGGCCAAGATCCCAAATAACTGTGCGGAGCTTGGCTCGGTCAGGATAGCGATTTTTGAGGTTTATCAATGCCGGACCTAAATTGGAAATGCTGATAATGGTAGTGTCGCCTGGTAATTTATGACAAGCCGCACAGTTGCCTTTGCGCTCATCCATAAACAGAGCGCGTGCATTTGGCGCTGATGTCTGTGCTGCACATTTAGGCGAAATAGCCGTCGCGCTCAGTGCAGCCATCGTTATCAGCAAAGCAAGATAGATTCGGCGGCCAGTCATCGGTGCGATGGTATGAAAGAAGTGGAAGTGGAAGTGGAAGTAGGAGGGGTAATAGATGAAATACGAAGCCCCGGCTTTTCGTCACGCTCATCTTTTTCATTTTTATCACGTTTTTCACCGGGCAGCAGTACGCGATTTTTGTATAGCGATTTTAATTCGCGCAAGCGCGATTCGGCGCTGGAAGATTCATAAAAATCACCATCGCGTGCTTTCACTGCCATGGTGTATTGCTCGATGGCGCCTTGTAAATTATCACGACGGTAATAGGCTTCACCGATCGCGCGATGCTGTGCGAGTTTTTTACCTTTGCGTTCATAAATTTTTGC
>JAYVEV010000084.1:0-46606 GCA_043773745.1 Burkholderiales bacterium | reverse complement strand
ACCACTTTGATGAACTGCTCAATGGTGAAGCCCTGCCAGCTTCGCGCATAAAACAATTCGACCTTGAGCCGTCCGAAGAATCCTTCGCAGGCCGCATTGCAACGCCAGTTTGATGAAATCGTGAGACAGGGTGCTGAAGGGTTGATGTTGCACCGGGCTAACGCTCTCTATGTCACCGGACGTAGCGATGTTTTGCTCAAGCTAAAACCACTGCTCGATACCGAAGCGACCGTGGTTCAGCATCTGCCTGGCAAGGGTAAGTATGCTGGCATGATGGGCGCGCTACGGGTTAAAACACCTGATAAAAAACGCTTTGTGATTGGCACCGGCTGCAGCGATGCGGTGCGCCGCAATCCACCTGCTATTGGCACGATGATCACCTATACCTACCGTGGCCTGACTAAAGACGGATTGCCGCGATTTGCCAGCTCCCTGCGGGGGCGCGAAGATTTTTGAGGCGGTGGCAATTTGTCGTGTTTGCGCTACTTGATGATCGGTGTGCCACAATCTGTTGAATATTGCGTCTGCTTAATGGCCGCTTAATGGCCGCTACTTAGAGACGGTTCAAAAGCAACACAATAAAGTAACCCTCAAGTAGCCAATCAAGTGCTACCCACAAAAAAGACAATATTAGTGTAGCTGGTCATCGCACAGCGCACCGTTAGGAGAGATTTTGCGTCGCGGCTTTCACACCAGCTTTTATACGATTATGGCCGCACAATTTTTTTCGTCGCTGGCCGATAACGCCTTATTCATTGCTGCGATTGCGCTACTCAAGCAAAACGCTGCACCCGAATGGCACCGTGCCGCGCTGGTGCCCATGTTTGCGTTTTTTTATGTTGCGCTGGCACCATACGTTGGTGCTTTTGCAGACTCCAGACCCAAAGGTCAGGTGATGTTCATCTCGAACATCATTAAAGTAGTCGGTTGTGTGTTGATGCTGGTCGGCACCCATCCGCTGCTTGCATATTCATTGGTTGGGCTCGGCGCGGCAGCTTATTCACCTGCCAAATACGGCATTCTGACCGAGCTATTGCCAACCTCAAAATTGGTCGCGGCGAATGGCTGGATTGAGGGGCTGACGATTGCTTCCATCATCCTCGGCGTGGTGCTAGGGGGACAACTGATTGGCGATACAATGTCAGCACATTTGCTGGCGTTTGATTTTCCATTTATTGATACCGGAGTAGACACAGCCGCTGAGGCTGCGATTGCGTCAATTCTGTTCTTTTATTTGATTGCCGCGGTATTCAATCTCTTCATTCCCCGAACCGGTGCCGCTTTGATACCGCTGCAAAAAAATCCCCTTGATACCCTGAATAATTTCATGGCTTGTAACCGACTTCTCTGGCAGGACAAGCTGGGCCAAATATCACTGACCACCACGACTTTATTCTGGGGGGTGGCCGGTAACCTGCGCTATATCGTGTTGGCTTGGGCGGCAATCGCGCTGGGCTACAACACGACCCAGGCATCCGCGCTGGTCGGTGCCGTTGCGATTGGTACCGGTGTCGGTGCGGTATCGGCTTCGATTTGGATGAAGCTCGATTCGGCCACCTCGGTGATTCAGCTCGGCGTACTCATGGGGCTAACTATTATATTGATGAACTTCATTACGTCGCCCATGCTGGCTGCGCCATTTTTAATGGTGGTGGGTGGACTTGGCGGGTTTTTAGTCGTGCCGATGAATGCGCTATTGCAGCATCGCGGCCACAAGTTGATGGGAGCAGGACGCTCGATTGCGGTGCAGAATTTTAACGAGCAAGCCTGTATTTTGGTCTTGGGCGGCCTGTTTGTCTGTCTCACTTCGGGTGGTTTTTCCGCTTATGCCGCGATTACTGTTTTTGGTTTATTGGTGGCGGGAACCATGATGCTGATTGGTCGCTGGCATCAGCGCAATTTAATAAACCATCAAGCAGAAGTTGAAAGTCTTCTGGCGATTGCGCGTTCGGATACTCACTAGTTTGCCCCAGATACGCAAACAGCCCTCGTCTTAGTGTGCTGCCACAACACCAATTAATGCCAAATAATTTTTTCTGCATGGTGAATTTCGGCATGACGCCGATTCGGCCTCTCCAGGCCGTGACTGTTAGTGAGGCTGAACTGATGGGATGAAAAGACTAGGTAGGCGCAATTTGATGCGAAATGCCAAACGGAATGAATCTATTTGGTGCCAAAAATTTTGTCGCCCGCATCGCCCAGGCCAGGAATAATGTAGCCGACTTCATTCAGATGACTGTCAATGGCGGCGGTATAAATATCGACATCTGGATGTGTCTTGACCAGTCTTGCGATGCCTTCAGGAGCCGCCACTAATACGAGCCCGCGAATATGTTTGGCACCATTTTTTTTTAGCATATCGATCGTGGCGATCATCGAACCCGCAGTGGCGAGCATTGGGTCTAACACCAGCGCCATGCGCTCATCTAGTTTGCCCACAAAGCGCTCAAAATAAGGCTCGGGCTGCAGCGTATCGTGATTGCGGGCTATTCCCACCACGCTGACCTTGGCGCTGGGAATCACGTCCAGCACGCCATCCAGCATGCCGAGTCCGGCGCGCAAAATCGGCACCAGTGTTACTTTCTTGCCTTCAATTTGTTGAATTTCAACCGGCCCATTCCAGCCTTGGATCGTGACTTTCTCCAGCGGAAAATCAGCGCACGCCTCATAAGCCAGCAAACGGCCAATTTCGGCGGTCAGTTCGCGAAAACTTTTGGTACTAATGTCGGCATGACGCATCAGACCAATTTTATGTTTGACGAGCGGATGCTTGATTTCAAAAATGGGCATGATTTTTTCGGAAAATGATTTTCGGGAATACGCGTGTCGCGGCTAAAGCGTCACCGAGAGTTTAACAAAGTTGCCGGATCAATCGTACTGCCAATGATCCGAAAGCGCTTTTGTCGCGAGGTTTCGCCAGATAGTAAACAAACGTTACGCTAGTGCCCTAGCCACCTGGACGTGCGGGAGTATGTGTGCCGCCCGGTCTAGCAACTGGCGGCGGGGCTGGTGTAACAGTGCGGCCCATCCCAGGGGCAATGCCGAGCAAGTCCCAGCGACCTTGGACAATAGCATCAGCAATCATGGCGCTATACCGTTGGGCATTTGCAAAAGCATTAGGCGAAAGCTCGTTAAATTGGAGGTAGCTTTGCAAGCTGGTGTAACCACAGGCACCCTGGTTTGCGCAGCCTTGCAGGACCCGATTCGCATCTGCTCCGCAATTGGCACCCCGATCACAGGCGAGAAATGCCCATGCGGGACCAAAATCACGCGGATTGAAAGGGTCACCTTCAGCGCCGAGCTTGCGATCAGCTAATTGTGTCGACTCATAAGTCAATAATTGGCCGACTCGACGTATTGCGAAAGGATCGCCGCTGGCGAGCGCATCGCGTACCAGTGATAGTTGATCTTCTGTCATGCGCCGTTCCTCAACACCACGCGCATTGCGGGCTTGATCGCGATAAAGATCGGCCGCAACCGCCGCCTTGGCAGCGGGGTTGCCAGCCGCCGCGGCCTCGGCATAGAGCCGTGATGTGTCGGCGGGCGTGAGATTAACGCCCTGAAAACCTTCGCAGGCAGCATTGATTTGATTGTAGGCTTCAATGCGCTGATTGTTATTCGGGTCGTTTACTTTTAGGCGGTCGAGAAATTTTTGTTTGGCTGCTTCGGAAGGTGCCTGATTGCGCGCTTTCCATTGGCAGGTCTCAAGCGCGGCGGCCGCAAAAAATTTGGTTTCCGCATCGGCGCCTTGAGGGTTGGCGGCATAGCGATCGTAGAACTGTTTCAGGTTAAGATACTTTTCAAATTCAATGGCCAACACGCTCTTGAGCGGCACCAGGGATGTTCGGGCGCTGGACTGCGCCAACGCAGGCCTCAGGGAGTTGTCCACAAACACGCCTAAACCAGAGGAGCGCCCGGTATTTGAGGTATTGCCCGCGCCGCCAGAAGTGAACGCGACCTTTTGGGGCGAATCCGGCTTGAAGGCCAACCAACCAGCGGTTGCGAGTGTCAGACAGATAACAGTCAATAAAAATTTTTTACTCATTCATTAATTATGATGTCTATTGATAGCAATTTGGCAGCATTCAGCGCATATTTTGTTGCAAAGTATTTCAGCAGATTAGCTTCTGTTAAGGTCGAAAAAAAGGGCCACACAGCTTGTGACCCTTCATTTTTGCTATGAAAAAATTTTTAATTGTGCAAAATTTTGGACAAGAAATCTTGCGTACGCTGCTTTCGGGGCGAACCAAAAAATTCGTCTTTCGTACAGTCCTCCAAAATTGTCCCGCCTTTTTCCATAAAAATAATGCGGTCAGCCACTTTTTTGGCAAAGCCCATTTCATGGGTCACGCACATCATGGTCATGCCTTCTTGTGCCAACTCGACCATGACATCTAGGACCTCGTTGATCATTTCTGGGTCGAGTGCGGAGGTGGGCTCGTCAAACAGCATGGCGATAGGGTCCATTGATAACGCGCGCGCAATGGCAACCCGCTGTTGCTGACCACCAGAAAGCTGCGCGGGATATTTGTCTTTATGTTCGCTTAAGCCAACGCGGTCGAGTAGTTTTAAACCTTTTTCGTGGGCCTCATTTTCGCTGCGTCCCAGCACTTTAGTCTGGGCAATCACCAGATTTTTGGTCACGCTCATGTGTGGGAACAGTTCAAAATTCTGGAACACCATGCCGACCTGCGAGCGCAGCTTGGCCAGATTGGAATCCTTGGCACCCACAGAAATGCCGTTAACGAAAATTTCACCTTTTTGAAACGGCTCTAGCCCGTTAACTGTTTTAATCAGGGTTGATTTGCCGGAGCCTGAAGGCCCGCAAACGACCACAACCTCGCCTTTTTGGACATGCGTGGTGCAATCAACCAGCACTTGTTTGTCACCGTACCATTTACTGACGTTTTTAATTTCAATCATGTTGCTCATGAGATCTCCAATTTTCTGATTGTTTTCGTTAGCGGGTTTCGCGGGCGGGTTCTACCGCGTACCGGCAGCCATGCGTTCTTGAAAATACTTCACAAGGCGCGAGGCGCCAAAACAAATGATGAGATAGACGACAGCGACAAATACATAGAGCTCGACAATGCGTCCTGAAATTTGTCCCGCCTTGCTCGCGGCCCCCAAAAAGTCCTTGAGGCCGACCACATAAACCAGCGAGGTATCCTGAAACAAAATAATTGCCTGCGTGA
The DNA here is from genome assembly GCA_043773745.1 of Burkholderiales bacterium. Classification (GTDB taxonomy): domain Bacteria; phylum Pseudomonadota; class Gammaproteobacteria; order Burkholderiales; family Usitatibacteraceae; genus UKL13-2. Next base: position 41,411 of record JAYVEV010000084.1, on the reverse strand, counting down.
GCATAATCGGCACCATATTGCGAAAGGCTTGTGGCAACACCACATTGCCCATTGCCTGCCAGTAATTCATGCCCAGCGCATACGCCGCCCAAGGTTGCCCGCGAGGGACAGATTGAATGCCGGCTCGAATGATTTCAGAAAAGTAGGCCGATTCCACCATGATAAAAGCGATGATCGCCGAGGTCTCCGGCCCGATCGCTTCTCCTTGCTGGCCGGTAAAATATTTGACGATTTCGGGCGCCATAAAATACAGCCAGAAAATCGCCATGATGAACGGAATAGAACGCACCAGATTCACAAAACCTGCGACGCTATATGACAAAACCTTGAAGCTGGAGAGTCGTCCTAATGCGAGCAGCGTGCCAAAGAAAATACCGCCCGCTAACGCAATTGCAAACAGCTTGAGCGAAAATAGCAGACCGCTCCACAGAAAGGGCAAGTTTTTAACGATGATGCCGAAGTCAAAATCACCCATGCTAATGGCCTCCCTGTGATACATAGCCTGGCACAGCAACTTTGTGTTCAAGCAATCGCATCAGGAAAATAACGGTCAGCGTGATGATGATGTAAAGCATGGTCGCCGCCGCGAAGGGCGCAAATTTTACGAACGTGTACTCAACAATTTGGCGGCTCTGCGCTGTGAGCTCAAGTACGCCGATAGTCAGAGCGGTCGACGAGTTTTTGAATATGGTTAAAAATTCTGAAGTCATCGGCGGGATGATGAGGCGAAACGCCATCGGCAAAATCACAAAGCGATAAACCTGCGGCAGTGTGAAACCCATCGCGAGGCCTGCATTGGTTTGACCGCGTGGCAGTGACTGAATGCCCGCCCGCACTTGTTCCGCAACGCGCGAGGCCGTGTACATACCCAGGCACAGCACCGCGGCGGTAAATTCCCACAGGCTGAATTGGGCGAAGGGTAGCGTGATCAGATTAGGGTAGGTTTGTTTTAGCCAATCGCCCAGGTTCGCGGGCACCACTTCGGGCATCACAAAATACCAAAGGAACATTTGTACCAACAGGGGTATATTGCGGAAAATTTCCACATAAACCGTTGCTGCAAAATTTAAAAATTTGATGGGAGTGGTACGCAATACGCCGAGTACAGAGCCCAGTGTGAAGGCAATAACCCAGGCGCAGCTTGAAACAATTAGCGTCCACATTAGGCCCGACAGCATCCAATTCAGATACGTCACGCCGCCCGACGGCGCTTGTTCTAAAAATACTTTCCACTCCATGCTTCGCTCCCTGTTTTGCCGCCACGCTGTTTGGCTGATAGCGGCTGCGATGTGCTAATAAATTAGCTATTTCCGCGTTTTATGGTGTCCTTGGAAAGGAATCTGCAAATTTACCGGTAGGTTTATATGAAGCACATTAAATAAAAACGGGGAACCGATTTTTCGATTCCCCGCTTGTATGTGCTGATTATTCCGGTAGAGCTTGCAGTTGGAAGCCTGCTTTCAACAGGGGTGACATTGGCATGCCGATGGTTGAGCCATCAGGCAGTTTGCTGATGAACCACTTGTCGTAGAGTTTGTTAATTTCACCTGAACGGAACAGCGCCGAGAAGGTTTTCTTGACGACTAATGCAAAGTCAGCATCATTGCGACGATGCATGACAGCATAGGGGTCATAGGAAAGATAATCGCCAACTACCACGTAGTCTGCAGGCTTTTTGGATTTTGCAACCAGGCCATACAGCAGCACATCATCCATCGCAAATGCTACCGCGCGGCCCGATTCAACGGTCAGGAATGATTCGCCATGATCTTTGGCCGACAGGAATTTCATGCCCAATTTTTCCTGGTCGTTCAACGCTTTCATGACGCGTTCATTGGTTGTGCCCTGCGTTAGCACGACGGTTTTGCCTTTCAGGTCCTTATAGCTTTTGATCTTGGATGACTTTTTAACCACCAACTTGGTACCGGTTACAAATGTGGTGGGGGCGTAATCAACCTGTTGTTGGCGGGTCAGGGTGTTGGTGGTGGAGCCGCACTCAAGATCAATGGTGCCATTGGCCATCAGCGGAATACGAGTCTGCGATGTAACCGGGTTGGTCTTGACGGTCAAGGTTGGCATCATCAGCTGCTTTTTGACTTCTTCAACGATGGCCATGCATAAATCAATCGAGTAGCCAATCGGCTGCTGCTTTTCATCAAGGTAGGAAAACGGCGCGGATGTTTCGCGAACGCCAAGGGTGATGGTGCCCGAATCTTTGATTTTCTTGAGTGTGCCGGTTAGTTCCTGTGCAGCAACGGGTGCGGCCATTGTCGCGGCGGCGATCATGCCAGCAGCTAGCGTAGAGAGCTTGGTAAATGTTGTCATTAATTGGTACTCCTCGGGTTATTAATTTGATGCGTTTGAAAAATGTGCTTAAAGCGCTGTTGCAAGTACTATTTTATCGATGCCTGAAGCATTTTTTTTGACTAGTGCCTGATCAGGGTGAAATGCGCTTCAAATTCAGTGTACCCGACTTCCAAAAGCAATGTCCATGCCGAACATTTAACTGTCAGGTTACTTGCGCAGTCGCTGATTCCTGCCCGAAGGGGCCTGCGCTTCAAGGTACATCCAGAGCTTGTTAAGCAGGGGTTTTGACAAGGGGAGCGCATGTGGGGTGTTGCGTTTGCAATATAGGCGGACCTCCATTTCACCGAACCAAGTATCGTCACCCGCAAGAACCAGCTGGCGGTTCTTGAGTTCACGGGTCACGGTGCTATCTGGGAGCCACGCAATGCCGTGGCCTTCAAGCGCCATGACCTTGAGCGCCTCGGCCATATCGGTCTCATAGCGGCGGCGCAAATAATGGGGACGACGGCTTGATTCCAGAATAATTTCCACCATCCGTCCCAAAAAAGCATTGGGCGAATAAGCCAGATGCGGCACTGGTGCCGAGACCTTGCCTGGTAGCTGATGGGCAGGCTTGCCATCGCGTTGCGCACGCGCATAGGGTCGGAAACCCTCTGTGCCTAGCGGGATCATGGCGTAGTCCTGGGGATCAAGCTGGATGGGTTGTTCCGGGTGGTGGTAACACATCAATAAATCACAATTGCCCTCAACCAGTGCCATCATGGCATCGTGCACATTGAGCGCAACTAGCTTGGTATCAAGCGGTGCACCGTCAAAATAGGCACGCTCCACTTTGGTGAGCCATTTGGGATAAAAGCTCAGCGATAGTGCATGGGGCACCGCAAACGACAGCGTGTCAGTTGGTATAGGGCGTTGACCGCGCAGGGTGGCTCGAGCTTCAAACATGTCTTGCAAAATAAGTGCGGCGCGTTCACGGAAAGTTTCTCCGGCGGCGGTAAGGGTGGTAGGGTAGGTAGTCCGGTCAATTAATTCCGCCCCGACCCAATTTTCCAGCGCTTTAATCCGGCGGCTAAAGGCGGGCTGAGTAATATGTCGTAGCTCGGACGAGCGCGAGAAGCTACCGGTCTCGGCCAAACTTAAAAAATCCTCGAGCCATTTAATTTCCAAAACTTACTTTCCTCTTGCGGTATTTTTTTAGATTTGCAATCTAAGGGCTACGCTTGTGTGATTAAATTGAGCTGTCTCAATACCGTAAGAATTGTGCCTCAAAATAGACCCAGACAAACATCAGAGTCGCATTCAGTTTTTCGGTGTTGCTATGGCTGGAGGTAACTTCGGCTAGTTATGCCGTTGCTCCTATTCACAGCAATCCACAGCAAGCGCTATTTTTCAAACTTTTACGTCCTCGAAATGATTGCCATGAAATTATTCGTACGCAAAGCTCTTTTTTTAGCTGCCAGCTCAATCGGACTTTCTGTAATCATTACAGCGCCAACATGGGCCGCGTCATTAATCGATGCCCCCGGTGGAATAGCCCCGCCCAAGCTGGTATTGGTGGTGGTGGTGGATGGCTTGCCCCAAGAGCAGTTGCTTAAAAATTACGATCTATTCGGCGCAAATGGATTTCGCCGTTTGATGGATCACGGCGCATGGTTTCGTGACGCCCATCAGGGTCATGCTTTTACCGTGACAGCAGTTGGCCACGCAGCGGTGTTGACCGGTGCTTACCCATACCAACACGGCATTATTGCCAATGAGTGGCGTGACCGTGATGGTAAGTACATGTACTGCGTACAGGACGAGCGACATAAATATCTGGATGGCTCGCCAACCACTGACGAAGATGGCACCAGTCCGCGCAACCTGAAGGTGAGCACGGTGGGTGACGAGCTCAAATACGCGAACAATAATCTATCGCGGGTTTTTGCGGTGTCGGGCAAGGATCGTGGGGCCATATTGCTGGCGGGCAAAACCGGCACCGCGTATATGTACATGAGTAACTCAGGCACGTTTTCTAGCAGCAGCTATTACATGAAACAGCATCCGGCTTGGGTAACCAAATTTTTTGAAAATAAGCCGCAGGATAAATATTTCAAAAAGGTTTGGGAGCCGTTGCTTGCCGCCAATGCTTATGAACGTTCCGTACCAGACGGGCAGACTTATTCAACCAGTTTCAAAAAATTACCGACCCGCTTTGGTATGCAATACGGCCTTGCCATGGACGCGCCCAATCCTCTCTATTACGCACAATTATTGGCAGGCCCGTTTGGCGACGAGATGACAAACAATTTTTCAAAAGCGCTGATTGACAATGAAAACCTGGGCCGCAACCCGGCAGGGGTGACTGATATTCTAGGCGTCAGTTTTTCAAGTCACGATTATATAAACCACAATTTTGGCCCTGAAAGCATGCAATCGCAGGATCATCTGATTCGGCTTGATCGGACCCTTGCCGATTTATTCACCCATGCTGAAAACCGTGCGGGTAAAGGCAATGTGCTTATCGTACTTACTGCAGATCATGGCTTTATGAATGTGCCGGAATATAGCGAGGCAAGACAGTTTGATGCTGGTCGTATTGATTCCAAGGATCTTAACGAGGCGGCTAATAAAACGCTTGAGGCCAAGTTCGGACTACCCAAACTGGTGAAGCAATCTATGACTGGAGGTGTGACGCTTGATTACGCGGCCGCAGAGGCAAAAGGCATTACCCGAGAAGCGCTGGAACAGACTGCGATGCGCGCAATCCAAGCTTTCCCCGGGATTAACTATGTATATACCCGCAGCCAACTCGAGGCAGGCAATATGCCCGCAACCCGTATCGGTACACTCGTTACCCGCGCCTGGAACCGTCATGAGGCAATCGATCTGGTAACGATTCCCAAGCCGTTTTATTTTTTCCAGTCCAAAATCTCCCGGACCGTAGCCTGTTCGCACGGCACACCTTACAGCTACGACACCAGCGTACCGCTATTGATCAGCGGCGATAAATGGATCCGGCCCGGTCGCTATACACTGCCTGCTGAGGTCGTCGATATAGCGCCGACGCTATCGGTGATTCTGAATACACGGCCACCGAGTGCCGCCGAAGGAAGAGTGCTAACCGAGGCACTGAAGCGATAATAAATCGAAAATCTCTAGCACTGTAGCGGCGCTTAGAGCAAAAATGCCTGGAAACGACCGAGGGTGCTAGTGTTTCAAATTGAGGAGTTACTGCTTCGATAGTTTGCTCGTATCAAAACCCATGGCGGTTAATCGGGCCAAGATGGCGCTGTATTTCGTGGCGTCCATTACCGGGGTGCGAGACAGAATCCACAGCAGCTTACGCTCGGGTTCACTAACCACGGCGTACTGGTAATTAGCGTCCAGATCAATCACCCAGTAGTTACCCCAAACCTGGGGAAGCCAGCTAAGCCATGCCGGCGCAAAGCGTACTTTAAGTTTTGCGCCGGTGGTGTCGCCTGCCAATAACTTGACTGCACCAATGGCTTCTTCGGTCTTGCCGCCGACTGTGCGGCAACGATTTTTGACTTCGATATCGCCGTTGGCTTGCAGCGTATAAGTGGCGGTCGTGTCGCTGAGACACTGTGACTGGAAGCGGTTGGGGTATAGCGCAATTTGGTGCCATTGGCCTGCATAGCGTTTGAGATCGACGCTATCAACTGTTTTCAGGGGCACAATCTCTTTTGCTGTCGCCAAGGACAGGTTAAACGTAAGCAATAATATCGGCAGAGCCGCCCTTGTCATTTTGACGAGCATGTTGATTCCTCTGTAGATCAATTCAAAAGCAGCGGCGTATTTATATTAGTAGCGCCGCTGCGGCATAGCGGCCTTCGCTCACGAGCACGTTGTAAGTACGGCAAGCAGCGGGAGTATCCATAACCTCAAAGCCGATGCCCGCTTTGGAAAACGCAGCCATGATAGCGATGTCTGGGAAGCGAAAAACATTACCTGAGCCCAATACTACCAACTCTGGTCGGAGTTCGATGAGGGCCGCAAAATCAGCCACTGTCAACGAAGCAAAATCGCCAATATTCCAGGGGTTGACCAGTTTGTCTGGCAATACGATTAAGGCGTGGTCGATCTGCTGATTGTTAACAGTGACATAGCCATCGCCATGCCCGGTAATGGCGTTCTGACCTTGGGTGGTGTTGAGATGCAGTTTCATATGGGCTATCTGCGATATTCGTAGGGGTTGTTTGGCGTAACGGGTGCGCGTCAGATAAAATCATTTTTTGCGCTGCACCATTAAATTATCATTATAAAACTATCATCCCTTGATTACCCTTTGGTTAAAGTTGAAATGAATCACGAATTTTCCCGCATCAAGCGCCTCCCTCCTTATGTTTTCAACATCACGTCCGAGCTCAAAATGGCCGCGCGCCATCGAGGTGAGGACATTATTGATATGTCGATGGGTAATCCCGACGGTGCCACGCCACAGCACATTGTTGATAAATTAGTCGAAGCATCGAAGCGTCCGAACACGCATGGGTACTCGGTTTCAAAAGGGATTCCACGCTTACGCAAGGCAATTTGCGATTGGTATAAGCGCCGCTATAACGTTGAATTTGATCCGGATAGCGAAGCTATTGTCACAATCGGCTCCAAGGAAGGGCTGGCGCATCTGATGCTCGCGACGCTGGATAGCGGGGACACGGTGCTGGTGCCGAACCCCAGTTACCCCATTCATATATACGGCGCGGTAATTGCCGGGGCGCAAATCAAGCATGTGCAAATGACGGATGGTGTCGATTTTTTTGCCGAGGCTGAAAAAGCAATTAAAGAAAGCTATCCAAAACCCAAAATGCTTATTTTGGGTTTCCCGTCGAACCCCACCGCCAAATGTGTGGAGCTAGAATTTTTTGAGCGCATCATCGCGCTCGCGAAAGCAAACAATGTGCTGGTAGTACACGATTTGGCCTATGCAGATATTGTTTACGATGGCTGGACAGCGCCTTCCATTATGCAAGTGCCCGGTGCACGCGATGTGGCCGTGGAATTTTTTACGATGTCGAAGTCCTACAATATGGCGGGATGGCGGATTGGGTTTATGGTCGGCAACAAGAGTTTGGTCGCCGCGTTAGCCCGCATGAAGGGCTATCATGATTACGGTACTTTTACGCCGATACAAGTCGCTGCTATCACTGCTTTGGATGGCCCGCAGGATTGCGTGAAAGAAATTGTGGCCGAATACCAAGAGCGCCGCGATGTACTGCACAAGGGCTTGACCGAGGCGGGCTGGATAACTGAAAAGCCAAAAGCTTCAATGTACATTTGGGCCAAGATTCCTGAGTTCTACGCGAAAATGGGCTCACTGGAATTCGCTAAAAAATTATTAGCGGATGCAAAGATTTCTGTTTCGCCGGGCGTTGGCTTTGGTGAATACGGCGATGATCATGTGCGTTTCGCGTTTGTGGAAAATTCGGAACGAATTCGTCAAGCCGTTCGCGGCATCAAAGAAATGTTTCGCAAAGATGGGCTGCTGAAATGAGGCCCATCCGAGTAGGGCTCTTGGGATTGGGCGTGGTCGGTGGTGGCACCATAGAAGTGCTGCGCCGCAATCGTGAAGAAATTGCCCGGCGCGCGGGCCGCGAAATTTTAATCACACACGCAACCGCGCGCGATCTCACCAAGCCGCGCGATTTCTTGCTGGAGGGTATCGTGCTGGTCGCGGATGGCAATACGCTGGTCTCTCATCCCGATATTGATATTGTCTGTGAGCTTATCGGCGGTGATACCAGCACTAAAGAATTGGTACTAAAAGCCATTGCAAACGGCAAGCATGTTGTTACCGCAAACAAAGCCTTGCTCGCCAAACACGGCACCGAAATTTTTGCGGCGGCACAAAAACATAAAGTAATTGTTGCTTTTGAAGCAGCCGTTGCTGGCGGTATCCCGATTATCAAGGCGTTGCGGGAAGGGTTATCAGCTAACCGCATCGAGTGGATAGTGGGCATTATCAATGGCACATCGAATTTCATCCTGTCAGAAATGCGTTCGCGTGGCGCCAGCTTTGAAACGGTACTTAAGGAAGCGCAAGCCAAAGGCTATGCGGAGGCAGACCCGACATTTGATATTGAAGGAATCGACGCCGCGCATAAGCTCACGCTCCTCTCAGCCATTGCCTTTGGTACGCCTGTGCAGTTTGAAAAAGCCTATACCGAGGGCATTTCAAAGTTAACTGACAAGGATATCCAATACGCCGAACAACTCGGCTATCGTATCAAGCTGCTTGGCATTACGCGCTGGACCAAAGCGGGGATTGAGCTGCGCGTACATCCCACACTGATTCCCGAGAAACGTTTGATTGCCAATGTTGAAGGTGTCATGAATGCTGTACTAGTGAAAGGCGATGCAGTTGGCGCAACGCTTTATTACGGACGTGGTGCTGGCTCGGAAGCCACCGCTAGTGCGGTGATTGGTGATTTGGTTGATGTCACCCGCATGCTGACTTCTGACCCTGAACACCGCGTGCCGCACTTGGCGTTTCAACCGGATCAATTACGCGAGACACCGATTTTACCAATTGATAAAATTGAAACGGCGTACTATTTACGCCTCTCAGCGTACGACAAACCCGGTGTAATGGCGGATGTCACACGCATACTTGCTGACAGCCATATTTCGATTGATGCCATGCTGCAAAAAGAAGCGGAAGAGGGCGAAGATATTGTGGATGTGATTATTTTGACGCACCGTTGCATCGAGGAAAACGCCAATGCGGCGATTCACAAAATTGAAGGTTTGCCGACCATTGCGGGCAAAGTTGTGCGAATCAGACTTGAAGAACTGAACTGAAAATACGTTAATGAACTATATTTCTACCCGTGGGGAAGCCGTCCACACTCACGCCAGCTTCGTAGATCTTGCCAAGCCGGCCAAACAATTTTGCGATATTTTGCTTGAGGGACTGGCGCCAGATGGCGGGCTTTATTTGCCCCAGACTTATCCCGTACTGAGCGAAGAAGAATTAGTCGCAATGCGCGCCATGTCGTATGCTGAGTTGGCGTATGAAATTATTCACCGCTATGCAACGGATATTCCTGCCGCTGATCTCAAGGCTATTATTGCCAAAACCTACACAGCAGAGGTGTTTGGCAGCGCCGACATCACGCCCGTTCGTACGCTTGAGCCTGACCTGCATCTTTTGCAATGTTCCAACGGCCCGACGCTTGCATTCAAAGATATTGCGATGCAGTTTTTGGGGCATTTATTTGAATACGTGCTAACCAAGCGTAACGCTGAAATCAATATCTTGGGCGCCACCTCTGGCGATACCGGCTCAAGTGCCGAATATGCGATGAAAGGTAAGGCGGGGGTGCGAGTTTTTATGTTGTCACCTCATGGCAAGATGTCGCCATTCCAGGCTGCACAAATGTTTTCATTGCAGGATAAAAATATTGTCAACATCGCCGTTCGCGGGGTGTTTGATGATTGTCAGGATATTGTCAAAGCGGTTTCGAACGATCTGGAATTTAAAGCGGAATACAAAATCGGCGCGGTAAACTCCATCAACTGGGGGCGCATTGTTGCGCAAGTGGTTTACTATTTCAAAGGCTACTTCGCCGTCACTCAATCCAATGCCGAAAAAGTCTCGTTTGCCGTGCCATCGGGTAATTTTGGCAATGTATTGGCCGGGCACATAGCTCGCATGATGGGATTGCCCATCAAGCGGCTCATTGTTGCGACCAATGAAAATGATGTGTTGGATGAGTTTTTCAGAACCGGTAAATATCGCCCGCGCAAAACCGCTGAGACCCAGCAAACCTCAAGCCCATCAATGGATATTTCAAAAGCGTCAAATTTTGAGCGCTTCCTGCTTGATTTGGTGTGGCGCGATCCGGCAGTGGTGCGCGAGTTGATGCGAAAAGTCGAGCAGGAAGGCGGATTTGATATCAGCCAATGCGCGTATTGGCCGCGCTTGCCCGCGTTCGGTTTTGTGTCGGGCTACAGTACGCATGCTGATCGGATGCGGATTATCCGGTCAGTGTGGGAGAGGTATCAGGTTGAAATTGACACCCACACTGCAGACGGACTCAAAGTGGCTTTGGAACACCGTGAAGCGAATGTGCCGATGGTGTGTCTTGAGACCGCACTACCGGCAAAATTCGAGGCCAGTATGGTCGAGGCGCTGGGTCGCAAGCCCGCGCGTCGTGCTGGTTTTGAAGGGCTCGAAAGCTTGCCGCAGCGATGCCTGGTGATGGATGTTGATGTTGATGCCGTGAAGCGCTGTATTGCACGTGAGTGCAGCGCACTGTAGGGTCGCGTGCTAGCTCAATCATGGCACTGGGTGTGATGCAACTACTGCGACAACAATTACCAGTCGCGAAAAAACACCAAGTATCCCGTAATCAGTGCTAGGGCAGCGCCACCAATAATGGTGCCAAATAGCACCATTGCAACGCGATTATCGTCCGCGGAATCTTGCATATTGGCCGTGAATTGTTCGGTAACTATCTCGGTGGGTTGCTGATGCTGGCTATCAAGGCCATCAATTTTGCGGCGCTCGCGCAGGCAAAAGGCCAGTACACCCGCCATCAACAAGCAAAAAGCAATAAACACAAAGATCAGGCTGAAGGTCAGCCCGACTGAATCTGCGCGCATTACTTTTTCTCGGTTTTTTCGACAGGCTTATCAGCGGAGTTAGCGGCTGGTGTTGCGGTAGTGGGCGATGTGGCTGCGGGAGTGGTGGTCGATGTCTTGGCCGGGCCTGGGCTATCAAGATCATCTTCGAGTTTGTCGCGCTTATCTTGCGGCACTTTACCGTCGTAAACCTGGCTCAGACGGCGCTGCAAAAACGCATCCCGCATGAATTGATATTTGTCGAGCGCAGCCGTATCAAGCGTATCCGACGCACCGAGTAAATTAGTCCGTAAATCGATAATTTCCACGCCGAAGGTGCTGTTGCGGGTTGGAATATGATCGATATAGCGAAAATAGCCTGTGTAAGCATCCACCGGGCGTGCAGCGACGTCGCGCAGTGTTGCGGGACCCATGAGTGGAATGACTATATACGGCCCACTCGCGACCCCCCATTTGCCCAAAGTCTGGCCGAAATCTTCAGAGTGCTTCTCAAGACCCATCGGGGTTGCAAGGTCGAACAAACCAAGTATGCCAAAGGTGGAATTAACGATGAATCGTCCGGCATCCGAGAAGGCATTACCAGGTTTACCTTGGAGAAGATTGTTAACCGCCGTGCCCACATCACCAATATTGGTGAATGCGTTTGAGATGCCGGCGCGAACGAATTGCGGTGTGACGGCTTGATAGCCTTTCGCAACAGGTTTTAAAACGGCCTCATCAACCGTGTCATTGAATTTATAGGTGGCGCGGTTCAAACCTTCAAAGGGATCAGCTTTGGGCGCGTTGGTAGAAGCGCAGCCTGCAAAAAGCAAGGCGCAAACGGAAATTAAGGCGGTATGAAAGCGGGTCATCGTGGCGTCTTTAAGAGAAGTTACGCCATAAGTTTACGCTAAAAAGTATTTTAGCCCGCCGAACATATTTTTTATTTCAATGGAACTTTCATTTGATTGCGCATAGCGCGCAGCCGCGCAAACTCACCATGATGGGCGAGATAGCTGACGCTCCTGCAATGGGCCTTAATACCGGAGCGAGGGTATTGGTCGCGGATAGCGCTCCAATTGCAGTGCCAAAATAGGCGGTAGCTACCAGACCGTTATCCGGCCCGGGTGTTTGACCGGCTCCCGCAGCAACAATATTCACAACGGCACCGTTACCTTGCGAGCTCGTGAAATAGCCATCGAACCTAGAGGTGATTGTGGCGGTATTGGTATCACAAAAACCAACGCATGAAAAAGTTACTTTGCCGTCATTTCTCAAGGCTGTGTTGTTGCTGGATGCCCCAAAACCGACGCCAATAATGGGTACACCGGTCGCGCGTGCCGTGTAGGTACTGGCATTGGTGGGACCGCTATCAATAAAATTCATGACGAAATCGAGCGTGCGGGTGCTGAAATTGGCGTTAATGGTGCCGTTCCCCGTGGTAGGCGAAGTGCCAGGGAATTGGTCAACCAGGCGGTTCATGTTGAGAGAAAGGCTCCCCGTAAGGGGCAAACTAATGCTGGTCGGTGTGGACAGCGCCGTGAAGGCAATATTGCCCACAATAAAGTCCGTAAATGCTTGGCCAGATAAGCGGTTCGGATTAATGCGATAGCCGGATGCGATAGCTGTGCCATTATTGCCCGCAAAATTAGCATTCATGGTGCCGCGATAGCCATTGGCATTACAGTTGGTGCCGGTACAAGTTGTTACTGTATTGCCAACGCCAAACTGTGTGCCGCCACTGAATGAAATCCCGGTTCCGCTGAGCGACAGATTTTGATTGTTGATCGCAATTTGCATGCCCAAGTCGGCTGTGCGGGTCGAGAAATTAGCATTGATATACGCACTGACCAATTGCCCCACGTTGCCAAAGGAATCTGTCGGTCTGGTCGCCGCATCCACTTTGTAACTGGTGGTGCCGGTCAGGCTATAAAGAATGCCCAACGGCAGTTCTCGATACACCGCATAAGAAGCGCTGGTATTGCCCAGTTGATAAATAACCGGGGTAAATGTGGCGTCCGTCGGTTTGGTGACGGTGATTTGTCCGCCTTGCCAGCGACCAATCACGATGGAGTTATCAGCATTGCGGAAATAGTCTGCTGCTGTACCGCCAGAGAATGAAACAGTTACAGGATCGATAGAGCGGGGGGTGAAATTGGCGACAGCGCCGCCAGGAAAGCTGACAAACTCGCTGACATTAATGTTGGCAATTTTGAGCAAATTACCATTGATGTCAAAAATCGCATCGCTACCACGCGGCCCCTGACCGCCACTGGCCAATACGCCAATTTTCTGTGCAGTCGTGCCAAATGGTGTGCTATAGCGAATCAGAACGCCTAAATCATCACTGGCGGCAAATTGCCGTGCGGCAAGCGTATTCACGAGTGTTTGTGCCACAGCTTGCGTAGTGGTGGTACTCGCTGCGGTTGTGGTGGTAGGTGCAGTTGTTTGGGTAACTGCAGCAGTAGCGGCTGCAGCGGGAGCTTTTACTGGCTCAGTGGCTGGTGCGTCGCCTTCTTTTGCGGGAGCCACGGCTGCTGAAGTTGAAGCTGCTGCAAAAATGTAGGCTGGTGTGGGAATGAATTTTGGTGTGCCACCTGGCGCTACTTGGACCGTTTGCCCGGGTTTGCTAATCAGTGTCCGCTCGATTCCCTGAGCATCCTTGGCGGTAACGCTATGCGCACCCGTCAGAGTGTGATTGACGGTACCATCCTTGTCATTATAGGAAAGGATATTGCCGGAACCGCGAATGCCGACCGTAGCATTTTGCGCTTTCATAATAAATTTTGACTTGTCCCTTCCCGCAATGGCGCCTGTGAAGGTGCGCAAAATACCGCGCGCCAGACTCATCACTGCGCCTTCAGTGGCGTTGCCGGTAACTCTGTACTGGTCAAGCTTGAGGCTGGACCCGGGGCGCATCGCAAGAAAAGCGTTATCAGCCATGCGCATCTGCACCTGGCCGCTCGCGCCGGTCTCGATCACGTCGCCCTCGAGAAGACTGGTGCCGCGTACAGCGGTAATGCTTTGGGTTTTGCGGATAATGTTTACCTCACCGGTCGCAAACTCAACTCGTCCGATGTCCTGTGCCCAGGCCGCGATTGAAATGAAAGCGGTGAACGCCAGGAAAAAACGCAGAATCATATAAATTTTATTGTTCATATCAGCCTCTTCTTCGCTTAGTCAAACTCGCGTCGTACAGCAACGCTCACGTCGGTTTTAGAGAATTCGTAAAGCGAAATATTGGAACGGTTGCGGACATAAGATACTTGAGTGCGGAGTGACCACATAGGCGCAAATAGCCAAGCTGCGCCGAGTGCCGCCTCAGAGGTTTTATCGCGACCAAATTCAATCAAAGCAGCGCGGGCAAAAGCCTTATCGTCCTTGCGTTCGCTATAACCGAGTAACAGGCTGATATTCAAATCTGCCGTCACGCCGATCTGATGATAAAGGCGTACACCCGTGTTTTTACGGGAAACATCAATGTCGGGTGAGCCGCTATTGATTGGGCGTAATGCTTTGTCGCGACTACCATAGACGCTTACGACAGAGACCGAATTTGCTTGCCACTCGTGCAAATAGCCCAATGAAGCGATGGTCTGATTGGTATCCTGAACGCGGTTGTCGGGGTAGCGCAGCCGATTGGCCATGACGCTGCCAATCAAATAATTCCCGCCGCCAAACGAATGACGCGCTTCCAGCACACCACCCGTGCTGTTGCGATCATTAGTGGCTTTGAATCCAGACAAATCGACCGGGGTAGCGCTTTGTTGCCGAAATTGCCCAGCGCGTGCCGAGGCCTGAATGGATGACTCACCGAATCGGTATAGCAAGCCCAACATCGTATCCACATTTTTAATGTCGAAATCAGAGGCGCGTTGATACTTGCGAGCGTTTGCGTCTAGGTTGAATACGCCCGCAAGCTCATCGGTTAACGCATAGCGAAAATCCACACTGCCTTGAATCGCGCCGTAAGTGGCGCTACGTTTGACTGAGTTGCCCGTGGGTAGAATGTTTGGGATACCGAATGCGGATTGCACACCTTGGGCGAAATTGTCTGTGGTGCTGGAAATATTATTGTCTCGGCCCGCGCTGAGATCGATATAAGCGGCCAGCGTGCTACGACTCTTGGTTTTACGTTTGTCGATTTCCACCAGAAAATTATCGATGGCTTTTTTGCCCTCGGGCGTTGGGTTTTGGGCTAATAATCTCTCGAACTCCAGTTTGGAGAGTTCGTAGGTGCCCATAATGAAATAAGCACGAGCCAGCTCGAAACGAGCTCCAGCAGCGTTTGGTTTGATAATGAGTGCGCGCTCCAGAGCGATGGCGGCCCGCTCAGGTTTACCCGATTCAATGGCTGCAACTCCCAGCCAATAGTCAAATTCAGGTTCACCGGCAAGTTTCCCCTCAAGTGGCTCTAACAGAGAGTAGGCTTCAGCCGCTTTTTTCTGATTTAGGAGATCCTTGGCTGTAGCGACCGGATCATCAGCTGCAAATGCGACACCTAACGATAATATGGCAAAAAATCCTGTGGCCGCCGCCGCAATACGTAATCGTTGCGAAACAGTCAAGCGTGTAAAAACTATCCAACCCATACACCCTCCTAGGTTATTATTCTTCTTCATTATTTGATATATATGTTAATCCAAGCCAAAAACTTGAGCAAGGAGTTTTATTTGACCCTACTGTCACTTTTCAATGGAGCTTAAAGCGCATGGAGAGGTCAAGCGCCTGAATATCTTTAGTGAGCGCGCCGACAGAAATACGATCAACGCCTGTTTCAGCGATCGCGCGAACCGTATTGATATTGATACCGCCCGAGGCTTCCAGCTCGGCGCGACCGGTGGTTATTCGTACTGCCTCGCGCATTTCTGTGGTTGAAAAGTTATCGATCAAAATCAGCTTCGCGCCGCTGGCCAGCGCTTCTTCAAGCTGAACCAGTGTTTCAACTTCAATTTCGATCATCGTGTTGGCAGGCGCGCTGTGTTGAATCAAATGTTGTGCCGCAGTTAGCGCAGGCTTGATGCCGCCCGCAGCCATAATATGATTTTCCTTAATCAAAATACCGTCGAATAGGCCAACACGATGGTTGTATCCGCCGCCAGCACGCACCGCGTATTTGAGCGCCATCCGAAGGCCGGGAATGGTTTTACGGGTATCAAGAATTTTGGCTTTAGTCCCCGCAACGGCGTCGACAAAGCGGCGGGTCTTGGTGGCCACGGCGGATAAGGTTTGTAAAAAATTAAGCGATGAACGCTCCGCTGTTAGAAGTGCTCTGGCATTGCCGCTGATTTCGCAAACCTGCTGGCCTGCCGACACAAAACCACCGTCGGTAACATGCCAAAAAATTTCGCAGTCGGGATCAAGTTCGGTATAACAACGCTCAAACCAGGCTGTACCGCAAATAATGGCATCCTCGCGACTAATAACACCGGCTGCGCCGTGCGCTTCTGCTGGAATAAGCGAGGCGGTGAGATCGCCCGTGCGGATGTCTTCTTGTAGGGCCTGTGTTACATCGGCGGTGACAGTCTCTTCGATATCATGAAATGGATCAGACATATGGCACTCTGCTTTGCGTTTAAACAACCTTAAGAGAACTTGCGCCCTATACAGTTAGTCATGAAACGGCTCTTGAAAAGAGCCGCCGACACCCCTAAATAAAATGCAATAGGTATTAATAAAACGTCACTGAAGGATACCACCAATGAGAATCGACAAACTTACTACCAAGTTCCAGCAGGCGCTTGCAGATGCGCAAACCCTGTCGCTCGGTAACGATAACGGTTTTATCGAGCCGCAGCACTTATTGCGTTCGCTGATTAATCAAGAAGACGGTGGCACCTCGTCCTTGCTAGCGCGCGCAGGCGTGGCAGTGCCACGTTTGAAAATGGCGCTGGAGCAGGCCATCTCGCAGCTTGCCAAAGTTGAGGGTACAGGCGGCGAAATCTCGATCTCGCGAGATTTGTCGAATTTGCTCAACTTGACCGATAAGGAGGCCGCCAAACGTGGCGATCAATTTATCGCATCTGAATTATTCTTGTTGGCCTTGCTGAATGATAAAAGTGAAACCGGTCGCCTTTTCAAAGAGCACGGTGCCAACAAACAGGCATTGGAAGCGGCTGTACTAGCGGTGCGTGGCAGCGAAGCGGTTAATTCGCAAGAGTCTGAAGGTCAGCGTGAATCGCTAAAAAAATATACGGTGGACCTCACTGAATTAGCCCGCAAAGGCAAGTTGGATCCGGTGATTGGCCGCGATGATGAAATTCGCCGCACTATTCAAGTGCTTCAGCGCCGCACCAAAAATAATCCGGTCTTGATTGGCGAACCGGGCGTGGGCAAAACCGCGATTGTGGAGGGGTTGGCTCAGCGAATTGTGAACGGTGAAGTGCCTGAGTCACTCAAAGGAAAACGTGTGTTGTCACTGGATATGGCCTCACTTTTGGCCGGAGCGAAATATCGCGGTGAGTTTGAAGAGCGCCTGAAATCAGTATTGAAAGAGCTGAGTCAGGATGAAGGGCAGACTATCGTCTTCATTGATGAATTACACACCATGGTGGGCGCCGGCAAGGCTGAGGGTGCGATGGATGCCGGCAATATGCTGAAGCCCGCCCTAGCGCGCGGGGAGTTGCATTGCGTCGGTGCAACCACGCTGGACGAATATCGAAAGTATGTTGAAAAAGATGCCGCCCTCGAGCGACGTTTTCAGAAAGTGCTGGTCGGCGAACCGACCGTGGAAGCGACGATTGCCATCCTGCGTGGCTTGCAGGAAAAATATGAAGTGCATCACGGCGTCGATATTACTGACCCTGCCATTGTGGCGGCGGCCGAACTATCCAACCGATACATCACGGATCGTTTTTTGCCCGATAAGGCAATCGATTTAATCGATGAAGCGGCATCGCGTATCAAGATGGAAATTGATTCTAAACCGGAGGTGATGGACAAGCTTGAGCGCCGTTTGATTCAGCTGAAAATTGAACGCGAAGCGGTAAAAAAAGAAAAAGATGACGCGTCAAAAAAACGCATGGGTCTGATTGAGGATGAGATTCGCCGTTTGGAAAAAGAATATTCCGATTTGGAAGAAATCTGGAAAGTCGAAAAGGCGCAAGTGCAGGGCACGGCACATATTCGTGAAGAAATTGAAAAGACCCGTTTACAAATGGCTGAGCTACAACGCAAGGGGCAGTTCGATAAATTAGCGGAATTGCAATATGGCAAATTACCAGCTTTGGAAGCCGAGCTGCATCAAGCCGAAAACAGCGAAAAAACGCCCACAAAAAATCGATTGCTGCGCACCCAAGTCGGTGCCGAAGAAATTGCTGAGGTCGTTTCGCGTGCCACCGGTATTCCTGTTTCAAAAATGATGCAGGGCGAGCGGGAAAAGCTCATCAATATGGAAGAAAAATTGCACCAACGATTGGTCGGTCAAGACGAGGCAGTGCGCCTTGTCGCAGATGCAATTCGGCGATCGCGGTCGGGACTTGCTGATCCCAATCGGCCTTATGGCTCATTCCTGTTTCTGGGACCGACAGGCGTTGGCAAAACCGAATTATGCAAAGCGCTGGCGGAATTTTTGTTTGATGCTGAAGATCACCTGATTCGCATCGACATGAGCGAGTTTATGGAAAAACATTCAGTGGCCCGTCTGATTGGAGCGCCGCCTGGCTATGTGGGATACGAGGAGGGTGGTTCATTAACAGAGGCGGTACGCCGCAAACCCTACAGCGTAATTTTATTTGATGAAGTCGAAAAAGCGCACCCCGATGTGTTCAATGTGCTGCTGCAGGTGCTTGACGATGGCCGTATGACCGATGGGCAAGGCCGCACGGTGGATTTCAAAAACACCGTGATTGTGATGACCTCCAATCTGGGCTCACAACAAATTCAGGCCATGGCAGGTAGTGATTATGGCGTGATTAAACTGGCTGTAATGGCTGAAGTTAAAAGTCATTTCCGTCCTGAATTTGTTAACCGGATAGATGAAGTGATCGTCTTCCATGCGCTTGGTGAAGACAATATTACCGGCATTGCTAAAATTCAGTTGAAGCGGCTGGAGCAGCGCCTGATTGCCTTGGAAATGGGACTTAAGGTCAGTCCTGCGGCATTGGCTGAAATCGCCAAGGCAGGCTTCGACCCTGTTTATGGCGCGCGCCCTTTGAAGCGCGCTATCCAGCAAGAAATCGAAAATCCACTGTCTAAGGCGATCCTTGAAGGTAAATTTGCTGCAAAAGACGTCGTGCATGTGGGCCTTGAGCATGGTCGGCTGGTGTTTTCGAAATTGTAAGGCGCGAAACGAAATAGTAAATTTACTCGTTACTTTCCAGCGGTAAAATGTGCATCCGGTTAATTAAGTATGCGGAATTCCGCACTTGATGCCACGACCCTGCATTTCCCATAAGGAAACAATGTGATGATGATTCAGAAAGTAAGTTCTTCCCTTATGGCACGGTCGTCAAAACCGACACGTTATTTACAGTTTGCGTTGATGATGGTGGCCGTGTTTGCCTGTGTTTCGTTGGTAACGTCGGATGCAACTGCAAAAGCAACTGCCACTAGCAAAGCAGATGCCAAGGCACCTGCATCTCATCAGAGAGTGGTGATTGAAAAAATCACCCGCGTTGAAGGTATTACCGAGTACCGCTTGCCGAATGGCCTTAAAGTGCTGCTTTTCCCCGACCAGTCCAAGCCTACGGTGACGGTCAACGCCACTTATTTGGTAGGCTCGCGCCATGAGAATTATGGTGAAACTGGCATGGCCCATTTGCTCGAACATTTGATGTTCAAAGGCACGCCTAAAAACCCTGATATTGATAAGAATTTCAATAAGCGCGGCATGCGCATCAATGGCACAACATGGTTAGATCGCACCAATTATTTTGAATTATTTCAGGCAAGTGACGATAACCTTGAGTGGGCACTGCAGATGGAAGCTGACCGTATGGTTAATTCTTTCATCTCGAAAAAAGATCTGGATTCTGAAATGACCGTGGTTCGTAATGAATACGAAAGTGGTGAAAATAAACCCTTTGAGGTCATGCTGAAGCGCATGCAGAGCGTGGCCTACGATTGGCATAACTATGGGAATTCCACAATCGGCAATCGTTCCGACATCGAGAATGTGAAAATCGAAAATTTGCAGGCTTTTTACCGTATGTACTACCAGCCCGATAATGCAGTGCTGCTGGTAGCGGGCAAGTTTGACGAAGCCAAAGTGTTGCATTGGATAGGCAAATATTTCGGAGCGATTCCAAAACCAAAGCGTGCATTGCCTAAATTATGGACAGTAGAGCCAACGCAAGATGGCGAGCGGACTTTTGCGGTACGTCGCAAAGGCGATATCCAGATCGTAGCGCTCGGCTACAAATTGCCTTCCGGCTTGCATGATGATTCTGATGCACTTGGATTTATTAATTATGCGTTGACTGATTCGCCAACAGGTCGTCTTCATAAAGCCTTGGTTGAAACCGGCAAAGCCGCGCAAATTATCGGTTTCCCATTATCGGGGGTTGATAGTAGCCTTCATTTAGTTGGTGCGATCGTAAAAAAAGGCGATCCTATTGAACCTGTGCAGGCGGAGCTGACCAAAATAGTCGAAGAGTTCTTCAAAAACCCGCCGACTAAAGAAGAAATAGAGCGCGCCAAAAAGAGCTTTGCTAACGACGCAGAACGCATCCTCAATGACCATGAATCAATCGGCGTGGAAATGTCAGAGTCCATCTCGATGGGCGACTGGCGCCTGTTTTTTCAGGGGCGCGATCACGCTGCGGCAATGACAGTTGAGCAGGTGCAGGCCGTTGCAGCAAAATACTATAAGCGCGATAACCGCGTCGTCGGATACTTCTTTCCTGAAGATGCGCCGCAGCGGGCCGAAATCCCCGCGCCGCCCACGGTTGCTGAAGCGATGAAAGATTTTAAGCCCAAGCAAACTGTTTCCAATGCGGAAGCATTTGATCCTACCAGTATCAATATCGATAAGCGGACTAAACGGATCGAAGTCAGTGGAATTAAAGTCGCGCTTCTGTCAAAAAAGAATCGCGGCGAAACAGTTAATTTGACGGTTCGTTTTCATGCAGGTGATGAAAAGTCATTGTTCGGCAAAGCGACCGTCGCCAGCATGACTGGTCAGATGCTGTCGCGCGGCACGACTAAATTTAACCGCGAGCAGTTGGCGGATGAATTTGACAAATTGAAAATGGCGGGCGACGTAAACGGCTTGTCGAGCAGTTTTCAAACAACCAAGCCCAATTTAGTTGCTGCCATTAAGCTCGCGGCTCATGTCATGCGCGCGCCAAGTTTTCCAGAGGCCGAATTTGAACAATTGCGGAAGCAAACGTTGACCGGAATTGAGTCGAAAAAAAGCGATCCGCAAGCTCTTGCGAGTGTCGCCCTGGGTAAGCAGTTCAATACTTTCCCCAAAGGTGATGTACGTTATAGCAGTTCACTGGAAGAGGCCGCGCAAGACATTAAGGCCGTTACCCTTTCGCAGATTCGCGATTTTCATAAAGCTTTTTACGCCGCTAATCAAGGTGAAATCGCCATCGTTGGCGACTTCGATGAGGCGGCGGTAACCCAAGCGATTAGTGATGCGTTCGGTGACTGGAAAGGTGGCGCGCCCTATACAAGGCTTGGCAACCCGTTCAGGGATATACCGGCCGCTAATTTAGCAATTGAAACGCCTGACAAAGAAAACGCCATGTTCTTGGCGCGCGTAAACATCAATATGCAGGACACTGATCCTGATTATCCAGCGCTCTATGTTGCCAACTATATTATGGGTGGTGGAGCAGGGTTTGATTCGCGTCTGACTGCCCGTATCCGTGTAAA
The DNA here is from genome assembly GCA_043773745.1 of Burkholderiales bacterium. Taxonomy (GTDB): domain Bacteria; phylum Pseudomonadota; class Gammaproteobacteria; order Burkholderiales; family Usitatibacteraceae; genus UKL13-2. Next base: position 19,718 of record JAYVEV010000084.1, on the reverse strand, counting down.
AGACGGCTTAAGCTATGGTGTAGGCTCTCAACTGGGTGTTGGCTCAAAAGATCGAGGCGCATCCTGGACGGTATATGCCATTGCGGCTCCCCAAAATGTCCAAAAAGTCGAGGTCGCTTTCAAGGATGAAGTGGCCAAAGCAATTAAGGACGGCTTCTTGATGTCAGAAGTCGTCGCGGCCAAATCTGGCATCCTTCAGCAGCGTCTGCAATCCCGCGCGCAGGACGCAAGCCTTGCAAATGGCCTCGCGTTATACCTTGATCTGGGCAGAACTTATGCTTGGAGTGCAGAGCTGGAAGCGAAAATCACTGCACTAAAACCTGAAGATGTAGTGGCTGCTTTCCGCAAACATATTGATCCAGCCAAAATTACCGTTGTTAAAGCGGGTGATTTTGCAAATGCGGCGAAGAAAACGGCTACCGCAACTCCAACACCCAAATAAAAGTTAGCCAATATCAAAGCAATAAAAGAGCCTGCGGATAAAGCCGCAGGCTCTTTTTAATTTCGCGTCTCAATGACAGTCGCGTAACGCTTCCTCAATTGTGCCGTTTGCACCTTGCGGTGTATTGAGTAATCCCATACGGTATGGATTATTTGCAAGCGTAGCGCGTGCTTGCGATTTGTCCAGCGAGGTTTGTTTACTGCCATCGGTATTAATGCGGCCGGGTTGGGCGAGGGCAACTTTGCAATTGGATGCGGCAGCAGCACTGTCAGCAGACGACATAGTCGAACAGCCAGATACTGATGCTCCTAGAACAAAGAGTGCTGCAGCAGCACCAGCACCAACAAAATTGAGGGATAGTTTCATCTGAGACTCCTTGATATTTAAACAAGCACTATAAATCCTACGCCTTGTGCGTGAAAATGGTTGCATATGGATGTGATAACGTCGATTCAGCCGTTCCGGTTCACTTTTCGCCAAGTGTAGAAGCTATTGATTTATTGAGGTTTTTGCTGCATAATCGTGGGCTTGGTTAGCTGATGGTATAGAAAATCAGGAAAGTCGAAAACCACCTTGCCTCACTGCGGTGCGCATCGCAGGAGGCTCTTACGGCACATAAGTGCTTAATCCACAAGGAGATTTTAATGCGCCATTACGAAATTGTTTTTATTGTTCATCCAGATCAAAGCGAGCAAGTTCCCGCGATGATTGATCGTTATAAAGCAACGATCGCCCAAGGTGCGGGTAAGGTTCACCGCATTGAAGACTGGGGCCGTCGTCAGATGACGTACCCCATCCAAAAAGTGTTCAAGGCGCATTACGTGCTCATGAACATCGAAATTGAACAGCCGACGTTGGAAGAACTTGAGCACGCGTTCAAGTTTAACGACGCCGTGTTGCGTCATTTGATCGTAAAGATGGATGCGGCTGAAATCGCACCGTCGCCGATGATGAAGGAAGAAAAATCCCGATCGGTTGACTTCAAAGACGACGTTAAGGAAGCAGCATAGGCATAGCAGCAAATGTAGTGGTTCTGGAAGGTGTAGTGGCTTCACGCGATGTTATCAGGGTCACCCCCGGCGGCATCCAAGTACTAAATCTGGCGATAAAGCATCAATCAACCCAGCTCGAAGGCTCGCAACAAGTGGCCGTGGAGTTGGAAATGAATGCGATAGCGTTTGATGAAGTTGCCAAGACACTCGATGCGCTGAAAGTTGGCGCAGCACTTTCTGTCAAAGGCTTTTTAAGCCAAAAGAACCGATACAACACCCTGCCTATATTGCACATTACCCAATTCAAAATGTTAAGTGAGAGTTAATCATGCCCCGTCCATCACCCCGTGGTAAAAAGTTCGACAAGAACAAAAAAGACACACGCAATCCCAATCGCGGTTTATTCCGCCGCAAAAAATTCTGCCGCTTCACCGCGGAAAAAGTCGTTCAGATCGATTACAAAGATATCGGCATCCTGAAAGATTTCATCAACGAAAACGGCAAAATTATTCCGGCCCGTATCACCGGAACCAAAGCCAAATATCAACGCCAGTTGGATGTGGCGATCAAGCGTGCACGTTTCCTGGCGCTGATCCACTACACCGATCTCCATTAATTAAAGATCGGACAAGGACAAAATCATGCAAATTATTTTGATGGAAAAAGTTGTTAATTTGGGCCTGCTCGGTGACGTGGTTACCGTTAAAAACGGCTACGCCCGCAATTTTCTGATCCCGCAAGGCAAAGCCCAGCGCGCAACAGCTTCAAACAAGGCTGAATTCGAAGCACGCCGCGTTGAGTTGGAAAAGAAAGCCGCTGAAATTCTGGCAACCGCTGTTGCCCGCGCTGCAAAGCTCGAAGGCTATATGGTTCAAGTCACGCAAAAAGCAGGTGTTGACGGCCGTTTGTTTGGCTCTGTTACCAATACCGATATTGCTGAAGCGCTGACCAAGCAAGGCTTTGATGTTAAAAAAGGTGAAGTGGTTATGCCTAACGGTCCGTTGAAGACCATCGGTGATTTCCCGCTGACCCTGAATCTGCATACTGACGCTAAAGCGCAAATTACGGTCTCCGTTTTGGGCGAACACGTTTAAGTTACAAATACAAAACAAGCTGTTGTTCAAGAAGGGCTGCCTCGGCAGCCCTTTTTTATTCACCACTTATCCACATGCTATCCCCCGCATACGCACCATCTTGTGCATTGCCTGTGCATAACTGGTGGCGCACAATAACGCGCACGATACCGACTCACCTAATTTAGTCTGGAAACTATGGCTGCTGTCTTTTCTACACCCGACCCTTCAAGTGGGCCCAGCACAACGGGGCATTCAAACCCATTCAAGCCCACCTACGCGACCGATAGCGCCATTACCTCGCTGAAGCTGCCGCCACACTCCATCGAGGCAGAACAATCGGTGCTGGGCGGGCTTCTGCTCAACAACGAGGCCTGGGACAAAATCGGCGATATCGTCGCCGAAGAAGATTTTTACCGCGACGATCACCGGCGTATTTATCAAGCCATCTCCAAGCTGATCTCGGATAACAAACCGGCGGACGTATTGACCGTGGCCGAGCGCCTGCAAATGAGCGGCGACTTGCAAAACATTGGCGGCATGTCTTACCTGCACGGCCTTGCCGAAGGCACGCCATCTGCCGCCAATATCCGGCTCTATGCGGAGATCGTGCGCGAGCGCGCCATCATGCGTCGTCTGGCGCGCGTGGGTGAAGAAATCGCCGATGATTCCTATGCGCCTAACGGTCGCGAAGCGCGTCAGCTACTCGACGAGGCCGAGAAAAAAGTGTTTGATATCGCCGAGATGGGCCGCAAGGGCGGGCAGGGCTTTTCAGCGATGTCGGATTTACTGTCCGAAGTAATGACCAGGCTTGATGAGCTTTCCAAAAACCCATCCGCCGTGACCGGTAAAGCCACCGGCTTTGTTGATCTCGATGAAATGACCTCCGGCATGCAGGATGGCGATCTGGTTATTGTTGCCGGTCGCCCGTCCATGGGTAAAACGGCGTTTGCACTGAATCTCGCTGAACATGTCGCGATCAACCTTGGCTTGCCTGTTTTGATTTACTCGATGGAGATGGGTGGCACACAAATCGCCGGACGTTTTTTAAGCTCGATTTCAAAAGTCGATCAACAACGCCTTCGTACCGGCCGCCTGGAGCCGCGCGACTGGGATCGGCTCAATCAGGCGCTGGTCAAACTCAACAACGCGCCCATTCACATTGACGAAACTCCCGCACTCAATGCGTTGGAGCTGCGTGCGCGTGCGCGCCGCATGTGGCGTCAATACGCGGGCCTGGGATTGATCGTGGTGGATTATTTGCAACTCATGTCGTCCACCGGCAGCGGCGAAAATCGGGCGACTGAAATTTCTGAAATTTCACGCTCGCTCAAAGCGCTGGCAAAGGAATTGAAAGTGCCGGTGGTCGCGCTCTCGCAGCTAAACCGCTCCTTGGAACAGCGCCCCAACAAACGTCCCGTGATGAGCGATCTGCGTGAATCCGGTGCCATTGAGCAGGATGCCGACGTGATTTTATTCATCTATCGCGATGAGGTTTACAACCCTGACAGCGCTGAAAAAGGTTCCGCTGAAATCATCATCGGCAAGCAGCGTAACGGACCGATTGGTACGGTACGATTAACATTCTTGGGACAGAACACGCGATTTATGAATTACGCTGGAGATAGTCGGCCGAATTACGAATAGGATTGATGACTTCACTGTATCCATTCACCAAGCTAATAAAACCAAAACCCAACCATGCGCCCCATCCGTGCTGAACTCTCCACGCAAGCGCTGCGTCACAACTACGCGCTGGCTAAAGCAATAGCACCTAAGTCGCAGGTCTTTGCCGTCGTCAAAGCGAATGCTTATGGACACGGACTTGATTGGACGGTTCGTACGCTGCGCGATGCCGATGCTTTCGCCACGCTGGAAATTGACAGCGCCATACGCATGCGTAACAAGGGCATTACGCAGCCTATTCTTCTGCTCGAAGGTTTTTTTGGGCTTGATGAGTTGTCCCTATTTGCCCGCCACCACCTCACACCGGTGGTGCGCGATCTTGATCAAATAAAGGCTATTGCCGATGCCGAGCTGGATGCACCGCTGGATGTGTTCCTGAAATTCAACACTGGTATGAATCGTCTGGGTCTGCAAGGTCCGCTCTCGGGCTTTGCCATCCATACCGCCGCCACTCATCGCAATATCGGTGCCGTCACGCTCATGACCCATTTTGCAACGGCTGATGGCAAGCAAGGCATTGCCGAACAGCTCAGGCGTTTTGAAGAAATCGTCAAATCGGCCAAGCCCGTTTTCATTAAAAAAAGTTTCACCCAAAGCCTCGCTAATTCAGCCACGCTATTGCGCTACACGGCAGCGCATCGCGATTGGGTGCGGCCTGGCATTATGCTTTATGGCTCTTCCCCGTTTGAAGAAAAAAATGCGGCCGACCTGGGCTTAAAACCGGTCATGACATTACGCAGTGAAATCATTGCCACCCAAACACTGGCCGTAGGCGATACGGTCGGCTATGGGGCCACCTACACGGCCAAGAAAAAAATGCGCATCGGTGTTGTCGCCTGCGGTTACGCCGACGGCTACCCGCGCCACGCCCCCGGCAGCAATGTGCAAGGCACGCCGGTGCTCGTCAGCGGCGCGCATACCCGCACCATCGGCCGGGTGTCGATGGATATGCTGGCGGTTGATCTCACCGACATCCCGCACGCCCACATCGGCGCACCGGTCACGTTGTGGGGCGAAGGGTTGTCGGCTGACCAAGTCGCCAAAGCAGCCGACACGATTTCGTATGAGCTTTTTTGCGGTGTGACGGCGCGGGTGCCGATGGTGGAGGTGGAGTAGTGGAGCCACTGTATGACGTGCAAAAGTGGAAGCTAGATGCATACAGAGACAAGCTCCGCCATTCGCTCTCGGCTAGATTTTTCCTCAAGTTCCATGTCTCGTTAATACTTTTTTTCACAATCTTGTTTGGTTGGTTGACCGATATTGCGCTCCTCAATATTGGCATGACTTCGATGATGGTTCGATACCCGCTGGCAATCAGCGCCGCGTATGGTGTCTTTTTGTTTGGTGTTTATTGTTGGATCGAATACTCAGGCATTCGGCAGTACTTAAAAATCAGACGTGTGCCCGAATTAGTTGGGGACGATGTGCCAATGAAGCCGCGTGACTCATTAAGTGAATCAAGAGGGTGGGAGCTTCTAGATCCATCGGCAATGCTCTTAGGTGGGGAAGGGTGTTTGATTTGGTTTGGCTTGATATTCGCTGCGTTTTTTGCATACCTATTTTTTTGCGGCTATCTCCTTACCGGTGCAGCATCTTTCTTCGCGGAAATCGTATTGGAATTATTGCTAGCGGCAGGTCTATTGCGAGGTGTTCGCCGCTATGAATCATCTGGTTGGATTAGTGGTGTGATGAACTACACCTTTTGGTCGCTTATTTTCACCATGAGTGTTGCAGTGTTGATTGGCTTTTTTGTTCACAAGTCGTGGCCAAATGCTCGCACTTTGTCTGAGGCTTGGGCAGAACAGCATTCTTTGAAGAAATCGCCGAAAAATGAAATCCCTAAGTCTGCCCAACCGTTCACGCAACAGCAGCGATAAATATGGCAACGCGATCCTCAAAAGCGAAATCAAATCTAAGCGGTGAAGACGCCCGGGAGGTTTTACAGTACTCCCAGACCGCAAAGCCATCAAACGCTGAATTACAAACTAGAGCAAAACAACTAGAAGCCATCAAAGCATTCGGCACAATCGATTACGATCCAACATACAACTACAAAAATCACCGATAGAAATTCAAAAAACCAAAAATGGCCAAACCAAAATCAATCTACTCCTGCACCGAATGTGGCGGCCAATCGCCCAAATGGCAGGGGCAGTGCCCGAGCTGTCACGCTTGGAACACGCTGGTCGAAACTGTCGCCGAGCAAGCCACTGCTTCCACTAACCGATTCTCCACATTAGCAGGCGTGGCCGCCGAACGCGGCGTGGTGCAATCGCTGTCTAAAGTTCGCGCAGAGGATGTGCCACGCAAACCTACCGGCATCAGCGAGTTTGATCGGGTGCTCGGTGGCGGGCTAGTGGAAGGCGGCGTGGTACTGATCGGCGGCGATCCCGGCATCGGTAAATCCACCTTGCTGCTTCAAGCGCTCTCCAGTATTTCCACCACCAACAGTGTGCTCTATGTGAGTGGCGAAGAAAGCCCGCAGCAAATCGCTATGCGCGCAAGGCGTCTCTCACTGGATACGCATGATGTCAAACTGCTCGCGGAAATCGAGCTGGAAAAAATCCTCCATGTCATCGCGCATGAGAAGCCGCAGGTCGCCGTGATCGATTCCATCCAGACGGTTTATTCCGCTGCGCTCACCTCTGCTCCCGGTTCCGTCGCGCAGGTTCGTGAATGCGCTGCGCATCTCACGCGCATGGCGAAATCGAGCGGCACCACGCTGATCCTTGTCGGTCACGTCACCAAGGAGGGCGCGCTTGCCGGGCCGCGTGTGCTCGAACACATGGTCGATACCGTACTTTATTTCGAGGGTGATACGCATTCCTCATTTCGTCTTATCCGCGCAGTCAAGAATCGATTTGGCGCGGTGAATGAAATCGGCGTTTTTGCCATGACTGAAAAGGGCCTGCGCGAAGTCACCAACCCCTCGGCGATATTTTTATCGCAGCATGACACCAGCGTATCCGGCAGCTGCGTGATGGTCACGCAGGAAGGCTCGCGCCCGCTGCTGGTTGAAATCCAGGCGCTGGTGGACGACAGCCACGGCATGAACCCCAAGCGATTATCCGTTGGTCTTGAACAAAACCGCCTCGCCATGTTGTTAGCGGTATTGCATCGCCACGGCGGACTTGCCGTATTCGATCAAGACGTATTTATCAACGCCGTCGGCGGCGTGCGCATCGACGAACCCGGTGCCGATTTGGCGGTGCTACTCGCTATCGTTTCCAGCTTCAAAAATAAACCCCTCCCCGCCAAACACGTTGTCTTCGGCGAGATCGGTTTGGCAGGCGAAGTGCGCCCCGTACAGCGCGGGCAGGAGCGATTAAAAGAAGCCGCCAAGCTCGGGTTCACCCACGCGATTGTGCCCAAGGCGAATAAACCGAAACATAAGATTGAAGGCATGGAAATTATTGCGGTTGAGCGGGTGGAGCAGGCTGTGGCTTATTGTCGGGGTGGGTAGTTGTTTAAAGGGTGTGAAACTCATAATTTTTACCTATCGGAGAAGGGGAGCAGGTCACGCGTACTTCCAAGTTCAAAGAATCCAGAAAGTGTTGTACCTAAATCAAATGGAGTTTTTACAACAAAAAAATAACGTGTGATGTCCGTAAGTTAGGCATTTTCCATCTGCCCGACATCGGTGATTGATTGAGCGGAGAGGTTGGGCAAACGAAAGGGGGGTTTACCCAACCCTTCTCCGTGTCTATAAGTCACCAAGACCCAATCTCAGCAGGCTTGTTCCAACCGCAAATGCGTCAAACAGATCGCCAGTATTAGAATTTGTTATTTTTACGCTGTTTGACTTGAGGCCAAATAAAGACTAAATTCAGTCCTTACTTTATCCTCAAAACACGCGGAGCCGCCATGCGTTACTCGACTCAAATCAAGCCGATCAGTTATTTAAAGGCGAATGCTGCCGAAGTGTTGGACACGCTTGCGGAGAATCGTCAGCCGCTCATCATTACGCAAAACGGCGAAGCGAAAGCGGTGATGCAAGATTTGGCGACATACGAAAACACGCAGGAAACATTGGCGCTATTAAAAATATTGGCGCTCGGCAATAAGGAAATTGAGGAAGGCAAAACCAGCACGCAAGCAGCAGTGGCGAAGCGCATTTATGCGCGATTGAAATCAAAACCTAGCACCGTAAAAGCAAATGCCAAAGTAAAACCGAAGGCAAGTGCCGCTTGATGTTCGATGTAATCTGGCTCGCCAGTGCCGAGCGTGATTTGAATAACCTTGCCGATTACATCTCTGAGCACGATTCGCCCAACATGGCCGAATACGCTGTTGCAAAAACACTCAATGCCACCGCCACACTCGCATCACATCCAGATGCGGGCGCATACGTGAAAGAACTCGAATCCATCGGCAGTCGCGAATATCGCCAAGTGTTTTTCAAACCGTATCGTGTGATTTATCGAGTTGCTGGCCGTAAAGTTTTTATCTACATCGTCGCAGATGGTCGCCGCGATATGCAGGCGTTGCTGACTAGGCGGCTATTGGACAATATTTAGCTTGCGTAGTTGGTAGCTGGGCATCGGCGCTACAGATTTTCTCCATCTGTATAGCTAAAGAGGGGAAGAGATAAGCCTCATCTCCCTCTCATTAAAAAATATAAAGCTCTAATATCGACGGGCACTTCTAGCCATAAAGGCTCAAAACGGCACGCCAGTCCTAGAGTTTATAACTTTATTGCTCACCCATCGGACGCCCGTGCATCATATGGGCGCCATCAAAATCGGGCTGTCTGCGCAGATCCAGCGTGAACGGAAACGCGGGATTTCTGCCTTCCGCGCGAACGCCTCCGGCACCGCCCATGGGGCCGGGGGTGTGACCAATTTTTTGGAAACGGGCGACGCGTCGGGCTTCGGCTTCAAACGCATTTACAGGGAAAGTGGCGTAGCTGCGACCGCCGGGATGGGTGACGTGATAAGTGCAGCCGCCGACTGAACGCTGTGCCCAGGTATCGACCAGATCAAACACCAGCGGGGCTTGTACGCCGATAGTGGGATGCAATGCTGATGGTGGCGCCCAAGCGCGATAGCGCACACCGGCAACAAATTCACCGGTCACGCCGGTCGGCGACATCGGCACGACACGGCCATTGCAGGTAACGATATGGCGATTGCTCGTCATGCCGGTGACTTTAATTTGCATGCGCTCTACCGAGGAATCAACATAGCGCGAGGTGCCGCCAATCGCCATTTCTTCACCCAGTACATGCCACGGCTCGATAGCCTGCCGTAGCTCCATCTCCACGCCTTGATAAGCCACGGCGCCATAGCGTGGGAAACGGAATTCGATAAAGGGTGCGAACCAATCAAACTCAAACGCATAGCCTGCTTGGCTGAGATCGTCCGCCACATTTTTTATATCGCTGGCCACAAAGTAGGGCAGCATAAAACGGTCATGCAATTCGGTGCCCCAGCGGATCAAGGGAGCGCGGTAGGGGGTTTTCCAGAACCTTGCAATCAGCGCACGCAACAACAGCATTTGCGCCAGGCTCATCTGCGGGTGCGGTGGCATTTCAAACGCACGGAATTCAAGCAGCCCCAGACGTCCAGTGGGGCCGTCGGGCGAATATAGCTTGTCGATGGAAAACTCAGCGCGGTGGGTGTTGCCGGTGAGATCGATCAGAAAATTACGCAGCAGTCGATCCACTAACCACGGCTGTAAGGTCTCTTTGCCGGACGCCGCTTTTAGATCCATTTGCTCGAAAGCGATTTCAAGCTCGTAGAGCGTATCGTCACGTGCCTCGTCAACCCGCGGGCTTTGCGAAGTGGGGCCGATAAACATGCCGGAAAATAAATACGACAGCGCGGGATGATTCTGCCAATAAGTAATAAGCGAACGCAGTAAATCCGGGCGACGAAGCAGGGGAGAATCAGCCGGAGTTTCACCACCGACAGTCACATGGTTGCCGCCACCGGTACCGGTATGGCGGCCATCGAGCATGAATTTTTCGGTGCCCAGCCGCGCCTGGCGCGCTTCCTCATAAAGCGTTTCGGTATTGGCAGCGAGCTCGCTCCAGGTTTTGGCAGGATGAATATTGACCTCGATGACGCCGGGGTCCGGAGTGATGGCGAATTTATTGATGCGCTTATCATTCGGCGGCGTATAGCCTTCGAGTCGAACCGGGAGTTTTAATGCGCCCGCCGTTGCCTCAATAGCCGTCACTAAGGCTAAATAATCTTCTAATCGAGCCACTGGCGGCATGAATATATATAAAACCCCCTGACGCGCCTCCACACAGAGCGCGGTGCGCACAATACCTTTTGCAAATTCACCTTTTTTAATTTCAATTTCATTCCGCGGGGCAATTGCCTTTTTTGATTTAGGTTTTACATCGAGCGGGCTCTGATCTTCAAATGGATCAACCTCGATAATCGTCTCGATATCTTCGGGCGCCATCTGCGGTAGAGAGGCTAACGGCAACCGAAAGCCAATCGGTGAATCACCTTCGAGCAAGAACAGATGTTTGGTTTGTAATGGCCATGGCGATGATGTCCATTCAGTTTCAATCGCTGCCTTGTTTTTGCTAGGCTTGGGTTCGATCACTTTCAGCGGCAGTACATAGCCAACTGCCTCACCAATTTGTCCGGCTAGTTGGGTGAGAAGTTTCTCGCGTCCAGCAGAATTTTTAAGACCTGGGTCCAACGGATCAACATTGACGGGCAAGCTCATCTCATCGCGAATCGTGCGCCACACACTTTCGTAAGCGGGAATCGCATAGTCAGCAGATAGTCTGAGTCGATTCGTTAGTTCATGCACAAAAGTAAGGGCATCCCGATGTGTCGGCGGGATGGTGGCAGCGGAAAAAGCCAGCAACGATTCATCGTGCCAAATCGGCTCACCATCCAAACGCCAGAAACACGACAGCGCCCAGCGCGGTAGTGGCTCGCCGGGGTACCACTTACCTTGACCGAAATGCAGCAGCGAGCCGGGTGCAAATTTGGGTTTAAGACGCTTGATTAAATTTGTTGCCAGTTCCAGTTTTTTTGGTGACAAGGCGGTGAAATTCCATTCCGCACTTTCCATATCGTCAATGGAAACAAAGGTCGGCTCGCCGCCCATGGTCAAGCGCACATCGCCAGCCAGTAGATCTTTATCGACTTGCTCACCCAGCTTGGTGATTGCCTTCCATTGCACATCGCTGTAAGGCTTGGTCACACGCGGGTCTTCGTGAATGCGCGTCACCGTCATTTTGAAATCAAGCACTGATTCGCACCGGTCAGTGAACCCGGATACCGGTGCGGCCGAAGATGGAATCGCTGTGCAGGCTAGCGGAATGTGACCTTCACCAGCGAGTAATCCCGATGTAGGATCAAGGCCCACCCAGCCTGCGCCCGGTAAATAAGCTTCGCACCATGCGTGCAGATCGGTGAAATCTTTATCCGTACCTGATGGCCCATCCAATGATTTTTGATCAGCTACCAACTGGATTAAATAACCCGATGCAAAGCGTGCCGCGATACCAAAACTACGCAGGATCTGCACCAACAGCCATGCCGAATCACGGCATGAGCCTTGGCCGGATTCCAGCGTAAATTCAGGCGCCTGCACGCCGGGCTCCATACGAATCAGGTAACGGATATCGTGCTGCAGTTTTTGATTCAGCGCGACTAGAAAATCAATCGTCACCATATTTTTCCGCAACAAATTTTCGCGGGCGAATTTAATCCAGTTTGCCACCAGCGGGCCAACTGGTTCAGTTTCGAGATAAGCGGTCAACTCACGCTTGTTATCTGTGGTGTACGAAAACGGAAAAGTCTCGGCGTATTTTTCGACAAAAAAATCAAACGGGTTAATGACCGTCATGTCTGCAACGAGATCCACCTCAATGGATAACTCATTTGCGGGCTCAGAAAAAACCAAACGCGCAAGCCAGTTGCCGTAAGGATCCTGTTGCCAGTTGATGAAATGCTTTTCCGGCTTTACTTTGAGCGAGTAGCTTTCAATGGGCGTGCGGCAATGCGCAGCAGGGCGCAGACGTACTTCATGCGGCGAAAGATTTACCGAGCGGTCAAATTTGTAATGGGTTTTATGGTGAAGCGCAACGCGGATTGTCATTTATTCCAACCAGTCCGGGTCGGGCAACTCGCCAAACACGCGCCTTAATCCACCACCCCAGCGTTGTCGCAGCATGGAAAAATACGGGTCGCCGTCGCGAATCCGTTGCTGCACGCCGACGCGCAGCGAATCATTGGGATACCAGAGCATATCAATCGGCAAGCCCACCGAGATGTTGGATTTGATCGTGGAATCAAAAGAAATCAGCACACACTTGGCGGCTTCTTTTTGCGGGGTGCCGGTGGTGACGACGCGATCCAGAATGGGCTTGCCATATTTTGATTCGCCGAGCTGAAAGTAGGGTGTTTCATCGCAGGTCTCTATGAAATTTCCCTGCGGGTAAATATTGAACAAGCGCTGCTTTTCACCGGCGATTTGTCCACCGATGATCAAGTTAGCCGAAGCCTCAATCCCGGATTGCATCATAGCCGGCCCATCGCGCCGCTGGATTTCACGCAGCGCCTCGCCTGCCATTGAAGCAATATCAAACATGCTGGTTGCGTTCCAGATGGTCGGCACGCCGGCATCGGCAAATTTGTGCCGATCCAAAATATTAATCACGCCTTGCGTGACCGATAAATTGCCGCTCGATAAAATAACGATGACGCGATCGTCGGCCTTCTCATACACCTTCATTTTATTAAACGTGGCGACATGATCGACGCCCGCATTGGTTCGCGAGTCGGATGCAAATATCATTCCGGACTCAAGGCGAATAGCTACACAGTAGGTCATGTTTTAATCAGTGCGTTGTAAAAGTAGGAAACATCAGGCCGCGGCCGATAGTGTTGGCGTAAAAAACGCCTTGTCAATTTCACCGCTCAGCGTATTGCTGGACTCAAGGAAATCAGTCAGATACTCGTGCAAGCCGCCATGGAAAATATTCTGCATGGTGCCAAATTGCAGCGCGGCATAAATTTCGCCGGCCTGCCGTGTCGCTTCTTTCGATGAACGATTTTGCACTTCACATAAAATTTGATAAACGTCACGATAGCAAAACCGCATCGAGCGCGGAATATCGTCCCGCAAAATCAGCAGCTCGGCAACCTTCAAAGGCGTGATGATATCGCGATAAACCTTTCGATACGATTCAAACGCCGATACCGAGCGCAGTACCGCCGACCACTGGTAATAATCAACCGCCCCGCCAACATCATCAACACTGGGCAGCAGCACATGGTATTTAACGTCCAGCATACGCGCGGTATTGTCGGCGCGCTCGATATAGGTGCCGAGACGATGGAATTGAAAAGCCTCGTCGCGGCGAATGGTGCCGAAAGTTACCCCGCGAAACAGGTGTGAACGTTCTTTAACCCAGTCAAAAAAAGATGAAATACCGCGCGCATACAACCGGTCTTCATCCATGTTTTGCATCTCCAGCCAGGTACCGTTAAGCACCTCCCACATTTCGCTGGTGATGGTGCCGCGAACCGCACGCGCATTTTCGCGAGCCTGTTTAGCACAGCTATAAATCGACGATGGGTTATCCGCGTCAAGCGCCATGAAATGCAGCACCTCTTTGGCATTCACAATGGCATGACGCCCGCTGAATGGAAACAGAGTGCCAGTAATATTAAGCGGGGCAAACCATTCCTGATCCTGCAAATCAGGGTCTTTGGTCAGCAGGGACATGCGATAGGCCACGTCCAGAATGCGGGCCGTATTCTCTGCTCGCTCCACATTGCGAGACATCCAGTATAAAGTTGAAGCGGTTCTTGAGAGCATGGTGTTTAGTCCACTATCCAGGTATCTTTTACGCCACCACCCTGCGATGAATTGACCACCAACGAGCCTTCGCGCAATGCAACTCGGGTTAGCCCGCCGGGCACAAAACTTACCGTCTTGCCAGACAGTACATACGGCCGCAAATCAATGTGGCGCGGCGCAAGACCTTTTTCGACAAAAGTCGGGCACACCGACAGGGATAAGGTGGGTTGCGCGATAAACCGTTCCGGCGCATCAAGCACTCGCTGCTTATAACGTTCGCGCTCCTCTTTTGTGCTGGTGGGACCAACCAGCATGCCGTAACCGCCGGAGCCTTGGGCTTCCTTAATCACCAAATCCTGCATATTCGCCAACACATAATCGAGGTCTTTTTTATCGTCGAGCATGTAAGTGTGAACGTTTTGCAGTATCGGTTCTTCGTCCAGATAGAAGCGAATCATTTCCGGCACATAGGGGTACATCGATTTATCGTCGGCCACACCAGTACCAACCGCATTGGCCAGTGTGACGCGGCCCGCACGGTAAGCGCGCATCAGGCCGGGCACGCCCAGCATCGAATCTTTACGAAATGCTTCAGGGTCGATGAAGTCATCATCAATCCGTCGGTAAATGACATCCACTTTTTGCGGACCCTGGGTGGTGCGCATAAAGACCGTATCATCTTGCACAAACAGATCGATACCTTCGACCAATTCAATCCCCATTTGCTGCGCTAAAAAGGCATGCTCAAAATAGGCGGAATTAAAATTGCCGGGCGTCATCAAAACAATAGTGGGATTATCGATGCCGACCGGGGCAGCGTTTCGCAACGTCTCTAGCAACAAATCGGGATAATGATCCACTGGCCTGACGCGTTGCTGCGCGAACAACTCGGGGAACAAGCGCATCATCATTTTGCGGTTTTCAAGCAAGTACGATACACCCGATGGGGTGCGTAAATTGTCTTCCAAAATATAGTATTCGCCGTCGGCATCTTTCACTAGATCAATGCCGGCTACATGCGCATATATACCGCCCGGCACATCGATCCCGATCATTTCAGGGCGGAACTGGGAATTCTCAATGACTTTATTGGCGGGTACTTTCCCCGCGCGCAATATGTTCTGCTCATGGTAGATATCGTGCAGAAAAGCGTTCAGAGCGGCCACGCGTTGTTTCAGGCCCTTTGAAACTTTCTCCCACTGCTCGCCCGGAATCACATGCGGCACGATATCGAAGGGAATCAGCCGTTCTGTGCCGGTAGCCTCGCCATAAACCGCGAAAGTAATGCCAACGCGATGAAACAGCAAGTCGGCCGCCTGTCGATTTTGCGTAATTTTTTCGGGGGGCGTGTTGGTCAGCCATTCGTCAAATGCTTCGTAATGCGGTCGCGCTTTGCCATCGTCCGAATACATTTCGTTGAAGAATTTTTTAAGAGCCATGTGTGAATATATGAATAGGTGATTATGAGATTAAGTGGTCAATGCGTTCAATGAGCTTGGACAAAGTGAGAATCACTTCATTATTTTTGATGTCTCTTAATACTAAAAGCAAAGGCCGTGCCTTGAATATACCGTTTTTTGTCACGGCCGGGCTGAGGATGTTGTGCTCCCATAGCTTAGAATGACATATCTACATTTTTGCCTAATTACCTACCATATTCATGCCAACCCGGCCCGCTTCGACGTCCGATACCTGTTCCCGAACCAACGAACTTCGCCAACTTATCTCCCGGCGCGGAGATGAGAGCGTAGTTGCATGCCGGGTGCTGGATTTTGTTATTAGCACGGCACAGGCCAGCGAACGGACGACGGGACTGGATCATGCGCTAGAGTCAGTCGATATTTTATTGGGCATCGAGGCTGATAGCGAAACCTTGGCAGCGGCGCTCATTTTTGGTGCAATTCCCAAAAATGAGCTCGATCTAGCGATTATTAGCGACGCATTTGGTGCTGAGGTGGCGGCTCTCGTGAATGGTGTAATGCGCGCGGGCCGCCTGGAGGTTATGGCATCAGGCACAGCCACCAACGCAATTAATTCACCCAGTATCGAGACTTTGCGCAAAATGCTGCTGGCCATGGCTGACGACGTACGGGTGGTGCTAATTAAACTTGCCGAGCGCGTTGTCTATATGCGCTCCATCACCAAGGCCAGCGAAGCAGTTCGACAGGCCGCGGCTGAACAAACCCGCGATCTATTCGCGCCGTTGGCTAATCGGCTGGGCGTGTTTGCCATCAAATGGGAATTAGAGGATTTATCCTTCCGTTTTCTCGAACCGGAACTTTACAAGCGCATTGCCACGATGCTGGATGGTAAACGGGGCGAGCGTGAGGCCTATATTGCGGGCGTGCTGGACATACTGGGTGCGGAGTTACACAAATTACACATCAAAGCTGAAATCGCCGGGCGGCCTAAGCATATCTGGTCGATTCATCGCAAAATGCAATCAAAAAATCTGCCCTTTGAACTGCTCTACGACATCCGTGCAGTCAGGGTGTTGGTCGACAGTGTGGCCGATTGCTATGCGGTGCTGGCGCTGGTTCATGATATTTGGCAGCCGATTGTGGGTGAATTTGATGACTACATCGCGCAACCTAAAGCAAACAATTACCAGTCGCTACATACCGCAGTAATCGATAGCGATGGCAAGACTCTGGAAGTGCAGATTCGCACCCACGAAATGCACAATGCTTCCGAACATGGCGTTGCCGCGCACTGGCGCTACAAAGAAGGCGGGGCGCATAAAACCGCTGCTGACAAACGTTTTGAATCCAAAATTTCCTGGTTGCGTCAGGTGCTGGAGTGGAAACGCGAATTGGTGGACCAGAGCGGGTTTTCGGATCAAATCAAACAGGGACTGTTCAACGACACGGTTTATGTTTTTACACCGCAAGGCAAGGTGGTCGATTTGCCGGCGGGCTCGACACCAGTTGATTTCGCTTATCACGTTCATACCGATCTCGGCCACCGCTGTCGCGGTGCTAAATTGGACGGGCAAATCGTACCGTTGATTACCAAGCTGCAAAATGCGCAGCGGGTTGAAATTCTGGCGGCGAAGCAGGGTGGCCCCTCGCGCGACTGGCTGAATCCGCAGCTTGGCTATTTGGCCAGCCATCGCGCGCTCACCAAGGTGCGCACCTGGTTTCGGCAAGAGTATTTTGAGGTCGATGTCGCGCACGGCCGGCAAACGCTGGAGCGTGAATTGGCACGAAACAGCGCAACCGCCATCGCTTTGGAAAAAGTTGCGAGTGCTCTGAACCATCGCGAACTGGATGAGTGTCTGGCAGAAATTGGCCGTGGCGAAATTACGCCACATCAAATCGAAATAGCCCTTCGCGAACTGACGGCAACCAAGTCAGAGGCCGCGCCAGCTATGGCTTTTGGGGCGCTTGGTGTACTTGGGCAAGGCGCACTGGCAGGCGGATTAAGCGCGGTCAAGTCTGACAAAACTTCTGGCGGTGTGCTGGTATTGGGTGTTAACAATATCGCCACGATGGTAGCGAAATGCTGCAAACCGTTACCTACAGACCCGATTATTGGCTTCGTCACCAAAACCCGTGGCGTGATGGTTCACAGGCTCGATTGCATCAACATCGTCAGTCTTACCAGTGAGCAGCGTGAACGACTCATGGCCGCTCAGTGGGGCAATGTTGATCAACAGCCGTTTGCGGCTGATATTGAAGTGACCGCGATGGACCGCCAGGGATTGCTCCGTGATGTTTCCGAGGCGCTATCGCATGAGCGTATCAATGTGACCGCAGTCAATACACTCTCGCGTGGCAATCTGGCTTCCATGCGCTTCACCGTAGAAATCAAGCGTGGTGAGGAATTGGTCCGCCTGATTCGGACAGTCAGTGAAGTGCCGGGTGTGGAAACAGTGCGACGTCGTTGATCCAGTAGAAAATGAAAAATGAAAAATCAAGATGATTGAACTCAGCAATCTCAGCAAACAAAATAAAGGTGCATTGGCGGGTATTCGTGTGCTCGATTTAACCAGCGTCATCATGGGGCCTTACTGCACTCAACTGCTCGGCGATATGGGCGCGGACGTCATCAAAGTCGAAACCCGTGAAGGCGATAATATGCGTTGGGTTGGCCCGATGAAATCGCCGGGCATGGGACATATTCATTTGCATTTGAATCGCAATAAGCGTTCATTGGTATTGGACTTGAAGCAAGCCGAAGGCCGTGAGGCATGCCTGAAGCTCGCGGCAAAATCAGATGTGCTGGTCTATAACGTGCGCCCGCAATCGATGGCGCGACTGGGTTTAAGTTATGAAGCGGTGAAGGCAGTTAACCCAAAAATTATTTATGTCGGTGCATTTGGCTACGCTGAAAAAGGCCCATATGCAGGCCGTCCTGCATATGACGATTTGATTCAGGGCATTACTGGCATCGCTTCTTTATCGCAACGTCAAACCGGGGAGCTGCCGCGCTATTCGCCTGTCACGATCGGTGATCGCAGTGTAGGGCTGCATACGGTGAACGCAGTTCTGGCAGCGTTGTTTCATCGTGAGCGCACCGGCATCGGCCAGGCAATCGAAGTCACCATGTTTGAAGCGCTGTCGCAATTCGTGCTGGGTGATCACATGGGTGGCAAAACCTTCGAGCCGCCGCTAGGCGATACGGGTTACGCACGGTTGATAGCGCCACACCGCAGACCCTATGAAACCGCCGATGGTTTTTTATGTGTGCTGATTTATAACGATAAACACTGGGCGCATTTTTTCGAGGCCATTGGCCGCGCTGATTTAAAGACAGATAGCCGATTCAAAGATCATTCCGCACGGGCAGCCCATATTGGTGAAGTCTATGAGTTTGTTGCAGCCACTATTCGAGCCAACACGACAGCCTATTGGCGCGCATTGTTGGAGAAGGCTGATATTCCCGTTGCGACCATGCATTCGATTGATTCATTGCTGGAAGACGAACATCTTCAGGCGACAGGATTTTTACCCGAGTTTGATCACCCCACCGAGGGGCGAATCCGAGCCACCGCACCAGTCGGCGAGTGGAGTGAAACGCCCCCATCGATTCGTTCTCTACCGCCACACTTGGGCGAACATTCGCGGGAAATTTTAGAAGAGTTGGGTTATTCGACGGTCGCAATTGAAGCAATGATTCAGCAGAAAGTTACCTATTCGCCTGATTTGTAAACCCCAGCATTGGCGGGCATCTTCGGGCCATTTTGCTTCAAACACCTTATGAATAAACGAAGTTTGTTTATAAACTGAGCCTGCCTCCCACCAGCGACATCGCTCGAACTTCAACCTATTTATTTACATTGCGCGGCATTAGTATCGTCAACGACAAAATTCGTTGCGACGTTATTGCTTATAGGCGGCGTAACGCAAACCGCTGAAATATAACGTTTTAGGTTGTCCTAATTTTTATTTGGAGATATGCAATGCCAAACCCCAATGAAGCTCCGCGTGAAGTGACCAGTTCTGCAAATAGAGGTGTGGGCAAAACTCATCCGATGCTCATTATCGCCGCCGTCGCAGTCACACTTTTTGCCGGTGTGGGTATTGGTGTGATGACAGGCATCATTCCCAATGCGCATTCTGGATCAGCGTCAAAAACGGATTCGTCCATGCCACCATTACCCACGGCAATGGGTGCAAGTGCCGGCATTGGCAGCGCTGCGGACACCACCGCCAACGCCAATTCGCAAGGCGCGACTGCAGGACATCCAGCAAACAATGAAACCCCGGTTGTCCGCAAACCGGCCAGCACCCACGTGCATGC
>JAYVEV010000083.1:0-36702 GCA_043773745.1 Burkholderiales bacterium | reverse complement strand
TCGAACCCCCGACATTCGCCTTGTAAGGGCGACGCTCTACCAGCTGAGCTAAGCACCCGAAGCCTGCTAGTTTAGCGCATCCTTCAACGCTTTACCAGCTCTGAATTTTGGAACTTTTGCTGCTTTGATCTTGATGGCGGCACCCGTACGCGGATTGCGGCCGGCACGAGCAGCGCGTTTGCCAACGTAAAAGGTACCAAAGCCAACCAGCGTGACCATATTGCCTTTCTTAAGCGATTGGCGAACTGCTACAACCATTCCATCTATCGCACGGCCGGCAGCGGCCTTGGAGATGTCCGCAGATTTTGCAACTGCGTCGATCAATTCGGTTTTATTCACGTAAAGCCCCTTATGGTGATTTAGAGATTTGAAATAAATTTATGAAAACTGCGTGACAGGATTCACGCTCGAAGTCGGAAATTTTTATATAAAAATAAAGCGGCAAACCAGAGAATTTAAATGGGTGTGATGTACAAAAAAGAAATGTAATGCATTACAAATCAATATAGCTTGCAACGATTTAATTGTCGTCATGAATATTGAGAGTCGCTTTCCTACATCTCATGCATTTATTTTATCGCAATTCGCGAAACTGCGCGCCAAGTTGTGTGCAAAATTTATTACCTCATTATGGCAAGAACCCCGCGATTAAGGTATCGCGGGGTTCTTGTTGATTGTGATTGTTGCCTAAAACAAAAAAATCTTATTGCGAGCCCTAATGCTTGGTAATCGTTGGCACTTCGACTTTGGCTGGCGCGCTTGGAACTGCTGCTACTTCCACATTTTCAACCAGCGGAACCGGTTTTCTTTCCAAAGCAAGCTCAAACACTTTATCAATCCAGCGCACCGGGATGATGGTCAAATCTTTGGTGATCTCAACCGGAATTTCAACCAAATCTTTTTGGTTTTCGTCCGGTATCAATACTGTCTTGATGCCGCCTCTGGCCGCAGCCAGCAGCTTCTCTTTCAGGCCGCCGATTGGCAATACTTCGCCACGCAAGGTAATTTCGCCCGTCATGGCCACATCACATCGCACCGGAATGCCGCTGAGCACCGACACTAGTGCGGTGGTCACGGCGATACCTGCGCTCGGTCCATCCTTCGGCGTGGCACCTTCCGGAAAGTGAATATGCAGGTCATTTTTTTCGTAGAAATCTTCCGGAATACCCAGCATCTTTGCGCGCGAACGTACTACCGATATTGCCGCTTTAATTGACTCTTGCATGACATCACCGAGCTTGCCGGTTGTATCTACTTTACCTTTGCCTGGCAAGCGCACAGCTTCTACGGTCAATAGCTCACCGCCCACCTCGGTCCATGCAAGGCCGGTAACCTGCCCCACTTGATTCGTTTTTTCGGCGATACCGTAGCTGTAGCGGCGTACGCCTAAATATTTATCAAGACTCTTGGCGGTCACCTGTACTTTGCCTTCTTTCTTTTTGGTCATTTGCGCTTTAACGACCTTGCGGCATATTCGTGCAATTTCGCGATCCATGCCGCGTACCCCAGCCTCGCGGGTGTAATAGCGTGTGATATCGCGTAGCGCCGCATCCGCCACTGTTAATTCTTCAGTTCTCACGCCGTTTGATTTCATTTGCTTGGGCAATAAATACTGCCGAGCGATATGTACTTTTTCATCTTCGGTATAACCCGCCAATCGAATCACTTCCATCCGGTCCAGCAATGCTGGCGGAATGTTGAATGAATTCGAGGTCGCAACGAACATCACATCCGATAAATCAAAGTCAACTTCAACATAGTGATCCTGGAAGGTGTGATTTTGCTCTGGGTCCAGCACCTCAAGCAATGCGCTGGCCGGGTCACCGCGAAAATCCATGCCCATCTTGTCGACTTCATCAAGCAGGAATAATGGGTTACGCACACCGACTTTGCTCATGTTCTGCAAAATCTTGCCTGGCATGGAGCCAATGTAGGTACGGCGGTGACCGCGAATCTCAGCCTCGTCACGAACGCCACCGAGTGACATGCGAATGAATTTTCGATTGGTCGCCTTGGCAATTGACTGACCAAGCGAGGTTTTGCCGACGCCGGGCGGGCCGACCAGACACAGAATAGGCGCCTTGAGTTTATCGACGCGAGACTGCACCGCCAAGTATTCAACGATGCGCTCTTTTACTTTTTCCAAACCGTAATGATCAGCATCGAGCACTTTTTCGGCGTTGGTCAAATCAGTATTGACCTTGGTTTTTTTCTTCCAAGGCAAACCGACCACCGTGTCGATATAGTTTCGTACCACGGTTGCTTCAGCCGACATAGGCGACATAAGCTTCAATTTTTTAAGCTCGGCTTCAGCTTTGGCGCGTGCCTCTTTGGGCATATGCGCACCTTTTATTTTTTTCTCGAGCTCGTCAATATCAGCGCCCTCCTCGGTCTCGCCGAGTTCTTTTTGGATCGCCTTGACTTGTTCGTTCAGGTAATACTCACGCTGGGATTTTTCCATCTGGCGTTTGACGCGGCCACGGATGCGCTTTTCAACCTGCAGAATATCAATCTCCGTTTCCAGCAAGCCGAGCAATTGTTCTAGGCGTGAAGGCACGTCGAAATTTTCAAGGATTTGCTGTTTCTGCTCAAGCTTCAGCGGAAGATGCGCGGCAATAGTGTCGGAGAGCCTACTGGCATTATCAATACCCGACAAGGAGGTCAGCACTTCTGGCGGGATTTTTTTATTGAGCTTTACGTATTGGTCAAACTGCGCAAATAAGCTTCGGCGCATCGCCTCAACTTCATTGTTATCCGTTTCTGCCTGGGGAACTGGCGTTACTTCGGCCTCGTAATTTTCTTTCACATCCAGCACGTGATTAATGCGTGCACGGTGAATGCCTTCAACCAAAACTTTGACCGTGCCATCGGGCAACTTCAGCATTTGCAGAATGCTGGCAATGGAGCCAACATCATATAAATCTTCAGGATTGGGGTCGTCATTGGCGGCTGATTTTTGGGCAATCAGCACCACATTTTTGCCCTCCTCCATCGCGGCTTCAAGCGCCTTGATGGATTTGGGACGACCCACAAATAGCGGGATCACCATATGCGGAAATACGACGACATCCCGCAACGGTAACAGTGGCAAAATAGTGGTGGAAAGGTCATCAGTAATGAGCGTCATGATCTCGCCTTTTTAGTGTCTATTGAGCGCTAACTGATCGTGGAATCACGATCAATGCACCAGAGTGAAGAAATGGGGACAAAACAGGAGAACTCAAGATGCGTGGCGATGGTGAATCGGAAAAGTTTAAACCCATAAGAATTTTGACTGGGCGTATCAAGCGTGCTACACAAGAAAAGATGGCGCGCTTGATATCGAGAGCGGTGGCGTGTGTGGACGACGCTGGGTCAGCCTTGGTCTCAGCTCTGGGCACCAGCCACCTTGGGTTGGTCGGCATACATTAGAAGCGGCTTTTGTCCCGCGTTAATGGTGTTCTCGTCGACCAGCGCTTTTTCTACATTCGAGAGCGACGGCAATTCAAACATCACTTCCAATAACGCATGCTCAATAATGGACCGCAGGCCGCGCGCACCGGTCTTACGTTCAAGAGCCCGTTTGGCAATCGCACCGAGCGCACCATCTCGAAACTCAAGCTCAACACCTTCCATCGCAAACAGTTTTTGGTACTGCTTGGTCAGGGCATTTTTGGGTTCAGTAAGAATACGTACAAGTGCTTTGACGTCTAACTCTTCCAAAGTGGCAACGACCGGTAGGCGACCGACAAACTCGGGAATCAAACCATATTTAATCAAATCTTCCGGCTCGACATCGCGCAGCAAAGCGTTGGTTGCGTTGCGATCCTGTTCGCTGCGTACATCTGCCCCAAAACCGATACCGGTTTTAGCCGTACGGTTTTGGATGACCTTTTCCAGACCACCAAATGCACCGCCACAAATGAACAGCATATTGGACGTATCAATCTGCACAAATTCCTGATTCGGATGCTTGCGACCACCCTGCGGTGGTACCGAGGCAATCGTACCTTCAATCAGTTTTAACAGCGCTTGTTGAACGCCTTCGCCGCTCACATCACGGGTAATCGAAGGATTATCGGATTTACGCGAAATTTTATCGATCTCATCGATATATACAATGCCGCGTTGCGCTTTTTCAACATCGTAGTCGCACTTTTGCAGCAGTTTTTGAATAATGTTTTCGACATCCTCACCCACATAGCCCGCTTCCGTCAGTGTCGTGGCATCAGCAATCACAAACGGGACATTTAATAACCGCGCCAGAGTCTGGGCAAGCAAGGTTTTGCCAGAGCCCGTTGGGCCAATCAGCAGAATATTGGACTTGGCGAGTTCAACTTCGCCGTCTTTGGCGCCAACTTTGAGCCGCTTGTAATGGTTGTAAACCGCAACCGAGAGGATTTTTTTAGCTTGGACCTGATCGATCACATACTGATCGAGAATATCGCAGATTTCCTGCGGTGTCGGCAGGTCGCTTTTACTGGTTTTAGCGTTGGGATCAGCCTGCGCTTCTTCGCGAATAATGTCATTGCAAAGATCAATACATTCATCGCAGATAAACACGGACGGACCGGCAATAAGCTTACGAACCTCATGCTGGCTTTTGCCACAAAAGGAACAGTACAGCAGTTTTTCGCCTACTTTCTCACTCATTACCGACCTCAATTGATACCGATAGTCTGATGAAGCAAATACTGTACAAATTTAGTACATCTGATTTGACTTGATATTTGCTGATCAAACTACTGCGCACCATAGCGCGTTACAACCGCAATATTACGTATAACTTTAATGGGAATTTAGCTTAGTGAATCTGCTAAATCTCCTAGACTTGGCTACGATTTTCCAGCACTTTATCGATAATACCGTATTTCATCGCGTCTTCTGCGGACAGGAAATTGTCGCGATCAGTGTCCCGCTCGATGACTTCAATTGATTTGCCAGTGTGCTTGGCCATAATCTCGTTCAGGCGCTGCTTCAGGAACAAAGCTTCACGCGCATGGATCTCGATATCGGACGCCTGTCCACGAAATCCGCCTGACAACTGGTGGATCATAACGCGGGCGTTGGGCAATGAAACCCGCTTGCCTTTTTGTCCCGCACAAAGCAGGAACGCACCCATGCTGGCGGCAAAGCCGGTACACATGGTTGATACATCAGACTTGATAAATTGCATGGTGTCGTAAATCGCCAATCCCGCTGTAACCGAACCCCCGGGAGAATTGATATAGAGCGCCACATCTTTGTCTGGATTTTCGCTTTCCAGAAACAAAAATTGTGCAACGATAACATTCGCCATCATGTCGTTGACTTCACCGACTAAAAACACCACGCGATCTTTGAGCAGGCGCGAATAAATATCAAATGCACGTTCGCCACGGCCAGATTGCTCAATAACCATCGGCACATAGCCCAAACCGGTGGTCGGCTGATATCCGATTGCAGCGTAGTCATCGCGATGACCCGGCGCCATGCCGGTCATGTCATAGGCACGGGATTGATAGTCGTAAAAAGTTTTCATTAGCGTTTGATCTCCATGATCTCGTCGAACGATTTAGTCACTGTCGTGACATCCATGGATTTAGCAGCCCACTCCACGACATTGTCTTCCAAAACCATGCCTTCGACTTCTTGCAAACGTTGCGCATCGTTGTAATACCAGCGAACCATTTGCTGTGGGTCCTCAAAACTTTCGGCATGCTCTTCAACAACGGCGCGGATCTGCTCAGGCTTCGCCTTCAGTTCGTTTTTCTTGACCACTTCGTTCAGGATCAAACCCAGTTTCACGCGCTGCTCGGCGCGCTCAACGAACAATTCAGCTGGCAATTGCAGGTCTTTGGTGGTCATGCCCCGCGCTTGCAGATCTTGTACAGCCTGATCTTGCAAACGAACAATTTCAGCATCCACCAAGGAGCGCGGTAAATCCAGTTCCGCAACGGCCAACAAAGCTGCCATCACTTGATCCTTAGTTTTGGTCTGAATCCGTTTTTTCAACTCACGCTCAAGATTTGCTTTGATTTCTTCGCGCATTTTGGCGATATCGCCGTCAAGCACGCCCAGTGATTTTGCAAAC
Organism: Burkholderiales bacterium; assembly: GCA_043773745.1. Classification (GTDB taxonomy): domain Bacteria; phylum Pseudomonadota; class Gammaproteobacteria; order Burkholderiales; family Usitatibacteraceae; genus UKL13-2. Next base: position 30,650 of record JAYVEV010000083.1, on the reverse strand, counting down.
TCAGCGTCAATGTCTGGCAGCTTCGGCACATTAACGACTTTGACGGTGACGGTGAATTGGACTGTCTTATTGGCAAGTTCGGCTTGGTAGTCAGTCGGAAATGTGAGATCGAATGTTTTAGTTTCTTCGTTTTTCATGCCCATCAATGCAGCTTCAAAGTCTGGCAGCATGCGGCCTTCGCCGAGCACCACGCCGAAGTTTTGCGCATCGCCGCCCTTAAATGGCTCGCCATCTAATTTGCCGACAAAATCAACCACCAGGAAATCGCTGGTTTGGGCGGCACGGTCAGTTTTATCGTAAGTCGCGCGTTGTTTGCGCAGAGTTTCGAGCGTGTTATCGACCTCGACATCACCCACCGAAGCGGTCGGCTTCTCAAGCTTTTTGCCTTCCAGCGAACTCATTTTGACTTCGGGATAAATTTCAAAGCTGGCGGTAAATTCAAATTTATCTGCCGCCTCACCGGTATTGGCCGGCGCAAAGCGCGGATAACCAGCCACGCGCAGGTTTTGTTTTTGCACTTCGTCCGCAAAGGTTTTTTGTACCGCGTCAGACATGACTTCCTGGCGAACCTGGAACCCATATTGATTGGCAACAATATTAAATGGCACCTTGCCGGGACGGAACCCGGCCATTTTGGCGCTGCGGGCAATGTGCTTCAAGCGCGAGTTGATTTCAGATTCGACATCAACGGCTGGCAATGAGAGCGTCAAATTGCGTTCAAGATTATTAGTGCTGGCCTGTGCTTGCATAGCTGTTTCCTGTTTGTGATTCGTCATACTGGACATGAGATATGTTTACGACATAACTGAAAGCGCACAGTTCGCCGGTCTTAAAGACTGACGCGCAGTAGGTTAGCGCTGATGAATAATGGTGCGAGAGAAGGGACTCGAACCCCCACGCCTTACGGCGCTGGAACCTAAATCCAGTGCGTCTACCAATTCCGCCACACTCGCGTAGATTTAATTTTACCGCAAACAGCCTTCCTACGCTTGTTGCGACATGACTTTTTTATTCCCGTCCGGGAAAAAGTCTTTGATTTCACACATATAATTGTTGGCGCCATGATCATGCAACACCTTGGCTGACTTACTATCAGCTTTCAGAGCTAATAATTAATTATATTTTTATATTAAAGTCCTCTTAGCCGTGCCCGTTGATCACTACGAAAATTTCCCGGTTGCCTCTTGGCTACTACCGCCGCATTTACGACACCCCATTGAGGTGATCTACGCATTTGCGCGCTCAGCGGATGATTTTGCCGACGAGGGAGATTGGGCGCCGCATGAGCGTATTGCACTGCTTGACGGCTATAGTCGCGAGCTTGATTTGATTACAGCAAATGCCACGTCGAACAAACCCTTGTTTATTGCGCTGGATAATATAATCCATGAGCATGCTTTACCCATTAGTCTGTTTCACGATTTACTAGACGCGTTCAAACAAGATGTCTCCAAAACCCGTTATGTAAATTATGCGGAGCTGCTTGATTACTGTCGGCGCTCTGCCGACCCAATTGGACGTTTGTTGTTGCATTTGAACCGCGTGGCGACCCCGCAAAATTGCCTGATGAGCGATGCGATTTGCTCAGCTTTGCAGCTCATTAACCATTGGCAGGATGTCGCTGTTGACTGGCAAAAGAATGATGGGGGGCGAGTTTATTTGCCACAGGATGAGCTCAGTCAGTTTGGTTTGAACGATGCCGATATCGCCGCTCGAAATGCCGGTGTCGCATGGCAAAAAATGATGCGTTTTCAATGCCAACGTGCACGTGAATTATTGCTCTCTGGCAAGCCACTCGGCCGAGTTCTCAAGGGGCGCATGGGCGCAGAGCTTCGCTTTATTATTGCCGGTGGCGCAAAAATTCTCGATAAAATTGACGCGGTAAATGGCGACATATTTTTGTATCGCCCCAAAATGAATAAATGGGATTGGCTGATGATTGCGCCCAAAGTCCTCATTACTTAGCCCTCTTTTGACTCCTTCCAGACCATGACGCCCGATCAGTATTGCCAGAACAAAGCCGCTCAGAGCGGCTCGAGTTTTTATTACAGTTTTCGCTTTTTGCCGCCAGATCGCCGTCGTGCGATTACCGCGTTATATGCCTATTGCCGCGAAGTAGACGATATTGCCGACGAAGTGGAAGACGTTAACGTCGCCCGCGCCAAGCTCGGCTGGTGGCGTGCAGAGGTGGCGAATCTATTTGCGGGTCACCCATCACACCCAGTCACCAAAGCACTGCAGCCCGCTACCCAGCAATTTGGCATTGATGAAGCGCGACTAAACGAAATTATTGACGGCATGGAGATGGATTTATCGCGCCGGCGCTATCAAGATTTTGATTCGCTCAAACTTTATTGCCATCGTGTGGCGGGCGTGGTCGGCCAGCTTTCGGCGAGCATCTTTGGATTTACCAATCCGAAAACATTGGTGTACGCAGAAAATTTAGGTCTAGCGTTTCAGATGACCAACATCATTCGCGATGTCGGCGAAGATGCCCGTCGCGATCGGATTTATTTGCCGCAGGAAGATCTGCAAAAATTTGGGGTTACCAATGCCGACATCCTGGATTGCAAACATTCCCCCGCGTTTGAAAACCTGATGGCATTTCAGGCTGAAAGAGCAAAGTCCTTATACAGAGCGGCGTTTGAGGAATTAATGCCTGAAGATCGACGCCCACAGCGGCCAGGGCTTATAATGTCTGCGATCTATCGCACCCTGCTGGATGAGCTGGAACGTGATGGTTTCAAGGTATTGAATCACCGTACTTCGCTGACGCCGCTGCGAAAGTTATGGATCGCTTGGAAGACTTGGGTGTTCGCGTGAATGGAGCTGTTGTTTCTCGGTCTGTGGCAATCATTGGAGGCGGTTATGCAGGCATGGCGGCCGCAGTCAGGCTCGCGGAGCTCGGCATAAGCTCCACCGTTTTTGAAGCCAGGAAAATTCTCGGTGGTCGCGCCCGGCGTGTTGAATATCGCGGCAGCAATATTGATAATGGCCAGCATATTTTATCCGGCGCTTACACGGAGTTATTGCGCTTGATGGCGCTGGTAGGCGTGCCAGCAGCCGCCTGCCAGCACCTGCCGTTGACTCTCACCTTTGGTATGCCGCCGGTATTTTCACTTCGCGCACCCAAGCTACCCCAACCACTGCATATGGCGATGGCATTATTGACAGCGCACGGCCTCAATTGGCGCGAGCGATTTGCGGCGATGCGCCTGATGCAAGCGCTTAAATCGTCACAATTCAAGCTGGATGCAACATTAACCGTTTCAGAATTGCTAAAAACTCACGAGCAACCACACAAGCTCGTCCAATATTTGTGGCAACCGCTGACGATCTCTGCGCTCAATACGCCAATCGAAACCGCCTCAGCGCAAGTGTTCGCGAATGTGTTGCGCGATGCGTTAGCGGCATCACGATCCGCCAGCGATTTAATTTTGCCAAAAGTCGATTTATCAAGATTATTTCCGGAGCCTGCCGCAGCTTGGCTGGCAACTCGCGGCTCGCAAGTGCGGATGGGTGAACGGGTTACAGCGATCGAAAAAAATCAGGCGGGCTTTGAAATCAGCTATGGCACTACCCGCGAAGAATTTTCAGGCGTCATTGTGGCTGTGGCACCGAATCAGCTTGATGCCTTACAAACCGGTGATATCGCCATTCAAAAAGTATTGACTGAATCCACAGCCCATTTTCAGTACGAGCCTATCACCACGATTTATCTGGCTTTCCCGCCTTCTTCGAGACCGCTGACAGCACCGATGCTGGGCCGTACCGATGGATTTGTGCAGTGGTTTTTTGATCGCAACGCGCTGAACGGCGAGCCGGGCTTATATGCTGGCGTAGTCTCAGCCTCCGGCCCGCATGAAAATTTATCGTTGGATGAGTTGGCAAATGCCGCGTTAATTGAATTGCGCGAATGGCTGCCTGATTTAGCGGAGCCTTTATGGCATAAAGTGGTTCATGAGAAACGTGCCACATTTGCCTGCACACCAGCCCTGATGCGTCCAGCCGCCGAAACGGCGGTGTTGGGCCTCGTCCTCGCGGGTGACTATATCGCTTGTGATTATCCCGCAACACTGGAGGCAGCGGTTCGCAACGGCAGCCGTGCTGCGGACGTTATCCATAAAAATATCCAAAGTGCACGCCAATGACCAACCTCTATTCCACCTTGCCAACAAATTTCCAACCCGCCGCAAATTTGCTGGAAGGCCGGGTGATTCTGGTAACCGGCGCGAGCCAACCACAAAGCTTGGGCCACACGGCAGCGATGGCCTTTGCCGCCCATGGTGCCACCGTGGTTTTGCATGGCCGCAATATTCCCAAACTTGAGGCTGCCTATGATGAAATTGAAACGCTGGGCTATCCGCAGCCTGCCATCATGCCGCTCGATTTTTTGAAAGCAACGCAGACAGATTTAGAGGGGTTTGCCGAAACGATTTGTGCCACCTTCGGCCGCCTGGACGGTATTTTTCATGGCGCATCACACTTTTCGCCGCTGATGCCCATGGGCTCGCAGGACCTTAATGTTTGGCAACAGCACCTGACTGTCAATCTCGCGGTACCGGTGGCACTGACGAAAGCGTGTCTGCCAATACTGAAGCGTTCAGCCAGCGCTGCCGTCATATTTTTGTCAGAAACCCACGCTGCAAGGCCCACCGCCTATTGGGGAGCTTTTGCAACTTCCAAGGCGGCGCTGCACTCAGTAGCCGAAATCTGGTCTGCTGAAATGACTACAAGCGAGCAGGTGCGCTTTCATGTGTGTGTGCCTGGACCGATTGCCAGCCCGCTGCGCAGTAAAAGCCATCCAGGTGAATTGACAGCATCATTACCTTTAGCCGTCACCTTGGCACCACATTTTTTGTATCTAATGGGATCGAATGATCTTGCTGCCTCGCCATGCTATCAGTGCACACATTGATCTCAGGCAGGCACTTTAGTTGGGGCTGGACCTACACTAATTCGCAAACATAATTTACATTAATGGCGTTTGCCTTAATCAGGGCTGACAATATGTTCCGAAATGCCATCAGTTTTCGGTAAACTAATGGGTAAGTAAAAAATGTTGGCCGGCGGTTTGACTTATCAGCCTAAACTAGTTTCATTAACCGCGGTGGCACAATAAACAGCTAATTCATAGCGCCGTTGCGCATAACTGCACCTATCGACTGAATATTTTGAACGCAAAGCTTGATCAAGGTAACCGGACATTTATTGGCAGCGTATGCTTTGTCGATATTGTCGGCTACTCAAAAAAATCGGTTTCCGAACAAATCACGATGAAAGATCGCTTCACCGCACTCCTTTCGGAGGCGCTGAAGGACGTGGCCGTTGACCAGCGAATTATTCTTGACACCGGGGATGGTGCCGCCATCAGCTTTTTGGGCGACCCTGAAGACGCGCTGTTTGTTAGCATGCATATGCGTGATTTTTTGCAGCGTGCGCTGGTTGATGCCGATGAAGCCACCATTGCGAATGAACTTGGCCTGCGCATCGGCATAAATCTGGGACCGGTAAAACTGATCCGTGATATCAACGGCCAGCCCAACATTGTCGGCGATGGTATTAACGTCGCGCAGCGCATCATGAGTTTTGCGCAGCCCGCCCAAATTGTTGTGTCGCGTTCATATTACGACGTGGTGTCGGTCATCTCGGACGAATACGCCAAGCTATTTCAATATGAAGGTTCGCGCACTGACAAACATGTTCGTGAACACGAAATTTATATTGTGGGCGAATCTGCCGCCGCTTTCGACCAGGCGAAGGCAGGGATGGTGGATCGTGCCGCTACCACTAACACGAATCTCAAAGCTGACGAAGTGGGCGTAACTACAGGCAAACATGGCTTTCCGCGCCTTCAGGATGGCTCGCAGCCGCTTGATGCCTTGGGTGCATTTTTGAAGGACCGCAAAAAGCTTGCCATCCTCGGCTCAATCATGGGCGTCATCGCGATTGCATTAATCACCGCGCTGGCAATGAAAAACCCAGCCGTCAAGCCAATCGAAAATGCCAATAAACCGGTAGACGTGGCAAAAATTGAACCACCTAAAACTGACGCGGCACCTGTGCTGCCCGCTGCCGCCCCCGCCACAGCAGGCACCGATGCCGCAAAAACTGCCGATAGCGCTGCACCTTTACCCGCAAGTGGCGCTACCGCAGCCACTCCTGTTGCAGATGCTACTGCCGCGAAACTGGCCGAAGATCGCAAAACCGCCAAAGCAGAGCAGGCCAAAACCGATCAGGCGAAGGCGGAAATCCCCAAGCTTCCTACCGGAACAGTCATTTTCAGCATTCAGCCTTGGGGTGAAGTATTTGTGAATGGCAAATCGATTGGCGTCTCGCCACCGCTTAAACAAACCAAGCTTGCGCCAGGAAAATACAAAATCGACATTAAAAATTCAACTTTTGCTCCGCTATCGACGAATATCGAGGTGAAGGCAAAAGAAGATGCTCTGATTAAATACCGCTTCCAATAAACAACATAATCAAAGTTCAAGCCGTGCAACATTATTTATTATTCAATTGGTCCGTTACCTGCATATAGTTGGCATACTGTTGTTATTGCTACAGTTACCCATGCATCGTATACGAGGTCACGTCACTATGTTCGCACTAACATCCGCACTGATATCTTCTTTAGTCCGTCAACGCACCGCCCGCCGCACGGTGAGTATTGCGGCGATATCCGCCGTATTACTCTTTACGGGCTGTGCCGTTGTGCCTGTACCCACCGCAAAGGCCCCCTCAGCCGAAGATGTTGCCAAACAGCAACGTATTGAGCGCGCACAAAATAATCTTGCGGATGGACTTAGACGCTATGACGCTGGCGCATACGATGAATCTATGCGCAGTTTTCTGCTGGCGCTGGATAGTGGCGTGTTGACCGTGTCGCAGCAGCTCACGGCACGCAAACAAATGGCTTTTATTCATTGTGTGAGTAACCGTGAAGCGGCATGCAAGGAAGAATTTGAAAAAGCCTTTGCGCTTGACCCCAAATTTGACCTGCCCGCATCAGAAGCTGGCCACCCTACCTGGGGACCTATATTCCGCTTGGTCAAGACTGAAATTGAGTTACGCAAATCAGGCCGCAGCCTCCCATTCCTGCAGAAGTCACAAACGGTCGGCGAAAAATTATTGTCGGAAGGCGCAATCTTCTATGATGCGGCCGACTACACCAAAGCGATTAAATCTTTACAAGACGCACTCAAAGAGACGTTGACCGACGCCGATCAAATTCGCGCTCGAAAATTAACAGCATTCAGCTATTGTCTAAGCAACCGCGTCACCTTATGTCGTGCCGAATTCGAGAAAATCTTTCAACTGAAGGCAGATTTTGATCTGGAGCCGGCTGAGGCAGGTCACCCTTCATGGGGGCCGTCGTTCCGCGCGGTGAAAGCAAAACAAAAACCCGTAAAAAAAGAGAAATAGTCTTGCCATGATTGAAACGCTGGGCCGCTATAAAATATTGTCCACCATTGGCCAAGGCGCGATGGGCGTGGTCTACAAGGCCGTCGATCCGATGATCGACCGCACCGTTGCGATCAAGACGGTCAATTTGTCGCTGAACAAAGATGATCTCGCCGAATATGAGGCGCGATTTCAACAGGAAATTAAAGCTGCCGGACGACTCAATCATCCGAACATCGTCACTATTTATGACGTTGGCCGCAACGAAAACATGGCGTATATGGCCATGGAATTTCTCGAAGGCCGTGAGCTTAAAGACATCTTAGCTGATGGCGAGCGCCCTGCCGTCTCGTCGACAGTTGATTGGATCGGGCAGGTTGCTTTGGGCCTGGCGGTGGCACATGAAAACGATATTATCCATCGCGATGTAAAACCGTCCAACATCATGATTGTGCGCGGCGGCCTCGCCAAAATCACCGACTTCGGTATTGCGCGCATGACAGCCTCCGCGGTCAAAACCATGACTGGTTTGATCCTTGGCAGCCCGCGCTATATGTCGCCTGAACAAGTGATCGGTCGCACGCTGGATCATCGCACCGATATTTTTTCACTCGGCGTTGTGCTGTACGAAACATTGACGAGTAAACCACCGTTCGATGGCGATAACGTGAATGCCATCATGTATGCCACGGTTAATCATCCGCCACCCGCGCCATCCAGCCTTAACGACCAAGTTCCCGCGATGCTGGATTTAATTGTCGCCAAAGCCTTGGCCAAGACCGTTGATGAGCGCTATCAGAACATGGCTGAATTCGCGCATGACTTGAATGAGTTAAAACGACAAATGTCGGTCGGCAAGTCTTATGCCGAAGTAATTGCCAAAACAACGCCACCCCAAACCAAGCCAGTCAACTTAGATCCGCTCGGTCTGGGCGTGGGCCGTTTTCAGAAAAAAGATGCTGCAGAGGAACCGACAATACCGCTGAAGCTTGCTAACAAGTTTGACTCTTTTGAAGCCACGATGAAGCTTGCGGCCATGACGAGTCAAACCGCCCAGTTTGAGCAGTACATTTCCGACACCAAGAAAATGCGTGCCTACAAAGGTGAAATTACCGGCTCACTCGGCACTGCTGAAGCAAAGCACGCTGCAGTTGCCAGCAGCAAGGCGACGACTCCACCGAGGACGTTGCCCACCATGACTGCGGCCCACACCCCGCGCAGCACCGCGAATGACACCACGGTCGCGTTATCCGCCTACGATGACAGTGAAGTGCAGCCAGGCAGCCAATGGATGCCCGTTGCAATTTTAGTCATCCTAGCGGGGTTAGTCATTGGTCTGACGGTCGCCCTGTTCATTCGCTAGAGTGGTTTATTTCAACCGCTAGTAGTTCTACTACTGCTGCGCATTCAAACAATTTTGATCGATAAATTCGGGAGCTTGTCGATATGGCATTCGATCACATCGCCCTTCACCACCGGCCCCACATTTTCAGGTGTGCCCGAATAAATAATATCGCCGGGAAAAAGTTCAAACGCTTCGGATAATTTTGCAATCTGCTCGGCGACAGACCAGATCATTTGATTGAGGTTGGCATTTTGTTTGAGCTCGCCGTTCACCTTGAGCCAGATGGCGCCTTCCTTAAAATTGCCGATTTGCGACGCTTGATGCAGCGGGCCAATAGGAGCAGACAAATCGAAGCTTTTGCCGATTTCCCATGGTTTTTTCTGATCGCCCATCGCGCGTTGCAAATCCCGACGCGTCATGTCCAGCCCCAGAGCATATGCGTAAACATGCTCAAGCGCTGACTCAATACTGATATTGCGTCCGCCCTTACTAAGCGCCGCGACAAGCTCAACCTCGTAGTGATAGTTTTTAGTCAGCGTTGGGTAAGGATGGTCGGCTATGGTTCCGGCAGCGACATTCTGAATGGCGTCGGTTGGTTTCTGGAAAAAGAACGGCGGCTCGCGGGCCGGGTCAGAACCCATCTCGCGTGCATGAGCCGCATAGTTGCGGCCGATGCAATAAATACGACGGACAGGAAAGCGGGCCTCTAATCCGACAATAGGAATGGAAGTGGTGGCGATATTGAACAACATAGGCGTGACTCCGTTGGCGATGTTATTTGCGGCGCTGTTTGCAATATTGGCTGCCGTAGCGCAACCGGTTAAGCTGCTTATCGTGGCAACCGTGCCTAAGGTGCCAAGGACTCCCAGGGCACTGACTGAAATGGCAGCAGATTTTTTAAGCATGGTGCGACGATTATTTTCGTTCAGGATACTTCCCCCTGATTTTTCTGTGCTGTGCCAGCGGTACGCCGCCATTGAATCATGCCGATCGCATACGCGGCGTAGTAACCCGCCAGCATGCCGATAATCATCAGCGTCATCGGGCTGCGGCTAAACTCTTGCATCGCTGCCGGTGAATCAGCACCGGCAATCGTCGTGAGCTGGAACATGCGATAACCCAATCGCGCTACCAGCAGCAGTGATAACGCGATGCCGATATGCGCATTGGGCGTGTAGAAATAACCGTTTTCGGTTTTTTCAAACTTTGTCAAACGCAAGCCCCATAAGGCAAGCGAAATACCCACTGCCACGCCCGCACCCAACGCGATTAAGCCCCAGGGCACCATAAGGGCAGATAGCGTCAACAGTACAATCAGCAGCGGAAAAAAGATCGCAGCTGCCCAATGCCGCCACGCTTTTGATTGCTGCCGACCAATCATGCGGCGGATACGCGAGGCCATACGCCAAACAATCAGCGGTACAGCAAGAAGCATGACAGTGGTTGAAGTGGCAATAGGCATTGACATAGCTCCTTAAATCAAAACTCGCCTGAATAACGATTTTACTTTACGCTGCGCTTACGTGTCGTCACCGGCACAGTAGTGGTAAAGCTTCAAAACATTGGTGGCGGTCGTCAACCCATCCGCATCGGAATCGATGTCAGTTCCGTTCCAGGCTCCATCCGCGAGAAATGCGATGACTTTCGGCATTTTAAATCTCCCTAGTTGATATTTCTGCATCTAATTTACTCATCATTGTCTAGCACTGTAGAGCTTTTTGAAGCATTTTTGCCCGGAAATGCCCGTGGATGCTAGAGCTTTATAAATTTTTTGCAGGCACTAAAACAAACTCAAGCCGAACTATATGTTCGCCATCGCACGGACGCTGGCTAACCCCGAGGTGACAATCTGTTCGCGATCTGTAGGCCTGCTCTACCGAGTAGGTCATCCGGTTCCGGGCTCAGACTGCGCTCGATATAACGCGTTTTATTCCCCTCACAACTTATGTATCGGAACAACCATGACAATAAAATTGATTCTACCTGTGGCAATCGCCGCCGCGCTTGGCCTTAGCGCCCTGACTGCTTGCGAACGTACGGTGGTAACACCGCCAACCACGACTGTCGTGCCGGTTGCTGTGCCTGTCGCAGTTCCAGGCCCAGCAGGCGCACCCGGCGCACCCGGTGCGGATGGCGCAGCGGGTAAACCCGGCAACACGGTAGTGATTATTCCGCCACCGTTAGACCCTGCTAAAGATCCTCCGAGAAAAAACTAGGCAATCAAACTTGGCAGTCTTGCGCTTGCATGAGCGCAAGACTGTGAAGGGCAATTTACCGTTTTACCGTTACACGGCAGAGGTGGTGATTCAATGGTGTCTCACCAACTGATGAAAACCACCCTGGCGCTGCTGTCGATCACCGCATTTGGCGGTGTTTCGATGGCCGCCATCGCCCCACCCGCAACATCAAACCATCCAGTTGTCTCACCGTGCTGTTATGGTTGTCTGGCCCCTTCGGTAATACGGCAATACGCTAAATCGGTTTGCTCAACTCCGGGGGCACCCCCGACGACAGCCGTAACACAAGCCACGCAGAGGCCGGAATCGCCACTACTAGCGCCACCACAAACCATATTGGATGCGGGATCATCACGACATTCATCAATGAAGCTGCCAACACAAAACCGCCAACGATACCAGCGCACACCATTGGTTTGGTATGAGGTGAAACACGAGCTGCTACGCGAACTGCCACCATCCCGCCCACAAATGCCCCGAGCATATAGCTGAACAGAACCATCAAAAAAGCGCCGATTGGCATCGACATCACGAATGCCCTCACCGCCGCTGGATCGCTCATGTCTGGCATCACCGCGGGTGCAAATAGCTTGTGACTGATATATTGAACGGTGCCAATCATCAAGACAGCGACGACGATACCGGCGAGGGTTGCAAACGTTCTTTTCATTTCAATCTCCTTATGAGGACTTATTGCCAGAACCTATTTCGAACATATCGCCGGAGTATGCCGCTCGATGAGGTTATACCGCGTCAAACTGCCGTTCACTTCGCTTAATGTGAAAGCATCAGTTGTCTCTGCCGAGACCGGGTTAACATCCGGCGGCCACACGGGCCCAATATCGTAAACCCAAGCCAGCACCTTGCTTTCTGCATCTGCGGCACTCCATGCCCCAGTAATAGTGGTCGCGTTAGGTGGTGTGTTGCTGCCCGGCTCGGCGAGGAAACGGCCATCCACACCAAGCGTGATGTTATAAACCATATTCCCGCGCGAGGCCGCCCAGACACCAACATAACGACACCGCGCAGGACGTGTATCGATCACTGGTGAGGTCTGGGCCGTCTTACCCCTTACGGTAGGCCCAATACATGCCGCATATTTATCGACCGCGCTAAGCGGTGAGTTCGCACGCTGTGCCGATGCCGCCTGTTCGAGGCAGTTCACTTTTTTCTCGACCTGTTTCCTGAACGCCACCTTGTAAATCATCATAAACACAATCAGCAACCCGACGCCCCATAAAATAGAACGCAGCACCCCGTTAGAGTTGTCGGATAAGGGATTAGTCAGGGACATTTCATGGTTCCAATGATGTTGTTATTTTTGCATCGTGCCATTAAACGACACTACCTGCTCGGTGTGATTTTTTAAGGTAAATCGATGCAGCCCCGTTGATTTCTATAGGACTATTTATACGCTTTTATTCATATTCGATTTTCACCCCGTAAAATAACTAATATCGGTTGAATCATCTGCGCTTTATCTGTATCCGCCACCACCATTCACAACCCGAAGAAAAGAAACCTCCCCTTGCAAACAGAAATTGAAGTGAAATCCAAGTTCGCCGTTGTGGCGGCTGTGCAGCTATCTAGTGTTAGTGATATCGAATTTGAAGCATCGTTAACCGAACTACGCGAGCTCGCCAAGACGCTGGGCTACAAAGTCATCCGTACATTCACGCAGAAACGCGCAGCCTTCGACTCCGTAGCGTACCTAGGCACCGGCAAGCTGAAAGAAATACGCTGTTACGTGGGCAACGAACTTGATGATGATGGCGCTGAAGAAACAGAGTCGAACGAAGCAGCACCGGACGACCGCGCCACTGAAGTCGTCGACGCTCTTCTTGTTGATCACGATATCTCTCCTTCACAGGCGCGTAACCTCGAAAATGAAGTCGGCTGCGAAGTGATGGACCGCACCATGGTCATCCTCGAAATCTTCCACCGCAATGCACGCTCCCGCGCTGCGCGTGCCCAAGTCGAGATCGCGCGTCTGGGCTACATGGCACCAAGGCTGCGCGAGATGGCAAAGCTGGTCGGCCCTCAGGGGCGTCAGCGCAGCGGCACCGGTGGTCGTGGTGCCGGTGAATCGCACACCGAGTTGGATAAGCGCAAGCTGCGTGACCGTATCGCTGAATTAAACCAGGAAATTATCGCGATGGATGTCGAGCGCACCACGCAGCGTGCGCGGCGACAAGAACGCCAGGGACTCAATCATGTAGCGATCGTCGGCTATACCAACGCGGGTAAATCCACCCTGATGCGTGCCCTCACCGGCAGCGAGGTATTGGTCGCCAACAAGCTGTTCGCGACACTCGACACCACTGTGCGTGCGCTCCACCCCGAGACCGTCCCGCGTGTGCTGATTAGCGACACCGTTGGGTTCATCAAAAACCTGCCACACGGGCTGGTAGCATCGTTCAAATCAACGCTTGACGAAGCACTCGATGCGTCACTGCTGCTGCATGTCATCGACGCCAGCGACCCCGGCTTTGAACGGCAGCTACTAGTCACCGACGAAGTGCTTGGTGAAATTGATGCGGCGGCCGTACCTAAAATCCGCGTCTTTAATAAGATTGACCACGTCGGCGGCGCAGTGGCGCAGGCAGAACGCACGGCAGCACTGCGTACGCAGTACCCCGATTGCGTGGTAATGAGCGCGCACCGTGCAGAGGATGTTGCTGCGCTGCACAAAACGATCGTCGCGTTTTTCCAGCGCGATCTGATTGAAGCTGAATTATTTTTGCCATGGTCACAGCAGCAGTTGCGTGGAAAAATCTTCGCGAGTTGTGAAGTGGTGAGCGAGCGTGCCGAAGCTGAAGGTGCTTACTTTAATGTTCGCGGAGAACCCGCGACGGTGGAAAGTCTGCGGGAGCAGATTGGGAATGCAGCGTAATTTGTTGCTAATTATTTTGGCCAAACTCTATATTTGGCGGGGCAGAGGTAACCACTGGTCACCCGGCAAACGCAAAACTTGCCGAGCAAGCTTTCTCAAAAACCTAAACTATCAATACGGTCACTGGGCAGTGCAATTCGACGCGGTCTGCGGTGTGTACGAGTCTGACGGACTCAGCTTCGGCCAGCACTTCGACGTCTTCCCATTCGAGGTTTCGATAGGATAGCGCAACGTCTGGCAGCAGTTCGCCCTGCACAGGGTCTATCGAAATCGTTAGCACCATTTCGCTGTCAACAAGCTGCGCGGCCAGCACTACATTAGCGGGAGCCGTGGCAGCATCCGTCAATGCCATCAGGGCTGCCAAAAAAACATTGCGCGTTACGCTGCGCGGCAGATCGGTTTGCATATCACCCATCTGGTTGACGACGGTAAAACCCTTGAGCGAAAGCTCAGTCATGACCAGCCTGGCTGCATCCTCGATGGCCGCCGCCGCTGTGACCCGCTCGTTTGGTCTAGGCGCAAGCCAGGTTATTAGCTCCAAGCAGTGGTCGGAGGCTTCTCGCGACATCGTGTTCAGCTTGCTGCTGGTGCTAGCCAGAGTAGCGAGGTCTGGATCCGGCATTTGCAAGCGTTTTTCGAGCATGGCAGATATCATGCACAGCGGTTGCAACGCACCGGCCATGTTATGTTTTAGCACCGGCACAAGCCGCCGGAGCAGCGCATAGCGTGCGGCTTCGGCTAGGCGATCTGTGGAATATTGGCATGGAGTTATTTCAGACCTCGCTCGTTATTGAAGTTGTCTTTTCAGGCTTCTTTATTTCCGGCTGCCGCACTATTCGATGTCGTGATTTTTGTTTTCAAATATATTGCTTTTTATTTGGATAAAACCCAGTGCTTACTGACAGAATGAAAAAGGCTGGGAGGTCTCCATTAACGAGCAGCTTGAAAACACTTAATGACGGCAGTTGGCTTGAAAGGAAAATCGTTACACTATACCTACGGTTAGGTTATATATGTCGGTTTAGTCCTACAAAAAGTTCACCAATATATTAATATAATATTTCCGCTTTCGTCTTTGAGTCACCTTCTGCTGCACAACTCGGTACCCGATGACAGGACAGGACAACATGACTCAAGCAACAGAAACTCGCGTCAAAAAAGTTGGTGCCAAAATAAGCAAGGCTAAAAATAATACGCAAAAGGTAGCAGACCCGGCAGCTCTAATGGCGGCCTTAGCGAAAGCCGAGTCACAGGAAGCACGATCACGCCAGGTACTGGTGGCCATGACCGCCCTGTCAGTTGGTGATTTCAAATTTCGTCTGCCTATCGACTGGTCGGGTACCGACGGCCGTATTGCCGAAGCTTTCAATCAAGCGATCAGCAATGCTGAGCACATCTCCTTGCAGACCGATCGCCTCCGCAATACAGTAGGCCAAGAAGGCCGACTTTCTGAACGTATGTCGGCACTGGGCGCGTTAGGTGGATGGGCTGCGCAAGTAGACTCGGTCAACACCCTTATTGATGATTTGGTGCGTCCGACGACTGACATCGCCCGCACCATTGGTGCTGTTGCCAAGGGCGACTTGGGACAATCTATGGAACTGCAGGTCGACGGCCGCGCACTGAAAGGTGAGTTCCTCCGATCTGCCAAGCTCGTCAATTCGATGATCGAGCAGCTATCTGTATTCACTTCCGAGGTGACCCGAGTCGCCCGTGAAGTCGGCACCGAAGGCAAGTTGGGCGGCCAAGCCAAGGTTAAAGGCGCTTCCGGCGTGTGGAAGGATCTTACCGATTCGGTCAATCAGATGGCCGGCAACCTGACAGCCCAGGTGCGCAATATTGCCGAGGTAACGATTGCTGTCGCCAACGGCGACCTCTCTAAGAAAATTACGGTGGACGTGCGCGGTGAAATTCTCCAGCTGAAAGAAGCGACCAACACCATGGTCGAGCAATTGCGTTCTTTTGCGTCCGAGGTTACACGTGTGGCGCGGGAAGTCGGCACCGACGGGCGACTCGGCGGTCAGGCAGTCGTACCGGGCGTAGCTGGCACGTGGAAGGATCTGACCGACTCGGTCAACTCCATGGCTAACAACTTAACTTCCCAAGTGCGTAATATCGCAACGGTGACCACCGCCGTAGCGCGTGGCGACCTAAGCCGCAAAATCACGGTAGATGTGAAGGGCGAAATCCTGGAGCTGAAGGAAACCATCAACACCATGGTGGATCAACTGAACGGTTTTTCCTCAGAAGTTACGCGGGTTGCGCGGGAGGTGGGCACCGAAGGGAAACTCGGCGGACAGGCAGTTGTTCCCGGTATAGCTGGAACCTGGAAAGACCTGACCGATTCGGTGAATTCCATGGCGTCCAACCTTACAAGCCAGGTGCGCAATATCGCGGGTGTCGCTACAGCCATCGCCAAGGGTGACCTGTCCTCTAAGATCACGGTGGAGGTCGAAGGCGAAATCCTAGCGCTCAAGGAAACTATCAATACCATGGTTGACAAACTCAACGGCTTCGCTTCTGAGGTCACGCGGGTGGCGCGCGAAGTGGGCACTGAAGGGAAACTCGGCGGACAGGCTCAAGTGCCGGGAGTTGCCGGCACTTGGAAGGATCTAACCGATAACGTTAATTTCATGGCATCCAACCTGACCGGGCAAGTTCGCAATATTGCGGACGTGACCACCGCGGTCGCCAATGGTGACCTGTCCAAAACGATCACTGTGGACGTGAAGGGGGAAATCCTAGAGCTAAAGAATACGATCAACACCATGGTCTACCAACTCAACGGTTTTGCTTCTGAAGTGACGCGCGTTGCCCGAGAAGTCGGCACCGATGGCAAACTGGGTGGACAGGCGCAGGTACGCGGCGTCGCAGGTACCTGGAAAGACCTAACGGATAACGTCAACTTCATGGCCAATAACCTGACAGGTCAAGTACGTAATATTGCCGACGTGACCACCGCTGTTGCGAAGGGTGATCTTTCCCGCAAAATCACGGTTGAAGTTAAGGGGGAAATCCTAGAGCTAAAGAATACGATCAACACCATGGTCGACCAGCTCAACGGCTTTGCTTCGGAAGTAACGCGGGTCGCCCGAGAAGTCGGAACCGAAGGCAAGCTTGGCGGTCAGGCTGAGGTGCCCGGTGTGGCCGGCACCTGGAAAGATTTGACCGATAATGTCAACTTCATGGCCTCCAATCTTACTGGCCAGGTGCGTAACATCGCAGACGTGGCTACCGCTATTGCCAGCGGCGACCTGTCGCGCAAAATTACAGTGGAAGTGAAAGGCGAGATCCTGCAGCTCAAGGAAACCATGAATACCATGGTGGATCAGCTGCGCTCCTTTGCATCCGAGGTGACGCGCGTGGCTCGCGAGGTCGGCACCGAAGGCCGCTTGGGTGGCCAGGCAGCAGTGCCGGGTGTGGCCGGCACTTGGAAGGACTTGACTGATACGGTGAACGGTTTGGCTAACAATCTGACCACTCAGGTACGCAACATTGCCGAGGTCACTACCGCAGTAGCGCGTGGCGACTTGAACCGCAAGATTACCGTGGATGTGAAGGGCGAAATTTTAGAGCTCAAGAACACCATCAACACCATGGTGGACCAACTTAACGCGTTCGCGGGAGAGGTGACGCGCGTGGCACGCGAAGTGGGAACCGAAGGCAAACTGGGTGGCCAGGCACAGGTGCCTGGTGTAGCGGGTACTTGGAAAGATTTGACCGATAACGTGAACTTCATGGCATCTAACTTGACCGAACAGGTGCGCGGTATTGTGAAGGTAGTGACCGCTGTGGCTGACGGCAACCTCTCTCAACGGTTGACCGTGCAAGCCAAAGGCGAGGTTGCGGCACTTGCTGAAACGATCAATGGAATGACTGACACATTGGCCACCTTTGCCGACCAGGTAACCAACGTCGCACGCGAAGTGGGCGTAGATGGTCGGCTAGGCGGGCAGGCTAACGTACCCGGTGCGGCCGGTACTTGGAAGGACTTGACCGGTAACGTAAATCTTTTAGCGGCTAACCTTACAACACAGGTGCGAGCCATTGCGGAGGTGGCGACGGCCGTGACCAAGGGGGATTTGACGCGCTCCATCCAAGTAGAAGCTAAGGGCGAGGTATCCGAACTCAAGGACAACATCAACACCATGATTTCAAACCTGCGGGAGACTACCGAGTCTAACCGCGAGCAGGACTGGCTGAAGACCAATCTGGCGCGCTTTACCGGCTTGCTTCAGGGGCAGCGTGAACTCAACACCGTCGGTAAAATATTACTTTCTGAATTGGCGCCTTTAGTACAGGCGCACCAGGGCACTGTCTACCACTATGACGCCGCTGTAGGCGCCCGGAACTTGCAGCTGTTATCTAGCTATGCACAAAGCGCCGCCGTCAAGCTCTCACCGGTCATCACCTTAGGCGAAGGCCTAGTGGGTCAATGCGCGATCGAAAAACGTCGCATCGTGCTCCCCAACACTCCTTCCAAGTTTGTTAACGTTTCGTCGAGCCTTGGCCAGTCTAACCGGGTAAGTATCGTGGTGCTACCGGTGCTGTTTGAGAATGAGACTAAAGCCGTCATTGAACTTGCCTCCCTTAACCCGTTCACCGAATTGAACCTGAACTTTCTCGACCAATTGGCGCTCGGTATCGGCGCAGTTTTCAATACAATTGAAGCCACAATGCGCACTGAAGGTTTGCTTGAACAATCGCAGCAACTCACGGTTGAACTGCAGTCACGTCAGACCGAACTTCAGCAGACCAACCAAGAGCTCGGCACCAAGGCTCGCCTATTGGCGGAGCAGAATGCCGAAGTGGAGCGGAAGAACAGCGAAGTCGAACAGGCACGCAGGGCGCTTGAGGAGAAGGCTTCAGAACTCGCACTAACGTCTAAATACAAGTCAGAGTTTTTGGCCAACATGTCGCATGAATTGCGGACTCCTCTCAATTCCATCCTGATTCTGAGCCAGCAGCTTGCTGAGAACGCGCCTGGCACGCTGTCGACAAAACAGGTGGAATTTTCGCGCAACATTAACTCCTCGGGCAGCGACCTTCTTCACCTGATCAACGATATCCTCGACCTTTCCAAGATTGAGTCTGGGACCGTTACGGTAGAGATCGAGGAAATCACTTTTGCCAGTTTGCGCGACAACATAGATCGTAATTTCCGACATGTTGCAGAAGCCAAGAATCTACCCTTTTCCATCCGCTTCGAAGGGGATCTGCCGCGTGTTATGGATACCGATTCGAAGCGCTTGCAGCAGGTGCTGAAAAACCTATTGTCCAACGCCGTCAAGTTCACTTCACAGGGCCACGTTGAGGTGCATGTGGGCTTGGCAACCGGGGGTTGGAGTCCCGACCACCCATTGTTAAGCAAGGCTCAGCAGGTGGTTGCATTCGCAGTCGAAGACACTGGCATTGGCGTTGCCCCCGAAAAGCAGCGCTTGATTTTCGAAGCGTTCCAGCAGGCTGACGCAGGTACATCCCGCAAGTACGGTGGCACCGGGTTGGGGCTGGCTATCAGCCGTGAACTCGCCCTGTTGCTAGGCGGTGAAATCCGCCTGACCAGCGTCCACGGCGAAGGCAGTTGCTTCACGCTTTATCTCCCCCTGCACTACTCAGGACCTGACGGTGCCGGATTGTCGAGGGAAGCCGAAGTGGGCCGAGAGCCACAGCGCACGGTGATTGCCTTGCAAGGAGCACGCGAAGAACAAATAGCCGATGACCGCGACAGCGTTAAGGCTGGTGATGCGACTCTGCTGGTCATTGAAGATGATCCGCACTATGCGCGCATCCTGTTGGGCCTGGCAAGAGACAAGGGCTTCAAGGGTCTTGTTGCCACCAAAGGAGTCCAGGGCTTGGCACTGGCACGACAATACATTCCAACGGCCATTTCGCTCGACATTTTCCTACCTGACATGCTCGGATGGACCGTGCTCAACCAACTCAAGCTTGATCCGTCAACACGCCACATCCCTGTGCAGATCGTGTCGCTTGAGGAAGAGCGCCAGCACGGACTGTCACGAGGCGCATTTGCCTTCCTGGTCAAGGAGCCAACTACCGCCGCTCTTGAGGTAGCCTTTGACAAGATCAAAGCGTTCTCGGGGCCCCGCACCAAGCGCTTGCTGGTGGTGGAGGACAACGACATCGAGCGCAAGGCGGTAGTTGAACTGTTAGGAGGCAAAGATATAGAAATTGTCGAGGCTGCCTGCGGGGACGAGGCTTTCGCCACGATGAGGACAACCCCGGTCGACTGCATCGTTCTGGATCTTCGGCTACCCGACATGACGGGCTTTGAATGGTTGGACAAGGTTAAGGCCAGCCCGGATCTCGCGCATATTCCGGTGGTAGTCTTCACTGGTAAAGACTTAAGCCGGCAGGAGCAGAAAAAGCTGAACCTCATGGCAAAAAGCATCGTTCTGAAGGACGTGCAGTCGCCCGAACGACTTCTGGAAGAGACAGCCCTCTTCCTGCACCGAGTGGTCACGGACTTGCCGGCAGCTAAACAGGCCATGCTTGAGCGGCTGCACAATTCTGCCAAGGTCTTGCGTGGGCGCAAGGTGCTTGTGGTTGACGACGACGCACGCAACATCTTTGCGCTGACGTCGGTGCTTGAAAACCATGAGGTGGAGGTGATTAGCGCCACCAACGGCCGACAGGCCATCGACATTATCCAAAGCACCCCGGATATTTCAATGGTGCTAATGGACATTATGATGCCGGAGATGGATGGCTACGAAACGATGAGAGAAATCCGCGGAAACGCCAAATTTCGTACCCTGCCTATCCTCGCACTGACTGCCAAAGCCATGAAGGGGGATCGTGAAAAGTGCATCGAAGCCGGAGCCAGCGACTATATCGCCAAGCCGGTCAACACCGATGAATTGCTGTCGCTGATGCGCATATGGTTGTTCCGATGATCGTTGTGCCCACACCTACTGTAGCCAGTGAGCTGGAGGGGCAGGCTTTGTCCGTTGATTCCACCAACACACCGGATAAGGTCAATATTCTGGTCGTCGACGACGAGCCCAAGAACTTGACGGTATTGGAGAGCGTGCTAACCGACCCCGGTTATCGGTTGATAAGAGCGGGCTCGGGGCAGGAAGCACTGCTCGCCCTGATGGCAGATGAGTTCGCCGTTCTAGTGCTGGATGTGCGTATGCCGGATATGACGGGTTTCGAGCTTGCACGGTTGATAAAGCAACGTAAGAAGACAGCGCGCGTCCCTATCATTTTCCTCACCGCCTATTTTAACGAAGACCAGCATGTGCTCGAAGGCTATGACCATGGCGCGGTGGACTATCTACATAAGCCTCTCAACGTTGCCGTACTGCGCTCCAAGGTGGCTGTATTTGCCGAGTTACATCGCACGAATCGGGCGCTGGAGATAGCCAATCAGGCGCTGCTAAAAGAAGTTGCCGAGCGGCGACGGGCAGAGGAGCGGCTAAGTGATGTCAACGCCTCGCTAGACCGCCGCGTGACTGAGCGCACCGTCGCCTTGCAAGCCAGTGAGGCCAAATTACTCGACATTAACCGGCGCAAGGACGAATTTCTCGCTACGCTGGCACATGAGCTGCGTAACCCGCTGGCACCCGTGCGTACTGCAGTGCAACTGTTACTGCGAAAGGATCTCGAAGCGCCCAAACTGGTATGGGCACTCCAGCTGATTGAGCGCCAGGTCACGGCCATGAGCCGCATGATCGACGATTTGATGAACGTCAGTCGCATTAATCAGGGCAAGCTCGAACTGCGACTTGAACAAGTTCGTATCAGGTCTATCTTGGAGGACGCCATCGAGTCGGCCCGCCCGTTGATCGACGAAAATCAGCATCAAATCCTGCTCAATTTCGCTGCGGAGGACGTAGTGCTAAATGCAGATGCCGCGCGCTTGACGCAGGCTTTCACTAATTTGCTCAACAACGCAGCGAAATATATGGATAACGCCGGCAGCATCACGATAGATGTGCATGCGTCGCAAGCAGCAGTGGTCGTAAACGTGCGGGACACAGGCATCGGCATTGCCCACGACAGATTGGAGTGTGTGTTTGAGCTATTTTCCCAAGAAGACACGGCGTTGTCGCGGAGCCGCGGTGGCTTGGGCATAGGCCTGTCACTCACACGCCAACTGGTGGAAATGCATAGCGGTAGTGTCGTTGCGCGCAGCGCGGGCCTTGGCCAGGGCAGCGAATTCGAAGTGAGGCTGCCTCTTGCGATGCACAGTGTGCCAACATTCACCGCCAATGCCGAGGTGCTTGTGGATGATGAACCGCAGAGCAATATCTCTCAACTGCGTATCTTGGTGGCCGACGATAATGAAGATGCTTCTGCCGCTTTTGCCGCCTTGTTGGAAATGATGGGCCACCAGGTGACACAGGTGCACGATGGATTGGCTGCCGTGAGCGCTGTACTTGAATTTAGCCCCCATATAGTGTTTCTGGACATCGGTATGCCTAAACTGAATGGCTACGACGCTTGCCGCCAAATCCGAGCCCAGCCTGGTGGGGCCAGTATGGTCATATTCGCCTGTACAGGTTGGGGACAAACAGATGACCTCCGCAGGTCAAAGGAGGCCGGCTTTAATAAGCACCTTGTGAAGCCTCTTGATCCTAAGTTGCTAGACGACTTACTGTCGGGCAATTTTTCTGTCGATTAGACGAGGTCAGTAGTGCTTGGGTAGGCCTCTTTTGAGTAATTAAAAAATAGAAAGGTAGGGGTGCATATGCCCGTCCAAAAATTGGTCAATTCTTACAGAAACGCTAGCTGCAGTCCTACGGTATCGAAGACTGATCGCTGACAAGTTGGAGTTGGAGTCGTCGGCACAATGGTGTTATGAGTGCTACTTGCGTCTGTATACGCGAAGGTGCAATCCCGCAAAATGTATCGTCAGAGATAACCCCGCGATTCGCTTTCAGATTTTCAGACCACCATGCCTAGACCCGCAGTTCTGATCGTTAACGACAACCCGGCCAGTCTCCTGGTGCTCCGCACACTGCTAGAAAGCGCGCCAGACGCAGGCTCCTACGACATCGTCACGGCACCTTCCGGCGAAGAGACATTGCGTTTGCTGCTAAATCTCGAATTTGCCGTCATTCTGTTGGATGTAAACATGCCGGGAATGGACGGCTTCGAAACGGTGGAGATTATGCGAACCATCAAGCGCGGATCCGACGTCCCGATCATCTTCGTTACTGCCTATTCCCCAGACGACATAAGCCGCATGCATAAGGGCTACCAACTGGGCGCGGTAGATTTCTTGTTTACACCGATCATTCCGCAAATTCTCCAGGCAAAGGTGTCGGTATTTGTTCAATTGGTACAGAAAAAACTGGAGTTACTTGAAAAGACCAAGGAACTTTCAGAACTGAATGATGATTTGCGAGTACAGCGGGTAAATGATCTCAAGGAAAATAACGCCGCGCTGCAATTGGAAATCATCGAACGTCGGCAAGCAGAGCGGCGTGCGAGTGAGCTAGCCACTAGGGACCCGCTGACCGGCCTTTACAACCGGCGATCCTTGGTCGAGCGCACTGATGACGCCGTCATCCGAGCCGCCAACCGCAATGAATGCCTGGCGGTCATGTTCTTGGATCTCGACAAGTTCAAATCGATTAATGATTCCTTTGGCCATGATGTGGGCGACGAATTGCTGCGTCAGATGGCATTGCGAATCAAGTCCTCAGTACGCGAAACGGACGTAGTGGCGCGTATAGGTGGAGATGAATTCGTGGTCTTGCTGGAAGAACTTTCCGGCGATGTGGACGCTGCCGCACTTGCTGGCAAGATCGCCTCAGCCTGTTTGCAATCCTGCAGCATTGGCGAACATACCATTAGTATCGCTGTAAGCATCGGCATCAGCATGTATCCGCGCGATGGAAATTCCGCTCAAGAGCTTTTGTCAGAAGCGGATCAGGCGATGTACAGCGCAAAGCAAGAACGTTGCGGAAGCTATCGATTCTTCCAAAAAAACAGCAAGGCACAATACGTATCGCCGACGACACTTTAGGGCGCAATAAGACGATCAAAACGTCTATTCCCGCAGCCTTAATAGACTTTAGCTCGTTTCGCGTTGTCGCCTCGACTCAAACAAACACACTCCGCTTGCCACCGAAACATTCAAACTCTCGACCGAGCCGAACATCGGGATGCTGACGATCTCATCGCAGTTCTCGCGGGTAAGGCGGCGCAGACCCTCGCCTTCCGCGCCGAGCACCCAAGCAAGAGGACCTTTTAGCGTGGCGTGAAATAAATCTTTGCTGCCGTTTTCATCGGCGCCAACGACCCAGATTTCGCGCTCTTTGAGTTCTTTTAATGTCCGCGCAAGATTGGTGACGGTGATATAGGGCACGTTCTCGGCGGCACCCGAGGCGACTTTCATCACGGTAGCGGTCAGGCCCACGCTGCGATCTTTCGGCGCAATGACGGCGTGAACGCCGGCCGCATCGGCGACCCGCAAACAGGCCCCCAGATTATGCGGATCGGTTACGCCATCAAGCACCAATAAAAACGGCGGCACGGTTAATTCCTCCAGCACATCGTCAACAAATTGGGGCAACTGGCTGGGCTCTACCAGCACCACCACACCCTGATGCCGCGCGTTGCCGGTCATGCCGTCGAGCCTCGCACCATCAACCTGCATGACGCGAACATTTTTATCTTTGGCGTGGGCCAGCAGATCTTCCATGCGTTTGTCGATGCGCTTGGCATCAACATACATTTCGCGCACGCTCTCGGCACGCACCCGCAGCCGTGAGGTTACAGCGTGAAAACCAAATACGATTTGGGGCTTCATTTCTTTTTCTTCTTGTTTAACAGTGCGCCGCCTGCTTTAGATTTGCCGCCTGCTTTATTTTTTGCTTGCTGAGAATTTTTTGACTGCGGTAGCGGCTTGGGCTCAACCTTGGCTTTACGTTTGCCGACCACATGCTCGCTCGCAAAACCTGCAACTGGCGTGGTGGGCGGATTGGCACTGGTGAAAGTAACAACTGTCTTCTCAGCTTTGAGGCCGACCGTTTTTGCCAACGGGGCTTTTTCAAGCCGGGCTTTGCTTCCACCTTTGGAAAACGATGGCAGCGGTGGTAAATTACTGGTAGTCAATGCGGGCTTGGGTATTTTATTCGGTGCCTTGCCGGGTTTTTGGCTGAAGCCGGGCGCAATATTTTGTCGCTCTACTTGCGTATCCTGCTCGTCTTCTTCCTCCGGCGTGGATGCGCGCTTGGGTTTCTCGCTGGACAAAGCAAAATCAATTTTGCTGGTCTCAATATCGACCCGCACCACCTTGATATTCAAGCGATCAGCCAGCTGATATTTCTTGCGGGTACGTTCGCCCAAGATCAAATGTTTATCTTGGTCAAAATGGAAATAATCCTGGCCCAGCTCGGAAATATGCACCAGGCCTTCAACATACACATCATCCAGCGTCACAAAAATACCAAAGGCCGTCACACCCGTGATCATGCCGGTAAAAACCTCATTAATGCGATCTTTCATGTAATAGCACTTGAGCCAAGCGGTGACATCACGCGTGGCTTCATCCGCTCTGCGCTCCGTGGCCGAACACTGTGTACCAAGCTGATCCCAAGGCGCTTTCGGGTCGTAGGTTTCGCCCTTGAGCACGGCTTTGATCGCGCGATGAGTCAGTAAATCCGGGTAGCGGCGAATCGGTGATGTGAAATGGGTGTAAGCCTCATACGCCAGCCCAAAATGACCCGCGTTATCGGGGCTGTAAACGGCCTGCTTCATTGAGCGCAACATAACCGTTTGTAATAATGGCGCATCGGGGCGCTCTTTGATTTTTTTTAACACTTCGCCGTAATCAGACGGCTTGGGCTCTTTGCCGCCCATCATCTGCAAACCAAAATCTTTCAGCATGGCGCGCAACGCAACGAGTTTTTCCTCACTGGGCCGCTCGTGAACGCGATAAAGGTTGGCGTGCTCATTGGCAGCCAGATAATTGGCGGCGCAGACATTGGCGGCCAGCATGCATTCTTCAATCAAACGATGCGCGTCATTGCGCACGGTTGGCACGATGCGTTCAATCTTGCCACCTTCATCGAACATCATCATGGTTTCAGTGGTCTCAAAATCAATCGCACCGCGCTTGTTACGGGCCGCCAGCAAGACACGGAATACCTGATCCAGTATTTTCAGATGCGGAATGATGCTGGCATCCAGACCATGATCATTTTGGTTAGGCTCCAAGCCGTAAATCGCCTTGGCCACACTGGTGTATGTGCAGCGCGCGGCGGAATGAAACACCGCTTCCATAAATTCGTAGTGCTTGACCTCGCCGGTGAGGGAAATCGACATGTCGCACACTAGCGCGAGACGGTCCACATGAGGCTTGAGCGAACACATTTCGTTCGACAAAGCCTCAGGCAACATCGGAATGACGCGGCGTGGGAAGTAAACTGAATTGCCGCGATTACGTGCTTCACGATCCAGCGCATCACCCGTTTTTACATAGTGCGATACATCTGCAATCGCCACCATGAGACGGAAGCCGGAATTTTTGCCACCACCTTGTCGCTCGGCATAAACCGCATCATCAAAATCTTTGGCGGTCTCGCCATCGATGGTGACAAATGGGAAGTCGCGCAAATCCACACGGCCTTTAATGTCTGCCGCGGTTACTTTCTTGGGTATTTTTGCTTCAATAGCCAATACATCGGCAGGCCACTCATGCGGGAGATCGTGTTTGCGAAGCGCAATCTCTATCTCCATACCGGGATCGGCATAGTTACCGATAATCTCCAGCACGCGCGCGACTGGCTCGGCTTGTTTGGACGGCTGGGCGACCAGCTCTACCATCACCACTTGGCCCGCCGTAGCGCCGCCGACATAGCCGGGCTCAACCAAAATATCCTGACTGATTCGTTTGTTTTCAGCGACCACAAAATAGACGCCATGCTCAACAAACAACCGGCCAACAAGCTTGGTGTTGCCGCGCTCAATGACTTCAACAATTGCCGCTTCACGACGGCCGCGTTTATCAACACCAACTTCGCGTACCACAGCACGATCTCCGTGCAGCACTTTTTGCATTTGTTTGGGGCTTAGAAATAGGTCATCTGTGCCGTTGTCGGGCACCAAAAACCCGAACCCATCGGGATGCCCCTGAACCTTGCCCGGAATGAGATCCAGCTTATCGAGAAGGCAAATATCGCCTTTGCGATTGCGCATCACCTGTCCGTCACGCTCCATGGCATTCAGGCGGCGGATAAAACCCTCCTGCTCGGTATCGGCGATTTCAAGGCGCGCCGCAATCGTGGCGGCATCTGCAGGGACGCCAATCTCGGCCAGTAATTCAAGAATCAATTCGCGGCTGGGGATCGGATTTTCGTATTTGTTGCGCTCACGCTCAAGATGCGGGTCGCCCGCCCGAGAGGCAGGCTTAACCTTAGTTGCTTTGAGCTTGGATGAGGGCGAATTTCCCGCAGCAGATGCATTGCTGATGGACGGTTTTTCTTTGCTGTGCTTGGGTCGTGTAGACAATTGGGCTCTTTTCATATATATTCGCCGCTCATTTTACGCGAGAGTGATAGCTAGATGTACAGTTGTTGTTCTTGCGTGACTGATATGCCCGGGTGGCGGAATTGGTAGACGCACATGGTTCAGGTCCATGCGCCAGCAATGGTGTGAAAGTTCGAGTCTTTTCCCGGGCACCAGATTAGTTTTTAATAAAAAAGCCGCCTGGCTATAGAGCGGCTTTTTTATTTGCAGCGCTATTTACTCACGATCATTCCCGCTGCCACGGTGCGATTGGTGGCATCGTCAATCAATACAAAGCAGCCCGTCTGATGACTATCTTCATAGGCATCAAACATCAGCGGACGCTGAGTTTTGATATCAACTTGGCCAATTTCATTCATGATCAGGGTTGTCACACCAGTTTGCTGCTCTAAAGTATTCACATCAAGTCGATAGCTTATTTCAATCAGTTGCGCGCGCGTCACCTGGCTTGTGTGCTTAAGCCAATAACGCCGTGAAAGATTCATCGGCTCGATATCCAGCCAACAAAGATGGGCGGAAAGTTTGGCATCCACCGTCGGCAAAGTATGGGGGTGAACGATCATGTCGCCGCGCGAGATATCAATTTGGCGATCCAATACCAACGTGATCGATTCGCCATTTGTGGCGCCTTCTTGCCCACCCTGAAAAGTGGGTATCTGCACCACTGTTGCGAGCTGTCTGGAGGGCAACACCATGACCTCATCCCCCACAAAAACACTGCCCGACTCAACCCGGCCACAGTAGCCGCGCAAATCATTTTGTGACCCAAATTTAACGCGGCTGACAAGCTGGATGGGAAATCTGAAGCCAACGGACGAATCCCTGAAGATCCTCGCAGATACTAGGGTTTGGAGCAGGGTGGCACCCGAATACCAAGCCATGCTAGTGCCGGGATTAACCACCATGTCGCCATTTAGTGCGGAAACCGGAATGAAGCTTATTTGCGTAAAACCAAGCGGCTCCAAAAATGATGCGAACTCGTCTTTGATTCTCGTAAAGGCGTTCTCGGCATAAGCCGCCAGATCCATTTTATTTACCGCCACGACCACATGGGGAATGCGCAGCAAAGATGCAATCACCGCATGGCGCTTCGATTGGGTGGTGAGGCCGCGACTCACATCCAATAAAATAATAGTCAGATTGGCAGTTGACGCGCCAGTAACCATATTGCGCGTGTATTGTTCATGACCGGGCGTATCGGCAATGATAAAGCGGCGCTGTTTGGTGCCGACCATGGAAGTAAAATATCGGTACGCCACATCAATCGTGATGCCCTGCTCCCGCTCTGCCATCAAGCCATCCGTGAGCAGGGACAGGTCCAGCTTTTCACCTGCCTCCACATGCCCATGACGAATGGTGGCCCCCTCAAGTGCGCGCACCTGATCGTCGAGAATAGATTGCGTGTCATACAGCAAACGGCCAATCAGCGTGCTTTTGCCGTCGTCGACTGAACCGGCAGTGGTAAAACGCAAGGTGTCGGCATCATGGACCGCAGTTAATAGCACTAAAAATACCCTTCTTTTTTTCGTAATTCCATCGAGGCATCATTGGTTTGGTCGTCCATGCGCGTGGCACCGCGTTCACTAACATGGGTAATGAGAGTTTCGGCAATAATCGACTCTACGGTTGACGCAGTTGAGGCAACGGGGCAGGTACAGGTCATATCGCCGACGGTACGAAAGCGAACCATGCGCTTCACGACGATCTCATCGTCGCGCGGCGGTGTGACGCCTGTGATCGGCATCAGCAACCCATTACGCTCAACGACTTTACGTTCATGCGCAAAATAGATCGTTGGCACAAGCAATTTTTCTTGCTCAATATAATGCCAAATATCGAGCTCGGTCCAGTTTGAGAGCGGAAACACCCTCAGGTGTTCACCTTTCACCATGCGAGTGTTGTAGAGGCTCCACAATTCAGGGCGTTGATTTTTAGGATCCCACTGGCCCCACTCATCACGATGCGAAATAATCCGTTCTTTTGCACGCGCTTTTTCTTCGTCGCGCCGGGCACCGCCAAACAGCGCATCAAAACCATGCTCGGCAATAATATCGAGCAAGGTGATGCTTTGGTATGAATTGCGACTTTCAAGAGGATGTTTCAAACGTACACGACCGGCGGCAATTGATGCTTCTACTGAACCGACAACAAGTCTTTCGCCCAAGGCGGCCACACACTCATCGCGAAACTTCATGACTTCAGGAAAATTGTGTCCGGTATCAATATGCAGCAGCGGAAAAGGGAAGCGATCAGGACTGAATGCCTTTTGTGCAATCCGCAACATGCAAATGGAATCTTTGCCGCCCGAAAACAACAACGCCGGGTTGGCACATTCAGCAACCACCTCGCGCATGATGTGGATGGCTTCCGATTCCAGCCATTGGAGATGATTCAAACCGAGATGAGTCAATTGGAAATTTTAAAGTGATGGGATTAAAACGAATAATTTTTCATTACATTTGAAGTAATGAAATTTTAACAGGTTAAGCAACAGATTCTCATAGCAGCAAAGCCAGTGCAACCAACTGCAACATGTCCTAGCCAAAAGCATCGTCTCGTTTTTCTAGCCTTGATGCATGCATTCGTTCCGCGTACACTAAATTTTTAGTTGTATTTCTGCGCAATATTAAATCTAAAATTAAAGGAAATCAGTATGAATGCAGTCAAAATGACAGCGATCGCTCTAATCGTAGGCGGTATTCTCGCGTTGGCGTATGGCGGGTTTAGCTACACCAAAGATACCCAGCAAATAAAACTTGGCCCGATTGAATTGTCGGTCAAGGAAAAAGAAACGGTTAATGTGCCCGTTTGGGCCGGTGTTGGCGCAATTTTGATTGGTGCCGCCCTACTATTGTTCGGAAACAAAAAAGGCTAATCCAAAGCCAGTGCGCTCCCGTGTTCGGTAGCGCACAGACCCTAGGGGCTGATCCCAATAACTTGGGATTGTGTGGACAAAGCTCCTCATTGCTATCGGCCTAAGTCGGTGGCACACAATTACAAGTTAAGGGGATGTTTATGAGTATTGGCACAATCGTTTTAATCGTTCTGGTTTTGATTTTGATCGGTGCAATTCCATCATGGCCACACAGTCGAAGCTGGGGCTACGCACCGAGCGGTGTTGTTGGCCTGGTCGTGGTTGTTCTGCTCATTTTGCTGGTGACAGGACGCATTTAGCCGCGGCAGGTTATCGGTGGCATAGCACTTTTATGGGCTAATCAGCGCATATCGGTGTGTGCCACCAACCAAAAAATGCTTGGTGCCCAGGACC